>DASRDO010000039.1:0-20113 GCA_035652555.1 Steroidobacteraceae bacterium | reverse complement strand
CGCCCGCGGCAAGATCATGCCCGCGGAGAAGTTTGCCGAGGATGGCGGCATGCGCCTGCCGGAGAGCGTCTTCCTGCAGACGGTCACGGGCGATTATCCGCCGGAGACCGGAGCCGCCATGAGCCCGGCGGAGATCGATATCGTCCTCAAGGCCGATCCGAAGACCGTGCGGCGCGTGCCCTGGGCGGCCGAGCCCACCGCGCAGGTCATCCACGACTGCTTCTATTCCGACGGCCGCCGGGTGACCATGGCGCCGCGGCATGTACTGCGCAACATCCTCGAGCTCTACGCGCAGCGCGGCTGGGAGCCGGTGGTGGCGCCGGAGCTCGAGTTCTATCTGGTCGAGCAGAACAAGGACGCCGACTATCCGCTGCGGCCGCCGGTGGGCCGCTCCGGGCGGGCGGAGCCCGGCCGCCAGTCCTACAGCATCGCCGCGGTCAACGAGTTCGATCCGCTCTTCGATGACATCTACCAGTTCTGCGAGGACCAGGAGATCGAGATCGACACCCTGATCCACGAGGATGGGCCGGCGCAGATGGAGATCAATCTGATCCACGGGCCGCCCCTCGATCTCGCCGATCAGGCGTTTCTCTTCAAGCGCACCGCGCGCGAGGCGGCGCTGCGTCACAAGATATACGCCACCTTCATGGCCAAGCCGCACGCGAAGGAGCCCGGCAGCGCCATGCACATCCATCAGAGCGTGTTGGACGTCAAGACACGGCGTAACATCTTCAGCAACCCGGACGGGACGCCCTCGCAGCTCTTCTTCGCGCACATCGGCGGGTTGCAGAAATATCTGCCCGCAGCCATGGCGCTCTTCTGCGCCAACGTCAATTCCTATCGCCGCCTCACCCGGTATCTCTCGGCACCGATCAACGTGCATTGGGGCTATGACAACCGCACGGCCGGACTGCGGGTACCGATGTCGGACGCACAGGACCGCCGCGTCGAGAATCGCGTAGGGGGCGCCGACGCCAACCCATACATTGCCATCGCAGCGTCTCTCGCTTGTGGTTATCTGGGAATGATCGAGGGACTGCAGCCCTCGGATCCGATCACCGGCAGCGCGCACGAGCTGCCTTTCGGCCTGCCGCGCTCTCTCGATGAGGCGCTGCGGGAGCTGCGCCAGAGCGAGCCGCTGGTGAAGCTGCTCGGCGAGCCGTTCGTGTCGGCTTTCACCATCGTCAAGGAGGCCGAGTACGAGGTCTTCCTGCAGGTGATCAGCTCCTGGGAACGGGAGCACCTGTTGCTGAACGTCTGATGATGCGAGGCTTGCGGACGATGAGACTGTGGGCGGCCGCGGGGTTGGCCGCCGGCCTGGCAGCGCTCCTCGCTGCCTGCTCCGGCGGAGCGCAGTCGGACGCCAGAGTCGTCAATGTCTACAACTGGTCGGATTACATCGACCCACAGGTGCTGAAGGACTTCGAGAAGCAGTACGGCATCAAGGTCAACTACGACGTCTACGACAAGAACGAGGTGCTGGAGACGAAGCTCCTCACCGGCAACACCGGCTTCGACGTGGTGGTGCCATCGGCTCCCTTCCTCGAGCTCGAGATCCGTGCCGGGGCGCTCGAGAAGCTCGATGCGACCCAGCTGCCCAACCTCAAGTACCTCGACCCGGCGCTCGAGCGCAGTGTCGCCCAATACGATCCCGGCAACCAATACGCCGCCGACTACATGTGGATCACCTCGGGCCTCGGTTACAACGTACAGGCGCTCCAGGCCCACATCGCCGATGCGCCGCTCGACAGTTGGCGCCTCCTCTACGATCCGGCTGTCGTCGCGAAGCTGAAGGATTGCGGGGTGACGGTGCTCGATGAGCCGACGGAGGTCATCGGTACGGCGCTTCTCTACCTCGGCAAGGACCCGAACAGCGAGTCGCCTGCCGACCTCACCGCCGCCATGAAAGTGCTCATGGCCATCCGGCCCTACGTGCGCTACGTCAATTCCTCGCGCTACATCGATGACCTCGCCAACGGGGAGATCTGCCTCGCGCTCGGGTGGTCGGGAGACGTGAAGCAGGCATCCGTACGGGCGCAGCAGGCCGGACGGACCTACAGCGTTGCCTACTCCATTCCAAAAGAGGGTGCGGTCGAGAACTTCGACGTGCTCGCGATTGCGGCCAATGCGCCGCATCCGCGCAATGCCAACCTCTTCATCAACTATCTCCTCGATCCGCACGTTGCCGCGCGCAACTCCAACCTCGTCAAGTATGCCAATGGCGATCTCGCGTCCCAGGCGTACCTGGAGAAGTCCGTGCGGGACGACCCGGGCATCTACCCGCCGCCTGCCGTGATGCACACCCTGGTCCCGGAGCGCGCGAAGTCCATGCAGTTCATGCGCCTGCTGACTCGTGCCTGGACGCAATTCAAAACGGGAAGCTGAGCGACACCAGAGCCAGCTGATGAACGCCCAACCGTCGATGCCGCCCGATCCGGCGGCCGCCTATGTTCGCCTCGAGGCCGTGAGCAAGAGATTCGGCGAGTTCTGCGCCGTCGATGCGGTCTCGCTCGAGATCCGGCGAGGAGAGATCTTTTGCCTCCTCGGCGGCTCGGGCTCCGGCAAGACTACGCTGCTGCGAATGCTGGCGGGCTTCGAGCCGCCCAGCGGCGGACGCATCTACATCGATGGCGAGGACATGAGCGCAGTGCCGCCCTACGAGCGGCCCGTCAACATGATGTTCCAGTCGTATGCGCTCTTCCCGCACATGAGCGTGGAGAAGAACGTCGCCTTCGGGCTCGAGCAGGAGCAGCTCCGGCCCGGCGAGATCCGCCGGCGCATGGGCGAAATCCTGGCGATCGTCGAGATGAGTCCCTACGCGGCCCGCAAGCCGCACCAGCTGTCCGGGGGCCAGCGCCAGCGGGTGGCGCTCGCGCGCGCGCTCGCGAAGCGGCCAAAGCTGCTCCTTCTCGATGAGCCGCTCGCGGCGCTCGACCGCAAGCTGCGCGAGCGCACGCAGTTCGAGCTCCTCAACATCCAGCAGCGGCTCGGCGTCACCTTCATCGTGGTGACACACGACCAGGAGGAGGCGATGACGCTCGCGACCCGCATGGGCGTCATGGATCGTGGGCGGATCGTGCAGGTCGGGACGCCGGCGGAGATCTACGAGTCACCCGTCAACCGGTTCGTTGCCGACTTCATCGGCTCGGTGAATCTGCTGGAAGGCGAAGTGGTGGGTCTCGGCGCCGATGATCTGACCATCCGCTGCGAGCCCTTGGGCTGCACCGTCCGGGCTGAGCGCCGCCTCGAGTGCAGCGTGGGCGATACCGTCTGGGCGGCGGTCCGGCCGGAGAAGATCCTTCTCGCAGAAGGGGCGCCACCGGGTCCGGCGGCGAACTGTGTGCGTGGCAAGGTTCGCGAGGTCGCCTACATGGGCAATGTGTCGATCTGTCTGGTCGAGATCGACACCGGCAAGGTGCTGCGGGTGACCCTCTCCAATCGGGCCGGTCTCGCAGCGCATCGAGATCTCAAGCACGCCGTGGTGACGCTGTCCTGGGATGCAGCGAGCCCTGTCGTCCTGACACGCTGACCCATGCAGCAGCCCGAGAGACATGCAGGGCGGCGGCTCGTGGCGGGCATTCCGGCCCTGTGGCTCGCCGTGTTCTTCCTCATTCCGTTTCTCATCGTCCTCAAGATCTCCTTCTCGGAGGCGCGGCTGGCGATTCCGCCGTACGCGCCGCTCTTCACCTGGCTGCACGGGCTGCCGGTTCCGAGGATTCATCTCGCGAGCTATGCCTACCTCTTCACCAACCCGCTCTACCTGCGCTCCTACCTCTACTCCATCATGGTGGCGGCGGTCTCGACCGCCATCTGTCTTCTGATCGGCTACCCGATGGCCTACGCGATCGCACGTGCCGGCGAGGCATGGCGAACCTTTCTGCTGATGCTCATCGTGTTGCCGTTCTGGACGTCCTTCCTGCTTCGTGTCTACGCGTGGATCGGGCTCCTGCAGAACGACGGCCTCATCAACAATGTGCTGCTCGGCATGGGCCTCATCCACCATCCCATCACTCTGCTGCAGACGGACTTCTCACTCTACGTCGGCATCGTCTACTCCTACCTTCCGTTCATGATCCTGCCGCTGTACGCCAACCTGGAGAAGCACGATCCGGCACTGCTCGAGGCTGCGGCAGACCTCGGGGCGCGGCCGCTGACATCCTTCCTGCGCGTGACCTTGCCGCAGTCGCTGCCCGGCATTGCTGCCGGCTCGCTGCTCGTCTTCATCCCTGTGGTCGGCGAGTACGTGATTCCGACGCTGCTCGGCCGCACCGATCAGATCATGATCGGTCGCATGCTCTCGGATGAGTTCTTCGACAACCGCGACTGGCCGGTGGCGAGCGGGGTTGCGATCCTCATCCTGCTGCTCCTCGTCGTGCCCATCGTGCTGCTGCAGCGGCTCGAGCGAAAGGAACGATTCGCCGGGAGCGAATCATGACGGGCGAGGCGGAGGCAAGGACATGAAGTCGAAGGGCGTGTTCTCGCGCACGGCGCTCGTGCTGGGGCTCGTGTTTCTCTACGTGCCCATCCTGTCGATGATCGTCTATTCCTTCAACAACAGCCGCCTGGTCACCGTCTGGGACGCGGCTCACTCGCCGACTCTCAAATGGTACGGGGCGCTCTTTTCGGACGGTGAGGTCCTGGGTGCCGCCTGGCTGTCCGTGCGGGTGGCGGTCTGCGCTGCGACCGTGGCCACCGTCCTCGGCACCCTTGCCGGAACGGCGCTCGCCCGATACGGCGCCTTCCGCGGGCGCTCACTCCTCATCGGCATGACGACGGCGCCTATCGTCATGCCGGAGGTGATCAGTGGGCTCTCGCTGCTGCTCCTCTTCGTCGCCCTGGAGCAAGCGATCGGTTGGCCACGGGGCATGGGCGCGCTCACGATTACGCTGGCTCATATTTCCTTTTGCATGGCGTACGTCACGGTGGTGATACAGTCGCGCCTGACCGGATTCGACCAGTCGCTCGAGGAGGCGGCGCAGGATCTGGGTGCCCGCCCGGCAAAGGTGTTCTGGCGCATCACGCTGCCGCTCATTCTGCCGGCGGTGCTGGCCGGGTGGCTCCTGGCCTTCACTCTCTCGTGGGATGATCTGGTCATCTCGCAGTTCGTCGCCGGGCCGGGCTCGAGCACGCTGCCGATGGTGATCTTCTCCAAGGTGCGGCTCGGCGTGAGCCCGGATGTGAATGCGCTCGCCACCCTGATGGTCGCGGTGGTGGCGAGCGGAGTGGTGGTCGCCACGTTGTGGATGCGTCATCGGCAGAGGCGACGCGAGCGCGATGCGCAGCTCGCTGCTGCCGCCAACCTTTGATCGGAAAGAGCATATGACACGCAGATTGTTGGGCATCGACGTTGGCGGGTCCTTCATCAAGGCCGGTGTAGTCGACATCGAGGCCGGATGCCTCGTGGGGGAGCTGATTTCTGCGCCGACGCCCCAGCCTTCGACGCCCGAGGCCATGATGCCGACGATCGCCGGGCTCGCCGCGAAGCTGCCGGCGGCGGCCGGCCCCGTGGGGCTCGCCTTCCCTGCGGTGGTCAAGAGCGGCCGGGCGCGCACGGCGGCCAACATCGATCACGCCTGGATCGGGGCAGACGGCGCGGCGCTCATCCGCCGCACGCTCAACCGGGATGCGCTCTTCCTCAATGACGCGGATGCGGCGGGCCTGGCGGAGATGCGTCTCGGAGCCGGCCGGGGGATAGGCGGAGCGGTCGTGATGCTGACCTTCGGCACCGGCATCGGCTCTGCGCTCTTCGTCGAGGGCAGGCTCTTCCCCAACACCGAGCTCGGGCACATGGAGTTGAACGGCGGGGATGCCGAGAAGTATGCCTCGGCGCACGTCAAGGCTGCACTCAATCTCGACTGGCGAGCCTGGATGGACCGGGTCAACGTCTATCTCGACCGGATGCAGGCGCTCCTGTGGCCCGACCTCTTCATCCTGGGCGGCGCGATCAGCGAGCGCTTCGCCGATTTTGCGCCGCTCCTGCACTGCGAGGCCGAGGTCCGTCCGGCGCACTTCGGCAATCAGGCGGGTGTTCTCGGAGCGGCGCTCGCTGCAGCGGAAGCCTACGCGAGCGCTGGCTAGCGGCACCGCAGCAGCTCCCATGCCAACACCCAGCCGCAGCAAGCTGCCCGACATCGGGACCACGATCTTCACGATCATGTCGCGGCGGGCGCGCGAGCTCGGCGCGCTCAATCTCGGCCAGGGCTTTCCGGACTATGACATCGATCCCCGGCTCGCGGAGCTCACCGCCGAGGCGATGCGCCAGGGTCACAACCAGTACGCCCCGATGGAGGGTGTGCCGGAGCTGCGCGAGCGCATCGCGCGCAAGGTCGCGATGAGCTACGGAGGCGAGTTCGATCCACAATCGGAGATCACCGTCACCCTCGGCGCTACCGAGGCGATCTACTCCGCCGTGCAGGCGGTTGTGGGGCAGGGCGATGAAGCGATTGCCTTCGATCCGGCCTACGACTCGTATGAGCCGGCCGTGCGCCTGGCGGGCGGACGGTGCATTCGGCTGCCGCTCATGCCCCCGGACTTCCGTTACGACTGGGACCGGGTGCGCAGTGCAGTCAATTCCCGGACCCGCCTGATCCTGTTCAACACTCCGCACAACCCCGCCTGCACGGCCGCAACGCCGGCGGACCTCGATGAGCTGGCGGCAACCATCCGGGGTCGAGATATTGCCGTCCTCGCGGACGAAGTCTACGAGCACGTGGTCTTCGACGGCCGGGCGCATGCCTCGGTACTGTCGCATCCCGAGCTGCGATCGAGGAGCTTCGCGGTCTACTCCTTCGGCAAGACGCTGCATGCCACGGGGCTGCGCGTCGGCTACTGCGTGGCGGCGCCGGCCCTCACGAGCGAGCTGCGCAAGGTCCATCAATTCAACACGTTCAGCATCGCGAACCCGCTGCAGCACGCCGTGGCCGCCTATCTGACCGAGCGGCCGCAGACGGGGCGGGAGCTGTCGGCCTTTTTCCAAGCGAAGCGCGATCGCCTGCGCGGCGCGCTCGCCGGATCCGGGTTCGGGCTGCCGCCGGCGCAGGGCACTTATTTTCAGCTGCTCGATTTCGGCGGGCTCATGCCGCCCGGTGACCTGCAGTTCGCGGAGCGCGCTCTGACCGAGGCGCGGGTGGCCACCATTCCACTCTCACCCTTCTATGCGCAGCCGCCGAAGCTTCCGGTCGTGCGACTCTGTATCGCGAAGCGGGACGACACGCTGTCTGAGGCGGCGGCGCGCCTGGCGGATCTCGCGGCGCGCTTGAGTCGAGCAGGAGCATGAGGACATGAAAAAACCAACCCGAGTCAATCATCCGCCACCGGTAGAGCTCGCCGCCGACAACCATGCAGTGGTGGCCCCGATCTATCAGAGCGTCAAGTTCGAATTCGAGTCCCTGGAGGAGACCGAGCGCTATCTGCGCGGCGAGCGGCCCGGATTCTTCTATTCGCGTGCCTCGAATCCCACCACGCGCCAGCTCGAGCTGCTGCTCGCGGAGCTGCAGGGACGCGAGGAGTGTCTGGTGGCGGCTTCCGGTGTCGGTGCCGTGGCGCAAGCGCTGCTCGCGCTGACCAAGCAGGGCGATCACATCCTCTGTTTCATCGAGACCTATAATCCGACGCGCTATCTCATCCGCCGCCTCCTCGGTCGCTTCGGCGTGACCCATACCATGCTGTCGATCGAGGACCTTCCGGGAATCGAGCGCGCCCTGGCAGCGCATCCGACCCGGCTCGTGTGGTTCGAGAGCCCGACCAACCCGGTGACCAAGATCGCGGACATCGCGGCGATCACCCGGCTCGCCAAGGGCGCAGGCGCTCTCGTGGTGATGGACAACACCTTTGCGGGGCTGCACCAGCACGGTGAGTACGAGGTCGACGTGTTCGTCCACAGCCTGACCAAGTACGCTTCCGGAGCCGGCGACGTGATGGGGGGTGCGGTGATAGGGCGAGGCGAGCTCATCCGCTCGCTGCGGACGGACTTCGGCATGCTCGGCGGGACGCTCGATCCGCATGCGGCCTACCTCATTCTAAGGGGCCTGAAGACCTATTTCGTCCGGTACGAGGCGCAGTCGGCGAGCGCGCAACGTGTCGCGGAGCTCCTTGCGTCGCATCCGGCGGTCGCGCGAGTGCACTACCCGGGATTGGCGTCACATCCGCAGCACGCGTTGGCGCGCGCGCAGATGAAGGACTTTGGCACCATTGTGAGCTTCGACCTCAAGGGTGGACTCGAGGCGAGCCGGAAGTTCGCCGACGCGCTCGAGTTCTTCGCCATGGCCGCAAGCCTCGGCTCCACCGAGTCGCTGGTGGTCACGGCGCAGATGATGGGCGGGCGCGACCTGACGGCCGATCAGCAGGCCCTCTCTGCGGTGACGGAAGGAACGGTGCGCCTCTCGATCGGGCTCGAGGACATCGACGACCTGCTCGCGGACGTGACTCAGGCGCTCAACGCCTGAAGATCCAGGCCAGCACCGAGAGCACGAGGCTGACGAGCAGCATCGTCGTGATCGGGAAGAAGAACTTGAAATGCGGCCGGTCGATGACGATGTCGCCCGGCAGCCGGAAGAGCGGCAGTCGGCGCACCCATGGCCAGAGGAGGCCGAGGACGATGAGAACTGTCCCAAGAACTACGAGCAGGCGGTTCATGACGTTTTGGTCTGGCGAAGCCCGAAAGCGATGATTGAGCGGCCCCGGGCCGCACCCGGGGCCGCGAGGTCGAATGGGTAAGTGCGCCGCGCTCGCGCAAAGCGGCAGGATGCCGCGCTTTGCGCCAATAGAAGTATTTTAGCGCCTTTTCAGGCGCTGCTCGCGACCCGTACGCGGTGCGGGTGGTAGGGCAGGACCTCCAGCACCTCGCCCTCGGTGAGCCGGCGCTGCACCTGCCGCCAGAATCGGGCCGTGAAGATCTCGCCGTGCGTGCGCAGGAGCGCCGCGCGCTGCGGCGCATCGAAGGCGATGAAGTTGACGAAGGTCTCCGGGAAGACATCGCTCTCGCCGACGTAGAACCACGGCTCGCCGCGCATCTCATCCTCCATGTTCCCGGGTTGCGGCAGGTCGCGGAAATGGCAGTCGGTCACCAGACAGAGCTCGTCGTAGTCGTAGAAGATCACCCGTCCGTGGCGGGTCACGCCGAAATTCTTCAGCAGCAGATCGCCCGGAAAGATGTTGGTATGGGCGAGATCGCGGATGCACTGGCCGTAGTCGAGAGCCACCTGCTCGGCGGCGGCCGGTGAAGCGGAGCGCAGGTAGAGGTTGAGCGGGGTCATGCGCCGCTCGATGTACATGTGGTCGAAGACGAGGTGCTCACCGGCCTCGCGCACGGTGAGCGAGGTCTGCGTCAGGAGCTCCTCGAGGAGTTCCTGGGCGAATAGCGCTTTCGGGAAACGCAGGCGACGGAATTCCTGCGCATCGACGAGCCTGCCGGCGCGGTCGTGGCGGAAGACCAGCCGGTATTTCGCCAGTACGTCCTCCCGCAGCACGCTCTTGGGGCACGGAAAGCGGTCGCGGATCACCTTGAAGACGACATCGAAGGAGGGCAGGGTGAAGCACACCATGACGAGGCCGCGCTCACCCGGCGCGTGCACGAAGTGGTCGGGCGTCCCGGCCAGGTGGCGCATGATCTCACGGTAGCGCTCCGTCTTGCCCTGCCTGGCGCGCCCCAACACGGTGAAGAGCTCGCTCACCGGCTTGCGAGGCATCAGGGACTTGAGGAACACCACGGCTTCCGCAACGTGCTCGAGATCCGCGTGGAAGTAGGAGCGTGAGAAGCTGAATACGATGCTGACATCTCCCTCCGCGAGCATCACCGCATCGACGAGCACGCCGCCGTCCGAGTTCTTGAGCGCGATCACCAGCGGCACCAGAAAGTCCCGTCCGATCAGCCGCCCGACGATGTAGGCGCGGGAGATCTGGTAGAAGACCGGGCGGATCACTTCGACGCGCTGCACCGCCCGCTGCTCGCGGCGAGCTGCAAGGTGCCGCAGCACCTCGCTCGCCACGTGGCGGATGCTGTTGTCGAGGTCTTTCCAGGGAGAGCGGAAGCGAACGTCGCCGAGCACGTCTTCGAACAGCAAAGTCAGCGAGCCGTGGTTGATGTACGTGTTGGTGACCACGGTGGTCGCTACGCGCGCGAGCGGATCGAGATCGGTCGCGACGAACTCGATATCGGGGGCCACACCCACCGTCCCGAAGAGCCGCCGGCTGATGGAGCTGAAGAAGGTCTTGATGAATTCCGCATCGGGGACGCCCTCGATGCGGGCAGCGAAGTCGGCGCGGATGCTCACCCAGAGGGCGCGGTCTTCGGCCTGCGGGCCGAGCAGCGCCCGCAGCTCCGCGACGGTATGGGTGACGAAACGGTCGTAGAGCTCGATGCGCTCCACCGCATCGCGCTGGCCGCCCTTCCAGTCGCGGGTGTCGAACCGCACGGGCGCGCGCCGCGTAATCGCCCGGAACTCCGCGTTGTATTCGGCGAAGGCGCCGGCGATCCGGCGGGCTGCGAGCGGGATGGTGTCAGTCAAAATCGGTCGGCAGCTCCGGATGTAGCTGATGCTGATGGAGCCGCTCGATCTGCGAGGCGAGGACGCGCCCGGTGGAAAGCTCCGGGAGCGCCGCGACCGGGAAGAACTGCACGGCGTCCGTCTCGCTGCTCACCGCCGGCGCACCGCCGGTCCGCTCGCAGAGGAAGAACAGCTTGAAGATGTGGTGCAGTCCGGGCGGATGCGGATGGCGGCGCTTGTCGAAGACCGCGGCCAGCTTCACCGCCCGGGCATGGTAGCCCGACTCCTCGAAGACCTCCCGCACGACCGCCTCCGAGGGAGAGTCGTTGACGTCGACCCAGCCGCCCGGCAGCGTCCACTTGCCGTCGGAGCGCTCTCTGACGAGGAGCACCCGATCCGCTTCGAAGATTCCGCCGCGCACATCCACCTTCGGCGTCACGTACCCTTCATCGCCGCCCCAGAGTCCCTTCGCCTTCTCGAGAGGAATGTCGAGCTGCGTGGAGAGAAGGGTCGCGACGAGGTCGGTGAGCTGAGTGAAGCGCTCACGGTCGAACGGGTCCCGGGTGAAGGCGAGCCCGTTCTGGGCGATCGCCTGCACCTTGCGGGCCCAATCGAGCAGCGTCATCGTCACATGTTGCGGATCAGGGCGTCGCCGAAGGCGGACGTCGAGACCTCGCTGGCGCCCTCCATCAGGCGGGCGAAGTCGTACGTGACGGTCTTCTGGCCGATGGTCCGGTCCATTGCGCGGATGACCGCATCGGCGGCCTCGACCCAGCCCATGTAGCGGAACATCATCTCGCCCGAGAGGATGACCGAGCCCGGATTCACCTTGTCGAGGTTGGCGTACTTCGGCGCGGTGCCGTGGGTTGCCTCGAACACCGCGTGCCCGGTCATGTAATTGATGTTGCCGCCCGGGGCGATGCCGATGCCGCCGACCTGGGCGGCGAGCGCATCGGAGAGGTAATCGCCGTTGAGGTTCAGGGTGGCGATGACATCGAACTCATCGGGCCGGGTCAGCACCTGTTGCAGCGTGATGTCGGCTATGGCGTCCTTGATGACGATCTTGCCCCCGCGCTTCGCTTCCTCCATCTCGGCGTTGGCCGCCTTCTCGCCGGCGGCGGCTTTGGTGCGCTCCCACTGCTCCCAGGTATAGGTGGCGCCTGCGAACTCGCGCTCGGCGAGCTGATAGCCCCAGTTGCGGAACGCGCCTTCGGTGAACTTCTGGATGTTGCCCTTGTGCACCAGGGTGACGCTGCGGCGCTCGTTCGTGACGGCATACTGGATCGCGGAGCGGATCAGCCGCTCCGAACCGTCTTTCGATACCGGCTTCAGGCCGATGCCGGAGCTCTCCGGGAAGCGGATCTTGCCGTACGCCTTGGGGAAGTGCTGCTTGAAGAGCGCGAGGAACTCCCGGTTCTCTGCCGTGCCCGCCTCGAACTCGATGCCGGCGTAAATATCCTCGGTGTTCTCGCGGAAGATCACCATGTCCACCTTTTCCGGATGCTTCACGGGCGAGGGCACGCCCTTGAACCAGCGCACCGGGCGCAGGCAGACGTAGAGGTCGAGAAGCTGGCGCAGCGCCACGTTGAGCGAGCGGATGCCGCCGCCGACGGGGGTGGTGAGCGGACCTTTGATCGAGACCAGGTAGTCGCGGCAGGCGGTGACCGTCTCATCCGGCAGCCAGCTGTTGAACTGGCGGTTCGACTTCTCGCCGGCGAACACCTCCATCCAGTGGATCCTGCGGCGGCCGCCGTAGGCCTTCTGCACGGCAGCATCCATCACGCGCACGCTCGCCCGCCAGATGTCCGGGCCGGTCCCGTCACCCTCGATGAACGGGATGATGGGGTTGTCGGGAACGACGAGCTTGCCGTCGCGCAGGGTGATCCGGGCTCCCTGGGCGGGCGGCGTGAGCTTCAAGGGCGCGGCCGTGGACATTGCGTGGACTCCTCGCGGGAATTCAGCCAGCGGCACCAGCGCGGGACGCTGCGGCCGGGCACGGAATGCTAGCACAGGTGGTCCGGGCTGCCGGCCGGCGGGGACGCGCACAGGCTGCGCAGCGCGCGAGTATGGCGGGAAGGGCGCCGCCACGGGCAGCGGCGCGCGAGTATTGTGGGGAGGCACGCCGGCATGGGCAGGGTCGCGCGACTATTGGTGGGGAGGCACGGCGCAATGGCCATCCTTGGGGGCGGGGTACCCGGCCCGCGCATCCGTGCGCGGGCGCTCGCCGGAGCGACGACACGTTAAGTGTCGTCGCTCAAAGGCACCGGCTCGCCCTGCGCGAAGCGGGTGAGTGTGCGAGACTTACGCGGATGTACAACGCGACCGAAGGCGGCGCTCCGCAGCCGATGGCCAAGTCTTCTTTGCTGCGCAAGCTGTTTGCGGTGCATCCCGTGCCGGCACGCGGCGTGGCGGGGGCAGAGCGCCTGAGGCAGGCCTTGAGCGCCTGGTCGCTGATATCGATCGGCGTCGGCGCCACCGTTGGCACGGGTGTTTTCGTGCTCACCGGGACCGTGGCGGCCAACCAGTCGGGACCTGCCATCACGCTGTCGCTCCTCATAGCCGCCTTCGGCAGCACTCTGGCGGCGCTCTGCTATGCGGAGTTCGCGGCCTTTCTGCCGGTGCCGGGCAGCGCCTACAGCTATACATACGCCACGCTCGGCGAGTCGATCGCCTGGTTCATCGGCTGGAACCTGTTGCTCGAGTACGGCATATCCGCTTCCGCCGTCGCGGTGAGCTGGTCGGCTTATGTAGTGAACCTGCTCGGCGAATGGCACGTTCATCTGCCTGCGATTCTGGTCAACGCGCCCCTGCAGGAGAGCGCGACCGGGCACCTGGTCGCGACCGGCGCCCTCGTCAATCTGCCCGCGGTGCTCATCATCGCGGCGATGAGCTGGCTCTGCTACGTCGGCATCCGCGAGACGGCCAATGTCACCAACATCATGGTGGCCCTCAAAGTGGGCGTGATCGTGATCGTCGTGGTGTCGGGGCTCGCGTTCATCGACCCGCACAACTGGCACCCGTATATCCCGCCCAACACGGGCACCTTTGGCCGCTTCGGCTGGACGGGCGTACTGCAGGGAGCCGGGATCATCTTCTTCTCCTATGTCGGGTTCGATACGGCCTCGACTACGGCGCTCGAGGCACGCAATCCCCAGCGCGACCTGCCGATCGGAATCATCGGCACGCTGATCGTCTCCACGGTCCTGTACGTGGCGACCGCGGCCGTGGTCACCGGCATGGTGCCGTACTTCAAGCTGAACAACGCCGAGCCGGTCGCGGTGGCCCTGGAAGCGCACCCGGCGCTTTCCTGGCTTCGCGGCTTCCTCATCCTCGGCATCATCGTCGGCATGACCTCCGTGATCCTGACTTCACTCCTGGGCCAGCCGCGCATCCTGCTTTCCATGGCCGATGACGGACTGCTGCCGCCGGTGATGAGCCGCTGTCATCCCCGGTTCAAGACCCCGCATGTGTCAACTGCGGTCACGGGTATCGGCGCGGCGCTGATCGCCGGGATCTTTCCGCTCGACGTCCTGGCCGACCTGATTTCCATCGGGATTCTGCTCGCCTTCGCGGTGGTCTGCATCGGGGTGCTGGTGATGCGCTTCACCCGCCCCGATGTTCACCGCCCCTTCCGGGTTCCTGTGGCCTGGCTGATCTGCCCCCTGGGAGCGATCGTCTGCGCCGGCATGACGTACTTCCTGTCGAATGCCACCTGGATCCGGCTCGTCATCTGGACGGTGGTCGGCATGGCGATTTACGGGCTCTACGGGTTCAAGCACAGCAAGCAGCGACCATGACCGCCGGCGGGAGGGTCGGCCCGGAGGGTGAGCGTTTCCACAGCGCCAGTCAGGCCGCTGCCGGAGTGCGCAGTGAGCCGCCTGCCGCGGAAGGCTTCTGGATGCCTGCCGAATACGAGCCGCACGCCGCCACGTGGCTCCTGTGGCCGGCGCGTCCCGACAATTGGCGCGAGCGCGCGCGCCCTGCGCAGGGCGCGTTCACGCAGGTTGCAGCGGCGATACGGCGCTTCGAGCGGGTGCACGTCGGCGTCATGCCGCAACTCGTAGCCGAGGCGCGCGCGGCACTGCCGCAGGACATCGAGGTCCACGGCATGGAATACGACGACTGTTGGATGCGAGATGTCGGCCCGACCTTCGTGGTGAGCGAGCGGCCGCAGACGATTCGCGCCGTACAGTGGCGCTTCAATGCCTGGGGCGGCCTCTATCATCCCTGCGACCGGGACCGGCGCGTTGCGTTGGAGGTGCTGGCGCACTCCGCCGGGCTGCCCATGCGGGATCGCTACCGGGCTCCGATCACGCTGGAGGGCGGGGGACTACATGTGGATGGCGAGGGAACGGCACTCCTCACCGAGGAATGCGCGCTCGATCCGAACCGCAATCCGGACATTACGCGCGAGCAGATGGAGGCGGTGCTGCGTGAGCACCTCGGTGTCAGCCATTTCATCTGGCTGGGCAAGGGCGTATTCAACGACGAGACCCGCGGCCACATCGACAACCTCGCCTGCTTTGCCGGGCCGGGCCGGGTCTGCCTCGCCTGGACGGACGACAGCAGCGACCCCCAGCACGCGATCTCTCTCGATGCCTGGCAACGCCTGAGCGCGGCGCGCGATGCGCGCGGCCGTCGCCTCGAGGTTTTCAAGCTGCCGATGCCCGGGCCTCTCTACATGACCGAGGAGGAAGCGCGCGGGCTGGTGCCGAGCGAGTCCATGAAGCCGCGCCACGCAGGCGACCGTCTCGCAGGGAGCTATGTCAATTTCTACTTCGCCAATGGCGCGATCATCATGCCGCTACTCGATCCGCGCACGGATGATCAGGCCGCCGCGGTTTTGCGGCAGGCCTGCCCGGAGCGTCAGATCGTGGGCGTGCCAGCGCGAGAGATCCTCCTCGGCGGCGGCGGCATCCACTGCATCACGCAGCAGATTCCGAGCTGGGATGCGCATCGCATCCGACCTCAGACCCACAGGCATTGAGCCCAGGCTGACGTCCCGACTCAGCCTCCGATTCTTTCCGCTGCGTCGAGCCAGGCCCGCTGCGCGCGCCGGTAGTGCCCCGGAGCAATGCGCGCCTGCTCGAGGAGCTCGCGCGCGACCTTGCGAGCCTCGTCCCGCTGGCCCTGGTTATCGAGCAGTTGTGCGTAGCGGACGGCGGCTTCCGCGCCGGGATAGGAGTTGGCGAGCACCCGGTATTGCTCCAGCGCCTTGGCCATGCTGCCTTCGCCCTCGAGCGCCCGTGCGTAGAGAAGATGCGCTTCGGGCGAGAGGAAATCCGGATTGTGCCGAAAGAGCTCCTCGAGGCTGCCACGCGCCGCGGCCGCAGCGCCGCTGCCGAACTGCGCCCGTGCCAGGCCCAGCATCAGGTTGGGATCGTGCACGTAGAGTCCGGTCAGCGCCTGGCGGTACTGGTCGATCGCTTCCTCGTAACGGCCGTGCCGCACGAGCTCATCGGCGTAGCGTTGCCGGGCCGCGACGTTGCCTGCGAGGCGTGCCTCATTCTCGAAGCGACGCAGATCCGCAAACGGGTCGACGGCGCGCTTCAATCCCCGGGCCGTGCGTTGCGCCGTGCGGCTGCGGAAGAGATCGGGGATGATCTCGACCGCTACATAGGCGAGCGCGCCGGCCCCCGGCAGGAGCAGCAGCACCCACACCCAAAGCCAATTGCGACCGGTCTTGATGCAGTGGACGATCAGCGCCGCCTGAATGGCATATGAAAGGATGAGAAAAAGCATCCGCGTATCGTAACGCATCTCGCCGCGGCAGCCGTTGCCGGGCCTCGCCGGCTGGCCGATGCGATATGCTCGGTGTCATGGGGTGGTCACGATCGGAACGGCACCGCCGGAGACTGCGAGTCTCGCGCACGCGGGCCTCGCTGCTTCTTTTGTGGCTGGCGCTGCCAGCGATGGCCGCCGCACAGCAGGGCGTCGTGCCGCAGCCCGCAGCGACAGCCGCCGCACCGCCTGGCACCGCAGCGCCGCACCGGCTGCGGATCGGCCTCGTGCTCTCGGGTGGCGGCGCGCGCGGCATTGCGCACGTGGGCGTGCTCAGGGTGCTCGAGCAGCTCCGCGTGCCCATCGACGCCATCGCCGGCACCAGCATGGGTGCCGTGGTCGGCGGTCTCTACGCGAGCGGTCTCTCGCCGGATCAGATCGAGCGGTCGATCCGCTCCATGAACTGGCAGGAGGCCTTCCGCGACCGCCCGCCCCGGGAAGACCTGACGCTGCGGCGCAAGCAGGAGGATGAGAACTTCCTGGTCAAGTTTCCGATCGGCATCAAGGGCGGCCGGCCCGTGCTGCCGATGGGGCTCATTCAAGGGCAGGGCCTGACCGAGATGCTGCGCCGCCTGACACTGCCCGTCTCGCGCATCACCAGCTTCGATGACCTGCCGACGCCGTTTCGCGCCGTTGCCACGGATCTCGAGAACGGTCAGGAGGTCATCATGGGCTCCGGCGACCTCACCAGCGCGATGCGCGCCAGCCTCTCCGCACCCGGTGTCTTCGCTCCGGTGGAGCGCGGAGGACAGCTGCTCGTCGATGGCGGTGTTTCCGACAACGTGCCGGTGGACGTCGCACGAGCGATGGGCGTGGATGTCTTGATCGTGGTGGATGTCGGGTTCCCGCTGCTGCCGCGCAACAAGCTGACCAGCGTCACTGCAATCTCCAACCAGATGCTCGCGATCCTGATGCGGCGCAAGTCCGAGCAGGAGCTCGGGCGCCTCGGGCCGCACGACATTCTCATCCGGCCGGCGCTCGGAGATACCTCCTCCTTCGATTTCGGCAACGTCAATCGCCTCCTCGGTGTCGGTGCGACCGCAGCCTGGGACATGCGCGCGCAGCTCGCTGCGCTCTCGGAGAGCCCCAATCGATACGCGGGGTATCAGGAGCGGCGCCAGTTGCTGCGCCAGCCGCCGCCGCGTATCGAATTCGTCAAGGTCCAGACGGGCTCCGAGGTCTTCTCGCAGTCGATCGAGAAGCTGTTCAAGGACATGGTCGGCAAGCGACTCGACCCCGACGCGGTCGGCCGCCGCATCACGACGCTCTATGGCGAAGGCGGCCTCGATACGCTCGACTATCGGGTGGTGCAGGAGGATCAGCGGTACGGGCTCCTCATCGACGCCCGCGGCAACTCCATCGGTCCCAACTATGTGCGCTTCGGGCTGAGTCTGCAGGACGACTTCGAGGGCGACTCCACCTATGACGCCGCCATGCGCTACGTGATGTCCGAGATCACGCGCTCCGGCGGGGAGTGGGTGACCGATGCGCAGATCGGGCAGAATTCGCTGCTTGCAACCGAGGTGTTCCTGCCGCTCTCGCAGTTCTCGGGCTGGTTCGTCATGCCGCACATCTCGGTCGCCTCGCGCAACCTGCCGTTCCTCATCGGACAGAGCGAGCGCGCACAGTATCGGGTGCACACGTTCGACTACGGGCTCGATTTCGGCAGGCAGTTTGGCAACTGGGGGGAGATCCGCAGCGGGGTCTATCGCGAGGAGGGTCATTCGCGCCTCACCATCGGTGATCCGGACGATCCGAAGCTGCTGTTTCCCGCTTTTCAGAGCTTCGGCTCGCGCACCTACTTCACGCGCCTGAGCTACGACACGCTGGACGACATCAACTTCCCGCACTTCGGCGGGCGCGCAACCCTGCAGTGGACCGGAGCACGCAACGTCGTGGGCGGACAGCCGAACTCCAACGAGGTCACGTTCGACTTCCTCGCGGCGCACACGTGGAGCGAGCGCAATACGCTCTCACTCTCGCTGTCGGGTGGCAGCATCCTCAATCGCGTGACGGACCTGCGGCTCGACTTCCCGCTCGGCGGGTTCCTCAACCTGTCGGGCCTCAAGCAGTACTCGCTCTACGGGCCGCACTACGGCATCGGGCGGCTGCTGTTCTACCGCAAGATAGGGCGTGGGGGGCCGGGATATCTCGACGTGCCGGTGTACCTCGGGATGTCGGTCGAAGCGGGGAATGTCTGGCAGAACATGAGCGATGCCAATTTCGACAACCTGCACAAGGATGCGAGCGTGTTCCTGGGGCTCGATACCTTCCTCGGGCCAGTCTACCTGGGGAGCGGCTTCGACGACCACGGAGACCAGGCGTTCTACCTGTTCCTCGGCCGGACGTTCTGAGCTTCCTCGAGCCGGGCGCTACAGCCCGCGGCTCTCCGCGAGGTTCTCGATCTTGTCGAAGACGAGTGAGGGCCGATCGCCGGTACGGGAGTACGGGTGGCGGCGGCTCATCTCGGCCAGGGCGGTATCCCGCTCATCGGGGGTCGGATACCAGTGGATACGGTGCCACTCGGGTCCGAGGATCTTGCGGAAGGGATCGCCGGGCGGGAGGCTGACGCGGATGCCGTAGGGGCGCTGCTTCTCGAGCACCGGCGCTCTGAGGTTCTGTGGCTGGCTGATACCCATCGGGGCGGCAAGCTTAAGGTGGGGGCAGGCCAAGGCGCAAGGAGGTGCGAGGACGCCGCCCGCGGCGCTTGAGTTGCCTGCCGGTGGTCCCCACACTGAGGCATAGTTACCGGGAGAACTCGCCATGACCCTCCTTCGCAAGAAGACCACGATGCCGGCCGCCGCTGAAGCGCTGGCGGGGCGCAGCACGCCTCTGGAAGTGCCGCAGACGCATTACGTCAACGGCCACCGCATCGTCCCGCCATTCCCGGCTGGCCTGCGCGGGGCGGTCTTCGGCCTCGGCTGCTTCTGGGGCGCGGAGCGGCTCTTCTGGCAGCTCCCGGGCGTCTACTCGACGGCGGTCGGCTATGCCGGAGGCTTCACGCCGAATCCAACTTACGAGGAGGTCTGCAGCGGCCTCACCGGCCATGTGGAAGTGGTGCGTGTGATCTACGACCCGGAGAAGATCGACTACGAGGATCTCCTGAGGGCGTTCTGGGAATCACACGATCCCACGCAGGGCATGCGGCAGCAGAACGACATCGGCACGCAGTACCGGTCGGTCATTCACGTCAGCGACGCCGATCAGCGTCAGCTCGCGGAGGAATCCAAGCATGCCTATCAGGAGAGGCTCGTGGCCGCAGGCAAGGGGGTAATCACCACCGAGATCCACGACGCAGCGCGGTTCTACTACGCCGAGGACTACCACCAGCAGTATCTGGCGAAGAATCCCGGCGGGTATTGCGGACTGAAAGGCACGGGAATCAGCTGTCCGATCGGCGGCAACGTGCAGGTTGCCGCGCATTGAGCCGACCGGCGTGCGCCCGGGCCGCTCAGGTGTGCCCTAAGCTATTGTTTTCATTGGCCCCCTCTCCATTTCACAAAACCGGCACGACACCATTGAACTTCTGATGGCATCTCTATAGGATGCCGGCCCCTTCTGCCCTCGACTCCCGGATTTGCCAGCGCCAGGCATGGGATCGAGGAGGGCGCTGCTTTCTTCAGCGCAGATCATTTTGGATACATGAGCCGACCAGCACGCCTGCGCGGCCGCCCGACAGTGTGAACCGAAATTCGTAACGGAAATTCGTCATGGCCCGTACAACCGCTCTTTCTGATATCCGCAACATCGGCATCATCGCCCACGTCGATGCCGGCAAAACGACGACGACGGAGCGCATCCTGTATTACACCGGGCGCAAGCACACGATCATCGACATCCATGACACC
>DASRDO010000038.1:0-46341 GCA_035652555.1 Steroidobacteraceae bacterium | reverse complement strand
CTGACCCAGGTCATGCGCCCGTTGATGGGCTCGTAGTCGTAGAACTCGCCGCGACCATCCTTGAATTGACCGACCATCGGTGTACTCAGCACACCGCCGTCGTCGCTTGCGAAGTTGAGGCTCCACTGATGGGCCTGCGGGTCGAACAGGCGAAGTGAGAGGAACTCCAGTTTCCCCGAGGGACCCTGCGAGGTGATCTCGGCAATATTCGCGCGGCCACCCCAGATGGGACGCACGATGACCTTGCCGTCGAGCTCGGTCCAAGTGCTCGAGCCGGTGAGCGGACGCTGCAGCCGGCGCATGTGCACGCTCCAGTGGCCAAGCTGCCAATCGAAATCGTGCTGGCCAGCGCTCGTCGCGCTCACGGGCGAAACATTCGGGCGAATGACGCCGCTAGCGCGCGTCAACGTCACTCTCAAATTGGGTTCCCAGGACTTGCCGCCGTCATCGGAGAAGGCCTGCTCGAAATGATGCGTCGTTGGCGTGATATCCGACCAGGTATAGCGCACCGCAATGGTGCGCCCGTTGTAGCTATCAGAATTGAAGAATTCGCCCCGGCCGCCTCGAAACTCCCCAAAGGCCGCTGGGCTCAGCGTCCCCTGGGCGCCATTGGCGAAATTCACGCTCCACTGGCGGGATTTGGGGCTGTAGAGCATCAAGCCCATACTCTCGAAGTGGCCCTTCGGCCCATCGGCCTCGACCTGCTCGAGCTGCGCGCGGCCATCCCAAATCGGTCTGACTACCTTCGTTCCCGCCATGGTGATCCAGGTCTTGGAGCCCGTGAGGGGATGTGCGAGCCGCAAGATATGGAGGCTCCACGTTCCCACGGTGAAGTCGAAATCGTGCTGTCCGCCGCGATCAATGGGCGTCGTCGCCACGTTGCCGGCGAACGTCGGCTCCGACACGAGACAAAGGGCGCTAATTGCCGCACCCAAGAGAAGAGCCCGCCGCGGCGCGCTGCGCAACGCAACGAATCTCCTGCGCTCCGTTCGGTCGGCATGTCTTCGGCGTCCTGCGGACGCCTCGTCTTTGTCCATCGTCTCAGCCTCGCTTCACTTCTGAACGCTGACTTTCGCCAGATACGAGGCTCAGCTAAAGAGCCACTTGCGAGGAAATGTGCCGACCACTCGTGCCGGATGGCGGGAATCGTGCCCAATTCCGGTTCTTACCAGAGTGAGCACGGCCGCTTGAGCCCGGAGATCTCGTGAACACAGTAGCCATACGCAAGCATCCGGTAAGCGAGCACCCTTATTTCGTGGGCGCCGCCCTGGCGATCGCTGCGATCATCTTCGCGGGATTCGCCCCCTCCTACTACCTCAGAGCCTGGTTCGACACGCACAGTCTGCCGCTGCTCGTGCAGGTGCACGGTTTCATCATGACTGCGTGGGTCGCGCTTTTCGTCACCCAGGTGCTCCTGGCTGCGCGCCGCCGCATCCCCCTGCACCGCCGGCTCGGTGCTCTTGGAGCCATTCTCGCCGTGCTGATCGTCGTCGTTGGCATGATGACGCTGATAGCAGCCGCCACCCGCGAGGTGCACGCGAATTCCCACTCGCCGCAGGCCGCATTTTTTCTGATGCTGCTCTGCTTCAATACGGTCGACCTACTGGTCTTTGCGACATTGGTTACTGGAGCGATCCTGCTGCGCAAGCGGGGCGATTGGCACAAGCGTCTGATGCTCCTCGCGACGGCATCATTGCTCGGGCCGGCGCTGGCCCGCCTGCCCCTTTCTTTCTTCGACAGCAACGTCCACGCGCTCTATGTCATGTATGCGTGCATCCTCCTCTGCGCGATCATCGATACCGCACGCCACCGGCGCCTGCACCCGGTCTTTGCTTGGGGCGCCCCATCGATCATCGTGATTTTCCACGTCACCTTCCTTGTGGCTGCGACTCCAGCCTGGATGAATCTTGCCCGCATGCTGATAGCGTGACGAAGGCCCTCAGCAGTGGGCCACTTCGCCTACTACTTCAGAGCGCTCAAAGAGATTTGCCGTATCGCCGGTGTGCACGAAGACGACGTTGCTGCCCGGCTCGATTCGCCCGGTGCGTACATCATCCAAGAGACCGGCGAACCCCTTGGCGGTATAGACAGGACCCAGAAACACCCCGTCGGACATGGCCAGCCGCTTGATCGCGGCGGCGCCCTCGGCGGACGGCACTGCGTAGTCTTGCCCGATGAAGCGCTCATCGACGTCGAGTTCATCGAGGATCTCCTCATCTGAGGCAGGTGTCCGCACATTCAGGGCTTGAAACACCTGCTTCACACGCTCGACGATCACATGCCTGTTCATCCACTGCGTCTGGTAGGAATTGATCGCAATCGACCGGAATTGCGCGCCGTGTCCCGTGAGCAGCTTGGCCGCAACCATCCCGGGAAGTGCCGTACCCGTCCCGGCCGTATGGTAGAAATAGTCGAGCTCTACTCCCAGCGCACGAGCCTGCCCGACGGCTTCGGTGAAGGTGAGCGCATGAGCGACGAAACCGTAAGGGTGCGCCCCGCCCGTGGGCACGATGATCACCTTGTGTCCTTTGCCCTCCAATTCCGCCTTGTGAGCCTCCATGGCGGCGACGATCCGATCCTGCTCCGCCGGTGCATTCCAGTAAGCTGCTCCCGAAGTCATCATGTAGTGTGTCTCGACGCCCATGATCTGGCTGAGGAGCAGGTTGCCGCGGGATTCGCCGACAGCACCCTGCCGCTCCGCACGCGTGAGGTAGAGGATCGGAGTGATTCCTGCGACTCGCGCCGCGGTTGCGAACTGCATGCCTGAATTGGTCAGATAGACCCCCTGCGTGATGAGGGTGTCAACACCCTCGCGCAGCGCCCGGCCGATGATGAATTCAGCCAGGCGCATCTTGCTGCCGCTGATGGTCCCGGGTCCGGCCATGTCTTCACGCTTCATGAAGATGTTGACGCCGCTCAGGCGCGAGAGATTCTCGACCTTGTGGAACGGGGTGGGATAGATGCCGATGCGCTGCCGCGGCAATTGGGCGATGAGCTGGTCCAACTCGGCGAGCTGGAGCATGGTTGCTCCTCGAGGAGATTGCGCGGATCGGGCCGCGATGGAGGCACTATGGCTGCCCGGCCCGATAAGAGCAAACGAATAATTCTAATATGAAAATAAGTTCTACTGATGATGCCGAATGAGCAGACTCAGGCGAGTGTCCGGCGCACGGTGGCAGCAAGAGCCTGCTCGAATTCCGCCAGGCTCGCGGGCGCATCGCGCGTCTCGAGGCGCGCGGTGTAGATGAAGCGCGTCAACGGGCTTTCGGCGATCGGCTTCGCGACCACCCTGGAAGATGCCATCAGGGTGACGAGCTTTGGCAACAGGGCGATACCGAGGCCCTGATCGACGAGGCCGAGGACGGTCTGGAAATCATCGCCTTCAAACTCGAGGCGTTGCTTGAAGCCCGGCGTGCGACAGAGCTCTGCAAGGAGCTCGAGCGGCCGCTCGATCACCGGCGAACCGATCCAGGGCTCGTGGGCGAGCTCTGCCAGCCGAATCTTGGCTCGCCCGGCGAGCCGGTGCACGGCCGGCAGCACGACCAACACAGGGTCCCTTACGACCAGCGAGCGGCGAATCCGCCCGGGCGGCTTGCGAGGCGCCCGGTCGTAGTCGAACGTCAAGGCCAGATCGAGGTCTCCCCGCAGGATTTGCGCGTAGCTCACCTCCGTTTCGAGCTGAGCGAGCTTGACGTGCACATCAGGGTGCGTTTGACGAAAGCGAGCGAGCGCCCGAGGGACCACGCTCACGGCGGCCGACGCAAAGGCGCCGAGCCGCACATGGCCGGTCCGGCCCTCGCTGAGGGCAGATAGTTCCTGCAGCGCGATGGCCGTAGCAGTGCGCACGGCAAGCTCTGCGTCCAGCAATACCCGTCCGGCTGCAGTGACCCGGACCGGTCGCCGATCCAGCACCCGAATCCCGATGCGCCGCTCGATCTCTGCAATCTGCTGCGATACCGCAGATTGCGTGCACGCGAGCTCCTCAGCGGCGGCCGCAAAGGAGCCGTGACGGGCAACGGCCTCGAGCGTGATGAGATGCCGCGGGTCGATCGTATGCATTGCGAGCGAGACTAATCCCTGAGGGCGGCGAACAGTTGTAGCAGGAATCCCAGGAAGAGCGCGGCGATGCAGGCGTCGAAGCCGATGGATCTGTGCCAAACGATGAAGAGCGTGGTATTGGGATTCGCGTTAGTCCCTGTTGCCAACGGCGAAAGCGACAGCAGGAGCGCCGCACCCAGGAGGTTCAACAGCAAACCGCTCACGCTGAGTGCGACTCTGGTCTTGCGGGACGGCCTCATGCGAGCACCTTCCTGCTCATCGGGCTGCCATGTGGCTCAATGGAATGAGGCATCGGTTCGCTCTCGTTCAGGGCGGGGAGACATCGCGTACTGGCGCTGACACGGCGCAGATGTCGACCTTGCCGGGAGGCGTCGCATAGAACGCGTCATGCCGGTTGCGTGAGGCATCCAGCAGCCTCTGGAACGTGGGGCTGTTGGTCCGGAGGATCTCGATGTTGGGTTGCTGCATCCGCGGCAGGTCTGCGGCGACGCGGATGTCCAGGATGGGCGCGCGATGCTCAGGGTCAGCATAAAAGCCGAGCGGACCGTGCCCGCGAGGAAGAGCGGAGAGCTGGTCCATGCCCTCGAGGACCCGCCCGACGATGGTCAGATTCCGATCGAGCCGCCGGGGCGGCTGGCCGATGGCGACGTAAAGGCCGCTCCCGTTACCGGAGTCCGGCGGGTTGTCCCGCGAGATGGCCAGAGTCCCGTAGCAGTGGATCAGCCAGGTCTCGTTTGCAGCCGGATCGCGCGCTGCGGGGAAGTCGTCGGAGAACCCTACTTCGGGAGCGTAGACATCGCCATCCGGAAGCCTCACCCAGGGAAGCGAGGCGGCAATGGGCCGGGTGAACTCCGGCGGCAGAGTGGCCTTTGCGCTTCCGAGAGACCGCATCTTGCGCTTATCGCCGCCGTCATCGCCCTCCGGGTCATCCCACTGGGCGACGAAGTCGTCCTGCACCCGCACGATCGCCAGACCGTCGAAGTAACGCTCTCTGACCAGTGTCCTGATGTTCGCCACGTGCAGCGGTGCGTAGTCCGGGGCGAGCTCCATGACCAGGCGCCCCGCCGCAAGGCGCATCACCAGTAGGTTATCGGGGTCCGGCCGGCGCCACTCCGAGCCCTTGGACTCGGAGAGTATCTGCGCAAAGGATGGTGTGTCCTTGCCCTTGGGCGAAGTGGCCTTCGCCGTGTCCACGAGCGCCGGCAGGCACAGAAGCAAAGCGAAGAGCGCGAGGATCCTGGCTGTTATGTTCATGGGCCATCCGACAAGCTTCCCGCGGCCTCGGTCGCGGCACCGGAAGCGGATTCTGCCAGATCCGGCCGGAATCCCGAACCTACGCAAAAAATGTCGTCCGATCAGTAGCTTACGATCCTATCGTATCGCGACCCGGAACACGTTGACCGCGAATCGAAAGATCGGCAATCATCCATCGTCCGATGTTTCGAGGCGCAGCCTGCGTACCGCGGGACGGGAGGGTCAATGAAAGCAGCTGAGATTGGAATCAAGGTTCTAGGTCTCACCAGAGCCGACAAGATGGACATCGCCGCGCTCGATGAGCAACATCAAATCACCTTCGAGGAGAGCGCCGCGCAGAGCGGCCGATTCGGCGAGCCGGTCACCATTACGGTGATCCTCGGGCTGGCGGCGCTCGGGGTGCTCGCGGCGTGGGTAGTGAAAACGCGCTCCGACAGCACGACGGAGCTGACGATCGAAACGCGCGATGGCAAGGGCGCGATGCGCAAAGTCAAATACAAGAAGCACGTCACCAAGGAAACATCCCAGGCCGAGGTGCTGAAGGAGCTCACGGCTCTCGTCCACGGGCCGCAATGACCGCGATCGAGCCTGGCCGTTTCTGCTCGCAGGACGGCCGCGGCTGGACGGATCTTTATACCAATCTGGTCCTGTTCAAGGACGTCGATCTCTCGCGGCACCTGGGCGGCATCGTCGCTCCGGAAAGATGGCGCCTGCCGCGCGAGCTGGCGCCCGGATTCATTCACGAGGCAACACATCACTGGTGCTTCCACTCCACCGTCGGTGCCGCCCTTGCGGTTCTTCAGTTGAACGCGCAGCGGCGGGCCACCGCGACCCTCACGGGGCTGCGCGCATTTGCGACAGAGAGTCTGCGGGACGCGATGGTGCGGGTGGATGCGGCAGAAGAGTGTCTCCGTCCGCTTGCGGAAGGCCTCGCGCTGTTTGCGGAGTTCGACGTCACCCCGGGAGCCTCGGTTCAGAAAGTGTCGCTGCCGATGTGGTGGACACACCACTTCTTCTCGAACTTTCATCGTGAGCACGTGCAGACAGGCATTCTCGAGACACTGAGCTCCATTCGCTCGACCGCGGCCATGGAGCGGCGCCGGCGCGGGATTCTTGCCCATGACTGCACCGGCAATCTCGGCGGGTACCTGCCGGGCTACCTGGCCGTCAAGCAGATTTGGCTCATGGCTATGGGGTCGGAGCCGCGATTCTGGAACAGGGACCTCTTCCTGATGTTTCTCAAGAGCTTCATCTTCGCCGACATGGAGCTGGCGGTGCTTCTGCTCGATCCGAAACCGCACGAAGACGCGGCGTCGCGTGTGGTCCAGCACATCGAAAGACGCTTGGCCTCGCTCTGGAAACTGGACTTGCCGAGTGCGGTCGACAAGTACCTGGAGGCGCTCAATGGGGGTGGTACCAGGACACAGGGCCCGCACTTGGTTATCGACGCGACTCCGGCACTCAGGAAGCAGGCAAACCAGATGCTGGCCATGGCCATGAGCGAAACGCTTGCCTTCCCTAAGGGCGCGCGTTCGGACTGGGAAACATTGTGCCTGCGGGACGGATTGACGTTTGCCAGGCGCGATCTCATGCGGCTGGGATCGTTGAATGCCATCGCAACTACCCACGGAGAGAAATTGCTCCTGGAAGAAGGCGGTGAAAAGCTCATGGAGCTCGAGCGCCGGCCGGGAGTCGACTTCCCCGAGCCGACGACGGTCGAAGTGGATGTGGAGGCGGCCCCAGCCTTCGACAACCTCGTCATATTCGTATGGCACCGTGAGAAGTGGGTCGGTCAGGGCTTCATCACCGTCCCCGGCGGCGAGGGCGACGGCGGAGAGACTCGAAACAACGCACAGACGGAGCTGTACGTCGGTAGCCGGCGGGATCAGGACGAGTACTACACGAGGGCGCGCGCTCGGCTGGATAGCCTGGTGCCGCCCGAGACGAGACAGCGCGCGCGCAGCGAGATCCGCGCAGAATTCAACGACTTCCTGTCGGAAGTCGCCCTGGGGCAGACGCGCATCCCGCTTCGCGCCCAGGTCTGGAAGAGCATGGCCTCGGATGGCATTGCCGCGCTCATCCCTGACCGCGCGAAGCTCGAGCAGTTGTCGCGCATCGGGCTGGCCTCCTCCATCA
Source organism: Steroidobacteraceae bacterium (assembly GCA_035652555.1). Lineage (GTDB taxonomy): Bacteria > Pseudomonadota > Gammaproteobacteria > Steroidobacterales > Steroidobacteraceae > 13-2-20CM-66-19. Next base: position 38,892 of record DASRDO010000038.1, on the reverse strand, counting down.
CACCGAGCCGGGAGATCACGCTCGAGCATCTGGCAACGATGGACATCACGGAAGAGAACGTGCGCAGCGTCATGGCCGCGGGCATGGCCGCCAATGTCCCCTTCATCCTGCTTCAGGACCAGATACTCGTGACCCTCACGTGAGCGGCTAACTGGCGGGCAATGCCCAAATGTCCAGCACTCCATGGACAGCTTCACTGTTGGCATCACCCTCCGGCAGAATGATCCTGCCGTCGACCACGATGGGGCTGTTCCAGTGGCCCCGCCCGCAGGCCAGCGTCGCGAGGCGCTTGCCGGAAGATGCCTCATAGACATTGAGTCCACCATGCGGCGCATAGACGAACAACAGACCGTCGGCCTCGAGTGGGCTCGTCCCACCTACGCCGTTGCGCCATATCTGACGGAGCATTCCACTCTCGACCCTCCAGGCCGCGGTACCGCCGTTGTCCGCCGCGAACATCCAGGTCTCATTGCCGTGCCGCCACACTGCCGGTTGGGTGAATAGGTCGGTACCACTGGGTGTGGCAACGATCTGCCTCTCGTGGCCTCTGTGCGCCCGCGTACCGGCGATCTCCTGCCGATCGAGCAGCCGGATCTTGCCGTCCTTGCCCCCCTGAGCGAGCAGGTTGCCATCGAGCAGAACGGGTGATGTGGAGCCCAGGTCGAGATCATCATCATTGAGATCCGCGGTGTTGCTCGGCGTGTAGTTACCGAGGACCTGCATAGCATCCGAGTCGAGCTCGACGACCGCATCGCCCCAGTCAGTGGTCCCGTTCCACTCGCCATTGCCGGTGGCGATGAAGATCCGGCCGTCCTCAGGATCGATCACGGCGCCTGCGCGACCCCAGTTGGCCGACTGGGTTTGCGGGCAGGAGCTCGGCTGCATCAGCTCGGCGCGATTGCTGCATTGCGAGTTCCATACGCGAAGGAGCTTGCCAGAGGCGCCATCGAGTATGGCCACATGTCCCTGATAGGGAGGACGGTCGCCGATGTACCCTCCCGTGACGGCGATCAGATGACCGCGAAAAAACTTGAGCGGCGAGTCCATCTTCTCCCGCCGCGGCAGCTCGGTGATGGCCGTGTGCCAGAGGAGCCGCCCATCATTGACTGCCAGCTTTTCGATGTATCCGTCAGGCGAAGCCTCGTAGATGGATTGGGAGTCGGGATCGGCTACGGGGGTCGAGGTGGTGAACTGGCGCGTGCCTGCCAGGTCCCGATAGCCCGCAGGGGTGTACTCCCAGAGCGCATCCCCGCTGTCCGCATCAATGGCTATGGTCTTGCCGTAGCTGGTGGTTACGAAGATGGCGTCATGCTTAGCGCCACTGACTGTGGCGCCATGCAGATAAATCGCACTTGCGTCCACCAGGCCATCCAGCGCCACGGTCCGATGCCTGAGCTGGCGAAGGTTGGCTGCGGTGATCCCGGTCGGCCGCGGATTGGCGCTCGTGCTTTGGACGTTGCCACCAAACATCGGCCAGTCCTGCGCCGCTGCGTTTGCCATGGCTACCGTGATCGCTACAGTCAGTACCAGCAGCACACGGATCGCAGGTTGCCGTCCCATAGCGGCAAGATTACCGGATGGCCGCAGGCATCCATGAGGCTATTTGGCCGCTTTTGGCGCAATATCGGATCCGCCCGCCGCGCGCGGGCGCGTGCATAAATCGTACCCACCGAGCGGGCGGCACGATATTCCCTCGTCCGCTGACAAATCCCTGGTGCGGGCGTCACAATAGGGGCTGGCCGGAACGAGAGTCATGACTTCTTCGCCGAAAGGCTCGACGCCACCCAGTAAGCCGCGCATTCTCTTCGTCGAGGACGAGCCGACACTTCGCATCCACGTGAGCGAGCTGCTCTCCGATGAGTACTGCGTCGATACGGCAGGAGACGGCACGGAGGCCCTCACGGCCGTGTTGCGCGCCAAGCCTGACATCATCGTCACCGACATCGTGATGCCTGGCATGGATGGCGTAGAGCTCGTCAAGACCTTACGGAGCACGCCGAGCACACAGTCGATACCGGTCCTGCTCATTTCGGGACACGCGCCCGAGGATCGGCGAGTGGAGAGCTTCCGGGAAGGTGCCGACGGCTATCTCGCCAAGCCCTACAGCGAGCGCGAGCTGCGGGCAGTCATCGGCTCGATGATCCACTCCGCGCGGCAGCGCGCCGAGGCGATGCGGCGCGAGGCGGAGGAGGAGGCAGAGCGGCGAGTCCATGCCGATCGTGCCGGGCTCCTCGAGAGCATCACGGATGCGTTCTTCGCGCTCGATGGGGCCTGGCGCTTTACCTACGTCAACCAACGCGCCCTCGACTACTACGGCAAAACCCGCGAGCAGCTTCTCGGCCACTCCATTTGGGACCTCTTTCCTGCCGCCGTCGGCACCCAGCTCCAGGAGCAGTACGAGCAGGTAGTGCGAACGCAGTCCTCGGCGGCGTTCGAGATGAAATCGGTCCTGACCGGCCGCTGGGTGGACCTTCGGGTCTTTCCCGCGGGACAAGGGCTCGCCGTGTACTTCCGTGACGTGAGTGATCGCCGGCGCGCGGAAGAAAAGCTGCAGGCGGTGCTCACCAAGCTCGAGGGTCGGGAGTGGCGCCTGAGCCTCTCCACACGGGTCGCCGGCCTCGCCGTCTTCGCCTGGGATTCGCGCAGCGATCGCATCACCTTCGAGAACGTGCCGCCGCGGGAGATTCTGACTCTGTCGCAGGCAGTGCCTCTCACCGGCTCGCACTTTCTGCGACAGATGATGCAGCGTGACGACAGGCGCGTGTTGCGCCGTCTGCTGCTGCGCAGCACGCGCTCGGGCGAGCCTCTGCGCGGCGTCTTTCGCATCCGCGGCCAGGCAGAATCATGGCGATATCTCGAGATCCACGGCAGCTGCGAGTCCGCGCACCAGCCCGGCACCATTCGCCTCGTCGGCGTCGTCAAGGACGTGACCGAGCGGCGGCAGATCGAGGAAGCACTGCGCGAGACCGATCGTCGCAAGGACGAATTCCTGGCGCTTCTCTCGCACGAGCTGCGCAATCCCCTGGCGCCGATTGCCAACGGCCTGTCGCTGCTGAAGGCTCGAGGCAGCGCCGATCCTGTCGCGCAGCGTGCGCTCGGGGTCATGGAAAGGCAGCTCAATCATCTGGTGCGCCTCGTCGATGACCTGCTCGATGTCGGTCGCATGACTCACGGCAAGCTGCAATTGCGGGTTGAAAGAGTGTCGCTCGCCGAGGTCCTGGGGCGTGCGGTCGAAAGCACGCGAATGGCGCTCGAAGCCTATGGCCACACGCTCACCACGGAGGTGCGCGATGAGGGCCTCATGGTGGATGGCGATGCAGACCGTCTCACCCAGGTCGTCACCAACCTGATCCACAACAGCGCCAAATACACGGACGCAGGCGGCCGCATCCGCATCACGATACGACAGGAGGGCGATGAGGCCGTCGTCGCGGTCACCGACAACGGCATCGGCATCCCGCCGAACGCGCTGGAGCAGGTCTTCGAGATGTTCTCCCAGGTGAAGCTGCAGCAGCCGCGCGCCGGCGGCGGACTGGGGATAGGACTCGCTCTGGTACGGATGATCGTGCTGATGCATGGCGGCACGATCCGCGCCACGAGCGCCGGGCTCGGCCTCGGAAGTACCTTCACGGTACGCCTGCCGCTGGCGCGAGCCGACGCCTCGATACCCGCGACCGCGGCGCTCGACCTGCCGGCCAGCGGGGATGTCGCTCTCGAGACGCCCTGCTGCGGCGCGCGCATCATGGTCGTCGATGACAACAGCGATGCGGCCACATCGCTCGAGGAGCTTCTTCGGCTGAAGGGTTACTCGGTCCTGACCGCCGCCACCGGCGAGGAAGCGATCGAGAAAGCGCAGACTTTCCGGCCGCAGCTCATCTTCATGGACATTGGGTTGCCGGGCATCGATGGCGTCGAGGCTGCCACGCGCATTCGCGCGATGCCGGAGCTGCAAGGCACGACCATCGTCGCAGTGACTGGATGGGGACAGCCATCGGATCGCGCCAGGACCCGCGCGGCCGGAATCGCGGCACATCTGCTCAAGCCCGTGACACCGGAAGAGTTCGAGCGCGTTCTCGCAAACCTCTCATCCGCGGAGGGTATGACCGGCTAAGATCCCCTCATGAGCGAACCAGGTCGCGAACGCCGGCTGCTCCGGCCGGTTGATCCACGAAGGGACCATATCCGTGGCGGCGAGACGGGCGACCGCCAGCTGACCATCCTCATCTACGGCGATTTTCTTTGCCCCTATTGCCGGCGTCTGCGCCTCGTGCTCGATCGGCTGCGGGCCGCGCTCGGCGAGCGCATGGCCTACGTGTTCAGGCATTTCCCGAACGAGCGGGCCCATCCCGGCGCGGAGCTCCTGTCGATCGGAGCGGAAGCGGCCAGCCGCCAGGGCAGCTACTGGCAGATGCACGATGCGCTCTACGGGCGCGAGCCGCCGATCGATGAGAGCACCCTGCTCGAGATTGCAGCCTCGCTCGGGCTCGACATGGAGCGCTTCGAGCGCGATCGCCGCGAGCCTGCCCTGCGGCAACGTGTCGATGAGGATCTCGCTGACGGGCGGCGCAATGGGGTGACGGGAACACCGACCATTTTCATCGATGGCGTGCGCTACGACGGTGCCTGGGACTTTCACTCCATGCTCGAGGCGCTCGAGCAGCCGGTGGGTGCCCGGGTACAGCGTACGGCACGAGCATTCGCGAACCTGCCGACCTCGGCGGGTCTGGTGCTGTTGGCGGCAGGAGCCGCCGCCGTGGTGTGCGCCAACACCCCGTTGGCGCCCTTCTATCGGCGCCTCGTGAGCGCCCAGTTCGGTGTGGCTGCGCCGGAAGGCCTGCTCTCGTTGAGCATCGCGAGCTGGTGCGCAGAGGGACTGCTCGCCCTCTTCTTTCTCATTCTCGGGCTCGAGATCCGCCGCGAGCTGGCCGGCGGCTCGCTTGCGGACCGGCGCGCCGCGGCAGCGCCCCTCCTCGCGGCCCTCGGCGCAGTCCTCGCGCCTGCGCTGTTTTATCGGGCGCTCAATGCGGGACCGACCGCCGCCGGATGGTCCGTACCCGCCGATACGGGCATCGCCTTCACGCTGGCCGTTCTTGCGTTATTCGGTACCCGCGCTTCCGCGGGGTTGAAGGTCTTCGTAGCGACCTATGCGGTCGCCGACGATGTCCTCGCGATTCTCATTCTCGCCTTCTTCTACCCGCATACTCTCGATCCAAAGTGGTTCCTCGCGGGCGCAGCCGCCATCGGCGCGATGGCGGTCTTCAATCGCTGGCGCATCTACGCGGTCTGGCCGTACCTCACCGCGACCATAGGGTTATGGCTGTCGCTGCACTTCGCCGGTGTGAGTGGCGCGCTCAGCGGCATCGTTCTTTCTGCCTTCCTGCCGTTACGGCCGGCCCCCAAAGCAACGCCACTCCTCGCGCAGGCCGCCACGGCACTCGCGGAGCTCGAGCATGCGGAGCACGAGCTCAAGCGCGCCGGAGACCCGCGCCGACGGCTCAGGCAGGAGCCGGTCTGGGACTGGGCGAGCCGCAACCTGTCGGCCGCTGCGGAAAGGCTCCTCTCGCCGGCGGAAAGAGTGGAGAGCGCGGTCGAGCCCTGGTCGACCTACTTCGTGCTCCCCTTGTTTGCGTTCACCGCTGCGGGCGTCTCGCTGCATGCTGATTTCAATACGCCGCACGCGCCGGCGGTGTTCGCAGGCACCGCCTTCGGACTCGCGCTCGCCAAGCCGGCGGGGTGGATTCTCACGACATGGGGTGCGGCGAAGGCGGGACTCGTCCGGTTGCCGGGTGATACGTCCTCGTTGGCTTTCGTGGGCGCGGGGCTTCTCTGCGGGATCGGAGATCCACTCTCGCTGTTGATGGCCGATCAGGCGTTCCAAAGCGACGCCTACTCCGCCGTTGCCAAAATCGGAGTTCTGGCAGGCTCGGTGCTGGCTGCCGTACTCGGCGCGATCGCACTCTCCATCAGCCCGAAACCCACCACGGCGCTTTAGACGGCGAGGTGAATGCGCAGCGCCGCTGCGTAGTCCGACACCGGGGCGATCCTGGATACGTCTACCCGCAGCCCGTCGGCAGCCTGTTGCCACTGCAGCCTCGCCTCACTTCCCAACAGCTCCACGTGGGTGATGGCACCCGGCCGCGTGCGGGCCCCAGTGCCGAGCGAGCGAATCAGCATCGGCGCTTCGGGCCAACCGAGCGCGATCACATACACCAGGGTGCCGGCCTTGTTGCGGGTGAAGCGCAGGTCCCTGGCCGAGAGTTGCTCCACGCTCTTGCCCTGGAAAGAGCCGGCATGGATGGCGTTCGGGCCCTCGCCGTAGACTTTCCACGGGCGAGTGGCGTAGACCGCCTCGCCGTTGACGGCCAGCCAGGCACCGATCCGCTCGAGGATCAGCCGTTCCTTGTCATCGATCGTCCCATCGGGCTTGCCGGGCACATTGAGAATGAACGTGCCGTTCTTGCTCACCGTGTCGATCATCCAGTGAATGACATCACGCGGCTGCATGTAGGCCCCGAATTCTCCCGGGGCCTCATAGAGAGGGCGAAGGTAGTGCCAATCGCCGATACACGTCTCCGACTGCCAGGGGTGCTCGAGGATGTCGCTGCTCAGACCCCTCTCGATGTCGGCCACCAGGGCCTTCTGCAGATGATCCGGGATGTGCTTGCCGGTGATGACGCCGTCCACCTCACCTCCATGGCGGCTGCGGCTTCGATTGTAGTAATAGGCTGCGAGAGACATGCCGCCCCAACCGAGGGGCAACCGGTCATTGTCGAAGTAGAGCAGATCGGGCTCGTGCTGGTCGATCAGATCGCGCGTACGGTCGTAGAAGTTCTTCACATACGAAGCATCGGGTAGCGCATCGAACGGATGCTTGGGGCCGTAGAGCTGCTGCGGGTCGTAGCCGTCCCACCACTGCCCTTTGCCGTCGACGGCCGTGAGGCAGCCGTCGTACGGAACACCTGCACGAGGGCCGGTGCGGTCGGCACCGTGCGTCGGCTGAAACCACCACCAGTTGCGCGCCTGATGCACTGTGACGCCGAACCGCAAGCCCCGCCGGCGCGCCGCCTGTGCCCACGTGCCGATCACATCGCGATGCGGTCCGATGTTGCGCGCGTTCCAAGGGTGGTGCGCCGAATTCCAGGTGTCGAAACCATCGTGATGGTTGGCCAGTGCGAGGAACAGCTTCGCACCGGCACGCACGTAGAGGTCCATGAGCTCCGCGGGTTGCCAATCGAGAAGTGTCCACTGTGCGCACAGGTCCTTGTATCCGAACTGCGAAGGATGGCCATAGTGCTCGAGCTGGTAGTTGTACTGCTCGATCTGGCGGCCGTAAGCGGGCGCGCCCTGAATGTACATGTTGCGGCCGTACCAATCGCCGTCTTCCGGCACGCACTGCGGGCTCCAGTGATTCCAGATACCGAACTTGGCGTCGCGATACCATTCCGGACACTGGTACTGGAGCAGGGAATCCCAGGTTGGCTCGAAGGGTCCCTCTCCCGCGAGGTTCGGGAGTGGCGCAGTCATCGGCACTCCGTCCCAGGAGCTTCCAGGCACCGGCAACTCGGGGGGATGGCCCCACTCCGTCGGCTGCCAGCCCGCTTCGCGCAGCCGCTGCGATGCAATCGCCTTGCCGCGCAGTGCGTAGAAGATTCGCTCCCTCTGCGGGGTCGCACAGAAACGCGCGTAGGTCTGACCCACGCGACCGAAAGCCCCTGCCGCTTGGCCGGCAAGCGCACGGCCGACGCCGCCCGGCATTGCGGCCGCGGCTGCCGTGGCCGCCATCATCCTGAAAAAACCTCTACGGCTCATGGACACGCCTTTCGAGTCTCAGCACGTTTGGTAGCGCTACCTTACCACGGGCAAACTATACTCCCCAGCATCAGTGCACCCGGAACCGGCGGGTCCGTCCCTGGGAGTTGCTCCATGATGATGCGAACGGCACGTTCTATCGGGGTCGCCGTGATGCTCGCTGCGCTCGGCGCGTGCGCCCGCTCGTCCCAACCGTCCCATTCAATATCCCCTCACCTCTTCTTTCGCATCGTCGCCGGACCTGCCGTCCATCATCCGGTTTCCGGACGTCTGCTGCTCTTCCTCGCCAAGGGAAGCGGGGCCAAAGAGGTCTCGGTCGATGAGTTGGATCCCGATGCGACGTGGGTTGCCGCCCGCGAGGTGCACGATCTCGCATCCGGCGCCGCCGTCGACGTCGATACCGACGATGTCGCCTATCCCAAGCCTTTTTCCAGTCTCGCGTCGGGCACTTACCAGGTGCAGGCCGTGCTCGATGTCGATCACACCTACAACTACGGTGGCCGCACGGCCGGCGATCTCGTGAGCAGCGTCCTCACGCTGAAGGATTGGACGCCCGGTGAAGGTGCCGAGCCGCAGCTCGCCCTCAGCAGCGCCGCATCGCCGCCTGCGGGGGAAAAGCTGTCCCCTGCGGACCTGCAGGCAGCTACCCATCTGCGCCTCGCCGAAGAGCAGAGCGCGATGCTCAGCCGATTCTGGGGCCGGCCGGTGTTCATCCGCGCCTGGGTAGTCCTGCCTCCCGATTACGACGAGAGCTCCTCCCGCCGCTACCCCACTGTCTACTGGACACATGGCTTTGGCGGTACGTTGCCCTATTGCAAAGCGACGGGCATCCGCATGTACGAGCGGATGGCCGCCGGCAGGATGCCGCCCATGATTTGGGTCATGCTCGATGAGCATCTGCCCACCGGAACGCACGAGTTCGCCGATTCCGTCAACAATGGGCCTTGGGGCAGCGCGCTCACCCAGGAATACATTCCCTGGCTCGAGTCTCACTACCGCATGCTGGGTCAGCCGAAAGGCCGCTTCCTGCAGGGCCACTCCTCCGGCGGCTGGGCCACGCTGCAACTCGAGATCAACTTCCCGCGCATCTTCGGCGGAACCTGGTCCACCTCCGCGGATCCCAGCGACTTCCACGACTTCACCGGCGTGGATCTCTACGCGCCGCACGCCAACCTCTACCACCGCCCGGACGGAACGTCCTACCCGCTCGTGCGCATGCAGGGGAAAGCAATCGAGACCTTCGAGCAATACGCCAGGCTCGAGCAGGTACTCGGACCGTATGGCGGCCAGTTGGCTTCGTTCGACTGGGTCTTCTCACCGCGCGGCCCGGGCGGCAGTCCCGAGCCCATGTTCGACCGGACCACGGGCGCCGCAGACCCCGATGTGGTGGCATACTGGCGTGAGCACTACGATCTTGCCCGGATTCTCCAGAGCCGCTGGGCGCAGCAGGGTCGCTATCTCAAGGGCAAAATCCACGTTTACGTCGGCACCGCGGATACCTTCTATCTCGACGGCGCGGCCCACAGGCTCGATGCCATTCTGAAGGACCTCGGGGCAGACGCCGACTTCACCTTTCGTGAAGGCCGCAGCCACTTCGATCTCTACGCCAACAGCGAGGATCGCTTCGCTCTCTTCGACACCATCGCCGCACAAATGTATCTCACCGCCTATCCCAACGCGGCGGCCAAATGGAAGGCCATCGCGGCGGTGAAGTTCCCTTAGCGCTCTCTCAGGGCTGAGGAGCTGGTTTACGTCGAGTGGCCGCCGCCCGGCAGCGCCTTCGGCAGCTCGAACCAGAACACGCTGCCTTTCGCGGGGCGGGAGCGCACGCCGAGCCGTCCCTGATAGGCCTCCACGATTTTCTTGACCGTCGCGAGCCCGAGGCCGAATCCGGACTGCCGCGTCGTATGGAGCCTGCGGAAGGGCTCGAAGATGCGCTGCTCTGCCTCCTGCGGAATTCCCGGGCCGTTGTCCTCGACCTCGACGTGCGCGGCATGAGCTTCCTCGCTGACGCGCACGGCTATGCGCCGCGGAAGCTCCGAGCCTTCGACGACGAATTTGGCGGCATTGCCGACGAGATTCGACAGCACCGAGCTCAGCGCTCCGGGGGTGCACGCAACCTCGAGTGGCGGCACCGGCTCGATCGTCAGCTCCACCTGAATCGTCTCGAGCCGCGGCCGGATGCCTGCGATCACGGCGTTCAAGACGTCCGTGAGATTGGCCCGCGCACCCACCGTCGGGGCGGCGCCGGCCCGGGCGAACTCGAGCAGCGCTTCGATGACCTGATTCGTGCGCTGCAGTTGGCGCTCGATGGCATCGAAATGCGGGGTGAGCTCGGGCCCGGGCCGGTATCGGCGCGTGAGCGCCAGCATCTGCAGGGCGATGGCACCCAGCGGATCTCTGAGGTCATGCGCCACGCGGCCGGCAAATGCCTCGAGCTCGGCATTGCGCTCACTTTGCACCCGCACGAACTTCTCGGCGATCTGCGCACGAGTGCGCAGCACTCGCAGCACCAGGAACGTGGCTATGAAAGCGATGGCGAGACTCACGCTTCCCAGCAGGGTCGCGATGAGCGTTGCCCTTTGGCGCGTCTGCAGGATCCGCGTGGCCTGCGCGCGCGCCTCGGTCTCGTTGAGCCGCTGCAACATCCCGGCTGCGGCGTCGGTCTGCTCGAGGGCGGGCTCGAACATCGCCTGCAACGTGTCACGCCCAGCGGTCCCGCCGGCAGTGAGCACCACCTGAGCGGTGGCGCGCCGCAATTGCTCGAGCCGCTGTCCGACGATGCCGATCCACCGGGCCTCCGCGGACGAGGAGGAGAGATCACGGTACAGGTCGAACTCGGCCTGGATGCGCGCCCATGCCGTGTCGATCGCGGGTGTGATCGGGCTCGCCGTTGCACCGCCCTCCGCCACGAGGTCGCGCGCTTTCTTGCCGAGGTGCGCCAACTCCACGCGCATGTTCGCCAGGTGCTGCAGGCTCGGCACCGCCCGCTCCGTGATGGCCAGCGCCCGCTCGTCGATCGGCTGCAACAGGAAGTGGGAGTAGCCGAGAGTCGCCGCGAAGCTGAGTACCACCAGCACCATGCCGAGCGCCACCGGATAGCTGGTGCGCAGCGCAATCCAACCCTTGTCAGGGCCCGCAGTCGTATGGGCGCGCAGGAGCCTAATCGGCATTGACCGAGGCTGCCGCCGGGTAACGTGACTGTTCCATCGGCCCGGTGAAGACCGCCCTCTTCGCCGCGATGATTCTGCCGCCCTCGATGGTGATGGCGATGAGCCCGGCGAATTGTTGCTTCCGCTCGGTGTCGGGTGCTGCAGTGGTCTTAGCAGCGAGGCGTGCCATCGCTTCACGATATGCGAGCGTCATGGCTGAAAATATAGCACAGGGGCTACGGGAAGCTGCGCCGATGGCCGCAGCGCCACTCGCGCCCCTTTGCCGGTCGTCGTACAAGCAAAGCTCCCGCTCGGCGGGTGCGATTCAAGCCCCGTCGTCGGCGCTCATCAGCAAGGCGAGCTTCGCGGCAGCGACGGCACGCACCGCACAGGGTTTGAGGTCGCTCGCCTGACAGGCTGTGATGCTGGTTGACAGGTAGCGGCCCGAGGCGGAGGTAACAATCACCACGGTGCTCACCATGACACCGCCCGCAGTCTGAAAGCGCAGCAGATTCCCCGGAACATGAAGTTGCAGGTTGCAGGTATCTGCCGCCGATGCGAGGCTCATGGCGCCCGAGGCAGCGATCGTCTCGCGCAGGCGCTCGGCAAACTCCCCGATGAGCTCATCGCCCGCCTGAGCCTCGAGACACACCTTCGCCGGCCCCTGCGGCGCCGGCGCAGGCGCCGGCGCGGGCCCGGGAGCTGTCTGTCCCTGTGCGGGAGCCGCCTGCCCTGCTGCTCCTGCCGCGAAAGACGGGCTCGCGAGCGCGGCGAGTGCCATCAGCATCGAAACCGTTCGCAATCGTTTCATCGAAGTACCCATGTTTGGCCGCGCGAGCGGCGCGCATCACGTCAGAGCGGTTTCCGGACGAAGGACCCCCGCTGCGCGCAGCCGGATTCGCCAGGCGGCAAAGGCCAACACGAAGCAGGCGATGACGCACCAGCCGGAGAGCCACAACATCTGCTTGGGCAGCGCAATGCCCTTGTCGATGAGCGCGCCGGAGAGGCCGGGCCCGAGCGCCGTTGCGAGCACTATAGCCGAGACGACGATCGCCCGGATGCCGCCGAGATTTGCGAGGCCATACACCTCAGGCCACAACGCGCCGAGCATCGTCGCGGTGAAGCCGCTGCTGATGCCGAGTAGGAGCATGAAGAGATACACGCCCCAAACCTGCGTGATGAGGGCGACGGCCGCTGAGGCGACGGCGAGCGGCACGAGTAGGTACGGCAGCAGCTTTAGGGCGCCGAGTCGGTCGATCAGCTGTCCGCAGATCAGGCCAAACACGACGGTCGTCACGGACATCACGGGAAACGCCGCCGCGAACGCAAGCCGATCATAACCGCGCAGCTCGATGAGATAGTCCTGGTGGAAGAAAATGATGGTCGAGATGAAGGCCGGCGCCAGGATGCCGGTGAGCAGGAGATAGAGAATCGGGTCCCGTATCACCTCCGCGCGACTCCAGTCGCGCACCGTGCGTCCATCGTGCATCCTGGGCTCATTGGATCTCGGTACACGCTCGACTCTCATCAGCGTGATGATTGCGGGCAGCCCGACGAGCGCGATCAGCGCCGCAGAGACGACCCAGGAAGTGCGCCAGCCCCCGCTCGCCCTGTCGATCAGTACCACGAGAACCGGCAGGATCGCCACACCGGCCTGCTGGCCGGGCACGATCAGCGCCATCGCTCGCCCCCGATTGGCGACGAACCATCGGCCGATCTCGGTGTACGCAGTCTCGGTCATCATGCCCTGGCCGAACAGACGCAGCAGATAGAACGCCAGGGTGAGCACCGCGACATTCGGCGCAATCGCAACCAGCACGCAGGCTGCCGCGAGCGCCGGCATCGTGAAGCGGGTCACTTTCCAGCCCGGCATGAGATCGAGCGTGCGGCCGAGCCACGGCAGGGTCATGGCGCTCGCGACGTTCGCCAGCAGGTACAGGCCACCAAAGGCGCCGGCCGAGAGGTGAAAGGTGGCGCGTAAATCGTTGCCGGAGAGGCCGATGAAGAAAGTCTGACCGAAGGACGAAAACAGCGTGAGCAGGAAACCGCCGCCCAGCCAGCGGGCGTTCTCGCCCAGAAAATGGAGTGTGTCGCGTCCGTAGCCGCCCATGGGCTCCCAGCAAGGGTTGAGTATCCGGCGGGTGAGTATGGCAGCTATGAGCGCCGGTCCCAGCGGGATTTCCGCGCAATCCGCGATAGCTCACTCATTGCGCCGTCATGCGGGCTGCGATCATCAGCGGCACGACGGCGCATAGCTGGCTCGCAGTGGCCACGACCGCGGCCGCAAGCACCGAGTGGTCGTACAGAGCTCCGAGGGTAGCGCTACCTGCAAACCAGGCGGCACCGAAGACGACACCGAAAAGACCGTAGGCCGAGCCCAAACGCTCCTGCACGACCATGTCGGCGACGGCGGCCTGCATCACGGACTCGTGGGCTCCGAGGCCTATTCCCCAGAGCAGAGCTCCGGCGAGCGCCAACCCGAAACCTCCGAGGAACGCGAGCGGCGCATACAGAGCGACGATGAGGGTGACGGGGATCAGTACGAGGAGCCCGCGGCTGTCGAAAAGCTTCCCGAGAAGGAGCGAGCTCACCCCACCGGCTCCCATCGCGAGCGCGTAGAAGATCGGAATCCACGGACCCGGCACCACATGGGCGCGGCTGAAGTGAAAGGCGATGAGCGAGTAGTCGGCGAACCCGAATCCCACGAGGCCGGCACCGAGGCAGTACCACCAGAAGGCCGGCGGATAGTGTCCACCACCCTCAGCGACCTCGCGCCGGTGCTCGACGCGACCTGCGTAGGGGAAACCAACCCTGGCGCTCGCCACCAGCAGCAAGGTCATGACCGCAGGAATGGCGAGTGCGGCGAAGGCAAGTGAATAGCTGTGTCGCCAGGCGAGCAGCCCCGCCACGAGCAACGGTCCCAACAGGGCGCCGAGCTGGTCGAGCCCTTCGTTGATGCCGAAGGCCCAGCCGAGTCCCATCTGCCTGCCCGCCTGCGACAGCATGACGTTGCGCGGAGGATTGCGCGTGGCCCGGCCGGTGCGCTCCAGGAAAATCAGCACCGCTGCACTCGGCCAACTCCCGACGAGCGCCAATAGCGGCACGGAGGCCATCTGCACGACATATCCGATGAGCGTGATGGGCCAGTACAGGCGGCTGCGGTCGGCCAGCCGTCCGGACACGAGGCGCAGCGCATAGCCGAGGAATTCGCCGAATCCCGTGACGCTGCCGACCACGAGAGCGCTGGCGCCCAGCATGCCGAGAAACGGCCCTGTGACGCTGCGCGCCCCCTCGTACGTCATGTCGGCGAAGAGATTCACGACACCGAAGAGGAGGACGAAATTGAGCGCGGAGCGCTTGCCGAACTGGATTGGCTTTGGCATCGGGACAGGCCGACCTTGGGTTCGCCGGCACCATACGGAACGCCGGCACGGGTGTCCACTGCGCGGCCACCTGGCGGCAAGTCATTTCATTTTGGCGAGCGAGCGCGCGTACGCCTGCGAAAGGGGGCGGGTAACCGCCAGGTCCCGGCATCCCCTGCCGCGACATCCGGCCCCGTGAGGATGTACCAGACCGGAGTCACGAGATACAGCAGGATCGCGGCCATCGTGCTGATGAAAGCCACGCAAAGCGCAGCCGCGCAGACGATGGGATTGACGGCGAGCCGCCATCCGACGGTACGAACGTCCGCCGCGGAGAGCTCATCGCTCAGCAGTCTCTCACGTGCCGCGTACAGCCACAGTGCAATCAGGCTCAAAGAGCAGAGGATGATGTTGGTCCCATAGATGTCCACGGCGAGTGGCGCGTCGGGAAATTCCGCGAGAACGCCGGTCGAGAATGGCAAGAAGACGACGAAGAGCAGGTGCAGAGCATTCACCCAGAGTAGCCGCCGATCCGAGCGCACGATCACGTTGAACACGACGTGATGGGCCGTCCAGTAGAACATGACGATCAGGAAACTGAGGACAAAAGCGTAGATATGCGGCAGGAGCTTTGATAGCTGGCTAGCGAGAGCCACCGTCGTCGAGTCGGGGATGCGAACATCGAGGATGAGGAGCGTCTGCGCGACGGCGAAGATACCATCGCTGAAGGCTTCCAGGCGATCTGTCGAGGCTTTCTTAGGGGACTCCATGATGCACCGAGAGCTGTGCCGCGTTCCCGACGGTCATGCCAACACCAAAGTCTCCATTTTCAGCTGCCGGGTAGGTTTTCGAGCATCCTAAGCGACGCTGCGCGCCGCACGCGCGATGTGCTGCAGCAGCATTTCCGGATCGATCGGCTTGGTGAGGTGTGTGTCGAAGCCGGCCTCGAGGCTCTTCGCCCGATCGGACTCGTGCCCCCATCCGGTGACCGCGATGAGTCGCATGTCCCGTCCCCAAGGGGTGGCACGAAGGCGCCGGGCAACTTCGTGTCCCGACATGGACGGGAGCCCGATATCGAGGAGCACGACGGAAGGGTGCAACTTCTCTGCGAGCTCAAGGGCCCGCTTGCCGTCATGGGCGAGAGCCGTCTGATAGCCGGCGAGCGCAAGGACATACGAAAGCGAGGTCGCCGCATCGATATTGTCATCGACGATGAGCACGCAAATCCCGGCCGCGCCGAGCGCCGTGATTTTCTCAGGCGCCGCGACGGGGCCGGTGAGCGCCGGTGCTTCTTTGGCGTGCGGGAGGCGAACGATGAATTCGCTGCCGAGTCCCGGCCCGGCGCTGTGGGCCTCGATCCGCCCGCCGTGGAGCCGCACGAGATCGCGTGCGAGCGACAGTCCGATCCCGAGTCCGCCCGCGGGGCGCGTGCCGGGCGCCTCGAGTTGAAAGAAGAGCTCGAAGAGGCTCGGCAGTGCCTCGGATGCGATGCCTACCCCGTCGTCCTTGACGCTGACGATGACCTCACCCTCCGAGGCCGATGCGGTTACGGCGATATGACCTTCGGCAGGCGTGTATTTCGTTGCGTTGTGAAGCAGGTTGCCGATGATCTGCGCCAGGCGAACGGCATCGCCGCTCACGGAAAGCGGCTCCGCCGACAGGCCGACGGTGATCTCCTGGCGCGCCGCCTCCGCGAGCGGCTTCACCGATGCGATGGCAGTCTCGATGATTTCGCGCAAGTCGAGCTGCTCGTGGTCGATCTCGAGAACGCCACGGGTGAGGCGCGAGACATCGAGCAGATCATCGAGCAGGTGCGCCATCTGGGCGAGCTGCCGGTCGATCATCTTCTTTGCATCGCTCGCCATCTGCGGCGGTACCCCCGGCTCGAGCAGCCGTGTCGCATAGCGGATCGGCGCGAGCGGATTGCGCAGCTCATGGGCGAGCGTCGCGAGGAATGCATCCTTGCGCCTGTCGGCGAGTCGAAACGCCTCCTCGAGCTGCTTGCGCGCAGTGATGTCTCTTGCGATCTTGGAGATACCGACGAGCCGGCCGGCGCGATCGAGGATCGGCGACAGCCGCACCGAGACGGGGATGGTCCGGCCGTCTTTGTCCATCCGCGTAGTCTCGTAGTGATCTACCCGATCACCGCGCACGATGCGCGCAAGGGTGGTCTTTTCCGCCTCCCTCAGCTCCGCCGGAATGACCCTGTCGATGGCTTGGCCCAGGATCTCCTGACTCGTGTAACCGAGAAGTCGCGCTGCTCCGCCATTCCAGGTCGTGACGATGCCATCCGGCGCCATTCCTATGATGGCATCTTCGGAGGACTCCACGACCGCAGCCAACTGTGCGCGGGCACGTTCCGCGGCGCGCCGGTCCAGGCAGGCCCCGAGCGCATACGGGAGGCGCGCATAGTGTCTCGGTGACTTGGTGACGTAGTCGTCGAGCCCCTCTTTCATCGCCTCGACGGCGAGCTCCGTGCTGCCCGAGCCCGTGAACATGAGAACGGGACACTCCGGCCGCGAGCGCTTGATCCGGCGCAGGGCTTCGATTCCCGTGGTCCACCGAAGGTCATAGTCGATGATTGCCGCGTCGAACTCACCGTCGATGATCGTGCGCTCGAATTCGTCAGAATCCCGCGCCGGCAGAACCGTCACCGGGCCGAAGTGCTGGCTCAGCGCACGGGTGACCAGGTCGCGATCGTGCGGATTGTCGTCGATGAGCAGTAGCCGCATCGGCGGTAACGCTTCGTTTCCAGCGTCGGGAACGGTCTGAGACAAAGAAAATGCCTCTCGAGCGATTACTCGCCCTCTCGAGATGGCGCGACCCGTCAAATGCCCCCGAAGGCCGAACTCTTTTTTGGTGGTCCGTACTGCAGACGGCAGTCTAGCCGACACACTGGGGCACGGCTACCCGGCCGCTCGCAGCTCGATCCAGAATCGGCTTCCCCGGCCGGGCACCGATTCAACCCCGACCTGCCCGCCCATCCGTTCGACGCCTGTCTTCACGAGGGCAAGTCCTATGCCGGTACCGGGGTACTTCTCCTCACCGTGCAGGCGCTGGAAGACCTCGAAGATCCGGGCGTGCTGCGCCGGATCGATGCCGATGCCATTGTCCTCCACCCAGAGGCGCACGCGACTCGAATTGCGGCGCTCCGTGCGGATTTGCACGTCGGGCCGTGTGCCCTCGGCCACGAACTTGAGCGCATTGGAAAGAAGATTGGTGAGCACCTGCAGCAGAGTCTGCTGGTGGGCCATGACGGTGACCTCGGGTCCCACAGCGAGCTCGAGCTTGGCCGCCTTTGCCTCGATCGTGCTGTTGAGGAGTGCCAGCGCCTCATCGACTGCGGCTCGTACCTCGAGCCTGCGTGTCGGCAGCTCGGTTCTGGCCAGGCGGCTGAACTCGAGGACGTCCGCGATCATGCCGTCCATCTTGACGGCGACCTGCTCGATGGAGCGGATATAGCCGGTGCAGGCGTCGCCGAGTCCCTGTGAGCAATCCTCGACCAACGCGCGGACGTATCCCTGCAGATTCCTGAGCGGCTCCCGCAGATCGTGCGTGACCGTGTAGGCAAACGCCTCGAGCGCGCGGTTTGCCTGCTCGAGCTCCTCGTTTCTCTCAGTGGAGCGGCGCATCTTGGTCACATCCTCCACGAGGACATCCACGGCATCGTGACCGTTGACGCGTACACGCAGAAGTGAGAGATAGACGCAAACCGACTCGCCATCGCGGGCCTCGAGCTCTACTTCCCGCTCGGCCGCATCGTTGCGGCTCGCCAGTCGCGGCAACACCTCCCGTATCGCCTGCAGAAGCGCGTTGCGGGAAGCTTCGCTCTGGGCATCGAAGCGATCCAGAATCGCCTTGCAAGCGCGATTGGCGTCAACGACGTCGCCATCGACGGTCGTGCGCAGCACACCCACGTTCAGCCGCTCGAGAAGCGTGTGCAGCCGCGTTTCCGACCGCAGCGCGCGGAGTCTGATCTCGGCGCGATCCAGACACGACCGCACGGCCACTGCGAGACGCACGTAGTGCTTCGGACTCTTGATCACATAGTCATCGAGGCCCGCCTTCATCGCCTCGACCGCGACCTCCTGGGTCCCGGTCGCGGTGAACATGATCACCGGGCAGTGCGGCCGAGCCTCCTTGACTGTGCGAACGATCTCCACTCCGTTGGCCCACTTGAGGTTGAAATCGGTTACGACGACATCAAACGTCTCATTTGCGAGCGCGTCGCGAAATCCTCCATCATCCAGAGGCTCGATCGCCTCCACGTCCGGAAACTGCTTGCGCAGCTCCCGCAGGGTGAGCTGCCGGTCGTGCGGATTGTCATCGAGAACGAGCACTCGAAGGGTGGGCGCGGTCATCGTCTTGCTCTTGCGGCGGCGTATTTCGCGCCCATCTTACTAAATAGCTTCCCTGAGCTCCCTGGCCAACACCCGGACCCGCTCGGCGGCGGGCAGGGCCCGGGCGAGGGGCGCTCCCTGCCCCGCCCATTGCGCGCCATACCCGAACTCACGAGCCGCCTTGGCGGCGACGATTCCGGGCAGGCAATGAACGCAGTGCCCAGGTGGGCGGCCTCGGCTCCCAGACGCAATGCCGGCGCCATCCATGATCCCGTCGGTTGCGATGATCGGCACTGCGAGGTGGCGCACGAGGAGCCGGGTGAGCGCCAGGGTTCCGAGACAGCCGTCATCCTCATCCGGATCGAACACGCCGCGGTGTCCACCAGCCTCGAGCAGCTTCTCCCGGTGCAAAGCTGCGACGGCCGTGCCGCTGCGTCAAGTCCCGCTCGTTATCGAGGGTGCCGGCGCAGCCAGGGCTCGAGAGAGAGCCGCCAGATGCCCGAATTCCCGGTGAAGTAAACCGTGCGGCTGTCGGGCGCAAGGTGCGATCCCCACGGCATGTCCCTATTGATCAGATCGCCGAGATCGAGGGGACTGCTCCAGTGGCCGTGCTCGCGAAATGCGATGCAGAGGCGCCCCAGGCCGCCCTTGGTCTTGCCGTAGTCGAACAGCATGAAGGACTGGTCCGGTGCGACTGCAGGATCGTGCTTGGACACTGAGGAAAGACCGACTCCGGCCGACTCCGCCGACAGATATTCTCCGCCGCGATATCCGGAGCGCAGGAGATGCATTACCTTCCTTTGCTTGTCCCAGCGCATGAAGTACAACGTGCCGTCGGCGGCGATGCTGGGGAAGTCGATGAATACATCGCTGTTGATCACCGGAGTCAGCCACCTCGGCTTCCCCCAACGCTCTCCCTGATGATCCACCCGCCAGATGTTCGATCCCGGCCCGGGTCCGCCGGCGAAATAATCCTGCCGCAGCGGCTTGCCACCGGGAACCGTCGGCCGGTCGGAGTCGAACAACAGATAAGTACCGTCCGGTGCAACGACCGGATCCTGATCGAACCAGTGACCGGAGAAACTCGCCACGGCGGGCGCCGACCAGCGTCCGCCACGGCGGTAAGCGACCATGATGGTCTTATGGCTGCCGCTGCTCCGGTCAAAGAATACGGTGTTACCGTCCGGCGTGAACGCCAGAGTGTCATCGCTGTCGGCATGAATGATGCCATCCAGGCTGACTGCACGTAGAAGGTCGTTCGGGGAGTCCAGGGCGCAGGCGCCCGTGACGAGCAGCAGGGAGAATGCGATCGCGCAAATCGTCTTCATGTGAGCGGCCTGATGTCGGGGCTACGCGCAGCGTAGGCAACTGCCACTCCTCGAGCCGCGTCTTTTGTGACGAGCGGCGCACGGTCCGGGACGAGCGGAGCGTCGCGAGGGGCGGGCTGACTGCCCGTCAGCTCCCCCGTCTCGCGACGAGCCGGAACCGCACCGTCATGCTGTTCCTCACGCTCAGCGCACCACCCAGAGTGCTGAATGGCGTGAGACCGAGAGCCGTCTGCTCGAGAGGGAACTCACCGCTTGCCACGACCTCATCCGCCCCCAGGTCATAGTGCACCGGCACCGCGATCGAGCGCGACTGACCGCGAAGCTGGATCAGCACCCGGGCGATGATGTCGCCGGGCTTGCCGCTGGAGGCATGCCGCAACCCTGCGGCGCGTAGCACTATGTCGGGATGTTGCGCCGCATCCAATACGGCGGGAGTCAACATGTTGTGGCGCACGGCCTGCTGCGCGGACTGGGACACCTCGGCTGGGAAGTCCGCGCTGTGCTCCGCTGCCCGCAGGGTCGGATCGTCCACCGTGAGCTGCCCAACGGGAATGCGTAAATCGAAGCTGGCCTGTGCCGGATCGCCCGGCACGTAGAGCTTTCCGCTGATGCAGCGACACGCCACGACGTGGTTGTGGCCGAAGGCAGCCAGTGCACCCGCCCGATAAACCAGCACGACGAGCAGCGAATCGCCTGGCAAGACGTCGAACGGCTGTCCTAGACGGGGGGACGGAGCCGCGCGCGCGGCCGGCGCCTGCTCCGGCGCGGGCGATGCTCTCGGATGAGTCACACAGCCGGCGAGACCGGCAATCAACACGATCAGGCCGAGCGCTACGCGCACCTCTGACACGAGGGCCCGGCGCCTGCGTGCCGCCGGCAATGTAGCGCTCGTGCCGCCAGCGTTCATGGATTGCTGGAGCGGAACCCGATCTTCGCGTGGGTGCCATCGCAGAACGGCTTGTTACCGCTGCCGCCGCAGCGGCACAGCCGCGCCTGTGTGACGCGCGCAACGACGCGGCCGGTGCCCGAGGTGATCTCGAGATTGCCGCGTACCCGTAGCGGGCCGTCGGTCTCCGGGTCCACGGTGAGAACGCCATCCCGAACGGCAAGCATGTCGGTCTTGCCCGACGGCGGCTCACCGGAGGCGGAAAACTTCACCTCGTTATGTGAGCCGTCACAGAACGGTTTGTTCTTCGAGGCGCCACAGCGGCAGAGCGTGGCACGGAAGACGCCGCGCTCACCGTTGAGCTGCATGTCGGCACGCACCGCATACGGGCCGTTCTCGCGGACCGTAACGAGGTTGACGAGCGGTAATGCCTCCTCCGGCTTTCCGTCCTTGCGCCGATAGCGGATGGCGCCGGACGGACAGACGTGAGCGACCTCCACGAGGCGATCCACGTTCATGGCATCAGGATGTATCCAGGGCCCCTGCACATTGGCCAGGAATACGTTGGGCGCCCAGGTGACGCAGAAGCGCGAATGGATGCACTTCTTGGCATCGAATATCAGCGTGAGATCCTTGCCTTCGATCTCCTCGACACCGGCGACGGATTTGGGTACTGGCGGAGCACTGGCCTGTGCCGATGGCGCGGCGACCGCCCGGGGCCCACCGGCATTGGAGGTTTGTGACGATGCATTCGCGAAATCGCGCGGCGCCCGCTCAGCGAGGTCTGCCAGCAGGCGCGCCGCCTGATCGCTGCGGCGGTCCCTGCTCTCGAGCGTGGCTGCACCCTTGGCCAGCTCCGCCAGACGCTCGGCGAAGAACCGATGCGCGGCGCTGCCCGGAGGAAACCCTGCCGCATCGCGCAAGGCCACGAACGTCACACCCGCGTGGCATTCGGGAGTCGAAGGACCGGCCGAGAAGCGCGCCGCGCGCTCGGCCAACAGCGTCATTGCCCGCATGAGGCCGATCCCGAGATCGACCGCCACGGCCTTCTCCTGTGCGGGACGTGGCACGCTGTAGGAGTACGCGACCAGGCGGATCATCAATCCATAAGCTGCGTTGGCAACATCCACGCATTGCGCGGCGTCCTCGTTCTCGATCCACACACGCCCCTCCGGACGCGGAGGACGGCGCAGCACCGGATTGACGGCCGCAGGAAAGGCAGGCTGAAAGCTGCCGTTGACCTTCTTCAGTGCCGCAAATTCGCGGCGGATCCCCGAGAATTTCTGGTAATGCGAGTCCTCGGTGTCGGCCTGAGCGCCCTCGCCCTGGCGCACGATGGCATCGAAAGCGGCGAGCGCCGTCTTGGCGCAGATCACCGGTTTCGCACCGCCGAGGTCGATCTCCTCGGGCGATAGCTGCAGCGCAGGGTCGCCGCAGAATGCGCCCTTCTCGCCCACTCGCTCGACGAACCGCGTGACACTGTCGCCGAGGGAAGCGTAGAAATCACCGACGGTATCGTAATCGAATCCCATCGGCGTCAAGCGTGGCGCCGGGGAGCCACGGCGATAGCGCACTGGCGGCTCGAATCCCTCACCGTCCGGCTCGGTCGAGTCCTTGGGACGCTCGAGATAGATGAAATGCTGCAGCACCGCCTCACTGAACGGCGCCAGCTTCACGACCACGCCCGCGGGCAGATACCCGGGATCGATCGGGAAGTTGCCCCGTCCGAAGCGCGGCGCACCGCCGAGTGCCGAGGTGATGTTCCATACCGCGCAGAGATGTCCCATTTCCTCGATGGCGATGTCGAGAATGCAGCGTCGCCAGCGGGCGGTCGCCGCGGCTTCGTCCGCCGAGAGCCCGTCCTGCGCGTCCTTCAGGCTGAAGGCCGCATAGAGGTAGGTGCACATCAGGTTGTGCTCGAGCTCCGAGGCCTCGTAGAGCCGATGCAGGAGGGTTTCTCGAGTAGGCTGGGCGATGTCCATGTGTCCTCTCCGGAGCGGCGTCGCGCGGGCGGAAGTCGCGGAGTTTTCAGTCTACCAAACGCGTCGAGCGCGCGGTTGCGGATTCCGGCGCGGCTCCAAGCCGCGCCGGAACGCCTGGTGCTATTTGATCAGCCCTTCCGCCTTCATCGCCGCCTTCACCTGCGGGCGCGCGCCCACACGCGCCTGGAACGCGATGACATTCGGAAAAGGTGACAGATCGAGCTTCACCGTTCCCGCCCAATTGGTTACGGTGAAAAGATACGCATCCGCGATCGTGAAGGAATTGTCGAAGAGATACGGTCGGCCCTCGAGCTGCTTCTCGATGATGGCATAGCGTTTGCGCAGATACGCGTGCCGCTCGGTACGCGTTTCGGCGGGGGTCTCCTGCCGGAAGAGGGGCGAGTAGGTCTTGTGGAGCTCCGAGTTGATGAAGCCGAGCATCTCCTGCAGGTGATAGCGCGCCAACGTGCCCGCGGCAGGCGCAAGACCCGTTTCCGGCTTCAGATCCGCAAGATACTGGACGATCACGGGACCCTCGGTCAGTATCTCCCCGTCATCCAGCTCCAGCGCCGGAACATAACCCTTGGGGTTGATGGCGAGGTAATCCCCTTCCGAAGCGATGGTCTTGGTCTTGAGGTCCACCTTCTGCAGGCGCAGCTCCAGGCCAGCCTCGAGGGCGACGATGTGGGGCGACAGCGAGCAGGCGCCGCTCGCATAAAACAGTTTCATGCCGGTCTCCTTTGGTCGATGCAAAGATCACACTGCTCCGAAATTACCACTGCAACTTACCTTGGTATAGCTCATTACTTTCGGTAAGCTCAAAAATCAACTCACCTCCCGGTAAGGAGCTCCCCGCATGCCGCACAAGGTCCGCAAGAGCAAGGCCCCGCCGCCGCCGCCCGGGTGTCCCATGGGCACCTGCATGGCCTTGCTCGGCGGCGCCTGGACGACCAACGTAATCTGGCAGCTGAGCGGTGGGCCGCGCCGCTTCGGCGAGCTCAACAGGGACATCCGCGGCATCTCGCCGAAGATGCTGACCGCGCGGCTGCGGGAGCTCGAGACCAAGGGCGTGGTGAGCCGCGAAGTGGCGCCGACCTCACCACCCTCGGTGGAATACGCTCTTTCCGAGCTCGGCAAGGAGTTGATCCCGGTCATCGACGCCATCGTACGAGTCGGTACGCGCCTGCTGGAGGATCAGCCACGCAAAGCGGGCTAGCGAGACCACGACCGCTCAGGGCCGGTTGCAGGAGCGGACGTAAACTCACCGCTCGCTATCCGAAGCGGTAACTCGAAAGGGCGATCGTGCCGCGGAAATCTTTCTCGCTGTGGACGATCCGTCCCGCCTCCGCCTCTGCCGCGCCGACCGCTACGTGCAGCGGCATCAGGTGGTCCTCCCGCGGATGCGCCTCCCGCGCAGCCGGCGCGTGCTCCCATTCGAGCAAGCGTCGCGAGCGCTCGGCGGGCGCGGAATCGACGAGCGTCTCGCGCAGCCAACCGTCGAACTGCACCGCGTCCTCCCGTGCAACCCGCGGGCCGAAGAAGCGGCGGAGGTTGTGATAGCTGCTGCCGCTGCCGATGATGAGGACGCCCTCGTCCCTGAGCGGAGCCAGCGCCCGGCCGAGCTTCAAGTGAGCCTGCGGGTCGTAGTCGGCCCGGAGCGAGACCTGGAAGACCGGGATGTCCGCCTGCGGGTGAGTGACGGCCAGGAGCGAATACGTGCCGTGATCGAAACCTCTCCCGGCATCCAGACAGGTGGCGAGCCCCGCCTGTTGAATCAGTGAGTGCGTGCGCAGCGCGAGCTGCGGTGAGCCCGCTGCAGGGTAGTGGATGCGGTACATCTCCTCCGGAAAGCCGCCGTAGTCGTAGATCATTGGCGGCGCCGCACCCGTCATGACGGCAAAGGCCTTCTCTTCCCAGTGGCCCGAAACGACGAGGATCGCCTGCGGCTGTTGCGGGAGCTGACGCGGCAGCTCCCGCAGAGACTGCTCGAGCTTCGCGTAAGGCCGGCGTGCTTCCTCATTCATATAGGGCCAGGGGCCACCCCCGTGGGTCAGATAGAAAGTCGGAAATCTGGTGCTCACGACGCTCACCTCCAACTCCGGCCGCAGCTCAAGCCGCGCGGCGGTGATCGAGACTCAAGGCACCCGCGCCGTTCGCCACGAGCATGAGGAAGGCGCCGGTGATCGCAACATCCTTGAGAAACATGATCGTCTGAATCTGATCGCCGAAGTTGTTGTGGAAGAGAATCGCGGCGATCAGGGTGAACCCGGCGAGCAGGAAAGCAGCGATGCGGGTATGCCAGCCGAGGATGACGGCCAGGGACCCCAACACCTCGGTCGCAATGACGATCGGCAGGAGGGCGGCCGGTACGCCCACGCTCGCCATGTAGGCTGCCGTCGCGCCATAGCCTGACAGCTTCGTCAGCCCCGAGAGAAGGAACAGCGAGGCAAGCAGGAGCCGGCCTGCCAGCTCGAAGACATCGTTGAAACGAGAGGCCTCGATCGAGGCCCGATTGCGGATGGAAGAGGTCACTGAAGTGCTCATGGACGGCTCCTCGAAGGGGGAAGGTTGCGGCTCGAGGAAGCACTCTAGGCGCTCGCATCATTGTCCACTAGACGGTAAAATATAGAAACACCGTCCAACCAGATAGACAATCATGGACCTGGATGCCATTGCGGTCTTCGTCAGAGTGGTGGAGAGCGGCAGCTTCTCCGCCGCTGCCAGGCGGCTCAGCATGCCGAAGGCGACCGTGAGCGCCAAAGTCGCGAGGCTCGAGAGGCGCCTCGGGCTCAGCCTGATCCAGCGGACGACACGCAAGCTGCGCCTGACCGAGGCCGGCGGGCAATACTTCCGCCATTGCGCCACCGCCATCCGCGAAGTCGAGTTGGCGGAAACCGCACTGCAGGCCACGGCGGACAAGCCGTCAGGGATACTCAGAGTCACGGCTCCCGTGGATCTGGGCCATACCCTGCTGCCGCGGATCGTCCATGCCTATGCCGCCCGCTACCCGGATGCCTCCGTCGAGCTCCTCGTCACGAACCGAGTCGTCGACCTCGTCGGAGAAGGCATCGACCTCGCGATACGCCCTTCACAGGTATTGAAGGACTCCTCGTTGATCGCTCAGCGCTTCTTCGAGATGGGCTCCAATCTGTGGGCTTCACCGCAGTATCTCGAGCGGCTCGGCGCGCCCGCTCACCCACGCGATCTGAAGAGTGCGACATTCGTGGGATTCCTCCCACGAGGCTCCATGGTGCTCACGAATGGCCGGGCGGATGTCGAGATCGCGATGCCCGGGCGTATTCGCGCCGATGACTTCGAGACGATCCGGGCCCTCCTGTTATTGGGCGAAGGAATGGCGTGGTTGCCCGACTTCGTCGCACACGAGGCCGCACAGGCCGGCACTCTGATGCCCGCACTGCCGCAATGGCGACCGAAGGAGCGGGGAGCCTTCTACTTCGTATATGTCGGCCGCAAATACGGGCTGCCGAGTGTGAAGGCCTTCATTCAAACTGCATCGGAGCTCGTAGCCCGCTAGTGGCGCCAGAGGCGCGCGCTCGCAATCCGCGCGCCCTCGACCAGGGCGGCGAGCTTCATGTACGCGATGTCCGGCTCGACCGGGCCGAAGCCCGCGAAGGTGCCATAGCCACAGTCGCTCCCCGCCATCACCCGCTCCCGGCCGACGAGCGCAGCGAGCCGCTCGATCCGCTCGGCAACGAGCAGCGGGTGCTCCACGTAATTGGTGGTCGAGCTGATGACACCCGGGATCAGAATCTTCTCCTCGGGGAGCTTCACGTCCTTGAACACCGCCCACTCGTGAGCATGCCGCGGATTCGCAGCCTCGAACAGCAGCGCCTGGGGCTTCGCCCGCAGAACGACCGGTAACAGCCGCTCGAGCGGGATGTCGTGATGATGCGGCCCCTCGTAATTCCCCCAGCAGACGTGCATGCGTACACGGTCCGCCGGTACGTTGCGCAGCGCGTGGTTGAGGACCTCGATGTGCCTGGCGGCGAGAAACGTGAACTCCTCGTCCGTGCGGTCACGATACATCGTGTGCCGACCCATGCCGAGATCGGGTGCATCGATCTGCAGCAGGAAGCCGGCGCCAACGATCGCTTCGTACTCGCTGCGAAGCGCCTCGGCAAGCGCCTCGAGATACTGATCCTGACTGGGGTAGAAGTCATTGGGCTGAAACAGGGCAACGACACCGGGAGAGGCGGCGTTCATGAACGCTGCGAGCGGTGAGGCAGCGAGCGCCGCCGCCCTCAGGTTCTCGAGGTCGCTCGCAAGCGGCCGCACGTCTTTCACCCTGACGGGACCCACGCAGCGCGGCCTGCGATATTTCGCGGTTGCGCCGCGCTCGGCGAGCTTCTTCATGAGGCCCGGGAACTCGACCAGATCCTGTCCGGGCTCGCGAGGCGTGTCGCCGTCAAAGCCGGAAAGCCGCTCGGAGACGTAGGTCGCGTAGCTGACCTTGCTCATCTCGCCATCGCTGACGATGTCGATGCCGACATCCACCTGCCGTCGCACGACCTCCTTCACGGCACTTGCGATGGTGTCGGCTGCCCCCGGCGTATCCGGTTGCTCGCCGGCGCGCCCAAACAGGACATTCGTCACGGCCTCACTTCGCGGCAGGCTTCCGACGTGAGTCGTCAGGATGCGATCGGTGCTTCGCTGCATGATCTGCCCGGCTGCTACGATGGGCGATAGGTGTTGTTGGAAGTGTGATCGCCGGACAGCCAGCGCTTCAGGTCCGCGTGCGCGCTCGCGCGGCGCGTGCGCGCGATCTCATCCGCCTGCGGATGATCGCGCGTGAACTCCAGGATGAGCCCATTGGGGTCGGTGACGTACACCGAGCGGCAATACCCGTGCTCCAGCACGAAGGTCTGCGGCGGCTCGTAGCCCGCCGCGGTGAGCCGCTTCTCGATCTCCGCCTGGGTATCGGCATCGACGTTGAGCGCAATGTGATTGAACGGCGTGAACGGCATCTTCGGGCCGAACTGCTTCTGGTCCTCGGGGTTGGCGAAATGGAAGAACGCCAGCGCGCCGCCATCACCGATTCCAAAGAAAAGGTGGCAATAGACGCGCTCGGCGCCGAAGAGCTCATCGATCTCGCACCAGGCGGCCATCAGCGGCAGGCCGATCACCTCTTCGTAGAACTTGCGCGTGGCCTCGAGATCGTGCGTGACGTAGGCCGTGTGATGCAGGCGGGAAGGCAGCTTTGCGAGGATGGCCATGGTACCTCCAGTCAGAAGCGATACTCGAAATCGAGCCCATAGCGCCGTGGCAGGGCCCGCCACAGGAACCCTCCCGGGGAGAATTCCGCATTGTAGATCGTATTGGTGAGGTTCTTGGACCAGGCGGTGACCGTCCAACGCTCACCCCGCAGGCCGAGGCTGAGGTTCACGAGCGATACCGGATCGCGCGAGGTGACGTTATAGGGATCCCACCAGGTGCGGCCGATGTTCTGGAAATCCAGGCGCGCCGTTCCCTTCAGCCCGCCGGCCAGGGTTTGCTCGTACATCGCCCCGGCATTGACCGTATCCCGCGAGACGAGCGGCGCCTGGTTGCCGAGAACGGTGGGATCGGCCATTGCGGTGATGCGGCTGTCGGTATAGCCATAGCCGGCATACACCTGCAGGTGATCCGTCGGATAGGCCGTGAGCTGAATCTCCGCTCCTTTGTAAGTGGCATCCAGGTTGCCGAGGTTCTGTGTCGAGTTCGCCGCAATGAACACGAAGAAGTATCCGTTCCGGGAGTGCGTATGGAATACGTCGGCATCGAGGCTGAGCCGGTCGTGCAGCATCTGTCCCTTCGCGCCGATCTCGTACGTATCCGCGATCTCGGCATTGAAGAGGTCACCGACCCCGGGGATGTCGTTCGCCGCGGCCACCGCGCCCACTCCGGTCTGATTGAACCCGCCGCTGCGGAAGCCGCGGCTCCAGTCGGTGTAGAGAGTCCAGTTCCCGTTCGGCTGGTAGCGCAGCGTGAGCTTCGGCTGCCAGGCCCCCCACGTATGCTTGCGCACTTCGCCGGTGAATGCGTCGGGGTCCGGCAGAAACGCCTTGGGCGTGTCCGTGGTGTCGGCTACGCGATCCTCGTCGTAGCGCAACGCCGCATCGACCTGCCACCGTTTCGTCAGGGCATAGGTGGCATCGCCATACACTGCCCAGGCGTTGCTGTTCTGGGCATCGGCAAGGAACGTTGCATTGGTGTTGGTCGCGACCGGATTCGCCGGATCGACGATCGGATCCTCGTAAACCCTCGGCGGGACGCCAACGCCCCGATCGACGATATTGTCCGTCGAGATGAAGCGCTCCTTGTGCAGGAAATACGCGCCGGCGATCCACGTGAGCGCCGCATCGGACGGTGAAGTGAACCGCAGATCCTCGCTCCAGGTCCGTGCGCGAACGAACTGGCTCTGGCTCTCATCGAACGGACCGCCGATGGCGGCAGGTATACCCGCGGTTGACGCATACACCAGCGAAGTCGTGATCGGCCGGAAGTCGAACGCATCCCCGGTATCGATCTCCTTGGTCTGGTCGTAGTCGGTGATCGCCGTGAAGGTCCCGTATCCGGGGCTGTAGTCGAGCTTCAGGGCCATATCGAGCACATCGCGGTTGTCCAGCCCCTCGTTGTTGTTCTGGATGGGGCTCGTCACGTCGTTCGCATCAGGCGGCGTGCTGAAGTCGGAGAACGGGTTCGACTCGTCGTTGCGCGGAATGACGAAATAGTAAGCAGTGGTCTCCACGCGGTCGTAGTTGAGGCGCCAATCGGCGGAGAAGGCATCCGAGGGCTGCCAGAGGAGCCGCAGCCTGCCCGCGTAGTCGCGGTAAGGATCGGCCTTGCGATCGAGGTAGGCGTTGTGAAGGTAGCCGTCCGTGTTGTAGTAACTGACGCCTGCCTGATATTTCAGCGTTCCCGCCGCATCGAGTGGACCGCTCACCAGCCCCTGGGCCCGCTCGGCGAACCCGTTACCCACCCCGACTCTCACCTTCGCCGTCGGCTTGTCGCTCGGGGCCACCGTGTGGATGATGATCGCCCCGCCGATGGCGTTGCGCCCATAGAGGGCGCCCTGCGGCCCCTTCAGCACCTCGATCTGCTGGACGTCGAAGAGCTGCTGGTCGAACTGCTCGGGATCGGTCTCCTGGACGCCATCGACGATGATGGCGACGGAGGGCTCGCTGTTACGGGCCTGCGAAATGCCGCGGATCGTCACGAACGCGTTGCCGACGTTCTGCGTCTCGACGAGCGACATGTTCGGCACCATCGCGATGTAGTCGCGCGGCGCGTTGATACCCGCCGAGCTGATCGCCTGCTGCGTAATGACACTCTCGGCGATCGGCACGTCGT
This sequence comes from Steroidobacteraceae bacterium, assembly GCA_035652555.1. GTDB lineage: Bacteria > Pseudomonadota > Gammaproteobacteria > Steroidobacterales > Steroidobacteraceae > 13-2-20CM-66-19. The sequence goes on along the minus strand of DASRDO010000038.1, from coordinate 8,683 downwards.
GGAACTGCTCGCTGCGCTTGCGCGCCGTCACGACGACCTCGTGGAGAGTGGCGACGCTCTGCGCCCGTACCGGTGCGGCGGTGAGCTGCGAAAGCACCGTGGCCAGCGCCGCCAACCACCCTAAATGAGATGTGCGCACGTTGATATCCCCCTGTTATGGATTCGATATTCGGCGTTCGTCACCTTCGGGTCGGCCATCCGCCCGCGCGCGCGAGCGCGCCGCGGATCTCGGCTCCGTGCTCATCGAGAAGAGGGGCCGCGCGGACGCTCCGAGCACGCTCGCCCGCGAATCTGACCGGCGGCCGCACGGCCCTGTCGCCGCCGTGTGCCGTCTCGACCGGAACCATCAATCCGAGGTGAGCCACCTGCGGATCTGCGACCACTTCATCGACCCCATTGATGGGCGCGTGCGGCACATCGTGATCGCGCAGCCTCGCGGCCCAGTGCTCGAGATCCCGCGCCGCGAAGCGAGCCATCAGCTCCGAGCGCAGCGCTTCGTAGTTTTCGATGCGAGCCTGCCGCGTCGAGAAGCGCGGGTCGCGTGCGAGCTGCGGATCGGCCAGCGCTTCGATGAGCCCGGTCCAGAACTTCTCGAGCGATGACAGATGGATGACGATCAGGCGCGCATCCGCAGTCCGCAGAATGTAGGCCTGCGCCAGACGCGGCCGGTCGCTCGAGCGCGGCACGGCGCCGAGCGCAAAGTACGCCGCAAACGGCTCCACCGCGAAGTGCGTCATCGCCTCGAGCATCGACACCTCGACGAGCGCGCCCGCACCGGTCCTGCCCCGTTGCACCAGGGCGCCCAAAATCCCATACGCGGCATAGATCCCGGTCATGGCGTCCGCGAGCGCAGGTCCGAGAAACTGCGGGTCGCGAGGATCGACCACAACGCTCAAAAACCCGCTGAGCGCCTGGGCAACCGAGTCGTAGCTCGGGCGTTGCGCATAGGGTCCGCTGCGGCCGAAACCACTGATGGCGCAGTAGACGAGCCGTGGGTTGAGCTCCTGCAGGCGCTCGGGACCCGAGCCCAGACGCTCCGCGGTGCCGGGCCTGAAGTTCTGGATGAATACGTCGGCCTCATGGATGAGGCCTTCGAACATCTCCCGATCGGCGGCGCGCTTGAGGTCGAGCGAAATGCCGCGCTTGTTGCGGTTGTAGGCCTGAAAGTGCGGCGAATAGCTGCCGCCCTGGTAGCTGCGGTAGGGATCGCCCTCCGGGCTCTCGACCTTGATGACATCGGCACCGAGGTCGGCGAGCATCATTCCGGCGCATGGGCCGGTGATGAAGGTGCCCTGCTCGATCACACGCACGCCCTCGAGAACCCCCGCGCGACTCGGCTTGACGGTCGGGCCGCTCATGGCTTCGGCGTTGCGCCCGCAGGTGCCTCGCCGTCGTAGCGGATGGCTTCGGCAGCTGCATCCGCCATGGCGAAGCCGATCGGCCGAGTCTGCTCCTCGACGAGGTGGGCGATCAGCCCGGCAGTCCGGGCGAGGAGCGGCACGCCCTTGAGCGCGCGCAGCGGATAGCCGGCATCGAGCAGCACGGCCGGGATCGCGCCCGAGACATTCAGCGCGAGCGGTTTGCCGATCAGCTCCGGCAGCAGCCGCTCGACGGTGCGCGCCGCTGCCGCGTGCACGCCCGCCGCCCCGATCTCCTCGGCAATCGCGAGGAGGCGCTCTGCGCGCGGATCGCAGCGCTTGTGCAGAGGGTGCCCGTAGCCCGGAATCGCACGGTGTTGAGAGCGATATTCCTCGACCAGCGAGCGGACTGCACTCTCCTCGCCCCCGCCTTCGCCGATCCGGCGTGCAATTTCGCTCAAGAATCTCCCCGCCCCTTCAGCCGATCCGAGGATCACCGAGCCGCAGCCGAGGAGGCCCGCAGCCACCGCTCCCTGGAACGCCTCCGGCGCGGCGGCGAGCGTCATCCTGCCCGCCTGCACGCTCGGCACGAGGCCATGCTCGGCGATGGCCACCAGGGTGGCATCGAGAATGCGGCTTTGCGCCGGCGTCGGCACCCCGCCCGTGACGAGGAGCCAGAAATAGTCGCTGAAGCCGATGCCGCCCATGAGCTCGGCGGCGAGATCGCGCCCGCGGACCCAGATCTGCGTGTCCGTCGAGCCGCACAAGGCGGTGGCATGGTGTGAAGGGGGACCGATCTTCATTTCGTATAGCGAAAGTATGTTCGTTATACGAATCATCCTGAACCGCCGCTTCGCGACCGTCAAGCCCGAAGCCCGTTCCCCCTCATGAGGCGCTGCCCCCTCTTCCGTCTTTTCGCATACCGAAATAGACTCTCGGTCCATGGCCGCACGCAAACTGCCCCCGAGCCGCCGCGAAGCGATGGGCGGACTCGCCAAGGGAATCGCCGTCATTCGGGCCTTCACCCGCGAGCACCCGGCACCGACCCTGAGCGACATCGCGCGCAGCGCCGCCATTCCCGCAGCGACGGCGCGTCGCTGCCTCCTGACACTCGAGGACCTCGGCTACATCACGCGCCACGGCCGCAGCTTCCTGCTGCGGCCGAAAGTCCTCGAGCTCGGCGCCGCCTATCTCGACTCGATGGACATCGAGCACCTCACCAAGAATCACCTCGAAGAGCTCGCACGCAAGACGGGTGATTCTGCTGCGATGTCCGTACTCGACGGCAACGACATCGTCTACGTGGCGCGGGCTTCCGTACGAACCCTGCTGCGGCTGGAAGCGCATGTCGGCAGCCGCTTTCCGGCCCACGCGACCTCGATGGGCCGCGTTCTCCTCGCGGGCTTGAGCCGCGAGCGGCTGCAGCACTACTTCGACACCGCCCGACTCGAAGCCCTGACGGACAAGACCGTATGTGACCGGGAAGCGCTGCGCGCGCTCATCGACGAGTGCCGGCACAGCGGCTTCGCGGCAGTCGCCGATGAGCTCGCCTATGGGGTCGTTGCGCTCGCCGTGCCGGTACTCGATCAGACCGGCAGAGTCGTTGCCGCGCTCAACAGCTCGAGCCATTCGGGCAAGACCACGCGGGCGAAGCTCGTCCGGGACCGGCTCGCCATGCTGCGCCAGTTGAGCCGTCAGATCTCCACCGATCTGCGCGCGATACCCGGACTCTCCCTGAGCGCACAGGTTTGACCTCGGCCCCGGCACCGGGTCCTTGACGATGCCCTCTGCCGCCTCTAACCTCATAGCGAAAATGTTTTCGCTATTCGAATACGTAGATGCCTCCTCCTCCCCCGGTCACGCCCGATCTCTACCTGCCGGTGGCGGGGGCGCTGCTGCGCTACCGTGACGAAGGTTGCGGACCGGCCGTGTTGCTCCTTCACGGCTGGACGCTCGATCTCGACATGTGGGAACCCCAGGTGACGGCTCTCGGCGATTCCTTCCGCCTCATCCGCTTCGACCGGCGCGGCTTCGGCCTGTCGACCGGCCGCGCCTCGCTCACGGCGGATGCTCGAGACGCGCTCTGTCTGTGCGACGAACTCGAGATCGAGCGGCTTGCCTGCATCGGAATGTCACAGGGCGCCCGGGTGGCCTTGCAGCTGTGCCGCATGGCGCCGCAGCGGCTGCAGTGCGTCGTCCTCGACGGCCCCCCGCGCACCCTCGGTGAAGATGGTGCAGAGGAGGATGAGGACCTGCCCCTGTCTGAATATCGCGGCCTCATCGCGGGCGGCGACCTCGAGGCTTTCCGCCGCCGCTGGGCGAGCCACCCTCTCATGCAATTGGAAACTCGCGCCGCACAGCCCCGCGCTCTCCTCGCGCGGATGATCGCCCGATACAGCGGCGGCGATCTGCTGCAGGAGATGATGCCGTCTGACGATCGCCGGGATCGTGACGCCACTTCATTGAGGACTCCCATCCTCATCGTCACAGGTGAGCGCGACCTGCCCTCCCGGGTGCGCGCGGCTGATGAGCTGGCCGCCGCACTTCCCGCGGCGGACCGCGCGACCATAGCTGCGGCCCGTCACCTCCCGAGCCTCGACAACTCCCTGTCGTACAACGCAGTCGTGCGCGCGTTCCTCGAGCGTCACGCCGGCTCGCGCCACTAGGAGAACATGCATGCCGAACGTCCTCGTCCTTTATTACAGCAGCTACGGCCATCTCGAAATCATGGCGCAGGCACAGGCCGAGGGGGCGCGCAAGATTCCCGGCACCGTGGTCACGGTCAAGCGGGTGCCGGAGATCGTTCCACTCGAGATCTGCAAGGCCTCCGGCTTCCGCCTGGATCAGCCTGCTCCGCTGGCAGAGCCGGCCGAGCTCGAGCGGTACGACGCCATCCTCTTCGGCACGCCGACCCGCTTCGGCAACATGGCGGCGCAGATGCGCAACTTCCTCGATCAGACCGGCCCGCTCTGGACGCGGGGAGCGCTCGTCGGAAAAGTGGGCAGCGTCTTTTGCAGCACGGCAAGCCAACACGGAGGCCAGGAGACTACCCTCACCTCCTTTCACACGACCTTGCTGCACCACGGCATGATCATCGTGGGACTGCCGTACACTTTCAAAGATCTCGCGACGCTGCGCGAAGTTACCGGTGGTACGCCCTACGGCGCGAGTTGCGTCACTGGAGCGGGCGCGGAACTGCGGATGCCGACCGCCCTCGAGCTCGAGATGTGCCGCTTCCAGGGCGAGCACGTCACGCGGATCACCGCGCGACTGGCGGCAACCTGACCCCAGGGCTCTCAGGAAGTCCCGAGGCCTAGCGCCTGCAGCAGCAGACGGGCGAACTGTGGCCCCTTGCCCGCCTCCTCGTGCTTGAAATACACGAACACCTCGCGGCAGTGTGAGGTCTTCTCCTGGATCGTGCGCGCCCACTGCTCGATGTCCTGCGGCGTGTAGCCCTCATCGCGCAGCCTGAAATACCCGTGATCCGCGGTGACCTCCAAGGGTGTGGTCATCTTCTCGCTGTCGGCGATACAAAGCGTGAGATTCCTCGCCCGGAGGCGCTCGAACACCTCCTCCGTGAGCCACGAGGAGTGCCGGAACTCGAAGGCGGCGTGGACGCCCGGCGGGAAGGCCTCGAGAAAGGCATCGAGCACCGCCAGGTCCTTCCTGAAGAAGGGCGGCAGCTGAAAGAGCAGCATCCCGAGCTTCGGCCCGAGCGTCCCGGCGCTATCGAGGAAGTACTTCAGGGACTCCGCACAGTCGCGCAGGCGCGCATCGTGCGTGATGCGCTTCGGCGCCTTCAAGGTGAACCTGAAATGCGGTGGAGTCTGCCGGCTCCAGCCCGCGAGGATCGACGGATTGGGCGAGCGGTAGAAGGTATAGTTTATCTCGACTGTCGCGAGGCGCTCTGCGTAGAACACCAGCATCTTCGTCGTCGCAAACTTCTCCGGATAGAAGCTGCCCCGCCACTCGGGATAGTTGTATCCGGACGTTCCGACGAGTATGGCCATGGCGTCGCCCCTGCCGGGTCAGTGCTCGCTGCGCGTCACGAGCCGCCGGTACTGCCCGAGGTGGCGGATCGCGTGTTGTGTCTTGCCGGCCGATTCGTAGAGACGCGCCAGGTTGTAATGACAGTCGGCGAAGTTGGGATCCTCGGAGATGGCAGCGTGGTACGCCTCGAGAGCCGCTTCCTTCTCCCCCAGGTCCTCGAGTGCAACACCCAGGTTGAAGAGCAGCAGCGAATCGGCGCCGCAGCTCTCGAGCGCGCGCCGATACACCTTCTCCGCAGCGCGTGCCTCGCCTCGCTCGTGCAACAGGCGTCCCCAGTTGATCCACGCCGCCGAATTGCCGGGGTCCGCCTTGGCGGCACGCGCGTACGCCTCGACGGCCCGAGCCGGATCGGTGCTCTCGAGGCTCACTGCCTCGGTGAACCAGTCGTCCGGACTGACAGCTGCCGCTTCCGCGGCGGCCGCCGGCGATGCGGCACGCGCGGGTCTGTGCTCGATCATCTGCAGGGTTCCATTGCGAATGCTGACATCCAGCCCGAGCAGGTACTGGCCGTCATCGGCCTGCCAGTGGTTCAGTCCCTCGCGCACCACCACCTGATCACCCACCGCGCAGATGGCAAGGCCCGAGAGCGGTACGGCCTCCGGCAGGCGCTGGCGCAGCTGCCCGAGCGAGCGATGGATCCTGCGGCGGGAGATGTTGGCCTGCATCAGCGCGCGGGCCGCGCGCAGGATGATGAGGTCCTGGAAGGAGAAGAGATACTGGCGCCGCGGGCCGCGGGCGGGCCGGACGAAGCCGAGCCTGATCAGGCCCTGCAAGGCGCTGCGCGGCAGCTGCAGGACCCGCTCCACGTCCCGCATGCTGTATAAATTCATCGGTGACCCGCTCCTGCAGGTACGAGCGCCCCGGTTGCAGCCGCGGCTGCTAGCGTTTGCCCGCCTTGCGTGCAGGCTTGGCCGGCTGCTGCTCGGCGCGCTTCGGCGCGCGGCGCGGGCCCAACTCAGCGGTCGATGCGCGGGCCGCATCCGCTTTCTCGAGACTCGCGCGCAGCGCCTCCATGAGGTCGATGACCTTGCCGCCACCCTCGGCGGGGAAGTCCGACACCGAGATCTGGTGGCCCTCGACTTTCTTGTCGATCGCGGCCTGAATGCGCGCCCTCAGCTCATCGGTGTACGCCGACGGATCGAACCTGTCCGCGGTCTGCTGATTGATGAGCTGCTGGGCCAGGGTGAGCTCCGCCGGCTTCACCTCCTGCTTCGGGATCTCGATCTCGCTCGCGGGCCGCACGTCGGCGGCGAAGTGCAGCTGTTGCATGGTGAGCATGTCGCCGACCGGTCGCAACATGACGATGTAGGCCTTGCCGCGGGCGGCCCACCGGCCTACCGCGCAGCGCTTCGCCTGATTCAGCGCCTGCGCGAGCAGCGCGTAGGGCTTGGCCCCGCCCTTGTCGGGTGCCAGGTAGTAAGTCTTGTCGAAATAAACCGGATCGACGGACTCGATGGGCACGAACTCGGCGATCTCGATCGCGTGCGTGCCGGCTTCCTCCAGCGCCTTGATCTCCTCCGGCTCGAAGGTGACATACTGGTCCTTGGCGAACTCGTACCCCTTCACCATCTCGTCCCGCTCCACGATGGAGCCATCTTTCTGACAGATGTATTGCTGCCGCAGGCGCGAGCCGCAACCCTTGTGCAGCAGGTTGAAAGAGACGGCGCTCGCCGACTGCGTCGCGCTGTAGAGCTTGACGGGTATCGCGACGAGCCCGAAAGAGATGGTGAGCGATCCGATCGACCGTGCGGCCATGATTGCCTCCGGGGCGAGGCGCCCCGAGTACCGGGTGATCAATCATGCCACCGGGCACCCGGCTTTTCCACCTGGCCTCGCCGCGCCGTGATCTGGTCGAAGAATGGAATGTACGGTGGAGGGCGCCGATGCCGGCGGCACGCGTTTCATCGTGGAGTCCGCTCGACCCCGCGCCAGCCGCGCAGCCTGCGGCAGGAGCTGACTTCGCAACCCGCAATCCGGTGACCCTGTCTGCGCTGATCGAGGCAACATCATACAGGCCATACCAGATGGCCGCAGCGCTGACGCGAGTAGATACCATCCCTTGTGGCGCCGGCCTCATCCGCTCGGCCGGTACTCGGCTCAGTCCCCATCGAGGGTGCAGGCTCGCAGCGCGCCTCGCCACAGCCGTGGCGGCGAGCGCCGGCAGCACAGAGCTCGCGGCGAGCGGCGCTAGCGGCCGAGCTGCCCGAAGATCCGGGCCAGGCTCTGCTTGGCCGACAGCCAGTCGTGCCAGCGATCCCCGGTCTTTTGCAGGCGGGCGACACAAGTGCCCACGGTGAAGTCCTCGGGTCGCGAGCGCTCGAGCTCATCCCAGCTCAGGGGCATGGAAATCGGCGCGCCGGCGCTGCCGCGCGAAGAGTAGGCCGCGGCGAGCGTCTTGCCGCGCACGTTCATGTTGTAGTCGATGAAGATCTTGCCCGTGCGCTTGCCGACGGACCAATCCACCGTGACCTCCTTCGGATGGTCGTTGAGCACGTGCCGGCCGACTCTCTCACATATTTCTCTGACGGTATCGAACGTGACGCTGCGCTCGATGGGCACGAAGACGTGCAGCCCGGTCTTGCCTGAAGTCTTCACTATGGCCCGCAGGCCCATCTGCTCGAGCAGCGCGCGCAGCCAGAGCGCGACCTTCTTCCCGGTCGCGAAGCCCTTCTCGTTGAGCTCCGGCTCCTCTCCCTTCGCCTCCTTGCCGGAGTAGATGTAGGGATCGATGTCGAACACCAGGAAATCGGGATAGTTGAGTGCGGAGCTCTCGAGAGTTTCGCGGGAAGTGGCGTAGTCGCTGCCCGCGGCGGCCGCATCCGCCTCGGTGTTGGCGCGGGAATGCCAGACATGGAACTCGAGGGTGCCGTTCTGACCCAGCCAGAGGAGCGTCGGCAGGTTGTTGACGAGGATGTAGCGGTCACTCGCACCGCTGTGCCCGGTGAAGATGGGGATCGTCTCGACGTAATCCGGCAGCTCCTGCTCCCAGTGCTTCTGATAGAACCGCTCGCCATGGATCCCCTCCGGCATGCGGATCATGGTGAGCGGCCGGTCCCGGAGGTGCGGCAGCATGAAGCGCGATACGCCCGCGAGGTAGCGGATGAAGTCCCGCTTGGTGATGGCCGGGCTCGCATCGGATGAGGCAGGCCAGTACACCCGATCGAGATTCGTCAGCCTGATCCGGGCGCCCTCCACGGTCAGATCGAGCCGGGGCCCCACCCCTGCGAGCTGCTGGAGGACGGCATCGACCGTGTCACCTGCCGCCACCGGGCGCT
>DASRDO010000037.1:0-19923 GCA_035652555.1 Steroidobacteraceae bacterium | reverse complement strand
CGAAGCGCTGCTGCCCTGGAACGCTCGCAGCTCGCTGCCGACCACCCGCCGCGCAGCCTGAGGCGAGCCGGTCCGCCACCCCAGCGGCCCCTACGCCGGTGCGCTGTCGCGCGCAAGAACGGGGATGCCGGAGGGCTTACGATCGAACCAGTGGCCCCTGCCGTGTGAAACAGGGGGTAGAGGCTTACAGATCAAGCATATGCGAGCCAGATTCCCGTTTGCAACAGCGACTTGGTATCACTTGATGTCATTTGAGATCACGCAATGTCATTTTCGAAGTGTCCCAGAACTGTCCCAATACGCGCGGATATCGCCGGGCAGGAAGTCGGTGACGGCGTGCGATGTCCTGCTTGTTGCGGCGCGGGAAGGGTGAGCGCTGAGTTTGGCAGCCGCCAGTTGAGTTCGCGAATGGAGGCGTCGATTCGGCGTAGGGGCCGTACGGCGGCGTGGACGGCTACCGCCTAGGAAGGGTTGGACTATTTAGCAATATATCGTAAAATGGTTCGTACCAATTTACGATATACCGTAAAACGGTCCATGGCACTTCGACCCAGGCTGTACGATCACATTCTTGAAGGTCACCTAGCGGAGCATCGCCAGATGGCCTTCGTGAGCGGACCTCGACAAGTAGGCAAGACGACTACTTGCCGCGCCCTGAGTTCCGCTTATCTGAATTGGGATAGTGTAGACGACCGCCGAATCATCCTTCGCGGACCCGAAGCCGTCGCTCGGCATATTGGACTCGCGGAACTGCGGGAGCAGCTGCCTGTGGTGGTCTTCGATGAGCTTCACAAGGACAGGAAGTGGAAGAATTTCCTCAAGGGATTTTTCGACGTACATGCCGATCACACGCGAATCATTGTCACCGGAAGCTCACGATTGGACATCACGCGCCGAGGCAGTGACAGTCTGATGGGCCGGTATTTTCTGTTTCGCATGCACCCGTGGAGCGCCGGGGAGTGTGCGCGTCAAGCCGTCCCCGACGCTGTCGTGCAGCCGCCTGTACCGATCTCTGATGAAGATTGGGAGGCGCTCATCGAGTATGGGGGATTCCCGGAACCGTTCCTCAAGCGCGATCAGAGATTCACGCGCCGTTGGAGGACTCTACGGCAGGATCAGCTGACCAAACAGGACTTGCGAGAGGTGTCGAGACTACAGGACATCGCTGCCATGGAAACCTTGGCATTGATTCTGGCGGAGAATTCTGCTCAACAGTTGGTCTATTCGAACTTGAGTAATGAGATCGGCAACGCTGTCGATACAGTTAGAAGGTGGGTCGATTTGCTTGTCCGCCTTCACTACGGATTCTTGGTGCGCCCCTGGTTCAAAAACGTCGCCAAGTCTCTCCGTAAGGAGCCGAAGTGGTATCTGCGTGACTGGTCGGGCATCGATGATGCCGGAGCACGGGCGGAGACCTTTATCGCCTGCCATTTGCTAAAGGCCGTCGAGGGGTGGACTGATCTTGGGCTCGGGAATTTCGAGCTTCGCTATCTGCGCGATAAGTTGAAGCGAGAGGTCGATTTCCTAGTCGTGCGCGATCGTAAGCCGTGGTTCCTGGTCGAGGCCAAGAACGGCGATGACAAGCTTTCCAATTCGCTGCGCTACTTTCAGACGCAAACGCAGGCTCGCCACGCTTTTCAGGTTGTGCTGGATCGGCCGTTTGCGGCCGTGGACTGCTTCACCAGGACTGATCCGGTTGTTGTCCCCGCGCGGACGTTCCTAAGCCAGTTGCTCTGAGATTTTGAGATCTGCGCGCGCTTATACCGGAATCGGTATGGAAAAATATCGATTCGGGTATGCGCTACAAGAACAGCCAACCGAGAATCTGCAGACGGCATGCCGGAAGCATCTGCGGACCGGTTACTCAGCTCGAACTCTGGATTGGGTTGATCAATGTACCGATGAATAGCAGCGCGCCCGTCTTGCCGTCCACAATTGCGTAGAAGAACGGGCGATTCATGATCATGTCGATGGGCATGCTTTGAAGGACAAGCTCCGCTTCGGTCGCGCCGGCGGCTACTGTCCCGCTCTCGTCCACCTTCACCACCGTCTCGTGCTCGATATCCGAGATATAGACACGACGTGAAGCGAGGCCGGTGAAATCAGCAACGTTCGCGTCGAACGCTGCCCCCATCCCCAGTGAAGTCAGGGCGCTATCCAACGAACCTGCATAGGTGGCGGTGAAGCGCGGCAGCCCGATTTCGACGTGGGCGTGCCTAAGATCTGCGATCCACTCGCTTAGCTCCTCGCTGGTCATGTTGGCGACGAAGCTCTTTAGGTTGACGCCGGCGGCTGGCAGAATGATCAGCATGCGCAGACGACGTGTCTGCCCGTATGACAGCTCTACTGCCTGGAAATTCGAGCCTGAAAAATATGGAAACTCGCTCGTCTTGTGCATCATCTGGCACGAGATTTCAGTGCCGTCACTCAGCGCAAAGGGCGCCGTCCGGGTCAGACTCGGGATGAACGTACTCGTCCACATTTCGCTGAAGTAGATCGCGTTGGCAAGTACTGCGGCCACGTGATCATAGTTATCGGGCGGCAGAATTTTCTTGATCAGGCCATTGGTTTCGCTGGCTACCCAGGAGTTCACATCGTCAGGCGCGCCGCCTAGGTCGCCGATCTTGGCGGCGTAGTAGGTCTCATTGGTGCTGGCGAATGATGGAAGTACGGGGTTCTCGCGCAAATGCATCCATAACGAATTGGCAATCCTCAATTGCGCCTTCGGATCAGGAGTGATCAATACTGCTTGCAGTGCCGCGTTGTACTTATCAACCGCAAGCGCTCCAAGCCCCTGAAGCTGTAGCGCCTGCGACATGCCCTGCTGCGTAGAGCCTCCGGCGCCGTTGTAGACCATCTGCAGTGCTAACGCGATGCTGATCGGAGAAACGGCTACGTTGGATGTCGCGCTGCGATTCAGAGCATTAAAGAGTGCCAGCCCAAACGCGTTGTCAGCTGCAACGATCTGTGGCGCGACGGGTCGGGCGCTTTTGCGCGCCTGCGCAACGGCAGTGCCGACAACGGGACTCGGCGTGGTGCCCGTGCAGCCGCTCGCTACCAGCACCCCGGCGAGGACAGCGGCAGCCGAGGAGCGACGGGTGAAGTGATCGTTTGGCATGGTTCTAACCGCTTATCTGCAGCGAGATCGCGCAAAGGTCAGGGCAGCAGCTATTCGAGTTGTAGCGCCGTACTGAGCGCATCACGTCGGGCGGCCGAGAAGGCTGAAGAGCGAGCGTCGCGGGCGCGAGTCCAAATGGGCCAAGTGTCCCAAATTCGAGCAGCAAATCCTCAGGAATTCTTGATAAGTCTTTGTTCTGAATGGTGGGCGGTACAGGGATCGAACCTGTGGCCCCTGCCGTGTGAAAGCAGTGCTCTACCGCTGAGCTAACCGCCCATGCCCTTGAGGGGCGCAAGTCTATCGGCCGGCCGGGCCGGAGGCAACGGCGGAACCGCCCCCGGCGTCGCGCGATACGGTCAGGCCGCCGGGACCCGGACCGGACCCAGCCTCCCATCAACCGACGTGCGGAGCAGCTCACAGTCACGGCATCTTGTGCGCGCACGCCCTTACTGCAGTTAACGTCCTGCCGGAGCTCTGTGCCCTCCAAGCGAAGGACCGGGCATCGATGAAAATAGTCGGATTGCCGGCGCCGATGAGCGTCGCCTCGGTTGCCCCGAGGTGTCGGGCGCCGTTAGCGCGTCGATCTCACGGCCGTGGAAAAGAGCGCGTCGGCTCCGGTGTGGCCGTCTGCATCCGCAGGGTCGATGAATCCCAGCCTGACTTTCCGCTGCGGCAAATGGCGCCAGCTCGAGGCTTGACGCGCATCTCTCGCCGGCGGCCCAGGCGCTTTACGACATGGTGATCCGGCATGCCCGTGCCTGAGGCCAGGAAGCACCGCCTGCACCCATAAGCCTATGATTCAGCAGGCCTATGCCCGCCGGCCGCGCCGCGCCGCGAGGCGTAGCCGGCCCGCCCTTGCTACCATGCGCGACCCTTGAGCTCGCCCCATGATGGCTGATAGCCCCATGACAGTAGTGACCCGATTTGCCCCCAGCCCCACCGGCATGCTCCACGTGGGCGGCGTCCGGACCGCGCTCTATAGCTGGCTCTACGCCCGCCGGACGGGCGGCCAGTTCATTCTGCGGGTGGAGGACACCGACCGGGAACGCTCCACGGATGAGGCCGTGCGCGTGATTCTGGATGGGATGGCCTGGCTCGGGCTCGACGCCGACCAGGGTCCCTATTACCAGTCGCAGCGCTTCGACCGCTACCGGGCCGTGATCGGCGAGATGCTGGCCGCCGGCAACGCCTACCACTGCTATTGCAGCAAGGAGGAGCTCGATGCGATGCGCGAGGAGCAGATCGCGCGCAAGGAGAAGCCGCGGTACACCGGTCGCTGCCGTGACCGCAAGGAGCCCCGTCCGGGCGTAGCGCCGGTGGTGCGCTTCCGCAACCCACTCGAGGGAGCGGTGGTCGTCGATGACCTCATCCATGGGCCGGTCACTTTCCAGAACACGGAGCTCGACGATCTCATCATCGCCCGCTCCGACGGCACTCCCACTTACAACTTCTGTGTGGTGGTGGACGATCGGGACATGGGAATCACCCACGTGATCCGGGGTGACGATCACCTCAACAACACACCGCGGCAGATGAACATGCTGCGCTCGCTCGGCGCGACGCCGCCGGTCTACGCCCACGTGCCGATGATTCTCGGGCCTGACGGCGCCAAGCTCTCGAAGCGACATGGCGCCGTGAGCGTGCTGCAGTACGAGGAGGAGGGCTACCTCCCCGATGCGCTGCTCAATTACCTCGTGCGCCTCGGCTGGTCGCACGGCGATCAGGAAGTGTTCACGCGCGAGGAGATGATCGCAGCGTTCGACATCCACAAAGTGAACAAGGCTGCCTCCGCCTTCAACCCGGAGAAGCTCCTGTGGCTGAACCAGCAGCACATGATGCGCGCGCAGCCCGCGGCACTCGTGCCGCACCTCTCTGCGCAGCTTCGTCGCCTCGGAGTGCAGTGCGATGACCAGCGCCTGCTCGAAGGGGTGATCGTCGCGCAGCGCGAGCGCGCAAAGACGATGAAAGAGATGGCACAGAACAGCCGATTCTTCTTCACGGACGCCGTGGAGGTGGATCCGAAGGCTGCTGCCAAGCATCTCTCCGGCGGGGGCATCGAGATGTTGGGGAAAGTCCGCGAGCGGCTCGGCGCGCTGCCCGAGTGGAGCGCCGCGGCCATTCATGAGACGCTCGATGAGCTCGCGACCACTCTCGGTGCCGGACTCGGCAAGATTGCGCAGCCGGTGCGGGTGGCGGTCACCGGTACCGCTGTGTCCCCGCCGATCGATGCGACGCTGGAGTTGCTGGGCCGCGCTCGCGCGCTCGCGCGCATCGATGCGGCCCTGGGCGGGCCACGGGCGGCCTGAGGCCGCCCGCCCCCAGGGTCACGGAATGGCCTTGCTGCCTATGTTGGAGAACGCGCCGTTGGCACCGGCGGTCGTGTAGGCGTTTACCGCGAAATACCAGGTGCCGCTCGCCAGATTGCTGATCGTGTAGCTCGTCGCTCCGGCGCTCGCGACGGTGACGCTCGTCGTCATCGAAGAGGGCGCCTTGCCGTAATGGATGTGATAGCCGGCGAGGTTCGTCAGGGCCGACCCATTGGTGTTCGCGGTGGGTGCCGTCCAATGAAGCGTTGCCGAGCCCGCCGTGGCGGTAGTGCCGGAGCTCTTGACGGTAATGGAGAACGGGGCGAGGGAGGCGAGCGCGTGTCCGGTACTGGCCGAGATCACGATGTTGGAGTAAGTGCCGACGTTGGCCGCTGTGGGCGTGCCCGATATCGCTCCCGTGGCGATGCTGAACGTCGCCCATGCGGGCTTGTTCTTCACACTGAATGACAGCGGATCGCCGTCGGGCTCGTTTGCCTTGGGCGTGAAGGCGTACTTGGTGCCTGCCGTATCGCTAGTAGCGGGCGTGCCGGTGATGGTGGGCACGATGTTGGGGGTCACTTTGAGAGTGAACGCGGGAAGCGACGCTTTCGCGAGGCCGTCACTCACGCTGATCACGATGGTCGTCGAGGTGTAGCAGTTGACGGTTTGGGGCATGCCAGACAGCGTGCCGGTCGCCGTGTTGAAGCTGGCCCATGACGGTTTGCCCGAGATCGCGAACGTGAGCTTATATCCGCTCGGCCCCTTGGCAGTTGGTGTGAACCTGTACGAATGCCAGGAAAGGACAGTCGTTGCGGGGGCGCCGGAGATCGTCGGCGGCGGTGGTGTGGTCGCGCCCGCTGCGTTGCTCGTAAAGAGCGCCACGACCGCATACCCACAGATGGCAAGCTGACCGATACCCGATAGACGACTGAACCTCGAATCCTGCATACGCCTGACCTCCCCGACAAATATGTAGAGCACTGTCAAGGGCGGCGAAGCGCGCCGGATGTCCGCATGTTAGGTCCGCGGACCTCAGGTCGGATGACGGTGCCGCACTTCCGTGCCGGCGCCGGCAACCCCGCTGTCTCGCGGACCGCAGCGCGGCCCGCAGAGATCGGTAGCTTTGCGTCCCCGCCTCGCAGCGGGTTTGCCCTTTTACTTAAGTTAGAACGCAAACGGTGCATCGCGCAATGTCTCGGCGCGCAGACGTGCGCACATGGAGACACGTACGCATGACCAGCGTATGCGTTTGGCGACACGAGAAGACCGCCCCGCGTCGTCGAAGCAGATGTGATTCGGCCGCGCTCTCAAGGAATGGATTTGCTGCCGGTGTTGGATAGCGCGCTGTCCATGCCGCCCGTGGTATACGCATTCACTGCAAAGTACCAGGTTCCGCTTGTGAGATTATTGACCGTATAGGTCGTCGTAGCGGGATTGGTCACATCGATCACCGCCGACAGCGCGGACGGTGAGGTGCCGTAGTAGATGTGATACCCGGCGAGGTCCGTCACGGCGGAGCCGTCGGTATTGGTTGTAGGCGCGGTCCAGGAGAGTGTCGCGGTCGCGGGAGCGGGTGCGGGCTGGGTCACATTTATCGAAAATGGCGCAAGCGCCGCACTGTTGGTTCCGTCGCTGACCGAGATCACGATGTTCGAATAGGTCCCGACATTCGCCGTGGTCGGCGTGCCCGAAAGGCCGCCGGTCGCGATGCTGAAGCTCGCCCAGGCCGGCTTGTTCTGCACGCTGAAAGAGAGAGGACTGCCGCTCGGATCGCTGGCCTGTGGCGTGAAGGCATACGCCGTCCCGGCCACATCGGTCGTCGGCGGGGAGCCGGAGATCGTCGGCGGGGCGCTCGGCGCAGCGGACACCGCGATGCTGAAGGCGGAGAGCGAGGCCTTTGCCACGCCATCACTCACGCTGATCACGATGTTCGAGAAGGTGCCGGCAGCCGTGGGTGTGCCCGCGAGCTGACCGGTAGCCGGGCTGAAGCTCGCCCAGGACGGCTTGCCCGAGATCGAGAACGTGAGCGTCATCCCGCTCGGCCCGCTCGCAGTCGGCGTGAAGCCGTAAGCCTGTCCGACGACATCGGTCGTCGGTGGCGAGCCGGAGATGGTCGGTTTGCTCCACCTGCGACTGCGTGCATGCGCCGCTGTTCCCGCGAGGAGCGCGGCGAGCGCGCAGACGCAGATCAGGAGGCGACTCGTGCGCGCCGCGCTGGTGTTTGAATGTTGCATACTTCGACCGCCCCGATGATGTGTGGTGCCATTGGAGGGCGACAAAGCGCGGTGCGTATCCGCGCGTTCTTCCCGCTGCGCGGATCAGATGACGGCTGCCGCGCTCCCTGCAGGTGCCGGCAACCCCGCTGTCTCTTCAGGCCCGTGTGCGCCCGCGAAGACCGGTGGCTTTGCGTCCCCGCCTCACGGCGGGTTTGCCCTCTGATCTAACTTAGAACGGTTGGCGTGCCGCGCGCAAATGTCTCGATGGACAGACGTGTGAACTCGGAGACAGTGCGTGTGTTTGGCGACGGTGATTGCGTTTGGCGACGACGACGCAGAGTCGTTGGATGTTAGTTAGCTGCGGGACCGGCGCGGGCCGCGGGCGGACGGCATCGGGGCGCAGCGCGGGCGATGCCGGCGCGAAGCGGCGGACACAATTTCGAAGGTGGCCTGCGCGGGCCCCGTGCCGCTCCGGGCTGCCGCCATCCGGCGCGGACGGTCAGACTGCCAAAACGTGACGCGGCGCACGCTGGCGAGCCTACCCGGCCGGGGGCGCTGAGAATCGCTCGTCCTTGACAGCCTGACCCGGCTTACGTACCTTCGCCGGCCTCCCGTGGGGCCATAGCTCAGCTGGGAGAGCGCTTGCATGGCATGCAAGAGGTCGCCGGTTCGATCCCGGCTGGCTCCACCATGAAAAGACCCTGGGAACAGGGGGGCCCTTACGCTGATCGACGCGGCAGGGCGCGCTTCTCGGCGTAGGGCGGAAACCGCCAGCGCCCGATCAGCCTTTGGGCAGCACGATCGGCCGCTCGCGTAGCAGCAGCACCCAGTCGCCGTTTTCCATCAGAGCTTCGCGCCCGAGCTCCCGCAGCAGCGCGACGAGGGCGTGATGCCTGTCGTGATGCCGTGGCGGATCGCGCTCGAGGCGCTCGGCGAAGCGTCCGGCGCGCCCGAAGATGC
Source organism: Steroidobacteraceae bacterium (assembly GCA_035652555.1). Taxonomy (GTDB): domain Bacteria; phylum Pseudomonadota; class Gammaproteobacteria; order Steroidobacterales; family Steroidobacteraceae; genus 13-2-20CM-66-19. Next base: position 11,323 of record DASRDO010000037.1, on the reverse strand, counting down.
CTGCGAAGCGGGCGTACTGGTTGACCTGAGTCCGTAGTCCGAGGCGTTCCGCGTATGTCTCCCAGAGGGCGGCGCCGATCGGCGCGAAGCCCATGAGGACGACCAGCCAGCGGTGCCAGGCGGGCAGGGTCTCCAGGCGATTCCAGAACACGACCAGCGTGAAGGTGGCGAGCAGGCCGGCGCCGAGAAAGATCCGTGAGCCGCGCTCGAGGAGGTGCATGCGGCGGCGCTGCGAGTGGGCGCGATCCGAGTAGTAGGCGGCCTGGCCGCCGACCCAGTGCTCGAGCGCCAGCTCGGGGTGCGCCGCCTGCGGCGGCGGCAGCGCGGCGGCCGCGCGCAGCGCCTCGCGAATCCAGCGCAGCTCATCGAGCTGCTTGCGCAGGTAGGAAGATGAGGCGCTGTCGGGAAGGCCGGCGAGCCGCCAGTAGAACTGCACGCGCAGTCCTTCGGCGAGCGCGCGGTAGTCGAGATATCGGCCCTGGACATCGCGCCGGCTCTGCCAGAGCAACAGGCCCGTCAACGAGGCGAAGAGGGCGAGATACCCGCCAGGCAGGGCCCGCCAGGGCATCACCTCTGCGTACAGCTCGAAAGTAAGAGCGAGCAGCGCAGCGAAGAGCAGCGTGAGCCTCAGGACGACGCGGGTGAGGCGCTGGTAGTGACGCGCGAGCAGGTCGGCGCTCGCGAAAGCGGCCGCGAGGGTCTGATCCCCCGCCGGACGGGAGGTGATGTCAGGCAGGAGCCCGGCGGCCGCCTGTTGCAGCCGGGTGTTGATCGTGCCGTGCAGCGGCTCCCTGTTGAATCGCTCGATACGGCTGCAGAGCGTCTGGAAGAGCTCCTCATCCCCTTCCTGCGGAAAGAGCCACTCGGCTTCCTTCGTGGGGCCCGGGGTTTCTCCGGCGCGCGGCGCGTGAATGTGGTAGACGGGGCCGCCATCATCGGCGTCCAGCGGCCGTAGGCCCGCCTCCGGCATGCCGGAGATCCCCTCCAGTTTGAGGCGTACCACGGCGCTCGTTCCTGCGCTCGAGTCGGTTGGCCGTCCGTCCCAGAGCGCCAACAGCAGGTGTGTCTGCTGGGCGAGGAACATGCCCACTGCGCGGTAGCGCCGCTCCCGCTTCTCGTGTGCGCTGAGCAACTCGTGCTCGGGACCGTCCTCGCGCGGCAGAACGAAAACCTGCTCGGCGGGAATGCGCCGCAGGATGGAGTGAAATTCCGCCGTGCTCTCGGGAAAATCACGCTCGTAGTCGGCGGGTTCGAGCGGCAGGGGCACGAGCAGCTCGTGGCCCTCCTCGAGCGCCACTTCGGCGACCAGGCGGTCGGCGCCCTCCGCGAGCGCAGTGACGATTCGCAGCGGTGTTGATGGATAGCGCGTGCGCAGGCGCGTGAAGAGGTCGCGCACTTGGTCACGGTGCTTGGGCCGGTCGGTAGGCCGCAGATGCCGATGCCCGCTCACGCCGATGACGATAGGCAGCCGGCCGTCGGGGGCGCTCGCCGTTCTGGCCTGCTCCAGGGCTCCGGCGGTCTCGACAGTCGTAGTCGCCATCACGGTCTGGCTTGGAGAAAGCGCCGCCGATCTTCGGGCGAGTCGAGCTCGGCCGCGAGACGGCGCTCGACTTCGGCGAAATCCGCGCCGGCGGTGGCCGCGCGGTCGACCAGGATTGCCGCAATCGGCCCGAGAACGTGGGCGAGCCGCATCTGGAGCTGGCGCAACTCCTCGGCCGAGAGGCGCCCGCCCTGTTTGGCAGGCGCACCGGACATTGGGATGGAGCGAGCCGGTGCCGGCTCGCCCCCAGCCGTGGGCGCCAGAGCGACATCGCTCAGCCACGTGCGCAGGCACGCGCAGAGCCGCTCGTAGTGAGGCGCGCGCGGCGGCAGGATTCCATCCAGCCAGTGCTGGCTGCTCAGGAAATACTCCAGGCTGCTCGAGGGCATCACGTCTTCGATTCGAAACGGCAGAATGCGCAGCCCCTTGTGAACGGCGCGCTCGACCTCGCGCCGCACCTGCGGGGAGCTGTTGCTGCTTGCGGAAAAGATGAGGACCATCACGCGTGCGGCGGAGATCGCCTCGATGATTTCCGCGGCCCACTCCGCGGCCGGCGAGACGTCCCGCGGCGCGATCCACACGGTGAAGCCATCCGCCTCCAGATGATGCGTCAGCTCGAACGCGCAGTCTCTATCCGGCTGCGAGTAGCTGATGAAGATGTCACGCGCCACGCCCCGAGCCCCCGATCATCTTGATTGCCTTCTCCAGACTCTTGCGCATGCGCTCGAATGCTTCCGCCAGGGCTCCGATCTCATCCCCCCGCCGGCTCGCGAACGTGACCCCGGTGGCCTGCCCGAGACTCACCTCATTTGCGTGCCGTGTCATCCGCCGCAGCGGATGTACTACTGTCCAATATACCGTGGCATTGACGACGGCCAGCAGGGCGATCAACACCACCGCGATGAGCGTCGTCACGCCAGAGAAAAGACGATGCGCGTTCGCCGCGGCGTCCGCGAAGGGCACGGAGACGATTTGAGCGCCGATGACTTCGCTCGGCTGCCAGCCAAAACCATTATCTTTGCCGTAGCGCGCGATCAGCGCCGCAGGTGCAGCCGATGCGAGTCCATGACAGGTGAGACATTCCGGCTGCGCACGGATGGGCCGCGCCAGATAGAGTGAGAGGCCCACCGGGGTGGGCCGGTCGCCTTGAATCTGCTGCGCGTCCTGGTGATTGCGGAACTGCTCGATGATGTCAGCCTCCCAATCGGTTGCCCGGTCGCGCGGATTGGTGGGATTCAGCGTTGCTTCCTTGTAAGTGAAGTCCGGATGCAGCTTGCGCAGCGAGGCGAAAGTCTGGGTCGCCGCGTAAAAGGGAATGCTCTGCGGTGGGAAGCCATCCTGCATGTGGCCTACGAGCAGCGGATCGATCTCATCGGCCGTGTAGGCACGGCTGGCCAGGGCACTGTCGAGCATGAGCCCTGCGGTGGCGAGCACTTCGCGCCTGGCCTCGGACCGCTGCAATGAATCGCAGACCGCGTGCGCGATCCAGCCTGCCAGCGAGAAGGCAATGACGAGCACTATGTTGAGCCGGACCAGAAGGTTCATTCGTCGCCTCGGCCTTCGCGGGGATCACCGCCGGGCCATGTAAAAGTTGGAGCGACGAAGAGAAGCTTAACACGATGCCCGGAATCGTGTCGGCAGCGCACGGGCCTCGAGGCGAGTTATGAGCTGCGCAATCCGCGGCGGCTGCCGCTTGCACGCGGGGCGCGTGCTTTCGGCCGCGCGGACGGGGAGGGTACGGGAAGGCGGCCGCTCCAACCCAGCTCCTCGCTGATCCGGCGCGCGACCGCCATCACGTCCTTGCTGAGAGCCTGCATGCGGTGATCACTCATGTACTGCGCGGCGCTCGAGACGCTGACGGCCGCGACGGTGCGCCCGGCAACATCGCGGATGGGAGCGGCGATGCAGCGGATCTGCTCCTCGTTCTCCTCCAGGTCGAAGGCGTAGCCGGCCTGCACGTAGCCGCGCATGCGCGCGAGCCACTCCTGCTGTGAGATCTCCGCCCGTCGCCGGCCGGCTTGTCGGCCGGACTCGGGGCGCTCCCGGCGGAAGAGCTCGAGCCATGCGCTTTCCTCGAGATCTAGGATCAGCGCCTTGCCGAGGCCGGTGGAGGTGACCGGCTGCAGCTCGCCGATCCGCGAGCTGATGTTGATGCGGCGCTTGCCGGGCACCTTGTCGAGATAGAGGACGCGGCCGCGATCGAGAACTCCAAGGTGTACCGTGTCCTCGGTGAGCAGGGCGAGGCGCTCGAGGTGCGAAGCGGCGAGCCGGGGCAGCTCGAGCGCATCGCGCACTCGAAACCCGAGCTCGAGCAGCTTCGGCCCCAGGCTGTAGCCACTGAGCGGCACGAAACTGAGATAGCGCCGGTCGGCGAGCGCCGAGGCGAGCCGGTGCGTGGTGCTGCGGGTGAGCCCGACGCGCGCGGCGAGATCGCTCAGCTTGATCGGTCCGCCTGCAACCACATCGATCACATCGAGGCCGCGGAGCAGGGTCTGGCTGCCGAGGCGCGCCTGAGCACGCGGTCGCGCGGCGGCCGGCAGCTCGGTGTCGGCAGCGCGGCGCTCGACATCGCTGCCGGACTGCTCGTGTCTGCCACTGACTCGCGTGGTTCTCATTATGTGGTACCAGTATTATTATGTGGGACGAGGCTTCCGCCCGCAACCACCCACGCCGAAAGATCCCGATCCCATGAAACTGCTGCGTTTCGGTCCCGCCGGCCATGAACAGCCTGCAATTCTCGATGCCCACGGCCGCATCCGCTCGCTCGCCGGGACCATTCCCGACCTGACTCCACAGCATCTCTCGCCCGCGGGCCTCAAGCGTCTCGCCGCCATCGATCCGGCCTCGCTCCCCGCCGCGGCCGGCAATCCGCGGCTCGGCGTACCCTTCGCCGGTACGCGCAAGTTCATCGCCATTGGATTGAACTATGCCGACCACGCCGCGGAATCCAATCTTCCGCTCCCCGCCGAGCCGGTGATGTTCACCAAGGCGGTGAGCTGTCTGCAGGGCCCCAATGACGATGTGATGCTCCCGCGGGGCTCGACGAAGACGGACTGGGAGGTCGAGCTCGGGGTCGTGATCGGCACCACGGCACGCTATGTGGAGGAGCGCGACGCGCTCGAGCACATCGCCGGCTACTGCGTGATCAATGATCTTTCGGAGCGGGAATATCAGCTCGAGCGCGGCGGCACGTGGGACAAGGGCAAGGGCTGCGACACCTTTGGGCCGGTGGGTCCCTGGCTGGTGACCCCTGACGAGGTGGACGATGTGCAGAGCCTCGACATGTGGCTCGAGGTGAATGGCCAGCGGATGCAGACGGGCAACACCAGTACCATGATCTTTTCTGTCGCCAGGATCGTGAGCTATGTCAGTCACTTCATGACGCTCGAGCCGGGAGACATCATCACCACGGGCACTCCGCCCGGGGTCGGCATGGGCCACAAGCCCGAGCCTGTCTATCTTGCTGCCGGTGATACGGTGAGACTCGGGATCGGAAAGCTCGGCGAGCAGCGCCAGTCCGTCATCGCCTGGAGACGCTGATGGAATCCCACGAGCTCCGTCGGGCCGCGCTGCGCCGGTCTGCTACCGCACTCGCGCTCTTCGTGTCGGTCATCCTGGGATCGGGTCTCGCCGCCGCAGCGTCGACGGACCGGCCGGCAGCGGCGGCGAATCATTGGACGGCGGCCTGGTACTCACCGCCGCTGCCGCCGACCGCGGTCTGGAGTTGCAACCAGGTACGCACCTTCAGCCATCAGACCGTCCGCCAGGTCGTTCGCCTCGAGGCTGCCGGCGGGCGCGTGCGCATCCGGCTCACCAACGAGATCGGCCTCGAGCCGCTGGAGTTCGACGACGTGCACGTGGCGCTCTCCTCCCCGAATGGCGTGACCGAGCGCGGCACGGACCGTGCGGTCACCTTCGGCGGCAAGCGCCGCGCGATCATTCCCCGGGGCGAGGCGCTGGTCAGCGATCCCGTCGACCTCGAGGTCCGCCGTTTCCAGGACCTCGCGATCTCCGTCTTCTATCCCGGCCAGACGGCCCCGGGTGGCCATATCGCCAACCTCGAGGTCTCGCCGTCGGGAGATCATTCGGCCGAGTCGGTCTGGCCGCAGGCCGGACGCTCCGAGTCCCCAGGCCTTGCGAGCGGCGTCGAAGTCGAGACGGCCGCGCCCCAACAGGTGCTGGTGGCCTTCGGCGATTCCATCACCGAGGGGACTTGTGCCACTGAGGGCACCCATCGGGACTACCCGGAGCAGCTCTCGGTGCTGCTCGCGGCCCAGCGCGGCAGCGATCGGTCCTGGGTCATCATCAACTCCGGAATCAGCGGCAATCGCCTGCTGCGCGAGGGCTCCGGCCCGAAGGCGCTCGCCCGCTTCGGACGCGATGCGCTCGACATTACGGGCGTCAGGGCCATTCTCCTCCTGGAAGGCATCAACGACATCGGCCACGCCTTCGACCCCGCGGGGGATGGCGGGCCGCTCTCCGCCAGCGACATCATCGATGCCTATCAGGAGCTCATCCGCCGCGCACACGCGCGGGGACTGCGAATCTTTCTCGGCACCCTCACGCCCTACGAGGGTGCGGGTTATTCGCGTCCCGAGGGGGAGAAGGTGCGCGAGGAGGTCAATGCGTGGATCCGCAAGGGGCAGGGGTTCGACGGTGTCGTCGATTTCGATGCGACGCTACGCGACCCCTCGAGTCCGCTTCAGTTCCTGGGCGCGGATCAGTGCGGCGATGACCTACATCCCAACGATGCCGGCTACCACGCCATGGCGGAGGCGGCTTTCCAACGCCTGTTTGCACCAGGATCCTCCAAGCAGGCGCCGCTTGCGCGGACTACCCCTGGCGAGTCGCCGGCCGGGAGCGCCGCTGGCGCAGGTCGGTGATTTTCGTGCATGCTCATCGAGACGAGTGTCCGGTCACGTGCGTCGGGACGAGTCTCCGGTGAGCTTTGAGCCCGCTATGATCCCTGCTCGGGAACCGGCCTATGTAGGAGATCCAGCATGAGCCCCCGCAGGATCGGCCTGATCCACACCGCACCCCTGATGGTGAAGATCTTCACCCCGCTTTGCCGCGACCATCTGCCGGACGTCAAGGTGACGCAGATCATCAACGAGGCGATGATCAAGGACACCATCGAGGCGGGCGGCGTGCGCCAGCCCACGATCGATGCCCTTACCACCTTCAGCGAGTCCTGCTTCAAGCTCGGCATGGAGCTCGTGATGGTGACGTGCTCTTCCATAGGCCCTGCGGTGGACCTCATTCAGAAGCGCTTCAAGAAGCCCGTGCTGCGCATCGATGAGCCGATGGCCCAGGCCGCTGTCGCGCGCGGGCAGCGCATCGGCGTCGCCGCGACTCTGCGCGCCTCGCTCGAGCCTACTTCGGAGCTGTTGCGGCGCAAGGCCCTCGAGGCGGGAAGGCCGGTGGAGCTCGTCGAATGCCTCTGCGAAGGGGCGTTCGAGGCGGTGATGGAGGGCGACACCGAGAGTCATGACGTACTCGTATCGAAGGCCATGATCAACCGGCTCGGGGAGGTGGATGTCATCGTGTTGGCGCAGGCGTCCATGGCGCGTGTCGTCGACCGGCTCCCGCGGGGCGCTCTCACGGCACCCGTGCTCTCGAGCCCGAAGCTCGCCATGGCGCACGTGTGCGAGACCCTGGCGCGCCTTCGCCCCAACTGAGCGGAAGCGGTCTGCCGATGGCCAACGGGTCTGCCTCACCGCCTTTGCAGGGCAAGACGGCGCTCATCACTGCCGCAGCGCAGGGAATAGGGCGTGCGGCCGCGCTGGCACTCGCCGCAGCGGGCGCGCGCGTCATCGCAACGGACATCGATGCTGAGAAGCTCGCGACGTTGCAGGAGCATCCCGGGATCGAGACCAGTGGTCTGGACGTGCGGGACACAGCCAGCGTAGAGGCTGCCGTCGCGCTCGCGGGCATCGTCGACGTGCTCTTCAATTGTGCGGGCTTCGTGCATCACGGCACGGTGCTCGAGTGCACGGAAGAGGACCTGGATCTCGCTTACGACCTCAATGTCAAAGGGATGGTGCGGACCATCCGGGCGGTCCTGCCCGGAATGCTGGCGAAGGGCGGGGGGGCCATCATCAACATGGCATCCGTGGCGAGCAGCATCAAGGGGGCCCCGGGGCGCTGTGTCTACGGGCTCACCAAGGCGGCCGTCATCGGACTCACGAAGTCCGTGGCGGCGGATTTCGTGAGTCGTGGTATCCGCTGCAATGCCATCTGTCCCGGGACCGTGCAGACCCCATCGCTCGAAGAGCGCCTGAAGGCGCAGGGGACCCCGCAGGAATACGAGAAGAAGCGCGCTGCCTTCATTGCCCGCCAGCCCATCGGACGCATGGGGCAGCCGGAGGAGATTGCCGATCTGGTGGTGTACCTCGCCTCGGCGACCTATACCACCGGGCAAGTCCACATCATCGATGGGGGCTGGTGCATCTGACGGCAAAGGCCACGCCCGGGCCTGGGCCGGAAGGCCGTTGCGGATCAGGTACCCTGGGTGGCCGGCGGCGTTTGCGTGGTTCGCCACGCGTCGTGGCAGCGCGGGTGGAAATGGAGCATGACGGTCTCGTCGGCGATTCGCGCCTCCACCTCGTACTCGACCTCATCGCAGCCGAGGAGTACGCGGCAGAAGTCACAAGGCGCGCCACAACCCTTACCGCCCCACATGCGCCCAGGGACGGCGCTGCGCAAGGCAGCTACGGACAGCCTTCCCGACCGTTGTTCCGGCGCAGGCTCTTCGAACCCCGCCGGTTGCGACCCAATCATGATGACGTCCTCCCCGCCCTTTGAAGGACGAGGGTGCGATAGACTTCTAATCCCCGCGTTTTGACTATACCACTTTTCCCTTTGGGTGCCTCCTCAGGCGTGTCCGCGGATCCCTCGTCCCGATGCTGCTGGGCCAGCCGCATCGCCAGTCGAATGGCCCTTTACCTCACCCGCGCCTTTCCGCTAAGGTGCACGGGATGGGTCGGCCGATGAGCAGGCTACCCGGTATCTATTACTAGAATCTTTCTGTCGGGGCTCTGAGTCGCACGGAAAATCCGAACGCAGCTTGCGGGAGATTGTCCGTGACCCAAAACGGACTGCCGGCGAAGCGGCGACTTGGAACTGCTGCAACCGCCCGGCAGAACTCGCCATTCGGTGCCTGGAGCATCGGCGGTAACCCTTTGCCGGCATCGACCGGCTCTAGCTGATCTGCTTTCTCGAGACCCGCGCCGCCCACGGGCGGCTCGGCTATTACGGTGGGGTGTGACGATGCATTCACAACAACAGGGATCCGAGCCCAAGCGCCGCAAGACGAACGGCGCGGCGCGCGCGGAAGCTGATGCCCTTGATCTGCGCGAGATCCTGCGAGCGCTGCAGTCGGTGCGCGACGGCAACTTCTCCGTCCGATTGCCCAGCGACAAGGCGGGGCTCGCCGGCAAGGTGGCCGATACGTTCAATGAGATCGTGAGCTCGAATGAGCGCCTGGCGAGTGAGCTCGAGCACGCCGGCAGCATCGTCGGCAAGGAAGGCCGCACCCGCCATCGCGTGAAGCTCGACCGCCGCTCCGGCTCTTGGGCGGCCATGGAGGGCTCGGTCAATACACTCATCGATGACCTTCTTTGGCCGACGACGGAGGTAACCCGCGCCATTGCGGCGGTCGCGAAGGGCGATCTGTCGCAGACCATGAGCCTCGAGGTCGATGGAAGACCTCTGCAGGGCGAATTCCTGCGCTCGGCGAGCATCGTGAACACCATGATCGAGCAGATGAGCGCCTTCACCTCCGAGGTGACGCGCGTGGCGCGCGAGGTGGGCACGGAAGGCAAGCTCGGCGGCCAGGCGGCGGTCGCCGGAGTGTCGGGCACCTGGAAGGACCTGACCGACAGCGTGAACTCGATGGCGAGCAACCTTACCGGCCAGGTGCGCAACATCTCCGAGGTGACGATCGCCGTCGCGAGCGGTGATCTCTCGCGCAAGATCACGGTCGACGTGCGCGGAGAGATCCTCCAGCTCAAGGAAGCCATCAATACGATGGTGGATCAGCTGCGCTCCTTCGCGTCCGAAGTGACGCGGGTGGCGCGCGAGGTCGGAACCGAAGGCAAGCTCGGCGGCCAGGCGATCGTGCCGGGCGTCGCCGGCACCTGGAAGGATCTCACGGACAGCGTCAACGCCATGGCCGGTAACCTCACCGGTCAGGTGCGCAACATCGCGGAGGTGACAACCGCCGTGGCACGCGGGGACCTCTCGCGCAAGATCACGGTGGACGTCAAGGGAGAGATTCTCGAGCTCAAGAATACCGTCAATACGATGGTGGATCAGCTCAACAGCTTCGCAGCGGAAGTGACGCGTGTGGCCCGTGAGGTCGGCACCGAAGGCAAACTCGGCGGCCAGGCGATCGTGCCGGGTGTCGCCGGCACCTGGAAAGACCTCACGGACAGCGTCAATTCGATGGCGAGCAACCTGACGGGCCAGGTGCGCAACATCTCCGAGGTGACGATCGCCGTCGCGAGCGGCGACCTTTCGCGCAAGATCACGGTGGACGTGCGTGGGGAGATCCTCCAGCTCAAGGAAGCCATCAATACGATGGTGGATCAGCTGCGCTCCTTCGCGGCCGAGGTGACGCGTGTGGCGCGCGAAGTGGGCACCGAAGGCAAGCTCGGGGGCCAGGCGGCCGTACCGGGTGTCGCGGGCACCTGGAAAGACCTCACTGACAGCGTGAACTCCATGGCCGGCAACCTCACCGGCCAGGTGCGCAATATTGCGGAGGTGGCCACTGCCATCGCCCGCGGCGACCTCTCGCGCAAGATCACGGCCGATGTGAAGGGTGAGATCCTCGAGCTCAAGAACACCGTCAACACGATGGTGGACCAGCTCAACAGCTTCGCGGCCGAAGTGACACGCGTGGCGCGCGAGGTCGGCACCGAGGGCAAGCTCGGCGGCCAGGCCGAGGTGAAGGACGTGAGCGGCGTGTGGAAGGACCTCACCGACAACGTCAATTTCATGGCGAGCAACCTGACGGGCCAGGTCCGCAACATCGCGGAGGTGGCCACCGCCATCGCGCGCGGCGACCTCTCACGCAAGATCACGGTGGACGTCCGTGGCGAGATCCTGCAGCTGAAGGAGACCATCAATACGATGGTCGATCAGCTCAACAGTTTCGCGGCCGAGGTGACGCGTGTCGCGCGCGAGGTGGGCTCCGAGGGCAAGCTCGGCGGCCAGGCGGTGGTTCCGGGTGTCGCAGGTACCTGGAAGGACCTCACGGACAACGTCAACTCGATGGCCCGCAATCTCACGGGGCAGGTCCGTAACATCGCGGAAGTGACCACTGCCGTGGCGCGTGGTGACCTCTCGCGCAAGATCACGGTGGACGTGCAGGGCGAGATTCTCGAGCTCAAGAACACCATCAACACGATGGTGGATCAGTTGAACAGCTTCGCGGCCGAGGTGACCCGTCTCGCGCGCGAGGTGGGCACCGAAGGCAAGCTCGGCGGCCAGGGCGTCGTGCCCGGCGTCGCGGGCACGTGGAAGGACCTCACCGACAACGTCAACGTCATGGCGAACAACCTCACCAACCAGGTGCGCGGCATCGTGAAGGTGGTGACGGCGGTCGCTAACGGCGATCTGCGCCAACGCCTGACAGTCGAGTCCAAGGGCGAAGTCGCAGCGCTCGCCGACACCATCAACAGCATGACCGACACGCTCCGCACGTTCGCCGATCAGGTGTCAACCGTCGCGCGCGAGGTCGGCATCGAAGGAAAACTAGGCGCTCAGGCCCGCGTGCCTGGC
>DASRDO010000036.1:0-51229 GCA_035652555.1 Steroidobacteraceae bacterium | reverse complement strand
CTGCTCCCGTGGATCAACTTCCTGTTCGCCTTCGTGCTCGTGGCTGCACTGTTCGCCACCATCTACAAGGTGTTGCCGAGCGTACGCATTGCCTGGCGCGATGTGGCCATCGGCTCACTGGTCACGGCGTTCCTGTTCAGCGCAGGCAAGTATGGCATCGGCGTCTACATCGGCAACAGCGGCGTCGCTTCTGCATACGGCGCCGCCGGATCGGTGATCCTGGTGCTGCTGTGGGTCTACTACTCGGCTCAGATTCTGCTCTTTGGCGCCGAATTCACGCGCGCCTACGCGCATCGCTTCGGATCGTTCGCTCACAGAATGTAACGGCTGAGATCCTCATCCTTCACCAGATTGCCGAGATGCTCATCGACGTACCGGGCGTCGACCCTGACGGTGCTGCCGGTCTGATCCGTCGCCTCGTAGGAGACCGTCTCCAGCAATTTCTCCATTACGGTGTGCAGGCGCCGCGCGCCGATGTTCTCGGTCCGCTCGTTCACCTGGAAGGCGATCTCGGCGATGCGCCGCACGCCATCCTCACCGAACTGCACTGACACGCCTTCCGTGCTCATCAATGCCTGGTATTGCGAGGTGAGTGACGCGTCGGGCTCGGTCAGGATGCGCACGAAGTCACCGACCTTCAGCGAGTCGAGCTCGACGCGGATCGGCAGCCGCCCCTGCAGCTCCGGGATCAGATCGGACGGCTTGGAGAGGCTGAAGGCGCCGGAGGCGATGAAGAGGACGTGATCGGTCTTCACCGGGCCGTATTTCGTCGCCACCGTCGAGCCTTCGACGAGCGGCAGCAGATCCCGCTGTACGCCTTCGCGCGAGACATCCGCGCCCATCGTCTCCTGACGGCGCGTCACCTTGTCGATCTCATCGATGAAGACGATGCCGTTCTGCTCCGCGTTGGCCAGCGCTTTGACCTTGAGCTCATCTTCGTTGATGAGCTTCGAGGCTTCCTCCTCGACGAGGAGCTTCTGCGCCTCGCGCACTTTCACCTTGCGGCTGCGGGTGCGGTTGCCGCCGAGGTTCTGGAACATGGACTGCAGCTGCTGCTGCATCTCCTCCATGCCCGGAGGCGCCATGATCTCGACGCCCATCGGCAGTGTGCGCAGCTCGATCTCGACCTCGCGGTCATCGAGCTCGCCGGCGCGCAGCATGCGGCGGAATTTCTGGCGCGTCTCCGCATCGCGCGGCTGCGAAGGCTCGTCGGTGGAGAAACCCATCATGCGCGGCTTCGGCAGCAGCGCATCGAGCACGCGCTCCTCCGCCGCCTCCGCGGCGCGCTCGCGGACCCTCTGCATCTCCTGCTCGCGAGTCATCTTCACGGCGACGTCAGCCAGCTCCTTTACGATCGAGTCGACGTCGCGGCCGACATAGCCGACCTCGGTGAACTTGGTGGCCTCGACCTTGACGAACGGGGCGTTGGCGAGCCGCGCGAGGCGCCGCGCGATCTCCGTCTTGCCGACGCCGGTGGGCCCGATCATCAGGATGTTCTTCGGCGTGATCTCCTGGCGCAGGGGCTCGTCCACCTGCATGCGCCGCCAGCGGTTGCGCAGAGCGATCGCGACCGCTCGCTTGGCGGCGTCCTGGCCGATGATGTGCTTGTCGAGCTCCTGGACGATCTCTCGTGGGGTCAGCGATGACATGTTGCGATCCTTCAGGCGCGAGTGGCCGCGGCGTCCTGCCCGAGCTCCTCGATGGTGAGATTCCGGTTGGTGTAGATACAGATGTCGGCGGCGATGTTGAGTGAGCGCTCCGCGATGCTGCGCGCATCGAGCTGGGTCGTCTCGAGCATCGCGCGCGCGGCAGCGAGCGCGAACTGCCCGCCGGAGCCGATGGCAGCGGCGTCGATATCCGGCTCGATGACATCGCCGTTGCCGGAGATCACGAGGAGCTTGCCCGGGTCGCCGACGAGCAGCAGCGCCTCGAGCCGTCGCAGATAGCGGTCGGAGCGCCAGTCCTTCGCAAGCTCGATGGCGGCACGGGTGAGGTTGCCGTACTTCTCGAGCTTGCCCTCGAAGCGCTCGAAGAGCGTGAAGGCATCCGCCGTCCCGCCGGCAAAGCCGGCGATCACCTTGTCGTTGTAGAGCTTGCGTACCTTGCGCGCGTTGCCCTTCATCACGGTGTTGCCGAGCGTGACCTGGCCGTCGCCGGCCAGCGCCACGGCGCCGTTGCGCCGCACGCCCAGGATGGTCGTGCCGTGTGGATCGAATCGCTGCGAATCGGTCATCAAATCCTCGTCAAATCATCCGCGAATTGGCGCTATTTGGCAGGCGTCTTGGCCCGGCGCGCGCGGGGGTGAGCGGCGTCGTAGATGCGGGCGAGGTGCTGGAAGTCAAGGTGAGTGTAGATCTGGGTGGTGGCGATATCGGCGTGCCCCAGCAGCTCTTGCACGCCGCGCAGCTCGGCCCCGGACTCGAGCAGATGCGAAGCGAAGGAATGGCGGAAGAGATGGGGATAGACATGCGGAGCCAGCCCTTGGCGGCGCGCCCAGTACGCGACCCGCAGCTCGATGGAACGGCGCCCGAGCCTGCGGCCATGGCGGCCGACGAAGAGTGCCTCCTCACCGGCGCGGGCCAGGCCTGCGCGCTCCGGGAGCCACTGCTCGAGCGAGCTGACCGCCACCCGGCCCACCGGAACCAGGCGTGCCTTGCGTCCTTTGCCGAGCACGTGCACCACTCGGTCGCGAAGGTCGAGACTTCCGAGATCGAGCCCGACGATCTCCGCCAGGCGCAGGCCCGAGGAGTAGAGCAGCTCCATGATGGCACGGTCGCGCGTGGCGAAAGGCTCCCCTGCCGGGATCTCGAGCAGGCGCGCCATCTGGTCCGCGTCCAGGGTCTCGGGCAGCCGCCGCACCGCCTTCGGCGCCCGCACATCCTGGCCCGGGTTGCTGCGAATCCGCGCGATCTCGCGGTCCCCGGTGTCGGCCGCTCCGGTCGGCTGCGGGCCGCGCGTGCTGGTTCGCAGCGCATGCGCCTCGCGCTGTAGGAACTCGTAGAAGCTGCGCACGGCCGATAGCCGCCGTTGGATACTGCGTGGCCCGAGCCCGCCGGCATGCTGCCGCGCGGCAAAGGATCGCAGATGCCCGCTGTCGATCGCCGTCCAGCTTTCGAGTCCGGTCCGCTCGCAATAGGACACCAGCGCCTGCAGATCGCGGGTGTAGGCAGCCAGCGTGTGAGGGGAGCAACGCCTCTCCGCCGAGAGGTATCGGCGGAAGCGCTCGATCCAGGCGAGCGCGGCCGGGGTCATGACCCCGTGAGGCTCACGGGCCGGGGTCTGGGCTCAGCGAATCGGTGATGAGATCCGCCATGCGCCCCAGGAACTCGGTGCTCATTCCGGGATGGAAGCGGTCGCGGTCGTTGCTGCCGAGCGCCAGCACGCCGAGTGGACCCGCTTTGTCCCCGAGCGGGACCAGGGCCACGGAACCGATATCGTTGGCGTCCTGGCCGAATAGGAACTCGCGCTGTGTATCGCGCGCCTGACCGCACCGCGGCTTACCACTCGTAAACAGCGTCTCGAAGGACTTCAGCCCGGCATCGTCGCGCGCAACGGAGCGCACGAAACGCTGGGGCGTGAGGTCGGGGTATTCGCCCATCAACACGAGCACGCAGTGGAAGGCATCGAAGTCCTCCCGGAGGCTGGCCTCGATCCGGGTGACGGCCTCCGCGCGCGAGCCCGCCCGCAGCAGCCTGCGGGTGAAGCGATGGAGCTTGTCGGCGATCGCATCGTTGGCGCGCGCCACGCTCACCAGCTCCGCGAGCTTGCCCTCGAGCGCGGCGTGCTTCTCGCGCAGCACTTCGATTTGCCGCTCGACCAGCGATATGGTCGAGCCGCCCCGCGCGTGCGGTATCCGCAGCCGCGTCAGCAGCGCCTGGTGGCGCTCGAAGAAGTCCGGATTGTGCTGCAGGTAGGCAGCGATCGTGTCTTCCTCGTTTTCCTTGGCGGCCAACCCTCGGGCTTCTCGTGTGGTCATGTTCTTCAAACCTCTACGTGGCCGGCGAAGGAAATCTCCGCAGGTCCCGTCAGCCAGATATGCTCTCCCGGACCATCCCAGTTTACGCGCAACTCGCCGCCGCGCACGCTGACGTGCACTTCCCGGTCGAGCTCGCCCCAGCGCCGGCCCACCGCCACCGCGGCGCAGGCGCCCGTGCCGCAGGCGAGCGTCTCGCCGGCGCCACGCTCATGGACTCGCAGGCGGATGTGCGCGCGATCGATGACCTGCATGAAACCCGCATTCACCCGCCTGGGGAAGCGGGGATGGCGCTCGATCGCGGGGCCGAGACGCTCCACGGCAGCGGTATCGACGGACTCCACCGCGAGGACGGCGTGCGGGTTGCCGATCGAGACCGCGCCGATCTCGACTTCATCGCCCGCCACCTCGAGGGGATAGCGCTCCGCCTCCGCCCCGGCATCGAACGGCAGCGCGTGCGGATCGAAGCGCACGGGTCCCATGTCCACGGACACCTCAGCCATTTCCAAAATGCGTGCCCGGATCAGTCCAGCGGGACTGTCCATCGTGACTGCCCCGGTACGGGCGAGCCCGCGCGCCGCCAGGAGCGCGGCGATGCAGCGCGCGCCGTTGCCGCACTGCTCCACCTCGATACCATCTGCATTGAAGATGCGATAGAACACCGCGGTGTCGGACCGCCGGGGGGCTTCCAGCACCAGCGCCTGATCGAACCCGATACCGGTATGGCGGTCCGCCAGACGCCGGATGAGCGCGCCGTTGAGCGATGAGGCGTCGGAGGCGTCAAACACGGCGAAGTCGTTACCGAGCCCGTGCATCTTGGTGAACTCGATGCGCATCGGCTCAGATCATAACTCAGTTGACTGCGCTGCCATGCGAAAGCTCATAGCCTGAACCGCTCCCGCAGCTCTCCGGCCATGCGGCGGCTGACGGCGAGCGGCGCCTCGCAGCCGCGCAGTCTCACGAAGTACTGTCCGTCGGCGTTGCGCTCGATCCGATCGAGGTGGCGGACGGCAACCAACGCGTTGCGGTGGATGCGCACGAAGTCTTGAGCGAGCTCCTCCTCGAGCGTGCGCAGCGAGTCCTCTATGAGATCCTCTCCGCGCAGGTGGCGCACGGTCGTATACTTCTGATCGGCGAGGAAGAACTGCACTTCCTCGATCGGGATCAGACGCAGGCCTTCGCGGTGGCGCGCGGCGATGTGCGTGCGGCGCTCGGCTCGCGCCGCGGCGGCGAGGCGCTGCAGCTGCGGACGGGTGAGGCGTCCCGCCTGCTCGAGGGCTGCAGCCAGTTTCTCTTTGCGGATGGGCTTGAGGAGATAGCCTACGGCCCGCGTCTCGAACGCATTGACGGCATACTGGTCGTATGCGGTCGTGAAGATGACCGCCGGCGGCTCCTCCAGCGTGCTCAGATGTCTCGCCGCCTCTATGCCGTCCATGCCCGGCATGCGCACGTCGAGCAGCACGACGTCGGGAGAGAGCGCCGCGGCCTGAGTCAACGCCTCGGTGCCCGTACCGGCCTCACCGACGATCTCGGTATCGCTGATCTCCGCGAGGAGGCTCCGCAGCCGCTCGCGCGCAGGGGGCTCATCATCGACGATCAGGACCTTCATGAGATCACTGCACCGCGGTCACATGCGGGAAGCGCAGGGTAACGATGTACTCCCGGCCGAAGCGACCTGCCTTGACCAGCGCAAGCTCGCCATAGAGGAGTGCCAGCCGCTCGCGGATGTTGGCGAGCGCCAAACGGTTGCCTTCGCGCTCGCTCTCGCGCTCGTCCACGGGATTGCGCACCACGATGGTGATGAGATCTCCCGTGACCTCTCCCACGATGCCGACGGTGCCGCCGTCGGGCCGCGGCTCGATACCATGATAGATTGCGTTCTCGAGGAGGGGCTGCAGCAACAGGCCGGGAACGCGGGCATCCGCCGGCAGCCGCTCGACATCCCAACTCACGTGCAGGCGCGGGCCGAGGCGCAGCTCCTCGATGCGCTGGTACGTCCGCGCCACTTCGAGCTCCTCGGCGAGGGAGATGGTCTGGCGCTGATCGCCGAGGGAGGCGCGGAAGAGATCAGCCAGGTCCTGCACAGCCTGCTCGGCGAGCACCGGGTCGGAGCGGGTGAGCGAGGCAATGGTGTTCATGCTGTTGAAGAGGAAGTGGGGGCGGATTCGGGCCTGCAGCGCGTGCACGCGGGCGGCCGCGCGCATTTCGATGTTACGCCGCCACTGGTGCGTCACGTAGAAGTAGCGCAGCGCCACGGCGACGATCACGAAGCCGATCGCCACGTTGCCCAGCACGAAGGGCAACAATCGCGACGGGAAAAGCGCAGTCGTACCGGCTGCCATGGCCGGATAGCTGTGCCCGATGAGATAGGCAGCGGCGGAGATCGCCGCGATCGCGGCCGTGAGGAGCAACAGCACCACCGCCGAGCCGCGGGCAACGGTCAGTCGCTCGAGGCGGCCGCGGCTCCAGCAGAGGAGCCCTGCGCAGACGAGGCCTACCCAAAGAAGGAAGAGTGAGGTCCGCGCCAGGTCCGCCCAGAAGTCGATCGCTCCACCCGACCGCGCGAGTGAGAGCACGATCGCCGTCAACTCGACGATGACGACGATCCCGAGCGCCGCGCGCGAGGCGCAGAAATCCGGAAGGTAGAAGGACTCCGCGCTGCCGCGCAGCGCCTGCCGCAGCAACTCGCTTCGGGTCAGGCGGATGGAGCGCGTCCTCGTGAGGGCTCGAACAGCTCCGCCTTCAGGCGGAAGGAGGCGGAGATGTCTTCATCGCCGTACCCGCGGGAGATGAGCTCCGCGTACTCGCTCAGCATCCGCTCGACTACCGGCAGCGCCACCCCGAACCGCGCCGCCATGTCACGGCAGATGGTCAGGTCCTTGGCATGCAACCGTACGCGAAAGCCGGCCGGATAGCTGCCGCGGGCCATGTTGGGGGCGCGATGCACGAAGTACCAGCTCGAGCCCGCGCCCTTGCCCAGGGTATCGATGAGCTTCTCGAGCGGCAGTCCCTGGGCGCGGGCGAATGCCATCGCCTCGGAGACCGCCTCGATGATGCCGGCGCACATGATCTGGTTGGTCGCCTTTGCGGCCTGGCCGCTGCCGGTCGGGCCGAAATGAGCGATCGTCCTGCCCATGGCCTGCAGCACCGGACGGGCGCGCTCGAACGCCTCCTCGCTGCCGCCCGCCATGATGGCCAGGGTCCCCTCGCGCGCTCCTTCGGTACCGCCGCTCACCGGACAGTCGAGGAACTCGACGCCCTGCTTACCCAGAAGCTCCGCCGCCTTGCGTGCGGTATCGGCCGCCACGGTCGAGCAGTCGATCACGAGACTTCCGGGGGCGAGGCCGGGAGCCAGTGCGCGCACGACCTCCAGTACATCGGCGTCGGCCGAGACACAAAGAACAACGGCATCGGCCTCCCCGGCCAGCCCTGCAAGCGTATCCGGTGCCTTGACGGTGAGCTCCGCAGCCAGTGCGCGCGCCTTCTCCGCCGAACGGTTCCAGACCGCCGTCAGCAGCCCCGCACGATGGAGGTTTCGGGCCATGGAAATACCCATGGCCCCCAATCCGACGAATCCAACGCGCATGTCTTGATGGCTCCGCTACCACAGGCGGCCAGGATAGCCGCGGAGCGACACTATAGTGCGAAGGACCGCCGTACGGAACGGATCAGAATCGGATCGCGCTCGCGCTAGCCGCCGGTGCCGCAGTCGGCGTCCATGGCCTGGCGGGCTTTGAGGCGTGCCGCATCGGCATCCGCATCGGAAAGGTACTGGCGCTGGCCGTTCTTGTCGGTGGTGAAAATGCGGCGCGACTCGACCAGCTTCTGGTACTGCGCCTTGTCCTGCCCGCAGCGCATCGCGCGGGCCTTGGCGACGTCCTGCTGCACGGCCTGCGCATCCTCCTGCTGCTTGATCACATGGGAGGCGGCGTTGCTCTCGCTCTGGATGCCCTGCATGGCGCTCGGGGCCGGGGCTGGTGCGTGCGCGGTGGTGGTCCTGATGATCTTGGCGCCCGGCACCCACTGATCGGTGTAGTGCACCTCACCGTGTGCATCAGTCCACTGATAGATGACATCGGCCCGTGCGATACCGGCCGCCCCGACGAGGGCGGCAAGCGAGGTGGCCAGCAGGATGACGATGAATCGTGACATGACCTTACTCCCCGGAGCACCCCCATTTTCCACCTTGGCCCGCTCCCGTCCTTTGAACTCGGTCACACAAGGGGCAGCCGCCTCTCACATAAAGCGCAATCCGTCCCAAAAAGCAGGAAAGCCCCGGGGCCGCAGCAGCAGCCCCGGGGCTCCCGGGTCCCTTCAGCCGCCCGCGCGATTACATGTCGTAAGCACGCTCGCCATGCGAGGTGATGTCCAGGCCCTCACGCTCGTCCTCCTCGGACACCCGGATACCCATCACGAGCTTCAGCAGGTAGAAGCCGATCGCAGCGACCACCGCCGTCCACACGATCACCAGCGCGACGGCCTTGGCCTGTATCAGCAACTGCGCCCAAATGCCGGGATACCCCGTTGCACCGGTCGCCCAGTTGATGACCTGCCCGGGACCGCCCAGCGCCGGGTCGTTGAAAATCCCCGTCATGAGCGCACCGAAGGTGCCGCCGAGCGCGTGGACGCCGAATACATCGAGCGCGTCATCGGTCCGCAGCATCTTCTTCAGGCCCGTGACGCCCCAGAAGCAGACAACCCCCACGCAGAGGCCAATTACGAAGGCGCCTGGAATGCCAACGTTGCCTGCGGCGGGCGTGATCGCCACCAGGCCCGCCACCGCGCCCGAGGCCGCGCCCACCATCGACGGCTTGCCCTTCATCAGCCACTCGACCGCCATCCACGAGAGCACCGCGCAGGCGGTTGCGAGATAGGTGTTCAGGAAAGCAAGCGCAGCCGAGCCGTTGGCCTCCAGCGCAGAGCCGGCATTGAAGCCGAACCAGCCGAACCAGAGCAGCGAGGCACCGATCATGGTCATGGTCACGCTGTGCGGCGCCATCGGCTCCCGGCCGAGGCCGATGCGTTTGCCGAGGATCATCGCGCCCACGAGGCCGGCGACGCCGGAATTGATGTGTACCACCGTGCCGCCTGCGAAATCGAGGGCGCCCCATTGCCAGATGAGACCCCCGGTCGCATTGACCGCATCGACGTTGGCCGTGGCGGTGTAAGCGTCAGGTCCCGGCCAGAACCAGACCATGTGCGCGACCGGGCAATAGCAGAACGTGAACCAGAATGTCAGAAAGAGCAGGATGGCGGAGAACTTGATCCGCTCGACCAGCGAGCCGAGGATCAGACAGCAGGTGATGGCGGCGAAGGTGGCCTGAAAGGCGACGTACACCAGCTCATACATCTCCACGCCCTTGTCGAACGTGCCGACGGTGGCGTAGGCACCCGTCACCGGATTGAAGGTGCCGTTGAGGAAGAGCCGGCTCGCCCCGCCGATGAAGGCGTTGCCTTGCGTGAAGGCGAGCGAGTAGCCGTAGATGCACCAGAGCACCGTGATCAGCGCGAACCCGACGAACACCTGCATCAGCACCGACAGCATGTTCTTCGTGCGGACCAGCCCGCCGTAGAAGAGGCCGAGCGCCGGCACGGACATCAGCAGCACGAGCGCGGTGGAAGTCAGCATCCAGGCTGTGTCGCCCTTGTTGGGTACCGGCGCATCGGCCGCCCACGCCAGCGTCGGTGCGAGGGTCGCGAGGGCGGCGACGGCCGTCATTCGAAGGATCGCCTTCAAGAGGATCGAAGCGGTGCGCATGTGGTCTCCCGGACGTTCGCGAGTCTTTGGGCGCGTTTCCGGGCGATCGGGCCACGAATGAAGGCTGACGACCGCACGTCGCGCGCGTAAGCTGGTGAAGCGGGCAGTCGGGGTGCAGAATCCATGCCACGACATTTCCGATGCGCTTTCCGTGGCTTGCGTTGCCGCATGATCCGACGCGCACCGTTTTGGTGCTGCGCGCCAGAGGCTCCGCCCCATCGGGGGGCATCGCACTTGGAGGTAGGAGATGATGGACAGCTTCCGCATCGATGAGATCGCGCGCCGACTGCTGGAAAACGTTCCACCGGCGTTTCGGACCGTCAGCAAGGATCTCGAAACCAACTTCCGCGCAGTGCTCCGCTCGAGCCTCGGCAAGCTCGACCTGGTGACCCGGGACGAGTTCGATACCCAGACCCGCGTGCTCGAGCGCACCCGCGCCCGCCTGGCGGAGCTGGAAGCGCGACTGCAGGCATTGGAGGGCTCGGCGGCTCCTGCTGCAGCCGGTACGCCCGCCCCCGCTCCCCTGGACCAGTCACCCGGACACTGAGGGACCTCGCGGCGCATCGCTCAGACCAGGGACGGCGTGTGTCGTTGCGCGTCGCAACACTCTTGTGCCGGGCTCAGGTGGGCCTCGAAGCGCCGCTGGTCGAGGTCGAAGTCACCGTGGCGAACGGCCTACCCGCATTCCATCTGGTAGGTCTGCCCGCGACAGTCGTACGTGAAAGCCGCGATCGGGTGCAGGCAGCTCTACTCTCGTGCGGCTTCGAGTTTCCTTCCGGTCGCATCGTCGTCAACCTCGCACCCGCGGAGATCCCTAAGGAGGGCGGCAGATTCGAGCTGCCCATCGCGCTCGGTATTCTCATCGCATCCGGCCAGCTCCGGCAGGCAGGCGCACACGCCCCGTCCGCCTGCGAGCTCTACGGCGAGCTCGGCCTGCGAGGCGAGATAAAGTCGGTACGAGGCATCCTCCTCGCAGCCGCGCATGCCAAACGGGATGGACATGAAGTAATCGTCCCCGCCTGCAACGCAGACGAGGCGTTCGTGGGTGCCGCGACCCGCGTCCGGACAGCTTCACATCTGAGAGAAGTCTGCCAGCACTTCTCCGGGGAGGAGCCGCTGCCTCTGCATTCATCGGGCATGGGAGATCGGACATCGGAGCCGCACTGCGGTGCCGCAACCGACTTGAGCGATGTCAGAGGACAGCTCCAGGCCAAACGGGCGTTGCTCATCGCGGCCGCCGGTGCGCACAGCCTGCTCATGATCGGTCCGCCGGGCTGCGGCAAGAGCATGTTGGCGCAGCGCCTGCCGGGCTTGCTGCCGCCGCTCGGGGAGGGTGAGGCCCTGGATTGCGCAGCGATCGCGTCCGTCAGCTCCACCGGCTTCAACATGAGCAGCTTCGGCCGTCGCCCATTCCGCTCTCCCCATCACACGGCCTCCGCTGTCTCGCTGGTCGGCGGTGGCTCGCACGCGCGGCCCGGAGAGATCAGCCTCGCGCACCACGGCGTGCTGTTTCTCGATGAGCTGCCGGAGTTCGAGCGCGCCGTGCTCGAGGCGCTACGCGAGCCGCTCGAGGCAGGCGTGGTGAGGGTCTCCCGAGCCGCAGCGCACGCGGAGTATCCGGCGGAGTTCCAACTGGTAGCTGCGATGAATCCCTGCCCTTGCGGCTACCTGGGCGATCCTTCCGGTCGGTGCCGCTGTACGCCGGCGGAGGCTCTTCGATATCGCGCCCGGATCTCAGGCCCGCTGCTCGACCGTCTCGATATGCACGTGCAGGTTCCCCGGCTGGAAGTCCGCGACTTTGACGACAGCATTGGCAGAGAAGAATCGAGCGCGGCGCTCGCCGCGCGCGTCACCGCCGCCCGCTCGCGTCAGCTCGCGCGGCAGGGACGCTGCAACGCGCGCCTGAGCGATGCCCAGATCGAGCGGTGTTGCTCGCTGCAACCCGCCGCCCGTGTCCTGTTGGATCGCACCATGAGACATCTGCGGTTCTCCGGGCGGACGCGGCAGCGCGTGCTCAAGCTGGCCCGAACCATTGCGGATCTCGATGGACACGAGGACATCGCCGGCACCCATATCAGCGAGGCCATCATGTTGCGATGTCTCGACCGGGAGTGGGCTGGCTCCGCTTGCCGCTGACCGCTGCCCATAACCGATCAAATTTGATCTGTCATCACCGCACAGCCGCTTTGTGGCTCATATTTGAGCTGTAAACTAGAGAGACTGGAGCCCGATTCGCCGCGGTAAAAGCCTATCGATGAAGTACTGTTTGGGCGTGATGATCTCGATACCGCGGAAGGGATGGAGCTCGAGCAGATCGCTATCGCCTGTCATGAGGACATCTGCATCTCCGTTCAGCGCCACCTCGAGGAACTTGTCGTCCTTAGGGTCACGGCACGCAGTAACTGGTGAGGTGATCACCACCCGCTCTGCAATACGGTTTAGGACCCGGATGAACGCCTGCCGATCCTCCAGGCTGATGTAACGATCAAATTTGGGACGCGACAATACGTCCGAGAGCTCCCCAAGCGTGGCGTCCGAAACCAGAAGCTGGCCCTCGTCCACAGCCTTGCGCACGGCCTTGGCCGGTACCGAGGCCGGGAGGAGGAGCCTGCTGACCAGGCTGTTGGTATCAGCGACGATGCGCTCGACTGCGCGCGGCATTGTCGTCGGCGAGGAGCGCGGCAAGCTTCTTCTCCGTCAAGCCCTGCTCCACGGCCTTGCGACCAGCCCGATCGCAAAATTCTTGAAACTCCGCAACGTTGAGCCCGCGAAGCCTGTCGTACTCGGCGGTCGAGAGCAGCACGGCGACATCTCTTTTTTGCCGGCGAATGACCACCGGCTCCCGCTGAGCCGCATCGAGCAGCGCTGCGAGTTTCTGCTTCGCGTCAGTGGCTGATATGTGGCGCATCGCGACCTCCTTTGTCGTCTATTATGGACGAAATAGATAAATTAGACAAATTCGGTCAATGGGCGAACGAGGGCCCCGGCCATCTCGAGCCATCAACACTCGCCGCGTTCGCGGCCGTGCTGCTTTTCGTTCTGAGCCGTATTCCGGCGATACGGGAGCGGCGGTGCGCTACTTCTTCTTGCCGCTGACCATGCCCGGGGCGACGAGCGAGACCATGTAGTTCACCGCCTGCTCGACCATCGGATCCGGCACGTCGGCACGTCCGCCCTTGGCGGGCATCGTTCCGCTGGAGCCCGTGAAGCCGTGTAGCGCGTGGTCGTACAGGGTGGGCAGGCCCTTGGAGATGTGGGACGCCCACGCCGCTTTGTCACCCGCCTTCGGTGCGCCTGCGATGCCGGCGCCATGGCAGGCACTGCAGGTCTGCTCGAAGAGCTCTTTGCCGCTGGTCGGCATGGCCTGGCCCGAGGAGCCGCCTGCCTCCGCCGTGGCGCCAGCCGGTGGCTTGATGGCGAGCGCGGCGTTGTTCTGCCCGGCGACGGCCTCCTGCTCGACAGGGGCGACGCGCGCCTCGACGCTCTTGTAGTAGTCCGGCTCACCCATCATCTGGCGGCCTTCGGTGCGTTCCCCAACGCTCCGCGCCACGACGAAGATCACTATGGCGATCGCGACCAGCACGCCGATCACCAGGCTGAACATGTTGATGAAATGGGTGTCCTGCTTACTCACCGAGGCCTCACCAGGGACTTGCGAACACGAAGCTCGCAGTATAGCGGTTCGGCTCGCGCCTTCGTAAATACCCGAAGCTGCGGGGCGCCGAGCACCGGGAGCCCGGACAGGCGCTTCGCCGCAGGCCTTGCACGGACCATCGCGGGCCCGCGGCGCAATTTCCTCATTGCCACTAAGCTGCGGGGCCACACAAGATGTTCCGCGGTTACCGCGGCGTCAGAGGGGACCATGCACCATCCTTCGAGGCTCGGCACGCTCGTCTGCGCGCTCCTGCTCACCACTGCGGCATCCGCTGCAACGCCCGGCTGGCCGGCCCCCGGCCCCATGCCGCCCGAGGACAACCGGCGCCTCGCGCACGACATCTTCAAGCAGATCGTCGAGATCCGCTCCATACACCCCGTCGGCACCAAGGGCGTGGCCGAGGCGCTCTATGCGCGCTTCAAGGCCGCTGGCTTCACCGACGATGAGATGAAATTGGTGCCCGAAACTCCGTGGCCTCAGCAGGTCAATCTGGTGGTGCGCCTCGAGGGCAAGGGCAGTGGCAAGCCCGTGATGTGGATCTGCCACATCGATGTGGTGGATGCGCGGCCGGAAGACTGGTCTCTGCCGCCCTTCGAGTTCACCGAGAAGGATGGCTTCTTCTACGGTCGCGGCACCTCCGACATGAAGGACGAGGATGCCGCGGCGGCCGCGGCGCTCATCAGGCTGAAGGAAACAGGCTTCGTGCCCGACCGCGACATCATCGTGGCATTCACGGCGGACGAGGAAGTGGGTCTGGAGCAGGACGGTCCCCACTGGCTCCTCGAGCACGATCGCGACCTGGTGAATGCGGGCCTCGTGATCAATCCCGATGGCGGCTCGGGAGAGATCGTGGCCGGGAAGCGCCTCGACTTCAGCGTCGAGACCGTCCAGAAAACCTACATGACGTTCCGCTGGGTAACCACGAACAAGGGCGGCCATTCCTCGGAACCCCGTGCCGACAACGCGATTTACCAGCTCTCGAGCGGGCTCACGCGGCTGGCTCGCTATCAGTTCCCCTTCAAGACCAACGCCACCACCCGTGCCTACTTCGCGGCGACCGCGCAATTCGCGAGCGGCCGCAAGCGTGCGGATCTCATGACACTTTCCAGGGACCCGCTCGATGTGGCGGTGGCCCGGCGCGTCGCCGCACGCGATGTCGCGATGAACGCGATCCTTCATACGACCTGCGTCGCCACCCTGCTGAAGGCAGGCGTACAGGAGAATGCCTTGCCCTCGAGCGCGGAGGCGACCGTTCAATGTCGCGTGTTCCCCGGGGAGACGGAGAAGGAAACGCTGCTGAGGCTGCAAAAAGTCGCGGCCGATCCCGGCATCAAGGTCAGTCTTCTGGAGCCCGTGCAGCCTGCGCCTGAGACCGTACCCGATCCAAAGGTCATGGCGGCCATCACTCAGGTTGCCCACAGCATGTGGCCCGGCGTCGTGGTGTTGCCGCAGATGGCGGCCGGCGCGAGCGACAGTATCTTCACGCGCGCCGCTGGAATTCCTTCCTACGGCGTCGGCGGCGGCTGGAACGACCTCAATGATTTACGCATGCACGGCCGCGATGAGCGCAAGCAGATCGATGATTTCTACAGTACCGTCGAGTTCACCTACCGGCTGATGAGGAAGCTCGCCACGGAGCCGGGCCTATGACCGGAGCGAGCAGCCGAAGGAGCAGCCTGCGCGGCCTCGGGACCCGATTCGACCCGCGCGGACGAGGCATCACCGGCGCTGCACTGCTCACGTTGGTTGCGATCGCCGGTTGCTCGGGAAAGCCCGGGCCGACAGGCGTCATACCCGTCGCCCACGCGACGGCGCCGACCGCATCTGACTATGACCCGCTGCAGGCCTTCGCACCGCTCACACTACCCGATCCGGTCAATGCTTATCGGGCCGGCGATGGTACGCCGGGGCCGGAGTACTGGCAGAACCGCGCCGACTACGTGATTCACGCCAGCCTCGACGCCCGGACCGCCCGGCTCGCGGGCAGCGAGGTGATCACCTACACCAACAACAGCCCGCAGCCGTTGGCGAGCCTTTGGCTGCAGCTCGATCAGAACACCTACCGCAAGGATGCCCGCTCGAGGTACGTTCACGCCGACGGCTACCGCTCCAGCGAACACACCGATGGCGATGTGCTCGAGGCCGTCCAGGTCGGTCGCTCGGGCCGGCTCGTCAATGCCGACTACATCGTGTCCGATACGCGCATGCAGATCAGGCTCCCGCGAGCGCTCGCGCCGCGCGGCGGCAAGTTGGAAATCCACATTCGGTACCACTTCACCGTGCCCGGCGCGTTCGGCGGCCGCACGGGCCACATTCACACCCGCAACGGGGAGATCTTCGACATCGCTCAGTGGTACCCGCGAATGGCGGTCTACGACGACCTGCGCGGCTGGGATACGCTGCCTTATGTCGGCTCCGAGTTCTACCTCGAGTACGGCGACTTCGACTATTACGTGACCGTGCCCGCCGACATGTTGGTGGCCGGGTCCGGCGAGCTGGAGAACCCCGGCGAGGTGCTGGATGCGCCCGAGCGCCAGCGCCTTCAGCAGGCGCGCTCCAGCGACCAAACGGTCATGATCCGCACTGCCGGGGAAGTCGGCGAGCTGCGCAGCCAGCCTGCGCAGCAGGATACGCGCACCTGGCATTTCCGCATCCGCGAAGCGCGCGATGTCTCGTTTGCCGCCTCGCGGGCATTCATGTGGGATGCGGCGCGGTTCAATCTGTCCGGCGGCAAGAGCGGCCTCGCCATGTCGTTCTATCCCATCGAGAGCGCCGGGCCGCGGGCCTGGGGCCGCGCCACGGAATACACGAAGTATTCCCTGGAGCAGTTCTCCCGGCGATGGGGATTCGACTACCCGTATCCGACGGCCGCGGCCGTCGCCGGGCCCATCGGCGGCATGGAGTATCCGGCCATCGTCTTCGACGACTACACGGATCGAGGCAAGGACCTGTTCGCGCTGACCGCGCATGAGTTCGGCCACACCTGGTTCCCGATGATCGTGGGATTCGATGAGCGTCGCGACCAGTGGATGGATGAAGGCTTCAATACCTTCATCGACATCTACGAGGCCGAGGACTTCGAGCACGGCGTCTTCGGACCGAAGCGCGACCCCGAGTACGCGCCAGGTGGCGGCAATCCATCCGACGAGATCCTGCGAACGCTCGAGGACCCGAATGCCCCCACGCTGCTCACGCGTGCCGATCAGGTCGCAGAGAAGTATCGTCATCCGGTCACCTACTTCAAGTCGGCGCTCGGCCTCGCGTTGCTGCGCGAGCAGATCCTCGGACCGAACCGCTTCGACTGGGCGTTCCGCAAGTTCATCACTGATTGGGCGTACCGGCACCCGAAGCCGTCGGATTTCTTCCGCGCCATGGAGAGCGCCGCGGGCGAGGATCTCTCCTGGTTCTGGCGCGGCTGGTACCTGCACAACTGGACGCTCGACTTTGCGGTACAGGGGGTCCATCCCGTGCGCGGCAGCTGGAGCAAGGGCGCCGTTATCGGCATCGCCAACCTCGATCGGCTCGTGCTGCCGGCGGTCGTGCGGCTCGATTTCCAGGACGGCAGCAGTGAGCGCATCCAGCTGCCCGCCGAGACCTGGATCCAGCAAAAGGAGGTCGATCTGACGGTCGACACGACGCGGCCGATCAAAGCCGTGACCATCGATCCCGACGAGGTGCTGCCGGACAAGGATCGCAGCAATAACGCCTGGAAGGCGACGCCTGGGGCATGACCGGGGGCGTAATTAGCGCTGGGACCGCCGTCCGCGTATCATCCCGGTCCCCGGTCCGGGCGGCGCGCCCGTAGCTCAGTTGGATAGAGTGGCAGCCTCCGAAGCTGCAGGTCGCTGGTTCGAATCCAGTCGGGCGCGCCAATTCCAATATTGTCTATTCCGATGGCATGGGTGACGTGAGCATCAATATGGTGCTGCGCAAGGAAAATGGGCCCACGGTCACGATCTCGCCATGGGATCTGGATGCGGAAATCGTGTTCGACCGCTGGATCGACCCTGGCGATGAGCTCGACGTTCTTCAGCGGATCCTCACGACCCACGCACGGGCATGGTGCAGCAAGCTGCGCGTGTGGCGGAGCGCGCGCGACCAGCGGCCCGTGGACATATCACGCCCCGGGGCGCTGAAGGAGGCCGTGTTGTCGGCGTGCTATGAGCGTGGACCGA
Source organism: Steroidobacteraceae bacterium (assembly GCA_035652555.1). Classification (GTDB taxonomy): domain Bacteria; phylum Pseudomonadota; class Gammaproteobacteria; order Steroidobacterales; family Steroidobacteraceae; genus 13-2-20CM-66-19. The sequence continues at coordinate 33,668 of DASRDO010000036.1, read as the reverse complement.
CGTACCGGGCGCTCGTTCAGCAGTACGGTCAGCCGGAATTCGAACGGCCCTCCGGTGACGCGGAGTTGCGTGGGAATCACCGCGATCTGACCTTGGTCATATCGGTCGACCGGACGGTGTTGAGTCGTTTGGGTGAGAAGCGGTCTCTTGGAAATAGGATCAGCGTGCAGCTCCGGGGCGCCACGGCACGCAGGCCCTCGGGCGGCGAATGGACGGGAAAGCTCTTCGCTGCGCTCTGCGAGCAGCTGGCACCGGCGTGGGGCCACGCGAGCGCCACTGCCGAGTACTGGGCGAAGGTCATGAGCCTCACGCCCCGCATCGAGGCCATCGGCCGAGACTTCGGCCGGTATCTGCCCGGGCTGTTCTGGCTGAATTTCTTCGGTAGACGGCTGTGCGAGCACGTCGGCAGGAATCGGGTCCGCACCGCGCGATCTCACCTCGTGGCAGCAGCCGGTGCCGGCGTCCTCATCGGCCTGTCCCCTGACCCTGGCCGGTGGGATACGCCCGAATATCAGGCCGAGGAGGCCCGGGTGCGGCAACACCTTGGAGCGGATCTGTTCTTCGACCGCAAGCGGTCGAGCGAACGCATTGCCGTACCCGCTTGGAGCCCGTGACTCCGGCCGGGCGCGCCGCCTAGGGTTGCGGGCACATGTGTGAAGGTGCCATACCTTTCCTCGAGCCAAAGCGGCAGGCATATCCGCGCGTGAGCTCCGCCCCGAACAGGAACACCTGCGCGGAGTAGTACACCCAGAGCAGTACCACGATCACCGAGCCCGCCGCCCCATACGTCGAGGCAACGGTGCTGCTGCCGAGGTAGAGCCCGATCGCGTATTTCCCAACGATGAAGAGCACTGCCGTGATCAGCGCCCCGATCGCGACATCCCTCCATGCGAGACGGACGCTCGGCAACACCTTGTAGACGGTCGCAAAGAGCAGCGCCGCGAGCGCAAACGAAACGAGAGAGCTCGTCAAGTGGAGAATCACGCCCACGACGATGATGCCGCGCGACAGCGCTTCGAGGGCGCCCAGCGCAGCGCTGAAGAGCAGCGACGCCAGCAGCAGGATACCGAGCGCGAAGATCAGTGCGACGGACAGCAGGCGAGTGCGCAGATACGACCAGTACCAGCGGCGGCTGTCGGACGGCAGACCCCAGATCTCGTCCAGCCCGGATTTCAACTCGACGAGCGCAGTATCCGCGCTGAGTAACAGCGTTACGAGGCTGATGACGGTCGCGACCACTCCGGCGGTGGGCCGGTGTGCATGCACCAGCACCATCTGCACCTGAGCCGCGGCCTGTGGACCGATCAGGTCAGTGATCTGCCGATAGATCTCGCCGCGCGCCGTGCCCTGCCCGAAGAAGAATCCAGCCACCGCTACGGCGAGCAGGAGAATCGGTCCGAGCGAGAATACGGTGTAGAAGGCGAGCGCCGCCCCGATCCGGGAGGCGTGATGCTCACTCCAGCCGTTGACGGCGTCCTTGATGAGCGCCCAGATCTCCCGTGTACATGCGCCGACCCAAGCCGGAATGTCGAGCATACGCGGCACAGCGCAACCGTCGTGCCAGAGCCCTCAGTCCCCGGAGCGCCCCCCTTTGCGCGAAGGCCCCGCTTCAGCGGTACTCTCGAGCGCCATCGCGGCCGACACGTGCGCCAGATGCGTGAGTCCCTGTGGAAAGTTGCCCAACATCTCACCGAGCTTCGGCTGGTACTCCTCCGCGAAGAGGCCGAGATCGTTGGCGCAGCGGCACGCCCGTTCGAAGGCCTCGTGCGCTTCCTTCCGCCGTCGCTGGTGCGCCAGGCACTCCGCCAGCCAGAACGTGCACGCCACGAAGACGCCCTCGGTTCCCTTCAAGCCGTCCTTCGCCTTGTAGCGTTGCACCAGTCCATCGAGCACGAGATCCTCCCGGATGGCATCGGTCGTGCGGACCATCCGCTCATCATCCCAGGCCACGAAGTCGACGGCAGGCAACAGTAACAGCGCCGCATCGACATCCCGGCTGCCGTAGCTGCGGACGAAAACGCCCCGCTTGCGGTCATAGCCACGCTTCTCGACGTCCCGGCGTATGCCATCGCGCTCCTCGTGCCAGCGGTCGACCGGCGCGGGCAGCGAGTAGCGCTCCGCGAGCGCGATGCCGCTGTCGACCGCCGCCCAGCACATCACTTTCGACTGGACGAAATGCATCGGCCGCGAGCGCACCTCCCAGATGCCCCGGTCCGGCAGGTGGCGCCTGGCGATCGCCGCCTCGACGATCGCGGTCAGGAATCCCCAGTAGTTGTCATCCGGCCGCTCGCCGCGCTCACTCCAGCGCCATGACAGCTCCATCACCAGCCCATACACGTCAGCCTGGAACTGCTCGGCCGCGCCGTTGCCGATCCGTACCGGCCGCGAGCCGCGCCAGCCGTCGAGCTTCTTCAGGTCGATCTCCGGCACTCGCCGCTTGCCATCCACCGCATACAACACCTGCAGCTCATCCGCGTTGCCCGCAGCGCTGCGTTGAATGAAGCGCCGCATGCCGCCTGCCTCCGCCTGCAGGCCGAGGTTGCCGAGCGTGTGCACGGTGAAGATCGAATCCCGGATCCAACAGAAGCGGTAGTCCCAATTGCGCTCACCGCCGATCGCCTCCGGGAGTGAGGTCGTCGGCGCCGCGACGATCGCCCCGGTCGGCGCATAACACAGGGCCTTCAACACGATGGCCGAGCGCACGATGCTGGTTCCCTGGCCGTCGCGGTAAACGATTTTCCCGGACCACTCGCGCCACCAGCGCAGCGTCTCCTCGTAGTGCTCATCGACCTGCACCCGCACCTTCTCGGCGAGGTGCGGGCCCTCGCACTCCTCGGGCGGCAGGAACTGCACGGCGAGGTGCTGGCGCGATTCCGCATGGACCTCCAGGGTCCCCTCGAGGTCGTGATCGCTCCCGGGATGAAGGAGCACGTCGCCGAGGATCGCGAGCCCCGCGTTGCTGCCGACCGCGACATAGGTGCCCTTGGTCGAAGGGCGGATCCAGGGCTTGACCTCGCCGAAATCGAAGCGCGGCACGAATCTGACGTTGAGCTTCACAGAGCCGCTGACGCCTTCTATGATCCGCACGATCTCGCGGCGCGGCCGCTGCCGACCGCCGCTGCGCATGGCGAAGAAGTCGATGACCCGCGCCTCACCGCCCGGCGAGCGGTAGGTGGTGACCAACACCAGGCTCCTCTCCAGATACTCGCGCTGCGTGCTGAAGCGCCCCTCGGGGCAGATCTCGAAGTAGCCGCCGTTGCCCCAGTCGAGCAGACGCCCGAAGCAGCTGTCCGAATCGAAGCGCGGCAGGCAACACCAGTCGATCGAGCCCTGCCGGGAGATGAGCGCTGCCGAATGACAGTCGCCGATGAGCGCATAGTCCGCTATGGGAGGGTACTCGCCCGGCCGCTTCATTCCCGATGTCGCTCCCCGGTCAGCGGCGCGCCGCGCTGTTCGTGTCTTCGGTCATTCCGCCGACCATCTCGCGGTAGTCCTCGATGGCCGCGGTGATGACGCGCGCGGCGTGCTCGTAGCCATACCGGCCCACGACAGCGATCTTCGGCGGCTCGCCCGGCACCAGCTTGTAGGTAGAGAAGTAGTGCTCCAGCCGTTCGAGCAGCGCCTCTGGGATGTCGGTGAGGTCCCTCGCGCCGCCCCAGATGTAGTCGCCATCGAGCACCGCGACGATCTTGTCGTCGGCCTCGCCGCGATCGATGATCTTCAGGCCTCCGAGAACGCGAGCCCGCAGCAGGATCTCCGAGTGGGTGATCGGCCGCTCGCTGATGACACAGATGTCGAGTGGATCGCCGTCACCCCGATCGCAGTCTGCCGCCAAGAGACGTACCCGCTCACCGCAATAGGTCTGCGGAACGAAGCCGTAGAGCGAGGGCGGGTGCGATGAGGTGCGCTGTGGACGGTCCACGCGCAGATAGCCCGTGGCCTTGTCCACCTCGTACTTCATGAGGTCGAACGGCGTGATCTCGATGAACGCATTGACCACGCGCGGACAATCCGGCCCGGGGGTGAGCCCGTGCCAAGGATGAGGGCGCCAACGGGCGTAGCCGAGCGGCGAGTCGGAATTCATGCTGTTGTCGTTATTCTTTCCTGATCGAATCGGCCCGAGCGATTCGGCGCCTCCGCATCGCGTACGGACGAGGCGGAAGCGCCGAAATGAGTGGCTGCGGCTACCGGTCGGGCGCCGGGCCGCCATTCAGATCACAGCGGCGGCGGGTTGCCGTTCTGGCTCGGCGGCGGATTGGCCGGCGGCGGCGCGTTGGGGTTCGTGCTCGGCGGCGGCGGCGGCGGGTTCTGCTCCGGCGCACCACCGGGCTGGGAGCTCGGTGCATTGGCCGGTGGCGGCGCCTGCTCGTTCGACGGCGGCGTGCTCGGACTCGATTGCTCGCTGGACGGGGTTCCGCCCGGATTACTCGACTGATCATGCGAGCAGGCGCCCACGGAAAGCGCGAGCGCGGCAGCGCATAGCAACAACAGGCTACGATTCATAAGGGTCACCTCGTGTGCGTAGATGGCCCGAGTCGCCTGTGGCGCTCGGGCCGCCAGCCATATTGGCTTTCCGGTCCGCGGCCCAAAGGCGGCTTGGGGCCGCTAATGACTTGCTCTTTCGCGCCTCCGTGTCGCAAGCCGCGTTCCACCTCAGGCGAGGCGGTGACTCTGAACCGGACGTCAGCCGGCACGTGGCCGTGAGGCGGGCAGCGTTGGCGCCGGCGCCAATGCCCTTATCGAGGACCTATTTCTTGGCCGCCGCGGCGCGTTTCCGTCGCTTCGCGGGGTCCTTGGCGCGTGACTTGCCGAAGGAGCCTCGGTAGATCTTGCCCCGCCGGGATCGCTTATCGCCCTTGCCCATCGAATCGACTCCGCCTGCGCCATGGAAGGTGCGGGAGTCTATCAGAGCGGACGCGGACCGCAGTGCAATTGCAGGCTGGGCCCCGGATCAGGCCTTGCCTGCCAGCCCCTCCAGGGCGCGCATCTGCAGGACGGTGGAATCGGAGGCCGGCAGGAGCGCGTTGGCTCGCTGTACGAATGCCGGCACGGCCTCGGGCGCCATGGGCCGGCTGATGAGATACCCCTGCGCGCAATCGCAACGCAGGCGCTTGAGCAGATTCCAGGCCTCGGAAGTCTCGACTCCCTCGGCGACGACGCTGAGCCCCATGCCGTGCGCCAGAGCGACGGTCGAGGCGACGATGGCGGCATTGCGCCCGGAGAGGGCCTGCGAAATGAACGAGCGATCGATCTTCAACTCATCGACCGGCAGTCTGCTGAGCAATGACAGGGAGGAGTGGCCGGTCCCGAAATCATCGATCGCGAACCGCACGCCCGCGGCGCGTAGCGGCTGCATGTGGCGGGCCGCAAGGTCCGGATCGTGCATCACCGCGCTCTCGGTGATCTCGAGCAACAGGGCCCCCGGCTCGACGTGCCGCTCCGCGAGCATCCTCAGGATGCCGTCACCCAGATCCGGGTCGAGAATGTCGGGCGCCGACAGGTTGACTGCGAGCTCGACCTCGAGGCCGCTGCGGCGCCACTCCCCGAGCTGACGGATGGCCGCCCCGAGCACCCAGTTGGTCAACGCACGCGAGGCTCCCGCGCTCTCCGCAAGCGGCACGAACTCTCCCGGCGGTACCGCCCCGAGCGTCGCGTGCTGCCAGCGAACCAGCGCCTCGAGGCTCTTCACGCAGCGGGTGCCGACCTCCACCTTCGGTTGGTATTTGAGCGTCAGCTCGTCGTGCTCGATCGCGGCGCGCAGGCCGGTGATGAGTGTGAGCCGGCGCCGGTGCTGCTCGTCGCGGCCGGGCTCGTAGCTCGCGACCCGCAGCCGCGTGTCGGCGGCATCCTCGAGCGCGACCTGCACCCGCCGCAGCAGGTCCTTGGCGCTCTGGCCGTGGTCGGGATACACACAGATCCCGGCGGTGACACCGAGATCGAGCGTCATCCCCGAGAGATGGAAGCCGCCGCGCAGAGCGCCGGCGAGCTGATCGAGGTAGATGCGCGCCCGCTCCACGGAAAACCCGGGCGCTATGACCAGGAACTGACTCTCGCCGAGGCGCGCGATGACATGCTGCGCCGCCAGATTACGGCCCAGGCGCCGCGCCGCTTCCTGCACGACCTCATCCGCGACTTCCTGGCCGAAGGTCGCGTTCACCTCGTGCACGCTGCGTACCACGATCAGAATCAGGGCGAGGGCGGCGGGGACGTCGGTGCCGCGCAACAGCTCCTCCAGACGCCGCTCGGCCAGCGCGCGATTGGGAAGGCCCGTCAGCGAGTCGTAGAACGCGTGGCGCGTGATGTCGGCCTCGCGATCGGCGATCGTGCGCTGCATGGCGTTGAACGTATCAGCGAGGCTGCGGAACTCTTTGCCGCCGGCTACCTTCACCGCGGTGTCGTAGCGGCCGTGTTGAATGCGCTCCGCGGCGAGAACGAGCTCTCCGAGCGGGCGCGTAGCGCCCCGTCCGAGGAACATGCCGATCACCGCGGCGAGAACGATGGCCGCGCCGTCGATGAGCAGCAGCGAATTGCGCAGCTCCTGGTAGGGGGCAAGCACCGCAGCCATCGGCTTCTGCAGGATCGCCTCGGCCGGCTCGCCACGCGAGTCGATCTGCTGGATCAGAGTGAGGTAGCTCGTACCGCCGAGGCGCATGACGTGTGCGCCGCGGGCCGGAGTCTGCGCCAGCGAATCGACCTGTAATGCATTCTGCTCGGCCTGCGGCAGGCTGGAAGCCACGCGCGTGAAGCCGGCAGGCCCGCGGATGCCGAGCGTGACTTCGACACCGGCGAGATCGCGGATGTTGCGGGCGAGCGCATCATCGACCGCGAATCCCATGGCCACCCAGGCGATGATCTCCGGGGTGCGCACCGGCGAGAGAAAGAACTCGTAGGTCCGCCGGCCGAACACCATGAAGCGCGGCCGGTTGTGCTGTCCTCTTGCCCCGAGCAGCAACCCGCCGATCGAGCTGCCGACCTGCGCTTCGGCTGGCGCGCTGGAAGCCAATACCCGCCCGCGCGTGTTGATGAGCAGCACGAGGTCGGCGCCGACCCGCCGGGCATTGTTCCCCGCCGCGGACAGCATGGTCGGCCCGTCGCCGCTCGCCACCGCCTCGCGGAAGCCGAAATCCTCCGCCAACACCGCGACGGCGCTCGCCAGTTGCTCCGCCCGATAGTGGATGAGCTGATCCACGAAGGAGCCGTCGGCGCTCAACTGCTCGGCACCGCGCGCCTTCACGTCCCGTGCGGTGCTTGCCAGCACTGCAAACAGCGTCACAGTCTGGGTTAGAACCGCCAGACCGATGATCAGCACGAGAAGCCGTTTGCGGAAACTGCCCATAAATCCGCCTGAATATGCTGCATCGTAGGCGCCGCAGGGTGGCGCGGCGAGCAACCGGTGACAGGAATGAGACTTTCCGCACGATCGAATCGCGCGCTCGGCATCCGCGTCGCCATCACGGGGGTGGCCCTGCTCTGCACTCTGCTGCACGCGGCGCCTGCAGCCGCGGCATCGCTTGCCATCTCGATCCAGCTGGCGGACGGCAAGCCCCTGGCCGATGCGGTCATCACCGTGCAGCCGGTCGGCAGGAAACTGCCCGCACCCGCGCCGATCCATGCGGCGATGGACCAGATGAACCGGATGTTCGTCCCCGAGGTGCTGGTGGTTCCCGTGGGATCGGCCGTGTCCTTCCCCAACAGCGACTCGGTGAGCCACCAGATTTACTCCTTCTCGCCGGCCAAGCGCTTCCAATTGCCTCTTTACCGGGGCAAGCCCTACGCGCCCGTGATCTTCGATCATGCCGGCATCGTCATCCTGGGCTGCAACATCCACGATTGGATGATCGCCTACATCGACGTGACGGACGCGCCCTTCTACGGGACGACCAATGCGCAAGGCGCCTGGTCCGCGCAGCTGCCCGCCGGTCACTACCAGATCACCGTGTGGCATCCGCGGATGCGCGAGCAGACTCCAACGCTCGTTCGCGAGCTGGCAATCGACAGCGGCGATCGCGCGACCCTGACGCTGCAACTCACGAAACCGCTGCGCCCGGCGCCGATGGAAGGTGAGAGTTACTGATGCGCGCAGCAACGGCGCTGCTCCCCCTGATCGCATCGACGTTGCTCGCTGCAACGGCCGCCCATGGGGCCGACTGGGAGTTGGATCTCGATCTGAGGGCCGTCTCCTCGGATGCAAAAGCGTCCGTGCTCGACGGCGGCTACGGTCCGACGCGGTTCAGTGAGCGCCAGTCAGGATTGCGCCTCGGACGCCTGCGCCTGGCTCTCGATACACCGCTCGGTGAGTTGTGGAAGCTGCACCTGGACGCCTCCGCCTGGGATCACTCCTACAGGAGCTCCGTGGGACTGACCGAAGCCTATCTGCAGTTCCGCCCGTATCCGCGCAATCACCTGCGGCTGCGGCTCAAGGCAGGCGGGTTCTACGCGCCCGTCTCGCTGGAGAACGGCGCCGGAGGATGGGCGTCTCCCTACACGCTGTCCTACTCGGCGCTGAACAGTTGGCTGGCGGAGGAGGTGCGCACCCTCGGCCTGGAGGCCAAGGTCGATTGGCTCGGCACGCGCAGCGATCTGCCGTTCGATGTCAGTGCCATCGCGGGCGTATTCGGTTGGAATGAGATGGCCGGCGCGGCGCTCGCGAGCGGCGGCTTCATACTCGATGACCGCCAGACGCCCCTCTTCGATCAGGTCGGCCGACTCGGAAGTCCCGATGCGCGCATCGAGCCCTTCCGGGAGATCGACGGGCGGGCGGGCTACTACGGCGGCCTCGCACTCGAAGCTCCCGGGCGCCTCGTGCTCACGGCCCTGCACTACGACAACCGGGCGAATCCAGCCGCGGCGGACGCCCTGGAGCAGGTTTTCGCGTGGCGTACGACTTTCAACAGTGCGGCAGCTCGCCTGGAGTACGGCACGGGCTGGACGGTGATCGCGCAATGGATGGGGGGGCTGACCCGGATCGCCCCGGGTGGAACCGCACTCGTCTGGCCGTTCGACGCCCGCTATCTGCTGCTCTCCAGGAGGCTCGGCAGCCGCCAGCGGCTCAGCGTCCGCTACGACCGATTCCTCGTCGAGAGCCGCAATTCGGAACCTGACGGTGAGCAACGGGGTAACGCCTGGACCGTTGCCTACATGTTCGATCCGGGAAAAGGCTGGTCGTTGACCCTGGAAGGGCTGCGCGTGACGAGCAGCTCGTATATCCGGGGTGAGGAGCTGGGCCGCCCCGGTCCGGTCACGGACACCCAGGTGCAGCTGGCCATCCGCTACGCCCTGGGCTCAGCGGGTTACTGAGTTCGGGACCGGCGGCCCGGCCCAATAAAAAAGCCGGCCCGGGAGACCGGGCCGGCCTTCGAACCGCAGGCGTTACCAGCGCTTGGGAGCGCCGCCGCCCCGTCCACCGCCGCCGCTGCGCTCCTGCGCCTCGTTCACCCGCAGGGGGCGCCCGCCGAGATCCTTGCCATTCAGATTCTGAATGGCCCGGGACGCATCGGCGCGGGACATTTCCACGAAGCCGAAGCCGCGCGGCCGGCCGGTGTCCCGGTCGGTGATGAGGCTTACGGATTCGACGGTGCCGTGCTGCGCAAACAGGTCGCGGACCTCGCTCTCAGTGGCCGAAAACGGAAGGTTTCCGACGTAGATCTTCGTCATGCAATCAAACTCCAAGAAACAGATATGACCTGGTCGGGAACGATTCGGCTTTTCTCAGACTCGGAAGCCGGTCCCGAACTCGAGGCGGGCGGCAGGCGGCAGGAAAGGGAAAGGTCACGGACCGGTAAGGCACGATAACCCAGGTCGCAGGCGAGATACAAGTTTCCTTGACAGGGGTGCGGCGCAGTTAGCGGTAACGGGTCAGGATCTTCGCCAGGCCTTTGGCGCCCGGCGAAAGGAGCTCGTAGGGGAGGCTGTTCAGCGGCTCCGCGGGCGTGCCGTTGACCTGATGGAACTCCCGCCGTCCCCCCTGGCCGCCCCCTTCCGCATCGACATACAGCAACCCCGTCAGGTACTCCCCGGACTTGAGGCGCTCCTGCACCCTGGCCTGCGCGGCCCCGCGATCGGTGGGATCGTAGGCGGCGTCGAGCTTACGCAACACGATCCGGCTGCCATCGTGCATGGTCACGGCCAGCGCCTCGCCGGCGGCGTATTCGGCCGTGATCTCCTGCTCCGGCGGCACGAAGTCGGCCTGCACGGCAGGCTCGTAGTGCTCGCGGGTGTAGGCGTAGCTCTTGGTCGAGCCCTCGTGATCGTTGAAGGTGACACAGGGCGAGAGCACATCGATCAGGGCGAAGCCGCGGTGCCTGAGGCCGGCCTCGATGAGCGGCACGAGCTGTTGCTTGTCACCGGAGAAGCTGCGCGCCACGAAGGAGGCCCCCAGGGTCATCGCGAGCAGGACCGGGTCGATGGGCGGCTGGAAGTTGGTCTCGCCCTTCTTCGCCCGGGTGCCGACGTCGGCCGAGGCGGAGAACTGTCCCTTGGTGAGCCCGTAGACGCCGTTGTTCTCGATGATGTAGAGCATGTCGAGGTTGCGGCGGATCGCATGGCAGAACTGACCCAGCCCGATCGACAGCGTGTCGCCGTCACCGGAGACGCCGATGTAGGTGAGTTGCCGGTTGGCTGCGTTGGCTCCGGTGGCGATGGAAGGCATGCGGCCGTGAACCGAGTTGAAGCCGTGGCCGCCGCTGACGAAGTAGGCGGTGGTCTTCGAGGAGCAGCCGATCCCGGAAAGCTTCACGACGTTCTGCGGCTCGAGCGACTGGTGCCAGCAGGCCTCCACGATCGCTGCGGTGATCGAGTCGTGTCCGCAGCCGGCACACAGGGTCGAGAGGGCGCCCTCGTAGTCGCGCCGGATGAGGCCGAGCGCATTGCGCGGCAGCGAGGGATGGGTGATCTTGGGCTTGGCGATGAAAGTCATGTCGGCGGCTCCTGTCAGGCCCGCGCCGCGTCTTTCTGCGGCGTCAGTTGCGCGTCTTGCTGCGCGAGTGGCTTGGGGAGCGCCTCCGCCAGGATTCCCTCCACGATGAAGCTCGAAGAGATGGACAACCCGCTGTAGTGCAGCAGCGAGCGCAGCTTCGACTTCTCCACGGCGGTCTCCAGAGTCAGCAGTGAGCGCAACTGCGCATCCCGGTTCTGCTCGACGACGAACAGCAGCCGGTGCGCGGCGAGGAACCGCTCCACGTCCTCGCTGAACGGGAAGGAGCGTACGCGCATGTAGTTCACACCGACGCCGCGCGCCTTGAGGAGGGTCATCGCCTCGCGGATGGCGCTGTCGCAGCTGCCCAGCGAGACGATACCGAGATCGCTGCCGGCGGTGGCATCGATGATGGCGCGGGGCACCAGCCTCTTCGCCGTGTTCCACTTCTTCATCAGCCGGTCGAGCACGAGCTGGTATTCCGTGGAGTCCTCGGTGTAGGCGCCATACTGCGAATGCCCCGAGCCGCGGGCAAAGTAGGCCCCCTTCGGATGCACGCCGGGCAATGTGCGCCAGGTGATGCCATCGCCATCCTTGTCGAGGAAGCGATGAAATTTCTCCAGCTTCTCGATCTGCGCCTTCTCCATCACCTTGCCCCTGTCGGGGCGGTAGGCGTCATCCCACTTGAGGTCCCGGCACATCCAGTCGTTCATGCCGATATCGAGATCGGACAGCACCATCACCGGTGTCTGCAGGCGCTCCGCCAGGTCGAACGCCTGGGCGGCCATGTAAAAGCATTCCTCGGGATTGGCCGGGTAGAGGCAGACGTGCCGTGTATCGCCATGGGAGGCGTAGGCGCACTCCATCACGTCGCATTGCTGGGTACGCGTCGGCATGCCGGTCGAGGGTCCGACGCGTTGGATATCAAATACGACCGCGGGCACCTCGGCGTAGTAGGCGAGACCCAGGAATTCATTCATCAGCGAGATACCAGGCCCCGATGTCGCCGTGAACGCCCGACTGCCGTTCCAGCAGGCGCCGATCACCATGCCGATGGCCGCGAGCTCGTCCTCCGCCTGGATGAAGGCGAACCGCTTGGCGTTCGTCTGCGGATCGATCCGGGTGCGGTCGCAGAAACCCTTGAACGCATCCATCAGCGAGGTCGAGGGGGTGATCGGATACCAGGCCGCCACCGTCGCGCCGGCAAAGACGCAACCGAGCGCCGCGGCGGTGTTGCCATCGATCATGATGTGTCCGGCCGTGCGATCCATCCTCTCCACGCGCAAGGGCAGGGGACAGGTGAAATTCTGCCGTGCGTAGTCGTAGCCGAGCCCGATGGCCTTCATGTTGCTCTCGACGAGCTGCGGCTTCTTGGCGTAGGTCTCCGCCAGGAGCTCGCGGATCCGCTCGAGATCCAGGTCGAGCAGCGCGGCGAGAACGCCCGCATAGCAGATGTTCTTCATCAGGATGCGGGTGCGCACGCCGTTGAAGCTCTCGTTGCACATCCTGGCGAGCGGCGCGCCGAGCACGGTGATGTCGGACCGGCCGAGGAGCGCCGGCCGCGGCCACGTGGAGTCGTACACGAGGTATCCGCCGGGGGTGACCTCCTTCACGTCACGCGAGTACGTCTCGGCGTTCATCGCAACCATGAGGTCGATGGAGCCGGAGCGCGCGAGGTGCCCTTCGCGGGAGACGCGGATCTCGTACCAGGTCGGCAGGCCCTGGATGTTGGAAGGGAAGTAGTTCTTGCCCATCACGGGGATGCCGCTCCTGAAGATGGACTTCATGAGCAGCGTGTTGGCGCTGGCCGAGCCGGTGCCGTTCACCGTGGCGATCTTGATGGTAAAGTCGTTGATTCTGTCTGTAGTCACGTTAGGACATCCGAGCGCAGCACAAAATAGCCCTTGGCCAGAACGCCGTGACAAAATCGCAGGGAGCGATTTTGGACGGCGAATGCCGGCCCGAAGGGCTCGCCGCAGGGACGAAGGCGAGCAATACATCCCTGTAGGCTGGCGGATCGCCATCCTGGCGATCAGCTTCTGGCCAAGGGCTATTTTGCGCTGCGCTCTCTCTCACGGGTTGCAGCTTCGGAGCAGGCAGGTGTGTTGGTTAGGGGGCGACGCTGGGTCGAATTCATGCGATCTTGGGCTTGCGGGCCTCTAATGTTCGGGCTTCGTCCTCGGCCTGCGGCCAATGGACGTGGGACTTCTGCATGTCCCATGCGGCCGTGGGGCAACGCTCGGCGCAGAGGCCACAGTGCACGCAGAGGTCCTCGTCCTTGACCATTACGCGGGCAGTCTGCGGCAGCGGCGCCGAGACATACAGCGGCTGCGCGAGATTCTTGGCCGGGACTTTCAATCTGCCGCGCAGCTCCGCCTCCGGACCGTTGGCGGTGATGCTGAGGCAGTCGACCGGGCAGATATCGAGGCAGGCATCGCACTCGATGCAGAGCTTCGCGCTGAAGACGGTCTGCACGTCGCAGTTGAGGCAGCGCTGCACTTCCTGCGCGGTCTGCTCGGCGGTGAAGCCGAGCTCCACCTCGATGTTGAGCTTCTTGAAGCGCTCCTTGAGCGAGACGTGCGGCATCAGCCGCCGCTCCACCGGGGCGTAGTCGTTGGAGTACGACCACTCGTGCATCCCCATCTTGCGACTCTGCAGGTTCACCCCGGGCTGCAGGCGCTCGGTGATGGGCTCGCCCTGGCAGTGCCTGTGGATGGAGATCGCGGCCTGGTGGCCATGCTCCACGGCCCAGATGATGTTCTTCGGCCCGAAAGCCGCATCACCCCCGAAAAAGACGCCCGGCCGGGTGGACTGAAAGGTCACCGGATCCACTTTGGGCACGTGCCACTTGTCGAGCTCGATGCCGAGATCGCCCTCGATCCAGGGGAAGGCGTTCTCCTGGCCGATGGCGAGGATGACGTCGTCCGCCGGAATGAGCTCCTCACCCTTCACCCGTTCGGCGGTGATGCGGCCGCGGGCATCGAGCTCATACTCCATGATGTCGAAGGTCATGCCGATGAGGCGTCCGCCCTCCATCACGAAGGCCTTGGGCGAGCGGTTGACGACGATCTCGACACTCTCCTCCTCGGCATCCTCGAGCTCCCATTCCGAGGCCTTGAAGAAGCCGCGCGGCTTGCGCGCCATGACCTTCACCTGCTTGGCGCCGAGCCTCAAGCTCGTGCGGCAGCAGTCCATGGCGGTGTTGCCGACGCCGATGATGAGGACGCGCTCTCCGATCCGCTCGATGTGGCCGAAGGCAACCGACTCCAGCCACGCGATACCGACGTGCACGTTGGCAGCGGCGGCTTCCCGGCCCGGCAGCTCGAGGTTCTTGCCCTTCGGGGCGCCTGAGCCGACGAATACGGCATCGAATCCGCCGCTCCCGAGCAGCTCCTTCATGCTGCGGATGGGGTGCCCGAGCTTCAGGTCGACTCCCATGTCGATGATCATCCGGATCTCCTCCTCGAGGACCGCCTGCGGCAGGCGGAACGAGGGGATGTTGGTGCGCATCAGCCCGCCGGGCTCCCCGTACTGCTCGAAGATCGTGACCTCGTAGCCGAGCGGCATCAGGTCGTTGGCGACCGTGAGCGAGGCACAGCCGGCGCCGATACAGGCGATGCGCTTGCCGTTCTTGATCCTCGGGATGGGCGGGAGGCGGCCGCTGATGTCATCGCGGTTGTCCGCCGCCACTCGCTTCAGCCGGCAGATGGCCACCGGCTTGGCCTCGACGCGGCCGCGGCGGCAGGCGGGCTCGCAGGGCCGGTCGCAAACGCGCCCGAGGATGCCCGGGAAGACGTTGGAGTGCCGGTTGACGAGGTAGGCCTCGGTGAATCGGCCCTGGGCAATCAATCGGATGTACTCAGGGACATCGGTATGGGCCGGACAGGCCCACTGGCAATCGACCACACGATGAAAGTAGTCGGGGTGGGAGGTATCTGTAGCTTCCACGATGTACCGCTGCTGGAGCAGGGACGTCCATAATAGTGCAACCGCCACCCCGAGACCTAGACTCCTCCTCGCAATGCCGTCCCCCGACCCCGGAACCCCGCTCGAAATCAGGCTCCGCCGCGCAGTCCGCCTGCTGCAGGTCTCGTTCGAGGACGGCAGCAGGTTCGAGCTGCCTTTCGAGTACCTGCGCGTCTATTCCCCGTCGGCCGAGGTCAAGGGCCACGGTCCCGGCCAGGAGACCCTGGTACTCGGCAAGGAAGCGGTCGGCATACGCGCCATCGAGCCGGTCGGCCAATACGCCGTGAAGCTGGTCTTCGACGACGGCCACGATACCGGCCTCTACACCTGGAAATACCTCTATGAGCTCGGCCGCGATCGGGAGGCGAAATGGGCGCAATATCTCGCCAGGAAAATGACGGCCGGGAAATAAAAAAGGCCGGGCGACTGGTCAGCCGTCCGGCCTTTTAGGTCCAAGACCCCCTTACCGGGGTCGGATTCTGCGCAGCATGTCGCGCAAAAAGCAAGACGCTACAATGCGCCGCCCTCCCCGCGATCCGGCAATCCGATGACCGACCCCGGAACCACAGACTTCGGCTACGAGCGCGTGTCCTTGAGCGAGAAGGCGCGCCGCGTGCGTGGCGTCTTCGACTCGGTCGCCCGCAATTACGACCTGATGAATGACCTGATGTCGGGCGGCGCTCACCGGCTGTGGAAGCGATTCACCCTCTCGCTCACCGGGCTGCGGCCCGGACAGCGGGCGCTCGATGTGGCCGGCGGCACCGGCGATCTCGCGGCCGGCCTCGCCCGGCAGGTGGGCGAGCGCGGCCTCATCGTGTTGAGCGACATCAACCGCGCGATGCTCCAGCGCGGGCGCGACCGCCTGACGGATCGTGGCGTGCTCGGCAATGTGGAGTACGTGCAGGCCGATGCGGAGCGCCTGCCCTTCCGCGACGGCAGCTTCGACTGCATCACCATCGGCTTCGGACTGCGGAACGTCACCGACAAGCCCGCCGCGCTCGCTGCAATGCAGCGGGTGTTGAAGCCGGGCGGCCAGCTCCTGGTGCTGGAGTTCTCCCATCCCGTGGCGCCCGGCCTGGGACCGCTCTACGACGCCTATTCGTTCCGCATACTGCCGCTGCTCGGGAAGATCGTGGCAGGAGACGAGGCGAGCTATCGTTATCTCGCGGAGTCGATCCGCATGCACCCGGGCCAGGAGGCGCTGCTCGAGATGATGCAGGCCGCCGGGCTCGAGGGCTGCCGCTATCACAACCTCTCAGGCGGCATCGTCGCGGTGCACCGCGGCTACAAGTACTGACTGACCGGCCCCATGCTCATCGGCACCATCGAGAATGTCCTCAACCGCGGTCTGCCCCGCTCGCCGCGCGCGCAGCAACTCTGTGCAGAGCTCGCCGGCCGCCGCATCGCCATCGAGGCGCCCGCGCTGGCGCGCCTGCTGGTCGAGTCGACCGGCAGCTCCCTGCGCATCACCCGCGGCAGCCTTCCGGCCGACGCGGAGATCATCGGCGGTCCGTTGAGCCTGCTGGCGTTGGGTGGTGGCAGCGCCGCAGACACATCGTTGTCACGCGGCGAAGTGGAGGTGCGCGGCGATGCGGAGCTCGCGCAGAAATTTCGCGAGCTGGCTCGGCTGCTCGCGCCCGATCCCGAGGAGGAGCTGTCGATTCTCATCGGCGATGTGGCGGCGCATCGCCTCGGCCGCCTGACACGAGGAGCACTCACTTGGACCCGCAGCGCCGCAGCAACATTGCTGCAGGATGTCGGGGAGTACTTCAGTCACGAGCGCGCAGACCTCGTATCGCGTGAGGAAGGCGAACAATTCCTGCGGGGCGTCGATGCGCTGCGCGAGGACGTCGATCGCCTCGATGCGCGTCTCGAGCTGCTGACGCGGCGGCTCGCTCCGCGGTGACAGCGGTGTATCACCCGTGAAGCTGCGCGTACTCGCGCGGCTCCTGCAGATCCAGAGGGTGCTGTTGAAATACGGCCTGCACGACTTCGTGCGGGCCACGCATCTCTATGCGCCGCTGCGGTTTCTCTTCTACCTGTCGCCCGACACGTGGCTGAACCCGCACCGCACCGCAAGTCCTGCGGTGCGCCTGCGGCTCGCGCTCGAGGAGCTCGGCCCGATCTTCGTGAAGTTCGGCCAGGCGGTCTCCACGCGCCGCGACCTGTTGCCGACCGACGTCGCGGACGAGCTCGCGAAGCTCCAGGACCGGGTGCCACCCTTCCCCGGCGCGATCGCGCGCGCGATCGTCGAGGCCGCCTACGGCCGCCCCGTCTCGGAAGCGTTCTCGCATTTCGAGGAGACGCCGCTCGCCGCCGCTTCCATCGCCCAGGTCCACGCGGCACGGCTGCCGGATGGCAGCGAAGTGGTCGTCAAGGTGCTGCGCCCGGACATGCGGGAGCTGATAGCGCGCGACCTCGAAGTGCTGTACGCGCTGGGGGAGCTCGCGCAGACCTATTGGCGCGAAGGCCGGCGGCTGCGGCCGCGGGAAATCGTGGCGGAGTACGAGAAGACGGTCCTCGATGAGCTGGACCTCATGCGCGAGGCCGCCAACGCCTCGCAGCTGAAGCGCAATTTCGCCGGCTCCGACCTGCTTTACGTGCCGGAGGTCTACTGGGACTATTGCCGGCTCAATGTCATGGTGATGGAGCGCATCCACGGCATCCCGATCTCCGACATGGAGCGGCTGCGGGCCGCGGGCACCGACATCAGGCGCCTCGCCGAGAACGGAGTGCGCATCTTCTTCACCCAGGTGTTCCGGCACAACTTCTTCCACGCCGACATGCACCCGGGCAACATCTTCGTCATGGTGGACGATCCGCTGCAGCCCCGCTATGCCGCGGTCGACTTCGGGATCGTCGGCACACTCGATCCACGCGACCAGCACTACCTGGCGGAGAACTTCCTCGCGGTGTTCGATCGCGACTATCGGCGGGTGGCGCAGCTGCACGTCGAGTCCGGCTGGGTGCCGCCTACGACCCGGATCGATGAGATGGAGTCCGCGGTGCGCACGGTGTGCGAGCCGATCTTCGACCGGCCGCTCGAGGACATCTCCTTCGGCAACATCCTGCTGCGCCTGTTCGAGATCTCCCGCCGATTCAACATGGAGCTGCAGCCGCAGCTCATTCTCCTGCAGAAGACGCTGCTCAACGTAGAAGGGCTCGGCCGCGAGCTCTATCCGCAGCTCGACATCTGGCATACCGCGACGCCGATCCTGCGGGAGTGGATGCGCGAGCGCATGGGCGTGCGCCAGGTTTTCAGGAGCCTGCGCGTGCAGATGCCGGAGCTGCTCGAGGCCGCCCGCGTCCTGCCCACGGTGATCAAAGGCGCGCTCCACCGCGCGCAGGGCGGCATCGTGCGCATGCTGGTGGAGACTCCGGAGGTCGAAGCGCTGCGCGCCGAAATCCGTCGCGCCAACCGCAGGCGCGATGCCTTCACCGTCGGCGCGGTCGTGCTGCTGGCAGGTCTCGTCTGGCTGGCTCTCGATCGCGCCCTCTGGCCGGGCTGGGTCCTCACAGCGCTCGGGGCTGGCGGCCTCCTCGCCGCACACCGCTTTCTCTGACACCGAGGGTCGCTGCCTGAAGCCCACCCGCTCGCTGACGGAAGGCTCCATCAGCCGCGGGCTGGCGCACTTCGCCCTGCCCATCCTCTACGCCAACGTGCTGCAGTCGCTCAACGGCTCGGTCAACTCGATCTGGGTCGGACGATTCCTCGGCGAGGCAGCCCTCACCGCGACTGCCAATGCCAACGTGGTGATGTTCCTGCTGATCGGCTTCGCCTTCGGCATCGCGATGGCCGCCACCATCCTGATCGCCCAGCGTATCGGCGCCAACGATATTCGAGGTGCGCGGCACGCCGTCGGGACCAGCGCGACTTTCTTCGCGGGCATCTCGGTGTTGATGGCCCTTGCGGGCCTGACGTTATCGCCGGCGATCCTAGCGACGATGAGAACACCGCCGCAATCGCTGCCGCTCGCGATCGCATACATGCGCGTGATCTTCTGTGCGCTGCCCTCGCTCTACATGTACGCCTTCGTGATGGCGGTGCTGCGCGCCGCCGGCGACTCGAAGACACCGTTCTACTTCATGCTGCTCTCCGTAGGCCTGGACATCAGCCTGAACCCGGTCTTCATCTTCGGGCTCGGCCCCGCACCGCGACTCGGTATCGCCGGCTCGGCCTTCGCCACCTTCATCGCGCAAACCGTCAGTCTCACGGCCATGGTGCGCCATCTCTATCGGCGCCGGCACCTCCTGTGCCTCAGGGGCGAGGAGCTCGCGTTTCTGCGGGTGGACTGGCGACTGGCCGCGGCGCTGGTGCGCAAAGGCCTGCCGATGGGTGGTCAGATCCTGGTGATCTCGCTGAGCGGTCTGCTCATGATCTCGCTCGTGAACCGCTTCGGTGTCGATACGAGCGCCGCCTTCGGCGCGGCGCTGCAGATCTGGAATTACATCCAGATGCCTGCGTTCGCGGTCGGTCAGGCCGTCTCGGCAATGGCCGCGCAGAATGTCGGAGCGGGCAAATGGGATCGCGTCAACCGCATAGCGGCGATTGGTGTCGGCTTCGCCATCGTCATCACCGGCTCGGTGATCATCGCTCTCGAGCTCCTGGGTCCACATGCTTTCTCGCCCTTCCTGCCTACGGGTTCGCCGGGCCTGACCATCGGCGCGCATCTCAACCGCATCGCGACGCCCTCGTATCTGTTCTACGCAATCGCCTTGGTGCTCTTCGCGACCGTCCGCGCGACCGGCGCGGTGATGCTTCCGCTCGCCATCATGACGCTCGCGCTGCTCCTCGTGCGCTTTCCGCTTGCGGATGCGCTCGTCTCGCGCTATCACGCCGACGCCATCTGGTGGAGCTTTTCGATCTCTTCCGCACTGGCGGCTCTGCTCGCCCTGATCTACTACCGGTTAGGCAACTGGCGAGCCGCGCGGATGACGGCGCCGGAACCGGCAACCGGCGCCGCCTCCGGATGAGCGACCGCCAAGAGCAGCCGCTGACGGCCTTGCCGCAACAGTACGGTCACGGCATGGCGCGCTATCTGTTGCTGCCGTGGGACATAACGGTAGTCATGCTCGTCGGATTTCTGACGCTCGGGCTGATGCTCGCCCTCACACAAGGATTGCTCGGCCTGGCCATCGCGGCGATCGTCGTTTCCTGGTTCTTCAAATACTGCTTCGCGCTGCTCGATGCGGTCGTTGCAGGACAGCGCGAGCCCCCGGTGCTGTCGGCCGAGATGATCAGTCCCGTCGATGAGCAGCGTCCTCTGGCGCAGGGGCTCGTCATCACGGCGGCGCTGTTTCCCGTGGAGCTCACGCGCCGCTGGTTAGGAGCACCTGCCGCAGCCGCGCTCGGTGTCTGCTTCGCCCTCGCACTGCCCGCCAGCGTCGCCGTCCTCGGACTGACCGGCAATCCGCTACGTGCGATCTCGCCACCGGCACTCTTTGCGGTGCTGCGGGGTGCCGGGCGCGACTACGTGTGGCCGCTCGGTGCCATGCTGGCGGTCATGACGCTCGGGCTGCTGCTGGGCAGCCGGCTGCTGCCGGCATGGGTAGCGGTGCCGGCCATCCAGTGCGGCTTCCTCCTCGAGTTCTCACTCATCGGCGGCATGCTGTTCGAGCATCGGCTCGAGCTCGGGATCGAAACGCTCACCCGGGAGGAGCGGCTCGCCGTGCGCCAGGCACGCGAGCACGCGCTGGAGCGGCAGCGCATGCTCGATCAGGCGCATACCCAGTTCAGGGTTCGCCGGCCACTCGAGGGATGGCAGGAGATCGAGACGTGGCTCGCGGCACATGCACAGGGCGAGGCTGCGGTGACCGAGCGCCAGACAGTGCTCGCGGCGATCAACCGTTGGGACGATGGACGCGCGGCCGACCGGCTCGCGAATGAGCTGATCGCGATGTTGCTCGCGCGTCGCGACAACGGACGCGCGCTCGCGATCCTGGAGCTGCGCCTGCAGGCCAACCGGGCCTTCCGCCCCGGGAGGGAGGCCCATTTGCGCAGGCTCGCCGAGCTCGCGCGCTTCGCCGGCAAGAAGGGACTGGAGCGGCGCCTGAGGAAGACATGAATCTTGCTCGCCTGCTCGCGGCCCGAGCGACCACGAGTGAGCGGAGGAAATCAGTATGAAAGTGCACGAGGTGATGAGCCGCAAGGTCGAGATCACGAGCCCGGACGATTCCATTCAGCGGGCGGCGCAGACGATGGCGCGCATCGATGCGGGCATTCTGCCGGTCGCCGCCGACGACCGTCTGGTCGGCATGATCACCGACCGCGACATCGCGATCCGGGGCGTGGGCGCCGGTCGCAACCCGAGCGACACGCCCGTGAACGAGGTCATGACCCGGGAGGTCAAATACTGCTTCGAGGACGATGAGGTCAGCAAGGTCGCCGAGAACATGGCGCAGCTTCAGGTGCGCCGGCTGCCGGTGTTGAATCGCGAGAAGCGCCTGACCGGCATCATCTCCCTAGGCGACATCGCCCGCGACCACGAGCCGGCTCAGGCGGGCTCGGCGTTGCAGGACATCGCGCGCAAGGGTGGCCAACACACCCAGAGCAGCGGGGCAAGTACCTAACTCTTGAGCTCGATCCAGGTGGCGCGTGCCAGGCCGCAGACTTCGCCGTCCTCGGCGAGGACTGCGGTGCCGGCCGCGCGCTTGCGGCCACTCGACTCGAGCGCCCAGCCGATCACGGTGCAAGGCTCACCGACATGCACCAGTCGGCTCACGCGCACGGTGATCTCTCCGAGGAGCATCATGCGATCATCCGGGCTGACCGCGTAAAAGCCGGGGCAATCGAGCGCCGCCGACATGAATTCCGGCCGCACCCGGCCGTCTCCCCGATCGAGCGACCCATCCGGAACCCAGGGTCCGGCGACCAGGGCCCGCTCGGCGATCGGGCCGGCGAAAATCCGCATGCCATCGCCGCGCGGCCGCTGGGTGCCGCAGACGAAGCATTTGGGAAAGCGGTGATGCGCGAATCCGAGATAGCCGCGCGAGGCCTCCACGGCCTCGAAATAACCGGGCGGAGACGGCGGGTCCAGGACCAGCGTGGCGGGCCGGGCCTCGCCTATGCGATTCGGTCCTGACGTGACCTCCAGCGTGCCGTCGGCCAGCTCCCGCGTCTCGAAGGGCGTATCGAGTGGCGGCGGCTGCAGGAGGCGCACGGTGACGATGCGGCCCGCACGCGCCGCCACGCAGCCCGCAAAATAACCGCCGTTGGCGGAGCTCTCCGGGCCGCAGAAGCGGCTGGCGATGACGAGCGGGCTCATCGGCTTGCGCGCAGCTCGCGCAGCCAGTGTGCCGGGTCCTCGCCCCGCTCGAGCACCTCCACCAGCGCGGAGCCGACCACAGCCCCATCCACGTGACCCCGCAGGAGATCGAGCTGCTCCCGGCTGCGGATTCCGAAGCCCGCGCAAACCGGTACCGGGGAGCGGGAGCGCACGACGTCGAGATACTGTGTGACTTCGGCGGGCACCGCCACGTTCTTGCCCGTCGTGCCCGTCATCGTGACCGCGTACACGAAGCCCTGGCTGTTCGCGCAGATCTCCTCCAGGCGCTGCGGGCGGGTCACGGGCGTAACCATCTGCACCAGTGCAACGCCCTCGCTGCTCAGGGCCGCGCGCAACTCGGCACTCTCATCGAAGGGCAGGTCCGGGACGATGAAGCCTGCGACACCGGCCCGCGCGGCGGTTGCAGCGAGCTCCCGCGGCCCGAGCACGAGCAGCGGGTTGAGATAGCTCATCAGCAGCAGCGGGGCTTTGGTGCGCGGCATCTCCTCGAGCTGTCCCAGAATCCAACGCAGGCTCACACCTTGCGCGAGCGCGGCGTGGCTGGCGCGTTGGATCGTGACGCCATCGGCCATCGGATCGGTGAACGGGACTCCGATCTCGACGACATCCGCGGCTTCAGCGATGGCCTGCAGATCCCGCTTGAAAGTATCGCGGCTGGGAAAGCCCGCGGTGAGATAGGCGACGAGCGCCAGCTCGCCCCGCGCCTTCGCCGCAATGATGGCGGCGCTGATGGCCTCTCTGGCGCTCATCGCCGCTCAGCCAACAGCGTCTGTTGCAGAGTCGGCATGTCTTTGTCGCCGCGGCCTGACAGGCAGACGAGCACCGTGCCGCCGGGATGACGCGCGGCCCAGCGCTGGGCCCCGATGAGCGCGTGGGCGCTCTCCAGAGCCGGCAGGATGCCCTCCGATTCGCTCAATGTGCGTACCGCCTCCAACGCCTCCGTATCACTGGCGGCCTCATACCGCGCCCGGCCCGTGGAGGCGAGCAAAGCATGCTCGGGACCGACACCGGGATAATCGAGCCCTGCCGAGACCGAATGCGTCTCCTGCACCTGGCCGTTCTCGTCCTGGAGCAGCAGCGAATAGGCGCCGTGCAGGACGCCGGGCCGGCCGAAGGACAGGGTTGCGGAATTCTCGCCGAGCCCGGCGCCGCGGCCGCCTGCCTCGACGCCGATCAGCTCCACGCTCCGGTCAGCGACGAAGGGATGGAACGCACCGATGGAGTTGGAGCCTCCGCCCACACAGGCGATCACTGCATCGGGCAGCGCGCCGTTTCTCTCCAGGATCTGTGCGCGGGCCTCACGACCGATGACCGACTGCAGCTCGCGCACGAGATAGGGATAAGGATGCGGTCCCATGGCCGAGCCGAGCAGATAATAGGTATCCATCGGATCCGACACCCAGTCGCGCAGCGCCTCATCGATCGCCGACCGCAATGTGCGATCGCCGCTCGTCACCGGCACCACGGCGGCGCCGAGCAGGCGCATGCGATCGACGTTCGGCGCCTGCCGCTCCATGTCGATCGCACCCATGTAGACGGTGCAGGGCAGCCCCAGCCGGGCGCAGGCGGCGGCGCTCGCGACGCCATGCTGGCCGGCGCCCGTCTCCGCCACGATGCGCTTGGCGCCGAGATGTCTGGCGAGGAGCCCCTGACCCAGGGCATTGTTGATCTTGTGCGCGCCGGTGTGCGCGAGGTCCTCCCGCTTCAGCCAGATGCGCGCACCCCAGCGGGCTGAGAGCCGGCCGGCGAACGTCAGCGCAGTCGGGCGTCCAACCCAGCTCGAGAGCTCCTGCGCCAGCTCCTGTTGGAACGCGGCTCTCGGCAGGTGCTCGCGCACGCCCTGCTGCAACCTGTCCAAGGCCGGGATCAGGGTCTCCGGAACGTAGCGTCCGCCGAATGGTCCGAAACGCCCGCGCGCATCGGGAAAGCGGCCTGAGATGAGGTCCGCGATGGGATCGTTCGAGGCACCGAGGCTCATGCTGACCGTTGCTCCTGTTGGATCATCTGGAAGGCGCTGCGCGCGGCGGCCGCGAATCGCGCCACTTCATCCGGACTCTTGACGCCGGGCCGCTCCTCCACGCCACTCGACACATCGACGCCGAAAGGTCGGACCGTACTGATGGCGGTCGCTACGTTGCCGGCGTCGAGCCCCCCCGCAAGGACGAGCTGCGTCCGCGGCGCGAGGCGCTGCGCGGCCGTCCAGTCGCATTGTGTTCCGCTGCCGCTCAGGGCCCCTTCGAACAGCAGGCGCGCCGGCAACCTGCTCTGCGAGCCATCCCAGCCGCGAAAGACCGGCAGCAGCTCGAGCTCCCGCGGCAGGCTGAGTGCCCGGAGGTCCTCCGTGTCTGTCTGCAGTACGTCGGGACGGAACACCGCCAGGATGTCATCGAGATATCGCTGGCTGGGATGGCGTGTCACGGCCACGCAGCGGACCCGGCCTCGGGCCGGCTCGGCCAGACTCACCGCATCCTCCAGCGTGAGCTGCCGCGGCGAGTCAGCAAACACGAAGCCGATGGCATCGACGCTCGCCGCCAGAGCCGCCGCAACTGCTTCCGGAGTCGTCATGCCACAAATCTTGATCCACATGATGCCGCTCACCTGGTCTCAGCGCGCCGCGCGGTGCGCGCGGCACTCAGCATCGCGCCGGCCAGCGCCGCGGGGTCATCGCCGCTCATGAGGGCGCTGCCGACGAGAGCAAGATCATAGCCGGCCGCGGCCACCCGGCGCGCATCCTCGGGCGATCCGACACCGCTCTCGGCCACCCGCGGAATGCCCGTTGGGAGGTAACGCGCGAGTTGCTCCAGGCGGCTCGGAATCACCTGCAGAGTTGCAAGATCACGCGAGTTGACGCCGGCGAGAAGGCCCTCGCCGCCCAATCGGCCGAGAACGCGGTGCAGCCGCTCGAGATCCTGCTCATCGAAGGCCTCGAGCAGCACGAATAGCGCCAGCGCACGGGCCTGTTGGATGAGCGACTCGAGCTCGGGCTCCGACAGCATCCGCAGGATCGCGAGGACGCCGCCGGCGCCGGCCGCACGGGCCTCGATCACCTGGTAGTCAGCGACGAGGAAATCCTTGCGCATTGCCGGGATGCCTGCGGAGCCGAGCGCCCGGGCGGCCTGGCGCAGATGCTCGAGCTCGCCGTCGAACCGGCTAGGCTCGGTCAGTACCGAGACCGCGGCCGCACCGGCACGGGCGTACGCACTGACGCGCGCTGCGACGTTTTCTCCCCGACTTTTGAGCGGCCCCGCAGCGGGTGAGCGCAGCTTCAGCTCTGCAATGAGGTCGAAGCCGCCCTGTTGCAGCCGTAGCCGCGGCGGCGGCGGCGTATCGAGCGCCCTCGCCAACAGCTCGGCCTGCGGACAGGCGGCGCGCGCCGCCTGGACCCGCTCACGGCTGCTCGCGGCCATTTGTGCCAGAAAATCCGTCATGCTGGCGCCGCCAGAGTTTGGAGCACACGCGACGCGGCACCCCCGTCGATCGCCGCCGCAGCACGCTCCACCGCTTCCCGCAGCTTCGATGCCCGCCCCGTCACCTCCAGAGCCAGGGCGGCTCCCATGAGGAGGCAATCACGGTGCGGCCCCCGATCCTCGCCGGTCAGTACGGCCCGAAGGGCCTGCGCGTTGTGTCGCGCATCGCCCCCGGCGAGACAGGCCGGCTCGCAGCGTGCCAATCCGTAGTCCTCCGGTGTCCGCGTCTGCTGCTCAACGCGGCCCGGACGGACATCGAACACGGTGAACGGTCCTACCGGTGTGGGTTCGTCCCACCCCTGTGCCCCGTGCACCACGAATGCCCGCTCCATCGGCATGCCGGCCAGAGTGCGCGCGATGAGCTCGGCCACCTCCTCACTGAACGCGCCGATCACGTGAAAGGGCGGTGCCGCCGGGTTGGTGAGCGGACCCAGAATGTTGAATATGGTGCGCACGCCGAGGGCGGCGCGCACCGCGCCAACCGCCCTGGTCGCGGGGTGGTAGTGGGGGGCAAAAAGAAAGGTGAAATTGCACGCCTCGAGGTAGTGCCCGACCCGCTCCTCATCGAGCGGCAGAGCAAGCCCCAACGCTTCCAGGACATCGGCGCTGCCCGCGCGGCTCGACATGGAGCGGTTGCCGTGCTTGACCACCGGTACGCCGCACGCGGCGGTGAGAAGCGCGGTGCCGGTGGAGATGTTGAGGCTTCCGGAGCAGTCGCCGCCGGTGCCGACCACGTCAACGGCAGGCAGTCCGTGGGGAATGGCTGGGCGGCGGGCCAGGCGTCGCATGGCCTGGGCGAAGCCGCGCACTTCATCGGCGACGACGCCCTTCGAGCGCATCGCGGCGAGGACGGCGCCCGCAAGGGCGGGCGCAGTGGCGGGGTCGGTCAGAATCCCGAGCAGCTCCTCGGCCTGCGGCTGTGTCAGATCGCGGCGCTCGAGCAGGCGGTCGAGGAGGTCACGCGCGGAGGGCATCGTCCACTCCTGCTGTCAGGGCCCGGACGGGCGCGGCCTCCGGGCGCCCCAGGAAATTCGCGAGCAGCCGCGGCCCGTCCGGTGTCAGGATGCTCTCCGGGTGAAACTGTACTCCCTCCACGGCGAGATCCCGGTGGCGTACGCCCATGATCTCTCCCTCTGGCGTCCTCGCGCTGACACCCAGCACGGGCGGCAGCATTTCCGGCGCCGCAATGAGCGAGTGATAACGCCCGACCTCACAGGGCTGCGGCAGGCCGGTGAAGAGCCCGAGCCCGTCGTGGTGGACGAGAGAGGTCTTGCCGTGCATCAGCCGTCCCGCGCGTACCACTTTACCGCCGAATACCTCCACGATCGACTGATGTCCGAGGCATACGCCCAGGACCGGAACGCGGCCGGCGAAGGCGCGGATCATGTCCATCGATACCCCGGCGTCGTACGGAGTGCCCGGGCCCGGGGAGATGCACAGATGCGTCGGCTCGAGCGCGCGGGCTTCCTCCACCCGGATGGCATCGTTGCGATACACCAGCACTTCCGCGCCGATGACGAGGAACGCCTGCACGAGGTTGTAGGTAAAGGAATCGTAGTTGTCGATCAACAGCAGCCGCAGGCTCTCGGGCTTGGCGGTCACAGGCCCTCCTCCGCCAGCTCGAGCGCGCGCGCCATGGCCCCGCTCTTGGCGAGTACCTCATCGTGCTCCGTGGCGGGCACGCTGTCGGCGACGATGCCCGCGCCCGCCTGATAGCTGTACTCGTCGCCTCTGAAGACCAGCGTACGGATGGTGATCGCATGATCCATGTCGCCGCGCGCGCCGAAGTAACCCACCGTGCCGCCGTAGAGGCCGCGGCTGACAGGCTCCAACTCATCGATGATCTGCATGGCCCGCACCTTGGGGGCACCGACGAGCGTGCCCGCAGGAAATGTCGCGGCAAACAGGTCGAAGGCATCACGGTGCGGCGCGAGCCGCCCGTTGACGCCGCTCACCATGTGCATGACGTGGCTGTAGCGCTCTATTGCGCGATACGGGTCCACGCCGACGCTACCCGGGAGTGCGACGCGCCCGAGGTCATTGCGGGCGAGATCCACCAGCATGACGTGCTCGGCATTCTCCTTGGGATCGGCGCGCAGTTCGGCCTCGCGGGCAGTATCGGTCGCCGGATCGTCCGCACGCGGCCGGGTGCCTGCGATTGGACGCAACCGGGCCTGGCCATCCTTCAGACGCACCAATGCCTCGGGCGACGAGCCAACCACGGTCACATCGCCCAAAGCGCAGTAGTACATGTAGGGCGACGGATTGATCAAACGGAGAGCCCGATACGCCTGAAAAGGATCGAGCTCATGACGTCCTCGAAACCGCGTGGAGAGAACAAGCTGATAGACATCGCCCGAAGCAATGTATTCCTGGGTGCGCCTGACCCCCGCAAGGAAGTCGTTTCGACTGAACGCCGGCGCCGGACGTCCATAGCGGCCTCGGCGAGCCCCGTTCGGGAGGCCACCTCTGAGCGCCCGAATCACTTCGGCTCTCAGATGGCGACGGTCTTCTTCGGACCCGTCATGAAGCAGCGCGATGCAGCGAGTGAGGTGATCGAATACCAGCAGTGAGCGCGGAGCCACGTAGTGGAGGGCAGGTACTCCGCTATCGCGTCCGGGCGCCATCGGCAGGCGCTCGAAGAATCGCACGACGTCATATGACGCGTAACCCACCAGTCCGCCTGCCAGCGGGACGCCGGCGATCTGCGGTCCGGGCTTGGGCGCGCGCCCCAGCGCATCTCTCAGGGCGGCGAGGAGCTCAGCGGTGGTTGCGGGCACGGGCCGACTGCCGCCGCCCGCGTGGAATCCGTCGCGGTCCAGCCGTACCTCGAGCCCTTCACCGAAGCCGATGAAAGAGTAACGCGCCAGCCGCTCCCCACCCTCGACGCTCTCCAGCAGAAAGCGGGGCGAGAACGCGGCGAGCTTCATGAACGCCGAGACCGGCGTGTCGAGGTCTCCCGAGATGTCGAATGGTGGTTTCATCATGGACGACAAAAAAACCCACACCGGCGTTACCGGAGTGGGTCCTCGTGACGTTGCGTGTATTTAGTAGGGTGTCGAGAAACTAGCAGCCGCGTCCACGTCCAGGGGCCCACTCTGATTGAGGGCGCCACCACCACTGGGGACGGCTGTGCTGCTGTGACATACCTGGAGCGTATCACCGCCGGGCGGTGGGCTACAATAGCTGCCCATCGCCCCTGCCTTTCGCTTCGTCCGGACACTTCAAAGGATCGTTGCCGTGCCGTCGTTCGACGTAGTCTCCGAGCTCAACGCCCATGAGGTGGCCAACGCCGTCGACCAGGCCAACCGCGAGCTCGCCCAACGCTTCGATTTCAAGGATACCGGGGCGCGCTTCGAGCTCGAGGAATCCACGGTGACCCTGCACGCGCAGGTGGATTTTCAGCTGCAGCAGATGCTCGAGATACTCAAGTTGCGCCTCGGCAAGCGCGGCATCGATCTCGCCTGCCTGGACATCAAAGAGCCCGAGATCGCGCTCTCCGCCGCCCGCCAGCAGGTGATCCTGAAGCAGGGCATCGATGCCGAGACGGGCAGGAAGATCGCCCGCATCGTCAAGGACTCGAAGCTCAAGGTGCAGGCCGGTATCCAGGGCGAGAAAGTCCGGGTGACGGGCAAGCAGCGCGATGATCTGCAGGCGGCCATCAGGCTCTTGCGCGGCTCGAAGGTCGACCTGCCGCTGCAGTTCAACAACTTCCGGGACTGAGGCCGGCCCGTATGTGGCAGCCTCGCTATGTGATCCGCGGGCTGTGGGTTGCGTTCATCCTCTGCTGGCTGGTCCTCGCGCAGTTCAACAAGAGGACGAGCCGCAGGACACCCTGGGCGGGCACGTGGGGGCTGCGCCTGGCTATCGTCGTAATCGTGCTCGCCGCCGTGCTGCTGCGCCGCCATGGCTTGGCGGGACAACTCAGCGCCTTCAGCCACGCCCTGCGGACGCACCCCGGAATTCCCGAGCAGTGGGCCGGTGTTGGCGTATGTTTGGTGGGATTCGGATTTGCCGTGTGGGCTCGCATCCATCTGGGGCGCAACTGGGGCATGCCGATGTCCCTGCGCCAGGGCCACGAGCTCGTCACTACGGGCCCGTATGCGTGGGTACGCCACCCGATCTACTCGGGACTCATGCTCGCCCTGATCGGCTCCGCTCTCTGCTTCAGCCCGCTCTGGCTGCTCGGCTGCGTGATCTATTTCGCCTACTTCATGATCAGCGCGCGCGCCGAAGAGAGAATGATGCTCGCGCAGTTTCCCGACACGTATCCCGCCTACCGGCGCCGCACGAAGATGCTGATCCCGTTCGTATTCTGATCCGGGGCGGCGAGCTCAAGGGCTGTGGCGATCCGTCGGGTCGTTCTCGCTCGCATCGGCGTGGCCGCCGAGCTTACCGATCGCCGACAGCACGATCAGAGCGAATCCAACGCCGATGAGGGCGTCAGCGAACTGGCCGAGCCCGGCGGCAATGCTCGCCGCGGCAGTGAGCCAGATGCCCGCCGCAGTCGTCAGACCCCTGATCTCGTGCTCACGCGTCAGCTTGAGTATCGTCCCGCCGCCGAGAAACCCAATGCCCGTCACCAGGCCCTGGATGACACGAGAGACGTCCGCCGATGCCATGCCGGCATTGACCGCGGCCACGACCAGAAGCGCCGTCCCGAGCGCCACGAGCAGGTGGGTGCGCAGGCCCGCGGGCTTGTGAGTCAGCTCACGCTGCAGCCCGATGAGCGTCCCGATGATGAGGGCTACGAAGAGCCGCAGCCCGACACGCAACACCTGATCGGCGTGCGGTAGCCCGCGGGAGAGCTCCTGCCAGAGCGGCATCAACGGCGGCTCCCGGCGGCGCGTGAAGCTCGGCGCACGGGCCGCCCCCGCGCAGCCGGTACGCGCAAGCGCAACTTCAGCGGCTCATTGAGGTTCTGGAGAAATTCCCGGCGCTGCGCCGGCGTGAGGCTCGTCCAGTCGACCTTGTCGGCATGAGTGCGCCGCAGCTCGCGATCACTGATGCGCGCCTGCGCACGGCTGTTGCCGCTCCACCGCCGCGGCAGTTTCCCGGTGGTCCCGGTGCGGAGCAGGTCGGCAATCGCAGCGGCAACATGCGCATCGCGAGTGAGATCGCTGTGGGCCGCTTCCACGAAATAGGTGTGGGCACCGTCCAGAGCGGCACTTTCGGCCGGAACGGTCCCATCTCCGTGACGCGTGATCGTGTACACGAAGCCGTCCCTCCGCCTCGATGCAGCAGTGACAGTCTCCTGGCCGACACCGGCGATTGCAATGAATCGCTCATCAGGAGGCGGCAGGCCGCTGCGGAAACGCTGCGCCCGCTCGAGAAGCGGGAGCCGCAGCGCCGGACCGGAGTGAGGCCACTCTCCGGCATCGAGCAGGTTGGCGCCGCTCTCGTCCCTCGGAGCCGGAACCATCTGGTAGAGACTCGGAAAGCTGTTGAAGACCTGCTCCGTGAGACGCTCCGCAGTCGTGGCGGGGTCGAGCCGGGCAATCTTGCGAACCACCGCATAGGTTCCGCGCAGAGCCTGGACCGGCGCGTAGGATCCGGAGTTGGGCGTACCGAGCAGCACCACGCGCTCGACGTGTTGTGTCCCGGGCAAGGTGAGCGCGATGCGGCTCACCAGTCCCCCCATGCTGTGGGAAACGATCGCCATGCGTCCAGAGCCGAGCTCTCGCAGCCGGCGGGCAAGCAACTCACCCGACTCCTCGATGCCGAGGCGCCAGTCATAGTCGTGGGACGTCACGCCAAACCCCGCGGCACGCAGGCGCAACCGTAGCTTCAAATGAGAGTAGAGCACCACCCCGAGCGGGACGATCGGCGCGCCGGCGTCCAGGCCAAGCAGATCGAGCCGCCCCACCTGGATGTCGATCGGATCGAGCCAGAGGACGTCGTTGGGTAGCGGACGGCTGCGTGCGAGCCCGAGCTGCGATCCCAAGATACCCGGCACCACCACCACGTACGGCTGGGCATCGTTGATTCCAACACGCTGCGCCCTGCGGGCGAGGCGCGCGAGATCCTGATACTCGATCTCGCCGAAGTACGCCGCCAGCTCCGCCCGATGCTCCCCCGAGGCCAGCATCCGCTCGATCTCGACATCGCTCCAGACGAAGCGGTCGTAGGGGGTAATGTGTTGTGTGGGGGTACCCGGGCGGCTCACTCGGAACGATTATGCCAGAGCGGCGCTTTCAGCCCGCGCGCTCGCTGATCAGCCTGCAGACGGCATCGATCGCTGCCCGCCGAGCCGTGGTCTTGCGCCATACCGCGCCGATATGCCTCACAGGCGCCGGCTTGGCGAAGGGCAGGACGATCACGCCGCGAGCGTCGCCATAGGCGCCCTGGGTCGCGAGCTCGGGCAAGAGAGTGACGCCGGCGCCGGTTGCGACCATCTGCCGCAGCGTCTCGAGGCTGGTGGCGCGGAAATCCTGGCTCTCGCCCGCCCCGACGCGGCTGCAGACCTCCAGCGCCTGATCCCTGAGGCAATGACCCTCCTCGAGAAGGAGCAGCGTCTCACCCTCCAGATCGGCAATCTGGATGCGCTCACGCCCGGCGAGCGGGTGGCGCTCCGGCAGCGCCACCGCAAATGGCTCGGCGAAGAGCTCGCGGGCCTCGAGTCCCTCCAGGTCCACCGGCAGCGCCAGAATGCCAAGGTCGAGCTCGCCGCCTTTGATTTTCTCCAGCATGGGCGCGGTCTGATACTCATAGAGGCGCAGATCGAGGCGGGGCAGTGCGCGGCGAATGGCTTGCGAGATCCGCGGCAGCAGGTACGGGCCGATCGTCGGTAGCAATGCCAGCCGCAACCGTCCCGCGAGCGGATCGCGCTGGGCGCGTGCGAGGGTGACCAGCTCGTCGCTTGCCTGCAGGATTCGGCGGGCACGGCCGACGATCTGCTCCCCGGCATCGGTCAGGGACACGTTGTTCGGCTGGCGCTCGATGAGTTGCACGCCGAGGTACTGCTCTAGCTTCTTCAGCTGCGCGGAGAGCGTCGGCTGGCTGACGAAACAGCGCTCCGCCGCCCGGCCGAAGTGCCGCGTGTCGGCCACGGCGACCACGTAGCGCAGGTCTTTCAGCTTGAGGTCGGTCATTTAGCCGATATATGGCATCTATCGGGATAATAAAGTCAATCCATTGGATAAATCGGCGCCGCGCTTCCATGATGCCTGCACTCCCGCTTGGGACCCGACCCTCAGAGCACTATCAGGAGCACTTCGACATGTTAGGCATCGGTCAACCTTTTCCGGACTATTCGCTCACCGGCGTGATCTCGAACGATCTCAACGCCGCTTTCAAGCCCATCACCCAGGACAGCTTCCCCGGGAAGTGGCGCGTCGTGTTTTTCTGGCCGAAAGACTTCACCTTCGTCTGCCCGACCGAGATCGCAGCGTTCGGCAAACTGGAGAAGGAGTTCAAGGCCCGCGACGCTCAGGTGCTCGGCGTGAGCATCGACAGTGAATTCGTGCATCTCGCCTGGCGGCGCGAGAAGGACGAGCTGAAGGGTCTACCCTTCCCGATGCTCTCCGATATCAAGCGCGAACTGTCGGGCCGCCTCGGCATCCTCGACCCCGAAGCCGGAGTCGCTCAGCGTGCCACGTACATCGTGGACCCGCAGGGCGTCATCCGCTTCGTCTACGTGACCGACCTCAACGTCGGCCGTAGCCCCGAGGAAGTGTTGCGTGTCCTCGATGCGCTGCAGACTGATGAGCTGTGCCCGTGCAACTGGAAGCAGGGCCAGGACACGCTACAGGCGGCGTGAGCCGACCGCCGCAGGCACACACCCATAGAAGAGGAATTGGCATGATCACCCTGGACACCCTACGCGACGCGCTGCCGGACTACGCGCGGGACCTCAAGCTCAACCTGGGCTCGGTGCTCTCTCCGACGGGAGCGCCCGGCCTCACCGGGCGGCAGATCTGGGCGGTGGCACTTGGCGCGGCCGCCGCTTCTCATAACGCGGCCTTTGCCGCAGCCATTGGACAACTGGCGGCCGAACATCTCGATCCGACCTATCAGACCGGCGCCCGCTCGGCGGCA
>DASRDO010000035.1:0-64083 GCA_035652555.1 Steroidobacteraceae bacterium | reverse complement strand
TCCGGCCGCCACGTGGTCTCGAGGCCGCCTCCTCCAACGACCACGGGGGCGTTGAGGAGCGTGCTCGCCGGAGTAAAGCCATCGTCGAGCGCCGCAGAGTAGAAGAAGGGCTTGAACCCCGAGCCCGGAAGCCTCTGCGCCTGGATGGCGCGGTCGAACTTGTTGGCGAAATAGTCGAAGCCGCCGACCAGCGCGGCAATCGCCCCGTCGTTGGGATCGAGTGCGACGAATGCGCTCTGGGCCTGCGGCACCTGGGCGAGTTGCGCGTGGCCTTCCTTGTCTGCGACCACGTATACGACATCACCACGTGCGAGGACGTCCGCGGCCGTCTTCGGCGCCGCACCCAACACGTCCTGGGTCAGGGCCTTGCGCGCCCAGGAAAGTCCGCTCCAGTCGATGTTGGCGAGTCCGCGCGACCGAACATAGACCTGGGCATCCTGCGTCCCCACCTTCACCACCACGGCCGGCTGGAGCATGCCGAGAGGCGTGTACTCGTCCACCAACTGCTCGAGTTGTGCCGCGGTGGCGTCGGCGGCGAGCACGGTGCGGCCGACAGGACCCCGCCAGCCGCGCTGCCGGTCATACTCGATCAATCCGAGCTGCACGGCGCGGTTGGCGAGCAACTGAAGCCGCCCATCCACAGTCGTGTAGACGCGATACCCGGCCGTCTCCGCGGCGGGTCCGTACCACTGCTCCATTTGTTGGCGGACCATCTCCGCCACGTAGGGTGCGTTGACGTCGACGTGCGGAGCGTGCGCGCTTGCATCAACGGCGGCGTGGTTGGCGGCCTCGGCGTTGGCGGCGTCGATGTAGCCGAGGTCCAGCATCCTCTGCAGGACGTACGAGCGGCGTGCCGCAGCAAGCCGTGGATGGATGATGGGGTTGTAGAGTGATGGCGCCTGAGGAATACCGGCGAGCGTCGCCGCTTCCGCCACCGTCAGCTGATCGAGGCGCTTGCCGAAGTAGGTTTGCGCTGCCGCCGCGACCCCATAGGAGCGCTGCCCGAAGAAGATGACGTTGAGATACAGCTGAAATATCTCCTCCTTGGAGAACTCGTGATCCATCTCATAGGTGACGAAGGTCTCCTGCAGCTTTCGGCGAAAGGTCTTGTCGAGTGTCAGGAACATGTTGCGGGCGGCCTGCATGGTGATCGTGCTGCCGCCCTGGACTTTCTTGCCCGCGATCAGATCGACCATGGCCGCGCGTGCGATCGCGAGCAGGCTGATGCCGCTCTCCTGAAAGAAGCGGTGGTCCTCAGCCGCGAGAAACGCGTCCCGCACCAGGGGCGGGATCTGGTCGTAGCGGACCGGCGTGCGCTGCTGGGCGCCGATCTGCGCGATCAGGTCGCCGGTCGAGGTGTAGATGCGCAGCGGGACTTTCAACTCGACGTTGCGCATCTGCGCGCTCGTCGGGAGCGAGGGCTGCAGATACACATAGCTGCAGGCGTAGAGGTACACCCCGAAAAGTGTGACCAACATCACACCGCCGAGGACGGTGACTCCAATCCGAACCTGTTTCCATTTCACAGAAAACGACTCTCTCTGCTTGCGCTCCCGGCGGGGGCTATGCATAGTAGCGCCCGTTTCAGGGCAAACTCACCGAAAGGTGGGGACGCAAAGCCTCCGGTCTACGGGACACATGTGCCTATGACAGCGGGGTTGCCGGTCGGTTTCTAGACCGTCCTCGCATCGCACTTGGCCGTTCCGTGCCGAAGGCGCGTCTCCAGAATGCTTGGGTACGGCACAGCCACCTCTTACTGCTGCTAGCGCGCGGCCTCTCACCGAGGATCGGGGCACTTTGCGTGCCCGTTTCCGGGGCCCCCGCCGCTCATGCCGGCGGCCCTCCGCGAGACCTTCCTACGGAGTGATCGCCCGGTTCCGTGAGCCGGCTCACGTTCTATTTAACTTTGCGCTGATATATAGTGCACCGGGCATTCATGCGGGGCGGTCGTTTTCAGGCGTAAGTACCTGAAAAGGAAATAAAAATGTTCCTCCTTCAGCGCAAGCACCGGCCTCTCCTGGGACTTGACATAACCACGTCCTCGGTCAAGCTGATCGAGCTTAACATGTCCGGGGGGCAGTACCGGGTCGAGGCCTATGCGGCCGAGCCCACGCCACAGAATGCAATCAACGAGAAGGCCATCGTGGATGCCGAGGCCGTAGGGGAGGCCGTCCGCCGGGCCGTCAAACGCTCTGGCGCCAAGAGCACGGAGGTGGCCATTGCGATCAGCGGCGATGCCGCGATCACCAAGGTCATCCAGATGCCGCGGGCGCTTCGCGCCAACGACCTCGAGGCGCAGGTGGAAATGCAGGCCGACCAGTACATCCCGTTCCCCATGGACGAGGTCAGCTACGATTTCGAGGTGCTCGGTCCGTCCGAGAAGGATTCCGATACCAACGACGTCCTGCTCGTCGCCACGCGCACGGAGAACGTCGATCAGCGGCAGGCGGCCGTCAGGGCGGCGGGGTTGACCGCGAAGATCGTGGACGTCGAGGCGTTCGCCCTGGAGAACGCCTGCAAGCTGATGACGCACCAGATGCCGGACGGGGGGATCGACCGAACCATCGCGGTGGTGGATTTCGGTGCGAGCAGCACCACCTTCAGCGTCCTGCGCAATCTCAGGGTCGCCTACACCCGCGACTTTTCCTTTGGTGGCCAGCAGCTCACCGAGGAGATCATGCGCACTTATGGCCTCTCCATGGAGGAGGCCGGCCGCGCGAAAAAGGAAGGCGGCCTGCCCGGCAACTACCAGGCCGAGGTGCTCGATCCCTTCACCGATGACATGACTCAGCAGGTCAGCCGTTCGCTCCAGTTCTATCTCGCCTCCGGCTCCGGCCGCGAGCAGCCCGAGAAGATCCTGGTCTGCGGCGGCTGCGCCAACATCCCGGGCGTCGCGGAGGTGATCGCGAGCCGCGTCGGCATCGCCGCCGAGAAGGGCGAGC
The DNA here is from genome assembly GCA_035652555.1 of Steroidobacteraceae bacterium. Lineage (GTDB taxonomy): Bacteria > Pseudomonadota > Gammaproteobacteria > Steroidobacterales > Steroidobacteraceae > 13-2-20CM-66-19. The sequence goes on along the minus strand of DASRDO010000035.1, from coordinate 61,141 downwards.
CGCTCGGGCAGATGAAGCTATCCTCGCGCGCCAAGGCGCAGGCGGTGCAGCGCGATGCGACCGCCCTGCTGACGGCGTGCGGACTGGCGTTGCGGAGCTTCGACTGACATGCCGCGCATTAACCTACTTCCCTGGAGAGAGGCGCAGCGCAAGGAGCGCAAAGTCGCCTTCATGGTCGCCCTCGGCGGTGCTGCCCTCTGCGCCCTGGTGGTGATGGGCGCCGTCTACGTGCTCTACAACGGAATGATCGACGCACAGGTCCGGCGCAATGATCTCCTCAAGGCCCAGATCAAACACCTGGATCGGCAGATCGAAGAGATCAACGATCTCGAGCAGACCAAGCGGCAGTTCATCGCGCGGATGCAGATCATCGAGAAGCTGCAGCGCTCGCGCCCCGAGATCGTCCACGTCTTCGATCAGATCGTGAAGACGTTGCCGGACGGCGTCTACCTCACCGGTGTCTCGCAGACGGGCGATCACCTGAAGTTCAGCGGTGTGGCGCAGTCGAGCACGCGGGTTTCAGCGTTCATGCGCAACATCGACGGCTCGCAGTGGATGAAGAACCCGACTCTCGAGGTCATTCAATCCTCGCAGGGCGCGTTCGGCTCGGCCTTCACGCTCGATGCCGAGGAGTCTGCGGAGGCGGCCGATGCCGGCGCTGACGGCCCGGCAGGCCGGCGCATCATGGCGAAAGCCGGGGAGCCCTAGATGAACCTGAGCTTTCTCGAGGAACTGCGCGACCTCGATCCACGGGACCCCGGACGTTGGCCGCTCGCCGCCCTCGTAGGTGCGGTGGCCGCGACCTTCATCGTGCTGACGCTGTTTTTGATCTACTTTTTCGTTTGGCAGGACGTACGCCCGGAGCTGCAGCAGAAGGAGGCCGAGGAGCAGTCGCTGCGCACGGAGTTCCAGCAGAAGCACGCGCGGGCGGTCAACCTCGGCGTCTACAAGCAGCAGCTGCGGGATCTGCAGCGCTCCTTCGGTGCGTTGCTGCGCCAGCTGCCCGGCAAGACCGAGGTGCCGAACCTCCTGGTCGACATCTCGCAGACGGCGGTCGCCGCCGGACTGCAGCAGAAGCTCTTCCAGCCCGAGCCCGAGCAGGCGCAGGACTTCTACGCGGAGTTGCCCATCAAGATGCAGCTCACCGGCAGCTATCACCAGTTCGGCGCGTTCGTGAGCGGGATCGCGGCCCTGCCGCGGATCGTCACCCTGCACGACATAGACATCAAGCCGGCCGGCGCCGGCGGCGGCTATGACGATCTGACTCTGACCCTCACCGCAAAGACTTATCGCTATCTCGATCAGGACGAGATGGCCGCGGCGCAGCAGGGCAAGAAAAAGTTCGCTCATCCTCCGGGTCACTGAGGAGCGCAGCGGGGTGGTCACTCACATGCGACAGCACATCTTTGCCAGTATCGGCAGCGCTCTGGCCTGCGTTGCGCTCCTCGGCCTTGCCGGCTGCACCAGCGCCGACAGCGATCTGCAGCAATTCATCCAGCAGACCGAGCAGCAGCCGGGTGGCCACGTGGAGCCGCTGCCGGAGATAAAGCCCTACGAGACCTTCGTCTACGACGATGAGAGCCTGCGCTCGCCTTTCGTCCCGAGTCAGGCGAGCGGGTTCAACTCGGTGCACCGGGACAACAAGCGCCCGCGCGAGTTCCTGGAGCAGTTCTCTCTCGATACGCTGAAGATGGTGGGCACCCTCCGCTTGGGTGGGGGCATGTACGGCCTGGTGCAGACCAAGGACGGGATCGTTCATCGCGTCACGGTCGGCAACTACATGGGCCAGAACGACGGCCGCATCACCGATATCTCGCCTTCGAAGATCGACCTCACCGAGATCGTGCCCGACGGTCTCGGTGGCTACATGAAACGGCCGGCGGCCCTGGGCCTCAGCCAGTAGGGAGTCTCCAACAATGAAATCCCTTTCCCAGATGTGTCGGATCCTGAGCGCAGCCGCCTGGCTCGCGGCTCTAGCCGCCCTCGCCACGCTGCCGAGCCGGCCCGCCTACTCCGCGGACGGCCCTGCCCTACAGTCGATCGACGTGCAGCCCCTCTCGAGCGAGCGCATGCAGCTCACCCTGCACCTCTCGGGACCGGCGCCGCAGCCGCTTGCTTTCACCATCGACAACCCGGCGCGGATCTCCATCGATCTCCCCAACACCACGCTCGCGCTGCCGTCACGGCGCATCGACGTGCAATCGAGCGGCCTCGACTCCATCCTCGCCGCGGAGGGCAAGAGCCGCTCCCGGTTGGTGTTGAGTCTCGACAAGATGGTGCCCTACGACGTGCAGCGTGAGGGGAATACGATCGTCGTGACGTTGGGCTCCGCCAGCGGTAACGCACAGACGCAGCCGCAGATGGCCAATGCCGGGCCGGCGACGGCCGACAGCGCCTCAGCCGCGGCGCCAGAACAGAACACTGGCTATGCCCAGCCGTGGGAGCTGCGCAGCATCGATTTCCGGCGCGGGTCCGACGGCTCCGGCCGCGTGCTCGTGCGCCTGTCAGACCCGCACATTCCGATCAACCTCCAGCAGCTCGGCAACCAGATCGTGGTGGACTTCAGCAACGCGTCGGTGCCGGAAAATCTGGTGCGCCGCTATGACGCGACGGATTTCGGGACTCCGGTGAGCTCCTTCGATGTGACCAAGGGCAGCCACGGCGCGCGTATCGCGATCGATGCGACCGGAGAGTACGATCAGCTGGCTTACCAGTCCGACAACGAGTATGTCATCGAGCTGCAACCCTTGAAGAAGGGTGAGGCCGAGGCGCGGCGGCCGAAGTATACCGGCGAGCGCCTGACGCTCAACTTCCAGGACATCTCCGTGCGCGCGGTGCTGCAGCTCCTCGCCGACGCCAGCGGTCAGAACATCGTGGTCAGCGATTCGGTCAACGGCAGTGTCACTCTGCGCCTGCAGAACGTACCGTGGGACCAGGCGCTCGCCATCATCCTGCAGACCAAGGGCCTCGGCCAGCGCAAGGAAGGCAACGTGATCCTGGTGGCGCCGCAGGAGGAGCTCGCCTCACGCGAAAAGGCGGACCTGGCGGCACAGAACTCGGTGCAGCAGCTCGAGCCGCTCCGCTCCGAGTACCTGCAGATCAATTATGCCAAGGCAGCGGACCTCGCGGCACTCGTCAAGACGCAGAGCAACTCGCTCCTGTCCAAGCGCGGCAACGTCGCGGTGGACGACCGTACCAACACACTGCTGCTGCAGGACACCCCCGAGAATCTGGAGCAGATCAACCGCCTGGTGGCACGGCTCGACATTCCCGTGCGGCAGGTGGAGATCGAGGCGCGCATCGTGCTGGTCAACGATGACTTCGAGCGGCAGCTCGGCGCGCGACTGGGCATCACGAGCGTCAACGCGAACGGCAACAACGGCATAGTGACGACCACCGGCACCGCTGCCGGAGAGGACACGATAGTCGGGTCCGCGCTCAATGTCATCAACGGCACCGGACAGTTCATCAATATCCCGACGGGCTCGGGCGGAGCCCCGGAGCGCTACAACGTCAATCTGCCGGTCGCGAATCCCGCCGGGTCGCTTGCTGTCGGCATCCTCAGCGGCGCGCATCTCATCGATCTCGAGCTCTCCGCCGCCCAGGCCGAGACCGAAGCCAAGGTCATCTCCTCACCGCGGGTGATCACCGCGAATCAGAAGCAGGCGACCATCATGCAGGGCGTGGAGATCCCGTATCAGCAGTCGGCCTCGAGCGGTGCGACCTCCATCTCCTTCAAAAACGCCGTCCTGCAGCTGCAGGTGACTCCGCAGATCACGCCGGACAACCGCATCATCCTCGACCTCGACGTCCGTGACGACGAGGTTGGAAAGGTAATCGTGGAGTCCGGAGGCATCAATGTGCCCGCGATCGACACCCGCGAGGTCACGACGCAGGTCTTGGTCAACGACGGCCAGACCGTGGTGTTGGGCGGCATTCTGACGACGAACGCCCGCGATGCCCAGACCAAGGTGCCGTGGCTGGGTGACATCCCGGTACTGGGTCATCTCTTCAAGACTACCGACCGGACCAACAACAAGGATGAGCTGCTGATCTTCGTGACGCCGAAAATCGTCCGGCAGGGAGTGAACGTTTACTGAGGAACACGGACGAAATGGTGTGATGTGGATACGGCCGCCTCAGGGCGGCCGTATCGTTTTGCCCGTCCGCCGCGCGACTCGTCCCGGCCCGGCGGCTCATTCGCGCCTGGGCTATTCTCTGAGCCCTATGCGCGATGCCCCCAATATCATCCTCGTCGGCCCCATGGGCTCCGGCAAGACCGCGGTCGGCCGCAGCATCGCCCGCCACCTGGGCAGGCCCTTCTACGATAGCGACACGGAGATCGTGCGCCGCACGGGGGTGGATATCCCCTACATCTTCGAAAAGGAGGGCGAAGCCGGCTTCCGGGAGCGGGAGCGGGAGGCCATCGAGGCGCTGGCCGCGCTCCGGGGTATCGTGCTGGCGACGGGCGGTGGCGCAATCCTCTTGCCGGCGAACCGACGGCTGCTCGCGCAGCGCGGCTGTGTCGTCTACCTCGAGACCTCGGTCGCGCAGCAGGCCGAGCGCGTCAAGCAGGGCCGGAACCGGCCGTTGCTGAGCAATGTGGATCCCGCGACCCGGCTCGAGGAGCTGATGGCCGTGCGCGATCCGCTCTATCGCGAGATTGCCGATATCACGATTGCGACCGACGGGCGCCGGGTCAAGGCCGTCGCCGACGACATCGTGCGGATGATCCGCTAGATTGCACGCTCATGGAGACTCTTCGCGTCGAGCTCGGCAGCCGCGGCTACCCGATTCTGATCGGAGAAGGGCTGCTCGACCAGCGGACGCTTTTCGAGCGGCACGTGCGGGCGCGCGATATCCTAGTTGTCAGCAACACCGTCGTCGCGCCGCTATACCTCGATGCGTTGCAGACGAGCCTTCAGCCACGAAGGGTCGTGACGACAATTCTCCCGGATGGTGAGTCGCATAAGACGCTTGCGAACGTAGCGCGCGTACTCGACGTGCTGGTCGCCAATCGACTCGGGCGCGATTGCGCCGTAGTCGCGCTCGGCGGCGGTGTCGTGGGCGATATGGCCGGCTTTGCGGCGGCCACCTATCAGCGGGGCGTGGACTTCGTGCAGGTGCCGACCACCCTGCTGGCCCAGGTGGATTCGTCGGTCGGCGGCAAGACCGGCGTCAACCATCCCGGCGGCAAGAATCTGATCGGTGCCTTCCATCAGCCGGTGGCGGTCGTCGCGGATACCCGTACGCTGGCCACCCTGCCGGCGCGTGAGCTGCGCGCCGGGCTGGCCGAGGTCATCAAGTACGGTCTCATCTGCGACGCCGAATTCTTCAGTTGGCTGGAGGCGCATATCGAGGAGCTGCTGGTCGGTGATGCAGTAGCCTTGGCACGTGTCATCCGCCGGTCGTGCGAGATCAAAGCGGAAATCGTGCGGCGCGATGAGCGTGAGCACGCCGATCGGGCCTTTCTCAATCTCGGGCATACCTTCGGGCATGCGATCGAGGCCGCCACGGGTTACCGGGAATGGCTGCACGGCGAGGCGATCGGAGCCGGTCTGGTCATGGCTGCATGCATGTCGCGTGAATGCGGGTACCTCGGCGCAGAAGACCTGGAGCGGGTGACACGTCTAGTAGCCCGCGCCGGCCTGCCGACGCATGTTTCCAGCATCAAGCCGGACACTGCTCTCGAGCACATGCGAATCGACAAGAAGGTGCAGGCGGGCAGGATTCGGCTGGTGCTGCTGCGCGGGATTGGGAGTGCGTTCGTCACCGCAGACTACGATGAGGCCGTCTTGCAGCGCACTCTCGCGACACATCTGGGGTAGGCCCGTGAGCGATTCGGTTCCAGACGGGGAGAGACTGGCGCCATACGCTGCGTCCGATGACCGCTCTCGCGGACGCCGCTACCCGGAGCCCAGACCGGAGTTCCGCACCGAGTACCAGCGGGACCGCGACCGCATCATCCACTCCAACGCCTTCCGGCGCCTCGTCTACAAGACGCAGGTGTTCGTGAACCACGAGGGCGATCTCTATCGCACCCGGGTCACCCATTCCATCGAAGTCGCGCAGATCGCGCGCTCGGCGGCGAGGGCGCTGGGCGTCAATGAGGCTTTGACGGAGGCCATTTGCCTCGCACACGACCTGGGCCATACACCCTTCGGCCATGCCGGGCAGGACGCCCTGAATGACTGCATGCGGCCCTATGGCGGATTCGAGCACAACCTGCAGTCGCTGCGCGTGGTCGACGAGCTGGAGGAGCGCTACGCCGAATTTCCCGGCCTCAATCTGACCTTCGAGTGCCGCGAGGGCATCCTGAAGCACTGCTCCGCGCGTGCCGCGAGAGAGCTCGGTGAGGTGGGCGAGCGCTTCCTGAAGCGCACCCAGCCAAGTCTCGAGGCGCAGATCGCGAACGTCGCGGACGAGATCGCATATAACAACCATGACGTCGACGATGGCATCCGCGCGCAGCTCGTCAGCCTCGAGGAGCTGCGCGGGACACGCCTCTTCCGCCGCCAGCTGGAAATCGTCACGGCGAAGTACCCCGACCTCGGCGAACGGCGCCTGATCCACGAGGTCATCCGCCGGATGATCAATCACATCGTCGTGGACCTGATCCGTACCAGCCAGGCCCGGATCGAGGCAGCCCGCCCCGCCACGATCGATGAGGTCCGCAGCCAGCCCAAGCCGCTGGTCGCGCTGAGCGAGGCCGCCCGGGAGGAGCACGCGGAGCTCATGCAGTTCCTGCGCGAGCGCCTCTACCGCCACTATAAAGTCCTGCGCATGACCTCGAAGGCCCGCCGGGTCCTGAAGGAGCTCTTCGAGGCCTTCCTGACCGACATCCAGCTCATGCCCCCCGAGCATCGCGAAGCCGCCGCTCGCGCGGAAACCTCGCATGGGGCCGCCGGCCGCGCCCGCGCCGTGGCAGACTACATAGCAGGCATGACCGATCGATACGCCATATTGGAACACCGGCGGCTCTTCGACCCTGCGGAGCGGACCTGAGTTATGCCTGCTGATGTACATGGACTATCGAGCGGTGCTCGCAAGCAGCTTATTTATGCCGTCAGGCGCGTGTTGCGGCCCATTGTGCGGCTATTGCTCAGAGTGGGCATTTCCTTTGACGAATTTGCCGATGTAGCTCGTGGCGCATACATCGAAAGTGCGATTCGCGACCGCGCCGGTACTATCCCTCTTACACGAGAGCGGATCGGCTTTATTACCGGTATGTCTCGTCAGCAGATCGACTCATACATCGATAACGAGCGGCCGCGCCCCAGAGTTGGCCCCTCACTCGGACGCGTGGCTAGCGAAGTTCTTCACAGGTGGCACACCGATCCGCACTACCTCGGTCCCTACCGCATTCCCCTCGAGCTCGAATTTGATGTACCGCAGGACCGATGTATCCAGAGCTTAGTGCAGCAGGTCAACGCTAAGGCAAGCGCCGGGAAGGTGCTGGAGGAGTTGCTGCGCGCTGGATCGGTCACGTATTTCGGCGAAAAACATTATCGTGCGGTTGCGCGCTGGTTTATTACGTCTGGATACTTATCTCCTCATCAGATCGAGGACTTTGGGGACGCTCTGGCACATTTGAGCCAAACACTGGAATACAACGGTAACCTTACAGACACTGAGAATAAGCGCCTCGAGCGCTCCGTCTTTGCAGATAAGGGAATTCCTCGCAGTCTGCTACCGAGTTTCGAGGCCCACGCGCGAGCACGTACGCTGCAGTTCCTGGAGGAAATAGACGACTGGCTAGCGCGCAGCGCCAGCGCCGAATCCAGCGGATCAGGTCCTCGGGTGGAAACTGGGGTCAATGTCTTCCTTTACGTAGAGCCGACGCCCGATCAAGAGAGGCTCTCGGCTTTGGTCCAGCCCCGCCGGGAGATCAGCGCCCTCCGCATCTCCCGTCTACCAGCGCGATGAATTCAAGTTACCTACGCGATTATCTTGTTTCTACCCTGCGGCGGGCCCTTCGACCTATAGCCCGTCTATTGATCGGCGCCGGCATCCGCTTCGATGAGTTCGCTCATCTCGCCAGGGGCGTTTACGTAGAGACTGCTATTCGTGATGGCACTGGAACGCCGGGTATGCCCAGCCGTGCGCGAATTGCCGCTATCGCGGGAATTACCCGCAGCCAGGTGGACAACTACATCGACAATGAAGGTGCCTTAGCTCTCGAAGATCCCACCCTGATGCGTTTGCCAGCCGAAGTTTTGCAGAAGTGGCATTCGACACCCGAGTATGCGGGCCCATATGGCATTCCACTGGAGCTGCAATTCGATTCTCCAGCTGACCGCTGCATCCGCAGTCTTGTTGCGCTCGTTATGCCCGACGCTGACCCACGTGTCGCCCTTGATGAATTGCTCGTTACGGGCGCTGTCGTGCCGTCTGGGGAACGGCACTTTCGTGCTGTTTCACGTTCTTTTATGATGCCCGACCCCGCATCGCCCGAAGTCATTGAGCACGTCGGTAGGATCTTGTCCCGCTTGGGCTCAACGCTTGAGTACAACACCGATCCTCGGCACTCGGAGAAGCGGCTCGAGTTACGCATCGCAGCAGACCGGGGACTGCCGGTAGAGCTGGTACCAGAATTTGAAAAATACGCGCGTGTCCGAGCTACCGATCTGCTAGTCGAATTGGACAACTGGCTTTCACCGTATGCCTCAGACGAGCTCGATAGCGCCAACCGGGTCGATACCGGAGTTAACGTATTTCTGTATGTCGAGTCACCCGTGCCCGACGAGCCATTGGCATCTCTACTGGCGCGGGCGGGGTCTGCTAGGGGTTGACAAAAATCCCTAGACTATTCAGCTACTTACTTTGAACTGACGGTGATTTACCGGCGACATAGGTACAAGTCCCTATGTGGTCTGGGCCGGTATTTCTTTGACCCACATCACACTTCTCTGGTAACTTAGCATTACGTCAAATACAAATTAACATTACGTTAAATACGACAAGTGCCGCCGCGGTGGAACGCGTGGTACGGAGGCGGGGAGACTCAAATGGCTATTTCCAGACAGTGCCTAGCGCGCGGCATTTCTGTTTGCGCAACTGCTTTGTTGGCCGGCACCGTCGGTGTTGTCGGGAGAGCTCAGGCGGCTTCCCTAACCATTGGCCCGGTCGAGCAGGTCAACCTCAAATCTTCAACGATCGTTGTTCTCGGCCAGAGCTATCACCTCAACCCGTCTGTGCGCGTTACCGACGGGGCAACACGTTCGGCCATTGCGCTCGGTTCTATCACGCCGGGCACGCTTGTTGTCGTTGACGGGACAGAATCAGCCGCCGGTAAGGTAAGAGTGCAGAACGTTGTTCGGCTCCCGCAGCTCAACGTTCCCGGCGCGACTCAACTTCTTGTTACAGGTCTCGTCTCTGCGGGATCAGATATCGGGCAGATCCGCGTGGGTGGTCTTAGGGTAGACATCAACGCAACTCTGATCAGCGACTCTCGACAGCCTGCCGTTGGTCAATTGGTGCAGGCCGTTGGAACGCAGCCTACATCGGGCGGCTTATTTCTAGCCCAAGGCATCATCGGCGCTGGCGCTTCGGCCAATGGGATCATTGGTACTGGCGCCTCGACCAACGGAATCATCGGCACCGGCGCTTCGGCCAATGGAATCATTGGTACTGGCGCCTCGGCCAACGGCATCATCGGCACCGGCGCTTCGGCCAATGGAATCATTGGTACTGGCGCCTCGGCCAACGGCATCATCGGTACCGGCAAGTCGGCTAACGGCATCATCGGTACCGGCAAGTCGGCTAACGGCATCATCGGCACCGGCACTTCGGCCAAGGGGATCATCGGTACTGGCGCGTCGGCCAATGGAATCATTGGTACTGGCGTCTCGGCCAACGGCATCATCGGTACCGGTAAGTCGGCCAACGGCATCATCGGTACTGGCGCCTCGGCCAATGGAATCATTGGTACTGGCGCTTCGGCAAATGGAATCATCGGTACTGGCGCCTCAGCCAACGGCATCATCGGTACTGGCGCCTCGGCCAATGGAATCATTGGTACTGGCGCTTCGGCCAATGGAATCATCGGTACTGGCGCCTCGGCTAACGGCATCATCGGTACCGGCGCCTCGGCCAACGGGATCATCGGTACTGGCGCCTCAGCCAACGGGATCATCGGCACTGGCGCCTCGGCCAATGGCATCATTGGTACCGGCGCTTCAGCCAACGGCATCATCGGGACCGGTGTTTCGTCCTACGGGATCATCGGCACCGGCAAGTAGGCCAGCGGGATCATTGGCTGAACTTAGGCCACAAAAAAATAGGCCGCCTTCGCGGGCTAGCCAGATCTAGCTCACGCGACAACCGTGGATTGTCTAAACCGCTCACCGCAGCGCGGTCATATGCCCTGCTGCCTTCCCTAACGACAGGCACATTGCTCAGACTCTGAAAGAATGGCTGTGCTTGGAGTGGCGGCTCCGAGTTTCCATTTTTTTAGATATTTAGGTGCGCACCATTTGCGGGCATCTGTCCTGCGGTGATCGCCAGTTACAGGCGCAGCAAGTCTCGGGACTTGGTCGTATCCTGTTTGAGTCTCAGAGACCAGTCGGATTGCGATCACGTATGGTCGTGAGGGCCACTCTGCAGGAATTGCCTGTTGAGATGGTGTGCCACATGTCCGTGGAACGATCACGAGCTATGGAGACTATAAATGCGCAACCAGGCCACACAAAAAACGAGCATCAACAGGGATCAGGCTATCTCGCTGCTTTATCCCATGGCAGCTTTTTTCGAGAGTGGAGGAATGAGCAAAGCGCAATCCTTGGCCGCACTTGCTGCCGCAATTGATAATCTGCGTAAGCCCCCCCGAAAGCGGGAATTGGAACACATCGGGACACCAACATGTTATGCAGACCTTATCGCTATGTGGACTCGGGAGCGGAAATTCTTAGATTCACATGGCCGACCTCGATCGCTACCACTCCGGGGAGCGAATGGTTTCGCGGCTCTGGCCCGAAGCGCTGGCGCCGGTAGCGATCCCAAAAGCCTCCTGAGGGTGCTCCTGCGTTACCGGAACGTGCGAAGATTGAGTAATGGAAGAATTCAGCTAGTCAGTCCGTTTTTTCGAGCAAGCGCTGGCTCAAAAATGGCGTTTGAACCGATTGTCTCCTTTCTCAAGGCCGCGACACTAACGCTTACGCATACACTAAAGAGTGACGCTGCGCAGGTTGGACCCTTCTGGCGGGCGGTGGAGAGCCGCCAAATATCTAGAGGTAACGCGGACAAATTTGTCGAATTTGCCAGGGAGCGAAGCTTGATTTTTTTGGAAGAAATGGATGAGTGGCTTCGGGCGCATTCAAGCGCAAACCGCCGTACGGGAAAGAAGCAGCCTCGCATCGGCTTAGGGCTATTCTCGATTTACGCGCATTGAGATCGAATCGCTCACACCATTAGAACCGAGTTGCGTTGCCGTTGCGCAAATTGCCATTGAAACGGGCGAAGCCAGACCAGCGAACGGAAGACTCCCTCGTGGACCTCCTCTTGCCCATCGCTCGACTGCTGGTAGGTGGAGGGATGGGGATTGATGAGTTAGTGCGCGCGGCTAAGCGAGCATATCTTCGGGCAGCCATGGACACGGTCCTTCCACACGATCGGCGCGTCAACGTTTCACGGCTCTCTGTCGCGACTGGGATGACCCGCAAGGAAGTTTCGGCCCTTCTCAATTCTTCAATGGGTACCCAGCAGGGCGGCAATAGAAGAAGCGGAGAGCAGAGAGCACTCAGAGTGCTGAGAGGATGGTTGACTGACCCACGGTTTCAGAATCGCAATGGGTATCCCGACGTCCTCTCGTACAGAGGGCCTAAGAAGTCATTTACCTTCCTTGTAAAGCTCTACGGCGGAGACGTAACCCCCAAGTCGGTATTACGAGAGCTCGAGAGGATGAACATCTTGAGGACCACACAGACAGGAGCGCTGCGCGTACGCGCAAGAGGAAACCGCAACAACGTTGAAACTGGCTACTACCTGGCGGAGCTTGCAAGACTTTTCGAAGATTTTGCCTCTGCCATTGTTCGATCGAGCAATGCGGTGGAAGCGCCGCCGTTCGTTGGATTCAAGGACTCTATCGTGCTATCTCCCGGCGATGCCGCTTCTTTCGTGAGGACCTTTTCGCGACGGGGTGCCGCACTACTGGAGGATTTCTCGCAATGGTCCGCAGGGCGCCACGAAATCAAGCTTGAGCCGCATCGATCCAATGAAGGTGTACGAATAGGACTGGGAGTGTACTTAGTTCGCTCGAACCGATCATCGACGACTAGCTCGCCTGGAAGAGCTCCCGAACCTGCCCGTGTCCCGCGTCGGCGAATGCGCCATGGATGATCAGATGGCCTTCTCCCTCAACTCCTTCCTCAATATCTTCCCCACATTGCTCTTTGGCAACTCTTTGCGGAAATAGATGTGCTTGGGCACCTTGTAGGCCGCGAGGGATTTACGGCAGTACTCGATGATCTCCTGCTCGGTGACTTTGGGGTTCTTGGGGACCACATAGAGGGCGACGACTTCGCCGGAGTGCTCGTCGGGCTCGGCGATGGCGGCGCATTCCAGGACGCCGGGGTGGGAGGCGGCGACGGCTTCGACTTCGTTGGGGTAGACGTTGAAGCCGGAAACGAGGATCAGATCTTTCTTGCGGTCCTGTAGGAAGACGTAGCCGCGCTCGTCCATGTAGCCGACGTCGCCCGTGCGGAGCCAGCCGCCAGGGAGCATCACTTTGGCGGTCTCGTCGGGGCGGTTCCAGTAGCCGCGCATCACGTGGGGGCCGCGGACGCAGATTTCGCCGGTCTGGCCGAGCGGGAGGTCCTCACCCTGGTCGTCCTTGACCGCTATCTCGCTGGAGGGAACGGGCAGGCCGATGGAGCCGTTGAACTCCTCTGTCGTGGGATTGATGGCCGCGGCCGGCGAGGTCTCGGTGAGACCCCAGGCCTGGGTGAGGATGTTGCCTGTCACTTGCTTCCAGTGCTTCGCCACCGATTCCTGTACGGCCATGCCGCCGCCCAGCGTGACCTGGAGGTGGCTGAAGTCGATGGTGGCAAATCCGGGCGTATTCAGCAGGGCGTTGAACAGGGTGTTGACGCCGGTGAAGAATGCGAACCGCTGTTTCCTCATTTCCTTTACCAGTGCGGGAAAATCACGTGCGTTGATGATCAGCACGTTCTTCCAGCCAAGGTGCGCGAACAGCAGGCAGTTCGCGGTGAGCGCGAATACGTGATAAAGCGGAATCGCGGTGATCAGCACTCCGGCCTCGTGCGAGAAGCGCCCCCCGAGCCAGGCCTCCGCCTGCAGGACGTTGGAGCTGACATTACCGTGCGTCAGCATGGCGCCCTTTGCCACACCGGTCGTACCTCCGGTGTACTGCAGAAAAGCGATATCGTCAGGCCCCACGCTGACCGGATTGAGCGGGAGGCTCCGTCCGGCGCGCAGCGCCTCGCGGAAGTCGACGGCGCCGGGGATGTGCCATTCGGGCACCTGCTTGCGGCGATGCCGCACCACGTAGTTGACGATCCATGATTTCGGGATGCCGAGGAGGTCCCCGGCAGCCGTCACCAGCACTTTCTTCAGGCGCGTGTGGGCCGCCACACCCTGAACCACATGAGCGAAGTTCTCCAGCACGAGGATGGCGGTGGCGCCGGAGTCCTCGAGCTGGTGTTGCAGCTCCCGCGCAGTGTAGAGCGGGTTCGTGTTGACGACGATGAGGCCGGCCCGCAGGGCACCGAAGAGCGCGATGGGATATTGCAGGGTGTTGGGCAGCATGATGGCGATGCGATCGCCCTTGGCCAGTCCGGCCCCCTGCAGCCACGCTGCGAAATCCCGTGTCAGCTCATCGAGCTGCGCAAAGCTCAGCACGCGTCCCATCTGCTCGTAGGCCGGCCTGTCCCGGTACTCGCTGCAGGCTTGCCGCAACAGCTCTACGAGGGAGCTCAGCCGGGCGGGATCGATCTCCGCCGGCACGCCGGGTGGATAGGACTTCAGCCAGAATCGGTTCACGGTCGGCCCCCCTGGGTGCTCTTTTTCAACATTGGCTCGAGGTACGGCCACACCGTATTCAGCACCAGCGGTTCTCCGCGGGCATTCGGGTGCAGACCGTCCTCCTGCATGAGATGCGGGTCGAGCGCCACCCCCTTCAACAGGAAGGGGACGAGGGCGGTGTGGAGTCCGCGGGCGAGATCCGGGTAGATGTCCGCAAACTGGCGGGTGTATCGCGGGCCATAGTTCGGCGGGATGAGGATGCCGACCAGCAGCACCTTTGCGCCAGCGGCCTTCCCCAGACGGATCATCTCTGCGAGGCGCTGACGCGTGAGGTTGACCGGCAGCCCGCGCAGGCCGTCGTTGGCACCGAGCTCCAGGATGAGGATGCGGGGCTGTGTGAGCCGCAGCTCTCTCGGCAGGCGGGCCAGGCCGCCCGTGGTGGTCTCGCCGCTCACGCTGGCGTTGATCACCTGGTACCCGTACCCTTGTGCCCTCAGGCGTCCGATGAGCAGCGCCACCCAACCCTGCTCGGGCCTGAGGCCGTGCGCGGCGCTCAAGCTGTCGCCGAGCACGAGAATGGTACGGTCGGACGCCACCGCGTTCTGGAGCGCGATGAACATCAATCCGATGCCGAGCGCCCAGGCGCCGGCGGTCCGCAACAACGTTCTCAAGGCCGACCACCTCACCAAGCAGGTTCAAAGTCCCGAAGGCCTGTTGACTATTGTGCACGACGTCTCGCTCGACATCGCATCGGGCGAGTCGGTCGCGGTGGTGGGGCCTTCCGGGGCGGGCAAGTCGACGCTGCTGGCGCTCCTCGCCGGTCTCGACCTGCCGACCCAGGGGCGGGTGCTCCTGGAGGGCCTGGACCTGACGCAGCTGGATGAGGACGGCCGTGCACGGATACGGGCGCAGCGCGTCGGCTTCGTCTTCCAGTCGTTCCATCTCATCCCGTCTCTCACGGCGCTCGAGAACGTGATGCTGCCTCTGGAGCTCGCAGGACATGGCCAGGCCCGCCCTGCAGCGCTCGAGACCCTGCGGCAGGTGGGGCTCAAAGAGCGAGCGCGCCACTATCCGCGCCAGCTCTCCGGCGGGGAGCAGCAGCGGGTGGCGCTCGCCCGCGCGTTCGTCACGCAGCCGGCGGTGCTGTTCGCGGACGAGCCGACAGGCAACCTCGATGCGGTGACGGGCGGCAGGATCGGCCAGCTCCTTTTTGAGATGAACGCGCATTCGCGCACTACCCTGGTACTGGTGACCCACGACCCCGACCTCGCCTCGCGTTGCGAGCGGATCGTGCACATGGAAGCTGGCGGGCTGCGGTAGGCGCATGCGAACGGTCCTGCTCGCGATGCGCATGCTGTCTCGGGAGTGGCGCTCCGGAGAGCTCGGTGTCCTGCTGCTGGCGCTCACCGTCGCCGTGGCCGCCCTGACTGGGGTCGGCTTTCTGGTGAGCCGGATCAGCGCCGCGGTCTCCATGCAGGCGAGCCAGGTGCTGGCCGCCGACATCCGCCTCGAGTCACCGCAGCCCATCGCCGAAGCGGAGGTGGCGGCGGCCCGCCAGGGCGGGCTTCGGGTCGCCGGCGCCACCAGCCTGCTCAGCGTCGTATTCCAGGGCGATCAGAGCCAGCTGACCGACATCGATGCGGTCACGGACGGTTACCCCTTGCGCGGCGCTGTGACGGTGGCGGATCAACCCTTCGCAAAGGGCCGGCCGGCTCGCGGCATTCCGCCACCGGGGGAGGCGTGGCCCGACTCCAGGCTGCTCGCCGCCCTGGGCGGCCGGGTCGGCTCCCGGCTGAGTGTCGGGGCCGCCGAGCTTCGCGTCGGCCGTGTGCTCATCTCGCGCCCGGATCAGGGCGGCACGTTCACCGGCCTCGTGCCCAATCTCCTCATGAATGCCAGCGATCTGCCCCGCACCCAGCTGATCCAGCCGGGCAGCCGCGTCACCCATGCCGCTCTCTTCGCCGGGAGCCCCGAGCGCATCGCGGTCTTCGAGGCCTGGCTCCGCTCGCACAGGCGCCCGGCGGAGCGGTTGCGTGACATCTCCAGCACCAGCCCGCAGATCAAGAGCGCCGTCGATCGCGCCGGCAGGTTCCTCAGCCTCGCGAGTCTCGTCGCCGTACTGCTCTGCGCCACCGCAGTTGCGATGTCGGCGCGGCGGTATGTGAGCCGGCACCTGGACACAGTCGCGCTCCTCAAGACTTTGGGCGCGACACGGCGGCTCACGCTCGCGCTGGCAACCCTGCAACTGCTGGCGGTGGCGGTGCTTGCCGCGGTCATCGGATCCGCGGTTGGATACGCCGCCCAAGCCTGGCTGTTGTATGCACTGCGCGGCCTGCTCGTCAGCGCCGCCCTGCCGCCGGTGAGCTTGTCTCCGGTCGCGATGGGCTTTCTGACAGCTATCGCCCTGCTCGCGGGCTTCGCGCTGCCGCCGTTGCTGCAACTCGCCCGCGTGCCTGCCATCCGCGTGTTGAGGCGCGACATCGGGCCCCCGCGGCCCCTGCTGCTGCTGGCCTTCGGCCCTGCAGTGGCAGTCATCATGCTGCTCATTTACTGGGTGGTGCTCGACCGCAGGCTGTTCCTTGGCTTCACCGCGGGACTCGCGGCTTTTGTCGCACTGCTCGCCCTGACCGGCGCTCTGCTCGTGATGGCGGCAGGGCGGCTGCGCGCCGGTGCCGGCATCGCCTGGCGCTACGGCATCGCCAGTATCCATCGGCGGCGAGCCGACAGCATCGTGCAGATCGTCGCCTTCGGCACCGGCATCATGGCCCTGCTGCTCCTCGGAATCATCCGCAACGATCTCGACGGCGACTGGCGGCGGAGCCTGCCGGCGGACTTGCCCAATTACTTCTTCGTCAACATTCCGTCGGCCAGCCGCGATGCCTTCATTCGGTATCTGCAGGCGCGCGGCGCCAGAACTTCCCGCGTACTGCCCATGATTCGAGGCAGGCTGACGGCGATCAACGGCCGGTCGGTGGAGACCCTGCGCTTCGCCGACCACCGGGGAGAGGAGTTTGCTGCGCGCGAGCAGAATCTCAGCTGGTCGGCCGAGCTGGGAGCCGACAACCGGGTGGTGGCCGGCCGCTGGTGGACGCAGGCCGATGACGGCGAGCCGCTCGTCTCGATCTCCACGGAGTTCGAGCAATGGCTCAGCCTACGACTCGGTGACCGGTTGACCTTCGATATTGCCGGCGAGACGTTCACGGTACGCGTGACCAACATCCGCAAGGTGAAGTGGGACAGCTTCAGCCCGAACTTCTTCATCATGTTCGCGCCGGGACTGCTCGAGAAGGTCCCGGGCACCTACCTCACGAGCGCCTACCTCGCACCAGGCGCCGCGCAATCGCTGGCGGGCCTCGCCCGGCAGTTTCCGAGCGTGTCGATCTTCGACATCGACGATCTGCTGGACGACGTGCGCTCCGTGCTCGACAAGGCCGTGCTCGCCGTGCAGAGCGTGTTCGCATTCACGCTGCTTGCCGGCCTCACGGTATTGCTGGCTGCCGTCCAGTCGAGCCGCGACGAGCGGCGCTACGAGAGCGCAATGCTGCGTACGCTGGGAGCAAGCCGCCGGACGGTGCTCAAAGGCGTGTTGGCCGAGTTTGCAGCGCTGGGCCTCCTTTCCGGCCTGATTGCCGCGGCCGGCGCCTCAGTGGCAGCCTACTTCCTCACCACACGGGTCCTGGACCTGCGCTATGCATTCAGCCCCTGGGCGTGCGTGGCGGGTCTCCTCGGTGGCGGACTCCTCGTAGTAGCAAGTGGCTGGCTAGCGACACGGTCCGTGGTACGACAGCCGCCGCTTACGACGCTTCGCGCAGACATCTGAGTCGCACGGAGCGGGCGTTGCGTCGAGTGGGTGCCGAGGGGCCTGCTACTACTTGTATGATGGAACGGCGCGCTATTTGCAGGGCTCAGGATGTGCGCGGGCCGATGTATTAGAATGGCGACAGGTACACGGAAACGGTGTCCGGGCGTTTCTCACGTTTCCGGGCCTTTCTGGGTAGGGTTCCCATGATCCGGATGCTGATCATCGAGGATGATGCCGCGGACGCGGACTGGACTCACCGGACGCTGCGTCAGGCTGGTATTTCCTGCACGCTCGAGCGGGTCGAGACGGAAAATTCGTTTCGCGAGGCGCTGGGACGCTCGCCCGATCTCATCCTCTCCGACTCGAATGTCCCGGGAATGGACGGCTGGACGGCGCTCGAGATTGCGAAGGCGGAGTGTCCGGCGACACCGTTCCTGTTCGTGACCGGACATGCCGACCCGGCCGCGGCGATCTCGGCGAAGGAGCGTGGCGCAGCGGGGATGGTCGCCAAATCCGAGCTCACCCGACTTGCGGGCGTGGTGCGCTCACTGCTCGAGGACCGGGAGCAGCGCTCGCGCGAGGTCCAGACCGAGCGACGCCGCTCCGACCCTGACACGGATGCGAGCAGCACTGCCAGCTATCTCCTCGAGCGGCAGGCCATGCTCGATCACGCCCTGCGCGATGAGGACCACTCGACGCTCTCCAGTATCCTGCGCCGACACCCGCCGGTGCCGGTGGCCCTGCTGTCGCTGGGCTCGGACGAGGTGCGCGAGCGCTTCGTGAAATGGCTCGGTAATGCCAACATCGAGATCGAGTGCGCCGTTTCAGCGACGGATGCTCTCGTGACGCTCGAGAAGCGCAGGCATGCGCTCCTCTTCACCGACCGGCTGGAGCTCGCGCAGGCGGTGCGCCAGCTGCATGCGGGCTCGGCGACCCACGTCGTCTTCGTGGATGTCGACGGCAAGGTGGGCGTACGCGAAGCGCTTCGCCGCGGCGCCAACGACTGCATGCCGGCCGAAGCCGGCGGCGGTGAGGAATTCTGGGCGCATCTCACCACCGCCCGGCGCATCGCGAGCCTCTCGTCGGCTCTGCAGCTGGCGCTCACCGACAACCGCATTCTTTCGACCATCGATGAGCTGACGCGCTGCGGCAGCCGCCGTTTCTTCGAGCACGAATTTCCGCGGGAGCTCGAGCGGGCGCAGCGCCTGCGCCGCGCGCTGTCGCTGGTCATCTGCGACATCGATCACTTCAAGACCGTGAATGATTCCTACGGCCACGAAGTGGGCGATGAGGTGTTGCAGGAGTTCGCTGCCCGTCTGACCCATGGGCTGCGCCTGGGGGAGGACTGGGTCGCGCGCATCGGCGGCGAGGAGTTCGCGGTGGTGCTGCCCGACGTCGGCAGCGGCGAGGCGATGCAGATCGCCCAGCGCCTGTGCGAGCGCGTTCGCGCCACTCCGTATACGACTGCCGGAGGAGCCCTGCAGGTCACGGGCAGCTTCGGGGTCTCAGGCATCGAGCCACAGCCGCAGCGCGGCGCGGGGCGCACCACCCAGCGGGCCCTGGTAAAGGCCGCCGATGCGGCGCTCTACGAGAGCAAGCGCGGCGGGCGTAATCGCGTAACCGCTCTCGAGCCCCACTGAGCCAGGGCAGCGCCGATCCTCTGGGAGGCGGCCCATTGTGCGGCAACTCACGGAATCGCTGCTCGCGGCACCGGTATGCTGGCGCGGACACGCGTCAGGCTGAGCAGACAACACATGGGAAAATCTCCACAAGAGGGCGATGCCGGGCACCGGGTGCTGGACGACTCGACGGCCGAGCTCGATGTGCTGGAGCAGACGATATCCATCGAGGGCGCCAAAGTTCTGCGGCACGACACGCACGACCTGACCGCCTCGCCCATCCCTCAGGCATGGATACTCGAGGGCACCCCGATCGCTCGCAAGAAACTGCTCACCTGCAGCAGGGACGGGCTGGCTTTGTCCTTCATGTGGGATTGCACTGCCGGCCGATTCAACTGGTTTTACGACCAGGATGAGGTCATCCACGTGTTGGAAGGGTCGGTCCTCCTCGAGGACGCGGCCGGCGTTCGCCGGCAGCTTCAGGCTGGCGATACTTTTCTCCTGCCTGCCGGCTCCAGGTTCCACTGGACGGTGCCGGATTACATCCGCAAGATAGCCTTTCTCTACTCTCCGCTGACCCTCGACATGCGGATCATGCGGAAGATTCTCAAAGGCCTGAGAACGCCCTTCCGCCGCCAGCCGCCCGGGCCGGCGGCCTGGGGAAGCTGAAGTCAACGATCAGCTCGAGGATGGCGGCCCGCGGACTCGATGAGCGCGGCGGCCCCCTTAGGAGGCTCGCCGCCGTATTCACATCATCCGCACGTGGATATTCCGGTACTTGTCGTCGTAGAACGCGAGCCGGTCCTTCAGGGCGAGATGCTCGTCGAAGGGCTCTTCGTAGGTCCACACGGCATCATCGAGCTTACCGCCGCCGCCGCTGCTCATCGCCAGGCTGAAGTAGTTTGCCTTGCCTTTGAAGGGGCACTCGCTGGTCGTCGCCGTGCGCGCGAGCTTGTCCATTCTGACATCGCTACGCGGGAAATAGAATCGAGCAGGGCTGCCGTCCTCTTCGACGCGGATGACGCCACGCGAGTCCGCGACGATCTGGCCGTCGACTTCGACCGTCACCCGCTCTCCGACCGGGCGCTCCAGCACCTTGTGCTCGGGCCACTTCTGATGTCCGGGAGACTTGCTCATGATGACCTCCAGCAACTCGGACCGGGGAATCCGTGGCTGTAGCAGATGCCGTGCCTGAGCAGCGCGAGTTACAACAGCGGCAACGCAGGTGATCGCAGCGCAACCGCGCTCACGAGCGCGGCGCAATCAGTTGCAGTGAGTCACGGCCGGGCAGGTCTCACGAGAGCAGAGCCCGCGACTGCTCGGCCCAGAAGAGGGCATCGACGTAGGCGGCGCGGATGAGATGCGCCGGCAAGTCGGCATACACCGCGTGGTCCCAAACGCCCCGTTCGTACGCGCGCGTGCACTGCAGCGCGGCCCCCAGCGCTCCTTCGCCCGCGACGAGCGCCTTCACCACGGCAGGTGTCAGCGGCAGCTCCTCCACGACCTTGCGGATCGGAAGACCGAGGAGAGCGTTGAGCAGCGAGAAAAGGCCGGTGATGAAGAACGGGCCGGCTTCGCGCGCGCCTGCGAGCTTGCCCAATTGCTCACACATCCGGGCACGGGTCATGGCCTGCACGATGAGACTCGGTGGACGGTCATCGAATCCCTGCAGGCAGATGAGGCCACAGAGCTGGCGCAGCGTGTCGAGGCCGAGGATCACGATGGCCTGACGGATGGAGTCGATCTTTCGCGGCAGGTTGTAGTAGCTCGAATTGATGCAACGCAGTACCCGGTAGGAAAGCGACACGTCCTGGCTGAGCAGCCGCTCGACGTCATCGAGGGAGTAGTCCGCGTTCTGCAGCTCCGATGCCAGGCGCAGCGCCCCGAGCCGGCTCGCCGGCACACGGCGCGCGCTGAAGGTCTCGGGCTGCTGCAGAAAGTTGCCCTGGAAGCCCGTGAACCCGAGCGCGATGCAACGCTCGAACTGCTCGCGGCTCTCGACGTTCTCCGCGATCAGCTCGAGACCGCCGGCCTTCAGCTCTCGCGCCAGGCGGGCGAGCTCGTCGACGGGCGGATGGGTGATCTCCAGCTTCACGGCGCTCGCCAGCTCGAGCAGCCGCGGGTCACTGCGCTGCGGCGAATAATCGTCGAGCGCAATGCGATAGCCCCGCGCGCGCAGCGTGTGGATACCCTGCACGACCTGCGGAGTCGCGCGCACGTCCTCCAGTACCTCGATGGTGACACGATCGGCCTGCAGCGGCAGATCCGGCACTTTCACCAGCAGCTCTTCCGGAAAGTTGATGTGTACCGGGAGGCCGCCGGCCAGGCGATCGAGGCCGATCTCGAGCGCGGCGCTCGTGATGACTTCCAGAGTGGCACGCCCGGGATCGTGGACTTGCGCGCTCTGGGTTGATGGAGATGCACGGTAGAGCAGCTCGTAGGATACGACGGCCATGGAGGCGTCGTAGATCGGCTGCCGTGCTACGAAGACTTCAGGGCGAGTGGTACTCACCGTGTTGCCTGGACGCCGATGGTCACCCAGGAGTCGGGCTGTGGCATGCCCTGCCAGTTCAGCCCCTCTATGGTGAGCTGATAGTTACCCGGGCCCAGCGCGGTGCTGTTGAGCGCAATCCTCAGGTTGCCGTCAGAGTCCTTCGCGAGATGATCAATGATGCCGACACGACCCTGGTTGATGCGGTCGATGGTGATGCGGAAGAGGCGCGCGGGTGAGCGTGACTCATCGATGCGGAAATTCACGAGCTGCGCCTCGTTGCCGCCGCCGATGACGATGGCGGGTGAATCCGAGGCGCCATCGCGGCTCGGCAGCAAACGGATATCGCGTGTGCTCGTGGCCGGGTCCAGGGGACGCTCGGTCGCCTCCTGCCGCAGGGCGGCAATGCGGCGGGTCTTCTCGGCACTGCCGCTCGCTACGATCGCGAGGGCGATCCCGAGCAGCAGCGTCGCGCCGAGCATCCCGAGCAGGATCTCCAGCTTCTGCCAGAAGGGCTTCGCGGGCTCCGCCCAGGGCTCCGGCTTGCCGCTGGCCTCGAGCAGACGCAGCGCTGCATTCACGCGCTCAGGGATCCCCAGCTCATCGAGCAGCTCGGGATTCTCGCGGCAGAAGCGCTCGAAATCCGTTGCGCCTTTAATGGGCAAGCGACCGGAGAGATAGCGCTCAACGACCTGGTTGCGGGCGATGAAGTCGCGGTCCATCAGCTCCGGGGCGCGTGGCGCGGGTGGCGACGATGCGGCAGGTGCGGCGGGAGGTGTTGCAGCCGTCACTACGGCGGCAGTGGACGCACCGGCAGGGTGCGTGGTGGCAGCAGATGCGGCCGGCGTCGGAGCAGCAGGGACGACAACAGACGCAGCGGCAGGAATCGCAGGAGCAGCTGGTGTCGTGGCGCCCGGCGCGGCTCCGAAGGGCGCAGCAACAGGCGCAACGGGCGTTGCAGCAGCAGGTGCAGCAGGTACGGTCGCGGGGGCGGATGCCGCAGCAGCAGATGTGGGCGTGGGGACCGGGATCGCAGCAGGCCGGATGGAAGCAGGCACCGGCGTGTCTGTCGAGGCTGGCGCCCCGGGAGTCAGTGACATGGAACGTTGAGGAGCAGACGTCGCGGAGGACGTGGCGGGCCTCGTTGCGGGTGACGCATGCTCGCTCGCGAGCAGGAGCTTCTCCGGATCGATGAGCTCTTCCTCGCCCGCCTGCGGTGCAGGCGGCGGTGAGGCGGCGGAGTCCGCGCCGCGACCACGGGCCCGCGGCTCGGTCGGCGCGAGCGCATCGAGGGGCGCTTCCACCGGCAGGTCGGGCAGGGGAAGCGGGCGGGATCTCGGATCGATCATGGGCGGATGCGAACTCCGGCAGGCGTAATCGCGATCCTGCAACGTGGGACGCCGCAAGCCAACGCGCCTGCTCACAGATCGCTGCATGCCCATGCCTGAATCGTGACCCCGATCGCACTTCGGCCATGCGCGACCGAGATGCCACAGCGGTACTGCGTCACATTCCGCTACCGGGCGCGTGCGCTACATTCCTTGCGCGATGCATCCCCCCGAGCCGCTCGAGCACCATGCGCTTCCCGATTCCGCGTACGCACAGGAGCTGCGAGGCGGCTTCCCGGAGCTGTGCTTCGCACCCGATCTCGAGCGGATCTTCCAGGCTTTCCAACTGAAACGCGCGCGCAAGCGCGTGCGGTTTCTGCAGTTGGCGCTGGGGCTGCTCGCAATCGCCGCGGCGGTCGATCTGACGGTGTTGGATGCGGTGCCGTTGAATGAGGTGGCGCGCGGTTGGCTCGGTGTCGTCATACCAGCATGCCTCGCTCTGGCGCTGACTTCCTGGAGCCGGCTGTACGAGCGGCTGTACCTGCCTGCGGCGCGGCTCCTCCTGCCGGTGATCGCGGCGGTTGCCGCCATAGGCATCGCCGATCGGCACACCGGCGCACAGCCGGAGCTCTTTTATTTCCTGACATCCTTGAGCATGGCGATGTTTTTTCTCGGCGGCCTGCTCTTCCGCGAAGCGCTGCTCACCAACCTGTTCATGGCTGGGACGCTGGGGCTCGCGCTGGCGCATGCGGGGTGGCCTGCCGCCGTCATCCTGTACTCGCTCACCGTCCTCATCATTACGACCGCCGGCGGAGCTTTCGTCTATCAGGGCGTCGAGCGGCAGTTGCGTACGTCCTTCCTCGAGCGCGGGCTGCTCGGCGAGATGGTGGCTCGCGACGGCCTGACAGGACTGAAGAACCGCGGTGCCTTCGATGACGACTATGCCCGTCTCTGGCAGCAGGCGCTGCGCGACCGGCGGTCGCTGGCGCTGCTCCTGATAGACGTCGATCACTTCAAGCCGTACAACGACCGGTATGGCCATCAGGCCGGCGACCGGGCGCTGCGGCGCGTGGCTCAGGTGGTGCAGCGCTTCGCACGCCGGCCGCTCGACATCGCGGCACGCTATGGTGGTGAGGAGTTTCTCGTGGCGCTCTACGATCTCGACGCCGGGCACGTGCGCGAGATCGCCGAGCAGCTGAGGGAGAGCATCCAGGGGCTCGGCATCCAGCACGACGATTCGGCGGCAGGCGTCGTAACGGCGAGTGTTGGAGTAGCGATCGTGAGCCCCGGCCCGGACTCGAGCCCCGAGGGGGCCGTGCAGATAGCGGACGAGGCGCTCTATGCCGCCAAGCGCGGCGGCCGCAACGGCATCCGGCTCGTGGACTGCTGCGGCGTCAGCTACTCGACCGGCGCGTTCCGGCGCAGCGCGTGACGCTCGAGGAAATGCTCGACCTTGTCGCGATAGGTCCGTGAGAGCTTGAGCTCCTGACCGCCCTCCAGGGTCAGGAAGTATTCCCCATTCATGTGTGCACGCAGGCTCTTGACGAAGCGTAGGTTGACGATGGTCGAGCGGTGCACCCGCTGAAAGAGTCTCGGGTCGAGGATCTCTTCCAGCTCCTTCATCGTACCCCTGAGGATGTGGGTATCGCCCTCGGCATGCACGCACATGTAGTCGCCTGCGGCATCGATCCACTGGATCGCCGGGATCGGTACGCGCACGGTCTTGCGTCCCTGCCGAATCGGCAGCACCTGCGGTTGACGCACGCCCAGTGCCGCGGTGCCTCGCTCGAGCAGATCCTCGAGGCCGATCTCACCGGAACCGGTGATCTCAGCCACGATCTCCAGCAACCGGTCGCGCTGATCGGCCGCGCTGCGGGCATGGGCGCTCTGCCGCACCCGATCGAGCGTCGTATCGAACCTGCGGTCGTCGATGGGCTTCAGCAGGTAGTCGATCGCGCGCGCCTCAAACGCCCGCACGGCGTACTGATCATAGGCGGTGACGAAGACGACGAGTGGCAACTGGTCCCGCGGAAGGTGGGCCAGCACATCGAAGCCGGAGAGCCCGGGCATCTGGACGTCGAGAAACACGAGGTCCGGACGCTCGCGCTGCAACGTGTTCACGGCCTCGCGGCCATTGCTGCACTCCGCGACGATCTCGAACTCCGGCGCCTCGTGCAGTCGCAGCGCAATCCCGCGCCGCGACAGCAGCTCGTCGTCGACGATCGCCGTGCGGATCCTCACGCGCTCACGCTTTGCGGGACATGCACGGGGCGCGGGTAGCGGGGCTCAGCAGTACGCGGCGCCACTTCGTCGCGGCTTGCGGTTTCGAATGGCAGCGCCATGTCGACACGTACCCCCGGATGACTGTTGAGCACTGCGAAGCGGTAGCTGTCGCCATAGAGCACGGCCAGGCGCTCACGCGCATTGCGTAGCCCCACTCCGCCGCGCCGGGCCCCGGAGCGGGAGTCGTCACTCATTCCCGGGCCGTCGTCGACGACACTGATTTCCAGCATGGCGCCGCGGGCACGACCCTCGATGCGCACCCTGCCCCCCTGCTCACGTGGGGATACGGCGTACTTCAACGCGTTCTCGAGAAGCGGCTGCAGCAGCAGACTCGGCACCAGGCCGTCGAGCGCGGCGCCCTCGATCGCATATTCGAGCCGCAGACGCTCGCCGAAGCGCAACCGCTCGGTGCCGAGGTACAGGTCGAGGGCCTCTATCTCCTGGCGCAGCGTAACCCGTTTCATCGGGTCCTGATCGAGCGTGTAGCGCAGGAACTCCGAAAGGCGCATGACCGCGTGATTGGCCGTGCGGTTCTGGTTGTCGAGGATGAGGGTGGAGATGGCGTTGAGGGTATTGAAGAGGAAGTGCGGGTTGAGCTGGTAGCGCAGCATCTTCAGCTGCGCCTCCTGGGCGAGAGTCACCGCCTTCAGCACGGCCTCCTGCTGCTGCTGCTTCGACTCGTAGTACTTGATGCCGAAGTAGAGCGCGCTCCAGCAGAGCAGCAGATAAGTGGATATCAGCGCGCCGCAAAAGAAATCGAACAGCGAGTTGAAGTGGTCCTTCGGCTCGACGAAATGCTGGTATGCGATGTTGATGACGATGCGCAGCGCGAGCGCCGTGACATACGAAGTCACCAGCACCACCGGGATGGCCCAGCGCTCGCCGCGGCCCCAGATGCTGCGGTAGATGTAGCGCATCGGGACCGAAAGCACGAACCCGGCCGCCGCGGCGATGGCAATCACCCGCGTGGTGCCGGGATGCTGGTTGTAAAAGAGGAAGCCGAAATAGAGGGTCAGGCCATAAGCCAGCCAACCGCCGGCGTGCAGCGACCAGAAGAGAACGTTGCGGCTGGACCGCAATTGCGACAGGGTGAGCATGATTTACCGGTTTTCCCCCCTTGACATCATACCCATGAAAGGCCGGGAGGGAAAATAGGCACCGGAATCAGTGGCTTGACGGTGCCTCGCAGGCGCCGTTCCCGAGAAGCTTCTCCAGCGGCTGCTGCCGCGCGAGCATCGGCCCCTGGGCGAAGTCACACCCGACCGCGGTCAGCCACTGCAAGGCCGCCTGGGAGTCCACTTGCTGGGCCGCGCAGTGTATGCCCAGCACCTTCACGGCCTGCACGATCGCCACCACCATGGCCTGCGACAGCTTGTCGCGAAGCGCTCCGCCCGTGAGGCGCCCGTCGATCTTGACGAGGCGCAAGGCCTTGGAGCGCAGCAGCGGCAGCACCGCGGAATCGAAGGAGAAGTCATCGATGACGACGAAGCAGCCGAGCTGATCGCAGGTCGCCATGAAGCGCTCCACCTGAGCGCGCCGCTGCGTGCAGAGGGGCTCCGCGATCTCGAATCCCACCGTGTCCGGTGCGATGCCGTTGCTCTTCAGGCCGGCGGCCACCTGCTTCACGAAGCGGTCATCCTCCAGCGTGGCAATCGACACGTTCAGCGTGAAGCTGCTCGGCTCCACCGTCCAGGTCGCCCGATGAGAAGCGAGCCATGCCAGGAGGCGCTGCACGGCAAGAGAATCGAGCACCGCCGGATCCCGCAGCTCCCGGGCCGTACCGGTTGGAAGTACTTCGAAGCGGCGCATACGGCCGCCGGAGCGCAGCTTCACGAAAGGCAGCATGTCGAGCGTCACGAACGCGGGATCGAGGGAGACCGCGCGGGAGACGCCGGTCGCCGCCGGGTTTGCGAGCTGCCGCGAGCTGCCGGTGTCTGCCGTACGTGCTGGAATCGCGACGCGCGAGCTTGTGGCCTCGGATGTAGGAGACTGATTGGGAGGCACCGGTGAGCGGTGTCTGCCGGATTCACCGGGCAGCGTCTGGCCGATTGTCCGCGAGCTACCGGTGGCGGCGCTGGCGGGCTGCGTGAGCACGGAGGAGCTCCCCGTCGCGCCTATCTCCTGGCGGACGCAGGCGAGGGTGGGAGCGTCCGGCAGGTCAAATTCCAAGATGTCGTTCACCGCTCGCGGAGACAGCTCCGAGTCCGCGGTCCGTGCCGGCGAGGCCTTCGGCGCGGCCGCAGCAGGCTGCGGTGATGCGGGCGTGCTTGCCGGTACAGGCTCCGAAGATGCAGGTCGTGCGTCCTCAGCGAGTGAAAGAACCAATGCTGTGGGATCGGCGTCGGGTCGTCGCGCCCCCGCGGGCCTCAGAAGCACCGCGAGCTTCTGCATGACTGTGCGCGTCGTCGCTGTCATCAAACGGTCTGTGAGACCCTCGCCACCCGACTTCAGGTCCGCGAGCACCATGCACAAACCGACGAGGTGGCCTTGCGGCGCACGAATGGCGAGAAAAACGGCAACTCGTCCGTCCTCCAGCCTATTCTCGCAGCAGCTCTTGGTGCCCGCAGAGGTCATTGTCTCGAGGGCATCGACGACCAGTCCGTGCTCGTCTGGTCCCAGCGCGCCTTCACTCAGCCAGAGAACATTGCCCTGACTGTCGTAGATCGAAACGGAGTGCAACCGCATCGGAGGCAGCGCCGAGCGAAGCTGCCAGCCCAGGGCCTCGGCAGTCGCGGGCTCACCGCCTGGCGCGGATGCGCCTGCTGCCGGACGTGCGGAGAGCGCATTCTGTGGCTGCAAGACATTCCCCATCGCGGACTGCGTCTTCGGTATCGGTGTGCTTTTAGAGTGACAGCATACCCCGAGTGCCGCCGTGAAGTGTGTCTGGTTACGCGCTGCGCGCGGACTCCCACGGGGCTCGCCGAAGCGGCGAACCCCGTACATATGGCGGCGCCTCGGCGCCGGAAGAATCAGATACCGTGCTCTACGCGCTTTGACTAAATGCGGGGCCGCTGCCGGTGAGGAAGTCGGTCTTCCCGAGGTCGACGCCGTTGTGGCGCAGGATCGCGTAGGTGGTCGTGGCGTGAAAGAACGCGTTGGGGATGACCCAGCGCGTCAGGTATTCGAGCCCTCTGAACTGCAGCGTACGATCGCGCAGCGACACCTTGATGTCGCGATCCTCGGTGCCCTCGAGAGCGCTCGCGGGCACGCCCTTGATGAAGTCGATCGTCCGCGCGATACGCGCGCGCAGCTCCTCGAAAGACTGCTCGTTGTCCTCGAATTTGGGGGCGTCGAGGCCGGCGAGCCGCGCCACGCCGAACTTGCTCATGTCGCAGGCGATCTGCACCTGACGAGTCAGGGGCAGCATGTCCGGGGCGAGACGCGCATTCAGCAGCACCGTGGGCTCGATCTTTCGGGCGGTGGCACTCGCGAGTCCCTTGTCGAGAACGTGTGAGAGATTGGCAAGCGTGCTCGCCAGCAGATCGACGGACAGGGCATGAACGGAGATCTTCATCGACTTTCTCCAGAGGTGGGGTGCGGACGGCTTCAGCGATATCTTATCGTCGCGGGACGCTGGCGCACCTGCCCCCCGGGTGAAACAATAGGGTCCCGCTTTAGAGGGATTGCACCTGGTTTGAATCAGCTCTGGGCACCGGCACAACTGGCCGTTCTGGCGAAGGTCGTAGACCTGAACGGCTTCTCCTCCGCGGCACGGGCACTCGGCGTGCCGAAAGCGGCGGTGAGCCGGGCCATTGCGGACCTGGAGCAGGCGCTCGGCACCCGACTTCTGGAGCGCACGACCCGCAGACTCTCGCTGACCGCCGCGGGCCGGCTTCTTTACCCGCATGCCAGGCGTGTGATCGAGGAGTCTGACGCTGCACGCGCGGCGATCGCGAAACTGCGCGCGCCTGCGACCGGCCCGCTGCGCATCGTGTCGGATCCGACCTACGGGCGGCTGCTGCTGACTCCGCTGGTGCCGCGCTTTCTCGAGAGCTTTCCGGACATCCCGCTCGAGGTGGCCCTGGATGGGATAGGGATGGAAAGCGGGTGGGACGTAGCAGTCCGCGCGCAGCCGTCCAGTGATCCGGCCGTGGCGCATCGCGCCCTGGGCGCCCCACCCGCGCTGCTCTGCGCCACACCGGCATATCTGGAACGGCGCGGCGTCCCCGTACGGCCCGAGGAGCTGCGCGGTCACGACCTTCTGACTCCCGAGGCGGCTGAGCTCCCGGAGTTCCGACTGCTTCTTCACCGCGGGACACAGCGCGCCGAAGTGCCGGTGGCGCCCAAGCTCGCGGTGAGTGACCCGGCGGTGCTGCACGCGGCTGCCGCGGCCGGGCTCGGGATCGGGCTGCTGCCCGGGTTCCTTTGCCGTCAGGGGCTCGCCACCGGCCGTCTGCGCGCCGTGCTTCCCGAGTGGGCGGCGCCGCCCGCCGCCACCCTGTACGCGCTCTATCCGACGGCCATGGCCGCCGATGCCCGAGTGCAGCGCTTCGTCGAGTTCCTGGCCGCGAGCATCGTGCCCGCGCTCGCGGAGCCCTGAGAATCCTACCCGCGGGCAGGCAAGGTTACCGGCCGGTAGGATTGCAGCGCCGCCACGGCTACACTAGTCAGCCATCGGGCCTCTACCCAGGCCCTCACCGCTTCGCCGGAGACGACCATGTACCGCGCGCCGCTCGAGGAACTGCGTTTCGTGCTGGAGGAGCTGCACGGCATCGGCCAGCTCGCCGCCTGCCCCGCTCTCTGCGACTACAGCGACGAGGTCGGTGCCGCGATCCTCGAGGAGGCCGCCCGGCTCGCCGAGACGGTGCTCGATCCGCTCAATCGCACGGGTGATCGCGAAGGCGCGCGCTGGACGCCCGATGGCGTCGCGACACCGAAGGGCTTCAAGGATGCGTACCGGCAGTTCGTCGAGGGCGGCTGGCAGCAGCTCGGCACCGATCCGCGATTCGGTGGCCAACGGGTGCCGCAGCCCTTGAGCAGCGCCGTCGGGGAGCTCTGGGGCTCGGCAAACCTTGCCTTCCAACTCTGTCCGATGCTGACTCACGGCGCGGTGCATGCGCTCGAGGCCTGCGGCTCCGCAGAGCAGCAGCGTTTGTTCCTGCCGAAGATGACGAGCGGGGAGTGGACCGGCACCATGGTGCTGACCGAGCCGCAGGCCGGCTCCGATCTCGCACAGGTGCGCACCCGCGCGAAGCCGGATGGAAATCGCTACCGGCTCTTCGGGCAGAAGATCTTCATCACCTGGGGTGATCACGACTACACCGACAACATCATCCACATGGTGCTGGGTCGCATCGACGGCGCGCCCGCGGGCATCAAGGGCATATCGCTCTTCATCGTGCCGAAGGTGTTGGTCAATTCGGACGGCTCGCTCGGTGAGCGCAATGAGGTCCGGTGTGTGTCGATCGAGCACAAGCTCGGCATTCATGCGAGCCCGACCTGCGTCATGCAGTACGGACACGATCAGGGCGCCGTCGCGCATCTCGTGGGCGAGCCGAACCGCGGGCTCGAATACATGTTCATCATGATGAACACCGCACGCCTGGCCGTTGGCGTTCAGAGCTACGCGGTGGGCGAGCGCGCCTTTCAACAGGCGGTGGAGTACGCGCGTACGCGCGTTCAGGGACGGCCGCCGGGCGCAGGAGCCACGGAAAGCCTGACGATCATTCACCACCCGGATGTGCGCCGCATGTTGTTGACCATGAAGTCGTGCACGGAGGCATCGAGAGCGCTTGCCTTCTACGCCGGACAGCAGCTCGACCTGGCCGCATACCATTCTGAGGCCTCAGTGCGCACGGCGGCACAGGCGCGCGGCGACCTGCTGATCCCGATCGTGAAGGCCTGGTGTACCGAGACGGCCAACGAAGTTGCCGCCATCGGCGTGCAGGTGCACGGCGGCATGGGTTTCGTCGAGGAGACGGGAGCCGCGCAATATGTGCGCGACGTGCGGATCACCACGATCTATGAGGGGACGACCGGCATTCAGGCGAACGACCTCATCGGCAGGAAGATCGGCCGCGACCGCGGCGCCGCGATGGGCGCGCTCATCGCCGACATGCGGCGCGAGCTTCAGGCGCTCGACCCGAGCGGGGTTGCGCCGCGCGAAACGCGCGATGCCGCCGTGCAGGGCGTGAGCTCCCTCGAGTCCGCGACGCGTTCGCTGGTGAGCAACCTCTCAACCGCGCCCGAGCGCGCGCTGGCAGTGTCGGTACCCTATCTCAAGCTCTGCGGGCTCGTGATCAGTGGCTGGCTGCTCGCCAAGTCAGCGGCCATCGCTGCGCAAGGGCGCGGCTCGCTCGGCAAGGGGTTCTATCAGGCGAAGGTGCGCACGGCGCACTTCTATGCCAAGCAGGTGTTGCCGCAGGCAATGGGCCTCGCGAAGATCGTCGAGGAAGGGGCGGTGAGCGTGGTGGAGACGGAGCCGGAGCGGGTGTGATCTGCGGATGGGAATTTCAGGAACATTTGAACCTCGCCGGGGCGGCCCGGCACTAACCTGAAATCTGCTCTGGGATGGTCGGCGCAGCACGATCGTAAATCCCGCACCCTCGCCGCACGGGGCCGGACAGCCCGGCTCCATGTTGTGAGAGTATGTTGCATGTCAGATAGGAGGCGCCTATCATGACTACAACAACAAGGTAGTCGGATGAAAATCCGTGCTCAAGGGGTCGCTCGAAGTAGTCGAGTTTGTACCGCGGCGGGTCGCTGAGGATGCGGCCGGGGCCGTTGACACCCTCGAACCCGAAAGCATTTGGGCCCGACTTCGCTTTTCCCGAGCTCTCGCTAGCTGCCTTTCGGCCCTGGCGTCAGTCGCTCTGCACGTACTCTTCGTAGGCCCAGCGCTGTGGACGAGCGGGGCACCACCACAGCACTCCTCAGACGGAAAGAATGCGGGCGACACCGCGCTGCAATGGATCGTGCTCGATGGCTCCTCGACCACCCGGACGGTAACGCCGCCGACGCTGAGTGCGCCAGCGCTGGTTGCGATCGGCCTTCCGAATGCCCTCGCGGCTCCATCGTGGGCGCCGCCGGTGTCTGAGACGTCGAAAGACAAGGACAGCCAGCCTGAGGACGAGTCGAGTCTCGGTGCAATGTACGGCCGCTATGTCGGGCAGATTCAGGCGCGCATCGAGCGCGCATGGCTCAGGCCGCGTACGGCCATCGGCGCCCCGATCTTTCGCTGCCAAGTGCAGGTCGATCAGGACCCTCAGGGGAAGGTCGGTGCCGTGACGCTGGTCGACTGTAATGGCGATGAGCGCTGGAAGCTTTCCCTGGTCCGCGCGATTGAGCGGGCCTCACCCTTGCCCTCGCCCCCCACGAGCGCGGTGTTCGCCCCTCACATGCTGCTGGAGTTCCGAGCGGCAGCCTACGCGCGCGGCGCATCGGACGCGCTCTATGAGCCAGCCGCTCTTGCGGCAGCGAATGCTGGCCCGCAACAACACCGACTTCAGTCCGAAGGCCTCTTTCAGGCGCTCCGCGCAGCCTCGCGGAGCGCTCATTCAAAGGTCTTGGAGCTTCGAATCCAAGGCTCGAGCGCCGAGGTCGAGCCGCACAGCCAATAAGAATTGATGCCGTAGTGCATTGGGGAGAATCTCGTGACGAGCTGGGCCGGATATTGCCGCCTCATCGCTGGCGGCCTTGTGTTGGCGCTTTTTGGGTTTGCCCCAGACGCTCAGGCGGCCGTGGGGCGCACGGCGGGCACCTTCATGGTGAGCCCTACCGGGGCTGGCACCTACACGATTCCCATCTGGGCACCGCCCGGCCCGCAAGGGGTCCAGCCTCACATCACCCTCTCCTACAGCAGCCGTAGCGGAGACGGGTCCGAAGGGGTGGGCTGGACACTCACTGGGCTTAGCTCCATCTACCGTTGTGTCCAGACTTACGCACAGGACAATGCGGCCCGCGGCATCGCACTCACGCTGTCGGATCGCTACTGCATCGATGGCAAGCGCCTGCGCCTGACGAGCAGCGAGACCCTGAGCACATACGGTGCGGATGGGACCACCTATCAGACAGAGATTGCTGATTTCTCGACAGTGACGGCGCACGGTTCAACGGGCAGCGGGCCGGCCTCTTTCACCATGCAGGCTCGGAACGGCTGGGTTTACGAGTACGGCGCCACGCCCGATTCTCAGGTACTCGGTGGCACGGCGGTTTACGTCTGGATGCTGGATAAGGTTACCGACCCTGCCGGCAATACAATGGTGATCAGCTGGAAAACAGCCGATGCGAATCTGGCGGGCACCACCGTCCCCGCGAGCATCAGCTGGACGCCCACGGGCCACGGCTCGACTGCCTATGAGTACGAGATGGTGTTCAACTATCAGCCCGTGTCGCTCGCCGTGCAGGCGGGATACGTGTCCGGTCACGCCATTAGCGATTTCTATTCACTCAGCAGCATTCAGGTTAACTACCAGGGCTCGACCGTCAAGGATTACTTCCTGGCCTATGCTCGCTCGCCCACGACCGGCCGGCAGACACTGACCTCGATTACCGAGTGTGCCGATACCACCGAGAGCAATTGCTTATCCCCCACGCAGTTTACCTATCAGGAGCCCGCCGAGGGGCTGGGTGGAGGTGCAACCCTCACGAGCAGCACGAGCGCCCTGACAGGGCTCACCGCCGCACACGACTTCAACGGCGATGGCCGCAACGATCTTGCCTGGTACCAGAACGGCTCATGGCAGGTGGCTTTCGCGACTTCGAGCGGATATTCCGCGCCGATCAGCACCGCTATTACCGACTCTACGGCGCTCAAGGAAAGCGTCGATGGCAGCGGTACCGATGGATTTCTCGCTCAGCAGGCGGGGACCTGGTGGTGGTACAAGTGGAATGGCACGAGCTTCGTGGGTACAAACACCACGGTCGCCCTCGACAATACCACTGCGGGCAGCTTCGCCATCGCCGATGTCAATGGCGATGGGCTCCCGGATCTCATCACTACCCATGCCGATGGCAATCTCTACGTGCGCGTCAACAGCAGCACGACAGGGACGGTGAAGTTCTCTACAACCCCGATCGACACCATGCCCAATCCGGGGCTCATCAGCTCACTCATCGGTAGCCGGCGCTCGGACTTCGCCGGTACCGGACGACAGGACATCTTCGCCTTCTTTACGCTCGCCGGCGGGTCTGCCGCAAGCAAGCTACTGCGCTGGAACGGTGTGAGCTTCACGGTGAGCCAGGCCTTCAGCGGCGATCCCGTCGACGTCGCCGATTACAATGACGACGGCTGCTCGGATCTGCTCTTTCCGACGACTCTCGTGATCTCCGCCTGCAATGGATCACCTGCCCAAACCATCGCGCTCGGCCACACGGCCGTTGCAGGAGTGGACTGGGATGGCGATGGACGACGCGACGTGCTGGTCGCAAACGGCACCACCCTTGGGGTGTACCTTTCCATAGGGACCGGGCTCAGCTCGACTCTCGTATCGACGGGGATTCCCTATTCCGCTGCGAGCACCTATACGGTGGCGCGAAACGCTACGGGAGATGGGCTCGATGCGCTCGTGGTGACGAGCGGCGCCTCACCCTACACCGTCAGCTACTACCTGCACAATGGAGGGGGCACTCCGCCCGACCTTCTGACCAAGATCGTCGACGGGCTGGGCAACAGCATCAGCCCCGCTTATGTCTCGATCGCGCAGGATGCCACCGATGCCGAGGGCACGGCTGCGAGCTACCCCGACCGCAACTACTTGGGACCTGTGTATGTCGCCGACACTGTGATCTACAGCGATCCGAGCAGTGCATCGGGCGGAACCTACAGCCAGCAGATCAACTACTTCAGAGCCTGGATGAATTTGCAGGGGCGAGGGTTCGAAGGGTTCGAGCAGACCCGCACGCATGACAGCCGAACGGGCGTGGACGAACACTGGTACTACAACCCGGCGTTTCCTTACACCGGCATGCCGACCCAGGAGTTCTACAATTTCCCGACGGTCACCGCCCGCTCGATCCAGAACACCCTCGCCCGGACCGTGCTCGACTCCACTTCCATGAATCAGCGGTACTTTCCGTACATCTCGAATACCACGGTCAAGCACTTTGAGCTCGGCGGCACAGAAAACAGTGATCAGACCGGTACCGCTTCTACGAGCTATACGTTCGATAACAACGGTTACCCTACCAAAGTCATCAATACCACGACGGATAATGACCCGGGCTCGCCGTATTCCGGAGATTCCTGGACCCAAACGATCACCAACACGCCGGCTCCTGGCTCCGGGTGCCTGACGCTCTTGAGCGAGTCGCAAATTACTTACACTGCATCGGACGGCAGCCTGCCGGTGACACGCACGACGCAGTACACGCCGGATACGGCAAATTGCCGCTATAGCGTGATTACGACAGAACCCAGCAGCACCACCTATGAAGTAACTGAGTCGCTCGGCTACGACACCTTCGGGAATATCGCGACAGATACCGTGACCGGAATCGGCATGGCGGCCCGGCAAACGACCGTGAACTGGGGGGCTACGGGACAATTCCCCATGTCGGTCACGGATGCGCTGAACGAGACTACGACGTTCACCTATGACTTTCGATATGGTCTCTTGAGCAGTCAGACCGACCCGAACGGTCTGCCGACCACCTGGCAATATGCAGACGGCTTTGGCCGGCTCACTCAGGAGACGCGGCCCGACAAGACCGCGACCCAATGGACTTACACGCCGTGCATTGCTAACAGCTACTGTCCTGGCACGAGCAGTATTGAGGTCAAGGCAACGGCACTGGATTCTGGCGGTGCGTACATCTCCGACGTCCAAACCTATCCCGATGCCGCGGGTCGCACTATCCAGAGGTTCGCCCGCAATCTCAATCCTTCGGGTAGCTACTACGACTTTGAGAGCTGGCAATATGATTCGTTGGGGCGCTTAATCCGGCACGGCCTACCCTGTCTGACCGGCGACTGTCCTGCTTCACAGGGGTTCGTCAACTACACATACGACGGCCTTGATCGCGTGATCCAAACACAGACTCAAAGTTCCACGACTTCCGCGACTAGCACCTACGCGTACGCTGGTGATAGCACTACCGCCACAGACGCCAACGGTAATCCCCGCACGCTGGTTCATGATCCGAACGGCTGGCTTCGTCGAACTGAGGATGCCACGGGGTACACGATCATCTTGGGCTACGACGCCGCCGGGAGCCACATCGGAACGACCGACAGTCTGAACAATACGCTCTGGACGGGTACGGTCCAATACGGGACGGCTCCTTTCACGACGGCTGCCACCGATGCCGACCTCGGCGCCTGGCACTATACTTTCGATGCCTTGGGGGAGCTCACCGCCTGGAGCGATGCCAAGGGTCAAAGCTTCTCCGCAAAATATGATGCCCTCTCGCGCATGACCGACCGGTACGAGCCGGACCTCTACAGCCACTGGACGTGGGGCACCAGCGCGGGCGCGCACGAGATCGGACGGCTGCACAGTGTTTGCACCGGGACCGGCGCCAATCCGACTGCCTGCGTTGCAGCGACCGGGTACGCCGAGAGCGAGAGCTATGACGGCGATGGTCGCCTCTCGCAGCGCTCGATTGCAATCCCCGGAGACACGACGTACTCCTACACGTGGGCCTACAGCGCGACGACCGGACTATTAGACACTCTGGCATACCCGGCGGATTGGTCCGGCTATCGTCCGCAGGTCAAGTACGGATATGCCGCCGGGCAATTGCAGTCGATCACCGATATCTCCGACTCGCCGAACGTCACGCTGTGGAGCGGCAATTTCGTCGACGGCAACGGCAGCTTCACGCAGGAAACGCTCGGCAACGGCGTCACCGTCAATCATGACTACGATCCGGTGACTGGAATGGTCAAGATCACCGCCGGTACCGGTGGCACGGTCAACCTGCAGAATAATTCCTATCTCTACGATGCCGCCGGTAACCTGGAGCAGCGCCAGGACAACAATGCCGGGACGACCGAGAGCGTGTACTACGACAACGTGAACCGCCTCAAGAATACTGCCGGGGATACGAACACAAACCTCACCTACGATGCTATGGGTAGGCTTGCTACATGGGAGGCGAGTGGAGCTTCGGCCAACGTCAACGACTATACGACTCCCCAGGCTGGATGCACGTACTATGCGAATGCGCAGCCGCATGCCTTGCGCAGCGACCGGCAGGGAGCCTGGCCGCCAGGCTCGTATTGCTATGATGCCAACGGCAATATGACCACGGGCAGCTCCGGCGGCACAGCCTTCGCATCCTTCTCTTGGACGAGCTTCAATCAGCCAAACGTTCTGAGCGCTCCCGGCTACAACAGCTCCAGCCAGTTCTTCTACGATCAGAATCATCAGCGCTTCAAGCAGATTGCAAGCTATAGCGGCTCAGCGGAGACCACGGAATACATTGGCGGCCTAATGGAGAAGATGACGAATTCGAGCGGCACCGCCTACCGCTACTACATACCCGCGGGTAGCAACTCCATTGTCTATAACCGGTGGACCAACGGAGTCAACGCGCTCTACTATATGACGAAGGACAATCTCGACAGCAGCGCAGTGGTCACGGATCATGCCGGCGCTTTAGTCGCCGCCCAGAATTATGCGGCCCTGGGGTGGACTGAGAGTAGTAGCACGGCACAGATAGCCATGGCGGCCGTCACTCGGCATAGATTCACCGGCCAGGAGAGCATCGATAATCCCGGGCTTTGGAGCGTAAATATGAATGGGCGCATATACGTGCCCAGCGGCAGCAGGTTTCTCTCGGCCGATCCGAATATCCCAGATCCCACCCGTACGGTGGACTACAATCGTTACGCGTACGCGGAATTCAATCCTCTGACCTACAATGACCCGACGGGGTTTGATGACAAGAACACACATGACAAATCAGACCTCAGCGACGGGGTAACCTCGGGTGCGGGCCCCGATGGCGGTATGTATGCCAATTTTTCAGGTGCCACTTGTGCTGGCAATTGCGTTTCTTACCACGAAACAATGAATCTAACGGCAGAGGGTGGAAACACGAGCGTCGGAAAGGTGGTGGACGTTTATCAGGGGTCAACGCAGAATTCGAGTACGGTCCTTGGCGCCTACGAATATAATAAGACCTCAGGCTCGTGGGACTGGGACCCATCCGGTCTGACGGGCATATCTTCATTCGGCTCGCTGTCGACGAATTCAACTTCTGCCGGAGTTGGCTCTACATTCGGAGGGATTTCGTGGGGTGGAGTGGGCGCAGGAAGACGGGTAAGAGTATCCGCGCCCACAACGGCGGCTCCAGCGCCTGCGCAGCAAAGTAATCCCTCGCAAAGTGGTTGTGCGTACATAGCTTGCCCCGTGGTGCAGGCGACGAGGGAGCCGCCTCTCCCATTCGAACTCCCACCCGCAATCACTCCAGGTCTTATTGCGCTTGACTACGACGTAAATTTCCTGCAGCGGACGCTCGAGGCGTTGGGTCTGTTGACGCGAGTGAGCGTGGTATCCCTCCAGCTTCACAACGCTACTGGTGAGCCTCAAGATGGACCGATGCCTCCGGAAGCAGGGACGCCAGAGCCGCAGACGACGGAGCAACCGTATAATCCAGGGCCAACGGTGAGATTTAATCCACAAACGGGAGAGATGGAATTCTCGGGCAGGGTAGGAGAGTTACCCCCAGAGTTCTTCGAAGTTCCCTTCTGATGACTTGCAAGCAGTTGTGCAGATGAGCATTAAGAGAGCGCCACGCGTTGGGTTCGGTCTCGAGATAGTGCCAAAATGGAGGGCTCGCGTGGACCTTTCGAGGATGATGACTCGGCAACTGTCCAAGCGGTTTGGTCATATACCGCTGTATCCGGGGTATTTTTTTAGAAACTCGGTGCTTGTTGTGACTTTGAATGGTGAGAAATTTCACCTTCTAATACGTCAGAACAAATACCCCGGAAACGCGGTGAGAATGTGGGAGATTTTGATAAATCCGTCTCGGTTCTCCGTGCTCAGTGAGCGCTTTCCGGAAGATGAACAGGAACGGTATGCCAAAGACCTCATGGTCATCAGTAAAGAGGTACACGCAGTGCTAGCCAGGACTCCGGGAATAACGCGGTTGCGGTGGTGGTTCGTTGGGTGGGACGTCAATCAGCCGGGTGTGCGAACGCCGGCTGAGTTGCCATGGCGCGTAGACGCGCCGGAGCTGCCTGACGCCGAAACCCATAAAATGTCGTGACGTCGCCGCTGAGGAGAACATGGACAAAGAGACGCGCCTGGCATTACTGGTTCTGGTTGTCGCAATCGCCGCTTGGCGTTTTGCGCGATACATGCGCTTTGGCTTGTCTAGATCGAGGCGGCCAACGAGCCTGGGTGTAGCGGGAGGCCTGGTCCCGCAGGACTCCGATCGGCCGACTGGGGCGCAGGGCTCATCGGCGCCCGCTCAGAGCTCGCTCTATGCCCCTATCGTTGGGGTCGTTGTGGCGGTAGGGTTATGGTTGGCGATCAACGCGCTTCTCTGGTATTGCCTGCTCGAGCTGCCTCCATTTAAGAGTCTGCCGCCCGTCCCCGTGGGGGTTGCCGGCATCTTCGCGAATTTTTATCTCATCCCGCTGGCTCGGAGAGTGGGAGCGCGCAGCCGGCGGCGCATTGAGGAGGCACGTGCCGGCACCACGCCCTGGCCCACACAATCCGGCGGGTGATGCGCATTGCAGACAGCCGATCAGGCAGGCGGGAAGGCACCGACTCTGCGATCGGAGAATGCTCCGGGTGTCTGACACGAGCTGCCGCGAAGGCTATCCTGCACCGCTCTTGCAGCAGCATCGGATGTCGGACCGATTTACAGGGATGGCGGCGGTGACGGGGACGGCATCGAGGCTCAGGGGTGCATGCAGGATAGGCGAGGAGCGAGTTTTGTTTACGGTTGTGAGACAGGGAAGGCCGGGCCGTATCAGCTCTTTTGCCCGAGATCGGCGGTGAATCCGATCGGCCGCCGCTTGGGTTGCGACGGGTTCATCAGCTCGCGGATGGCCGAGAGGATAGCCTTGATCGCATCGTCATGATGCTGGTACTTGCGCTCGAGCTCATCGAGCTTACGGGCGAGCGCGGTGTTGGAGGCGAGCAGGTCACGTAGCCGCACGAAGGCGCGCACGACGTAGACGCCCATGGCGATGGCTCGCGGGCTGTTCAGGACATTGGCGGCCTGGATGGCGCCGTGCTCGGTGAAGGCGAAGGGGCGGTATTTGATGTTCTGGCCGCGCGCGATCTTCAAGGTCGCAAACTGCGACCTTGAACGCTCGGCCTCCTCGGGCGTGAGCTGGAAGACGAAATCCTCGGGGAAACGATCGGCGTTGCGCTTGACCTGCTCGTTCAGTCGCTTGGTGGTGACGCCGTAGATCGCGGCGAGATCACGATCGAGGATGATGCGCTGGCCGCGCAGGAAGAGGATCGAGCGGCCGATGTGCTCGACGGGCGCGAGGGCGGCGCTGCGGGATGAGGCCATGGGCGAGTTCCCTTTTTAGCCGCGCGGCGGCTCAGCGTCCGGCTTGGCTGAGCATGCCATCGAGCATCTGCAAGAGCATCTTCTGCTGGGACTTCGGCAGGCGGCTCAGGCGCTCGATCTTCTGTTGCAGCTGCGGGGTAGGTCCGCGCTTGCTGGTGCGGGCGGGCTCGCCGAAGAGCTCCTCGATCGATACCCCGAGGAGCCTCGCCAGGCGAGGCAGCGCCGAGATCGCCATGCGCCGGTGGCCCATCTCATAGGCGTTCACGGTCTGCTGGGAGACGCCGAGCTCCTCGGCGAGCTGCACCTGGGTGATGTTCGCGCTCTTGCGCAGCTGCGCGATGCGCGCGCCGAGCGCGACGAAAAACGCCCGTTCCTCTTGGCTGATCGCCACGACCCGAATCTCTGCCCGAATGTGTTCCAGGGAATGGTGCATAGCGTAGGGGTCTCCTGCGAAGCGCGGTTGACACTACCACTTAGAGTGGTAGTGTACGCACGAATTATTTTTCCTCAAACCCTCTTGACAGGTTTTTGGAAGGGAGCCGCTTTATGGACCTCCGTCACCTCACCGTCGGCTATCGGCCAATCGGCACGCGTTCGAAGGCTCCCTGGCCGCGACGAGACCCGCCGCCGGCACCGTTCGTGCGCTTGTCGGGCCGGTGGCTCGGTCGGATGGGCTTCACGATCGGCACGGTGGTGCGGGTGCAGGTGAGCCGAGGGCGGCTCGTGCTCGAGGCGATCGAGCCCGATCGCCCGAGGCGGCGTCCTCGCCGAGTGGCCGGGGACTGACCGCATGGCGCGCATCGCGGATACCGAGCTCGAGCGCCTGAAGCGCGAGGTCTCCCTCGTGCGCTTGATCGAGGGCCAGGGAATAAGGCTCCTGAGTCAGGGCAAGGACCTGGCGTGCCGCTGTCCCTGGCACGAGGGGGATGAGACCCCGAGTTGCATCGTGACGCCCAAGAGCAATCTCTGGCACTGCTTCGGGTGTGATGCCGGCGGGACGGTGATCGACTGGGTGATGCGCTCGCACCGGGTCTCCTTCCGCCACGCGTGTGAGCTGCTTTTGAAGGAGCATCCGGCCTTGGTCGCTGGGGCCGCTGACGCTCAGGCCGGCGTCGCACCGAAGCTCTCGCAGGGGAAGCTCCGCCAAGCGCAGTCCTTTGCGTTGGAAACCGATGCCGACCAGATCGCGAGCGATCAGCGGCTGCTCGATCAGGTGATCGAGTTTTATCACGAGACGCTGCTCGCGAGCCCGGAGGCGCTGAAGTACC
Source organism: Steroidobacteraceae bacterium (assembly GCA_035652555.1). Taxonomy (GTDB): domain Bacteria; phylum Pseudomonadota; class Gammaproteobacteria; order Steroidobacterales; family Steroidobacteraceae; genus 13-2-20CM-66-19. Next base: position 18,950 of record DASRDO010000035.1, on the reverse strand, counting down.
TGGAGGGTCGAGGGCTCGGTAACCGGGAGCTCATCGAGCGCTTCCGGTTCGGCTTTGCCAATCGCACGCTCGCGTATCGCCTGGCGCCCAAGCAGTACAAGGCGGGCGCGCAGATGCGCGCCGCGCTGCAACGCATCGGGATCCTGCGCGAATCCGGCCACGAGCACTTCAACGGCTCGATCGTCGTGCCGCTCTGGTGTCCTGCGGACGGCAGTCCTGCCGACGGCAATCTGGTGGACAGCGCCCCATCAGACAGCTCCCGTCATGTTGTCGGCGCCTATGCCCGCAAGATCAACGACAACTTGCGTGCCGGCACGCCGATGCATCTATACCTGCCGGGTCCCCACCGCGGAGTGCTGAATGGCGAAGGCCTCCAAGGGCAGCGGGAGGTGATCCTCTGCGAGGCGATCCTCGATGCGCTCACCTTCTGGGCGGCCGGCTACCGCAATGTCACGAGCTGCCTTGGTGTCAATGGTCTTACCGACGAACTCGTCGCCGCGCTCAAGACTTGCGGCGCTGAGCGCGTGCTGATCGCCTTCGACCGTGATGATGCCGGCGATCGCGGTGCCGAGGCGGTGGCGAAACGTCTGATGGCGGAGCGCTTGGAGTGCTACCGGCTGCTCTTCCCGAAAGGCATGGATGCGAACGAATACGCCAGTCGGGTTATGCCTGCCGAGAAGTCCCTCGGGGTGGTGATCCGCTCAGCGCAATGGATGGGGCGCGGGGTGAAGCCTCTGAAGGTCTCGCCGCCAATGCCGAGTGCCGCTGCGTCTGAATCCCCGCCTCCTGCGGTAGAGTCTTCCCCTTTAGGCGCTGAACCCAACACGCCGGACGCTCTGGCTGACGACAGGATCAGCACGGCTCCGGAGAGCGCGGCTAAGAAGGATGCCTCGCCGGCGCAGGGCATCTCGCCGCAGCCTATGTTGCCGGAGCCCGAGGCGGCCGCGGTCCCAGCGGGGCCGGTATCGGAGCCGAAAGACGATGCCGGCTGCACAGCCGACGAGCAACAGCTCATCATCGCCTTCGGGGAGCGGCGCTACCGGGTCCGCGGAATGCCGAAGCAGCTCACCGAGGCGCTGAAGGTGAATGTGCTGGTCACCTGCTCGGGGGCGGAGGAGCTGACGCCGGCGGCTGCCGCCGAGACGGGCCTGCACGTCGATACCCTCGATCTCTACCAGGCGAAGGCGCGAGCGGCGTTCGCCAAGCTCGCCGCCCTCGAGATCTCCGTTGAGGAGAGCGTGATCCAACACGATCTCGGCCGCCTGCTCTTGAAGCTCGAGCAGGTGATCGACGAGCGCGCACGGGCGGCCGAACAGCCGAGCGTCGCGCCGCTCCCGGCGATGTCCGCCGATGAGACGGCGGCGGCGCTCGCGTTCCTGCGCGATGAGAAGCTCATCGAGCGCATCGTCGGTGACTTCGAACGGGTGGGCCTGGTGGGGGAGCCCTCCAATGCGCTCGTCGCTTACCTCGCGTGCATCAGTCGAAAACTTGCCTCGCCCTTGGCGGTACTGATCCAGAGCACCTCAGCGGCGGGGAAAAGCACGTTCATGGATGCGGTGCTCGCGCTGACTCCGGAGGAGGACCGGGTGCACTACTCGGCGATGACCGGGCAGAGCTTGTTCTATCTCGGCGAGCAGGAAATAAAACACAAGATCCTCGCCATCGCCGAGGAGGAAGGGGTGCGGCAGGCGGCCTATGCGCTCAAAGTCCTGCAATCGCAGGGCGAGCTCACAATCGCCTCCACAGGAAAAGACCCCGCGACCGGGATGCTCGTCACCCAGCAGTACCGGGTGGAGGGGCCGGTGATGCTGTTCCTCACCACCACCGCGATCGATGTGGACGAGGAGCTCACGAACCGGTGCCTGGTGCTCACGATCAACGAGAGCCGCGAGCAGACCCGCGCGATCCAGGCGCGGCAGCGCTCCCGGCGCACGCTCGCGGGCCTGATGGCGCAGAGTGAGGCGGAGGCGATCCAGCGGCTGCACCGCAATGCGCAGCGGCTCCTGCGGCCACTCGCCGTGGTCAACCCTTACGCCGAGCGACTGACCTTCCTCGATGACCGCACTCGCACGCGACGCGACCATGCGAAATACCTGACGCTGATCGAGACCATCGCGCTCCTCCATCAGCATCAGCGTGACGTCAAGGCGGTGATGCGCGGTGGCCGGACGATCGAGTACATCGAGGCGACACTTGCCGATATTGCCCTCGCCAACGAGCTTGCGCATGAGGTGCTGGGTCGCTCTCTCGATGAGCTACCGCCGCAGACGCGCCGAGTGCTCGGGGTGATCGAGTCGATGGTCGAGGAAGAATGCCGGACGCGCTCGCTCGCCCGCACCGATGCGCGGTTTACCCGAAGGGAGCTGAGAGCCCGCTGCGGGATGAGCGACACCGCCGTCAGAATCCATCTCGAGCGGTTGGTGGCGATGGAATACGCTCGGCCAGTGGCTGGCCGCAGCGGCCAGCGCTTCGAGTATGAGCTCCTGTTCGATGGCGATCTCGAACGCTCCGCTCCGCAGATGATCGGGCTGATCGATGTCTCTGCCCTTGGCAGGGTGCGCACCCTTGGCAGTACGATCGCCACCTCGCAGGGTCAGACCCCCGACCTCGCACCCTGCTCGCAGGCCGCTCGCACCCCGGTTGCACCCGCCTCGCAGTCGGTTGTGCTGGCTGAAAAGTCCAAGGATCAGAGCCATTTGCCCGATCCACTGGGTGTTGGGTCGGAAAGGGCACGCCCGGGGCAGGTCTCGCTCGATGGTCATAGTCGTAGTGGCGATCTCGCGTCCGCGCCGTTATCTTCTTCCTTAGCTGCTGTCTTCTCTGGACGGTGAGCCATGCCGGTCGCCCCTTCCCGCGCCAAGCGCGCGCTCGCCGACCGGCACGATCCGGAGGGTCTGGCCGCCTACGTGCTGCGCTACCTCGAGTGGCTGCGGGTGCACAACTACTCGAGTTGCACGGTTGAGAACCGCGAGGCCTGCCTCGGGTACTTCGTCGCCTGGTGCACCGAGCGCGGGTTCGGGAGACCTCAGGAGATCACCAAGCCCATCCTCGAGCGCTACCAACGGTCGCTCTATCACTGGCGCAAGAGAAACGGCCAGCCGCTCACCTTCCGCGCGCAGCATGCGCGCCTGGTCCCGGTGAGGGCGCTCTTCCGGTGGCTGACGCGGCAGAACTACCTCCTCTACAACCCGGCCTCGGAGCTCGAGCTGCCGCGCCTCGAGCGCAGGCTGCCGAAACACGTCCTCACCATCGCCGAGGTCGAACAGGTGATGCAAATCCCCAAACCCGATGAGCCGCGCGGCATCAGGGATCGTGCGATCCTGGAGACGCTGTACTCGACCGGCATGCGCCGGCGGGAGTTGATCGGCCTTGCGCTCTTTGACATCGATCGCGAGCGCGGCACGGTGATGATCCGCCAGGGCAAGGGCAAGAAGGACCGGATGATCCCGATCGGCGAGCGTGCCATCGCCTGGATCGATCGTTACCAGGAGGAGGTGCGCCCTGATCTTGTCGTCGGACGTGATCCCGCGCATCTTGCGACGCTCTTCCTCACGCAGACCGGCGAGCCCTTCACGCCGAACCGGCTCACCCAGCTCGTGCGCGGCTACGTTGAGGCGGCGCGGCTCGGCAAGAGCCGCTCCTGCCATCTCTTCCGCCACACGATGGCGACTCTCATGCTCGAGAACGGTGCCGACATCCGCTACATCCAGGCGATGCTCGGACACGCCGAGCTCTCCACCACGCAGATCTACACCCAGGTCTCGATCCGCAGGCTCAAGGAGATCCACACCGCTACGCACCCCGGGAAGGTGCGCCTGGCGCGCTCGATCGTTCCTGGCACGGGGGAGGAGCCGTCCGAGCCCACGAGCGCCGAGGCGCTGCTGGCCGCGTTGGATGCTGAGGCGCAGGAAGAGGAGCGGGATGAGATCGCAGAATGATGTTGGTTCCTCGTAAATGGAACGCCGTCCACCTTCAGTGCTGAAGAGCCCCCCATCCCCCTGGAAGGGGGCTTTGGGCGGGCACCTAAACATAACGCTGAGAAATTATGCGCAGCGCCGCAGACGGCGCTGTCCGGGCTTCGCCCCGCATAATCTGCGCTATGTTCAAGTGCCCGCCGCAGCGTGCGGAGCATGTTCGCCGAGCTTGCAAGCTGACTCGTGTTGACTACTCCGTGCCGATCGATAGTTGACCCGGCACGCTGAAAGGTGCGGCTGACGCCGCATCGTCTGACCGTTCATCTCCCGATCCTCTCGCGCCATCTCTTGGGCTCGCGCTGCGTGAGGCGTGCTGCCCGCAAAGAGCAACGCCCGCGCCCGTCGCCGAAGACGGCGCCGGTCACGTGCATTGCAATCCCGAGCGCTCGCCTCGGACTGATGCGTGCCGGAGTTCTCCGGCGGATGGGGGCAAAGCGGGCGAGCCCCCCATCCACCGGAGAACAGAACATGACTCACTCCCCGATCCGAATCCCCCTCACCGAAACCGCCATCGCAGAGATCATGGAGGCCGTCACCGCGCGGAGCACGCGACTCACCGGGCAGCCCAATCAGCCCTACAGCGCCCTCGAGCGCCGCTGGCGCGAGATCGGCGGCATGATCGAGCTTGCCCGCGTGCTCGATGCCTGGCGCCTGGTGCGCCCGCTCGAGACCCACAAGGACGCGCTGCGTCGGCAGATGGAAACCCTCTCCGGTGGCTTCACCCCTTAGCCGCCCAGGGGGGGGCCGGCGTCCGCCGGCCCTCCTGCCTCCGTGTAACGACCTGTGCTGCCGGGGAGTGCCATGCAGGATAGGCACGGAGCCGCTCTTTGTAACAAGCCTCCGGCGGCCGCGGCCGTTGGAGCCGAAAACCGCACATCGGGGTCTTCCGGAAAACTCGCCCCGTTTTGCCGCCCTCCGCAGCGGCTAAATGACTGAAATACCAGCGCCGCGGCGCCTCCATGCGTACGACGTCGCATCAGGGCAATTGCTCTCGGCAATGCCATCGGGAACGGTATCGTTGAGGCCGAGGCGGGGCCGCAGTACGGGCTGACCAAGGACGAGCAGCAGCAGGAGTACAGCGGCCTCAATGCCAGTACGAATGCCCTACTCGCGCAGAATGGGGCGCAGATCGCTGCCGCAAACGAGAGCCAGCTTGCGCAGACCGCGGCAGGCGACATCTATGCGGCAACGGATTCGCCGCTGACGAACAATCTCGAGCTCAGTTCCACTGTTCCGCTGCAGGCGATCAGCGTGGGGCCGATTAGGACGCCGTCGCTGGCAACTATCGGCCAGGAGATAACTACGGGTTTGCAGCAGGGAGCGCTTCCCGGCGGTGCCGACCAGTGGAACTCGTTCTTCGATCCAACCGCCGGTCAGCAGGTCGCGCAGAATCTCAATACTGGTCAGTCCCTGATCTGGGACTCCACCAACGACGCATGGGTTGCACCGCTGCCAGAGGTCGTCATCAGCGCGACACGGGAACCGACAGCCCAGCAATATGAAGCGGACCAGCAACAGCTGGCGAATCAATCCAATGCTCTCGCTGCCGAAGTCTTTGGCAGCTTTGGGCCGTACGCGCTCGCCAAAGGAATATATAACGGCGCAGTCGGGGCGACCGCGGATGCTGCATACATTGATGCACGGCTGTTCGGCGCTAGCACCCAGACTGCCGATGCATGGGCCAGCTATATTGATCGAGCGCAAGTCTCTCCAGGTGCTCTGGAGCAGGCGATGGGGCAATCGGCGAGTCCGTACCTGCAGAGCGGATACCAAAGTCTGGCGAGTGTCGTGGGTAGCACCAATGCGGATGACCTGAGCCACCTGGCGGGCCTGGGGCTGAATTCCCTTGCTGTTCTTCCCGCTGCAGAGTCGCTGAGCACAGTTGGTTCCTCGTTGCGGGAGAGCATCGGCCAGCTGGGTGATCTATTCCCCAGCGGAAGCGCAGGGAGTTTCGGTGCTGGAGGCGCTCCGCCTTCGATGCAGCTCGGGCAGCTCGACCTCAGTTTACCCGTTTCTGGAAGCGCGCTCGAAGCTGCGCCCATGACCGCGGAAAACTCCGCCGCTCTGAATCAACTGGCTAGCGGCTACAATGCGGATGCATGGTCTGGCACCACCCTTAAGCAAGGTACTATCATTTATCAGCTCACTCCAGGGACAACCCCGTATTTCACTGACTTGGCGACTGCACAGGCATCCGGGTTTGACTCATTCGCGCTATCGCGCTCCCTCCAAGTAAACCCCCATCCAATCTATGGCTATAGGCCAAATATCACTGGTTATTTGGTGACGCAAGACATATCAGTCCCGTCTGGAGTAGCGTTGGCGAACCCGCAATTCGGTCCAGGAGGTGGGGCCCAGTTCTTCATCGAAAACTATCAAAATATCCTCAAGCCCGTAGCGACGGTTGACCTCAGCTCGGCGGGCACTCAGTATTTGAATCTCACATCCGTCTTGACGCCTGTGCCCGGTGCCCAATGAAAGCCATTCCCGATCTGAGCGAGAATCTTAAGCCAATCTTTGACTTTGAGATTGGCAGAGGAAATCACGTCGAGCGTGTGGATCGTCCGGCTGGATCAAGTTGCCCTCTCGCAGTAGTTTTCGAGACTCCCCTCGATATTCCGGGCTACATCGAGCGACATGGTTTGCCAAACGGCGTGCGCACGTGGGAAAACAAAGACCGGCACTATCCCGTCGAAGCCGGGTACGTCTGCGAAGAAACACGCCACGCTATATCTGGCCCAATAGAGAGGACTTAGGTCCAATGGCATTTACGAGGGTGCGGCACCGAGAGCGCAAACATAGTCTGCAACGTCAGAATCCCAACGCGCCGAGCAATCCCGACATGATTTTCGAATGCGAGGTCGGGCCAGTGGCCCTCTGACTCCCCGAGCGCGCTCTCCAAAGAAGCGGCGGTAAGGTCATCTCTTCTCCCCGAGGTTGGCGGTAAATCCGATGGGCCTGGGCTTGGGGGCGGGCGGGCTCATGAGCTGGCGGATGGCCGAGAGGATGGCGGCGATCGCCTCATCGTGGGTGGCGAGCTTCTTCTCGATGCGCGTCTCGAGCTCATCGATCCGGTGGGCGAGCTCCTTGTTCGAGGCGAGGAGCTCGCGCATGCGGACGAATGCGCGCATGATCTCGATGTTCACGGCGATGGCGCGCTCGCTGCCGAGCACCGAGGAGAGCATCGCGACGCCCTGCTCGGTGAAGACGTAGGGCATATAGCGGCGCCCGCCCCGGCTTGGTGTTGAGATCACAGACTGTGATCTCAACACGTTCCGCTCGGTAGTGGTGAGCTGGAACATGAAATCCGACGGGAAGCGGCTGATGTTGCGCTTGACGGCCTGCACGAGAGCGCCGGTCGTCACGCCATAGAGGGCGGCGAGCTCTTCATCGAGCAAGACCTTGTGTCCGCGCAGGACGAGGATGGAGCGACTGATGTGCTCGACGGGCATGAGGGCCGGGCGGCGGCGAGAGGCCATCGGGGAAACTCCCTGTCTGTGAGACTCAGCGACTGGCTTGGTTGATCATGCCATCGAGCATCTGCATCAGCAGCTTCTGCTGGGACTTTGGCAGGCGGCTCAATCGCTCGATCTTCTGCTGCAGTTGCGGGGTGGGTCCGCGCTTGCCGGAGCGGGCGGGCTCGCCGAAGAGCTCCTCGATCGAGACCCCGAGGAGTCTGGCCAGGCGGGGGAGCGCCGAGATCGCCATGCGCCGGTGACCCATCTCATAGGCGTTCACCGTCTGCTGTGAGACGCCCAAGAACTCGGCGAGCTGCACCTGGGTGATGCTCGCGTTCTTGCGCAGCTGCGCGATGCGCGCGCCGAGGGCGACGAAAAACGCCCGTTCCTCTTGGCTGATCGCCACGACCCGAATCTCTGCCTGAATGTGAGCCAGGGGATGGTGCATAGCGTAGGGGGCTCCTGCGAAGTGCGGTTGACACTACCACTGAGAGTGGTAGTGTACGCACGAATTATTTTTCCTCAAACCCCCTTGACAGGTTTTTGGAAGGGAGCGGCTTTTATGGACCTTCGTCACTTCACGGTGGGCTACCGGCCGATTGGCACTCGCTCGAAGGCTCCTTGGCCACGGCGAGACCCGCCGCCAGCGCCGTTCGTGCGCTTGGCGGGGCGGTGGCTCGAGCGGGCGGGCTTTGGGATCGGCACGGCGGTGCGGGTGCAGGTGCGCCCTGGGCTACTGGTGCTCGAGGCGATCGAGCCTGATCGCCCCGCAAGACCGCGCGCTCGTCGACTGGCCGGGGACTGACGGGAGTCGCATGGCGCGCATCCCGGACGCCGAGCTCGAGCGCTTGAAATGTGAGGTCTCGCTCGTGCGTCTCATCGAGGGTCAGGGCCATCGGCTCATCTCTCAGGGCAAGGACTTGGCCTGCCGCTGTCCCTGGCACGAGGGGGATGAGACCCCGAGCTGCATCGTGACCCCGAAGAGCAATCTCTGGCACTGCTTCGGGTGCGATGCCGGCGGGACGGTGATCGACTGGGTGATGCGCTCGCACCGGGTCTCCTTCCGCCATGCCTGCGAGTTGCTTTTGAAACAACATCCCACCTTAGCCGCTTCAGCCGCCGGCAACGGCGCGGTCGGCGTCGCACCGAAGCTCTCGCCGGGCAAGCTGCGCCAGGCGCAATCGTTCTCGCTTAAATCCAACACCGATGAGGCCGCGAGCGATCAGCGGCTGCTCGGTGAGGTGATCGAGTTCTATCACGAGACGCTGCTCGGGAGTCCGGAGGCACTGAAATACCTCGAGGCCCGAGGCCTCGGCAGCCGGGAGCTGATCGAGCACTTTAGGCTCGGCTTTGCCAACCGGACGCTCGCCTATCGGCTGGCGCCGAAGCAGTACAAGGCGGGTGCGGAGCTGCGTTCAGCGCTGCAACGGGTGGGGATCCTGCGCGAATCCGGCCACGAGCACTTCAACGGCTCGCTCGTGATTCCCGTGATCAACGACGCCGGCGAGGTCACGGAGGTCTACGGCCGCAAGATCCGCGATGACCTGCGTCCCGGCACGCCCTGCCACCTGTACCTCCCAGGTCCCCACCGTGGCGTCTGGAACGCCAGTGCTGCGCACGGCAGTCCTGCGGACGGCAGCCCGAAGGAAGTCATCCTGTGTGAGGCGCTGATCGATGCGCTCACCTACTGGGCAGCCGGCTTCCGGAATGTCACCGCGAGCTACGGCGTGGAGGGCTTTACCGCCGAGCATCTGGAGCTCTTCAAGAAATGCGGCATCGAGCGTGTCTTCATCGCCTACGATCGCGATGAGGCGGGTGACCGTGCCGCCGAGCGCTTGAGCCAGCAGCTCATGGCCGAAGGCCTCGAATGCTGTCGGGTCCTCTTCCCCCACGGGATGGATGCCAATGAGTATGCATTGAAGGTGCAGCCGCCCGCGAAGAGCTTAGGACTCGCGCTGCGCTCGGCGCACTGGATGGGCAAGGGAGCGAAGCCTAAAGGCGTACCGCTCTCGAGCTCCGAATCGATCCCGCCCGAGTCCTCGACGCCGGCGCCGCGAACGGACACAACGGTCATCATCGAGCCCAGCGTCACCGACCCGCCATCTGTGATGGCTGCTGTCGCTGTCCCCCTGGAAGCGCCCGTGATGTCGCCCCAACCAGTGCCGCCGAACTCCCTGGAGTCGCTCGAGGTCTGTCCCCCGCAGGGGGTGCCGCTGGAGGTGCGCGCCCATGAGGTGTTGATCGTGTTGGGGGATCGGCGCTGGCGCATCCGGGGACTCTCGCCCGAGATGACCCCGGGGCAGTTGAAGGTGAATCTCCTGGTCTCGCGTGAAGAAGCCTTCCATGTCGACACGCTGGATCTTTACATCGCGCGCGCACGCGCGGCCTACATCAGTCAGGCCGCCGCGGAGCTCGCCCTCCCGGAAGAGGCCTTGAAGCGGGATCTCGGGGCGGTGCTCTTGAGGCTCGAGGCGCTGCAAGCGGAAAAGCTCGAGAGTAAGCCCGCCGCGCCGGTCCTGACGATGACCGCGGAGGAGAAATCCGCCGCCCTGGCGCTGCTCACCGATCCCAATCTCCCGCATCGGATCGTCGCGGATTTGACTCTGTGCGGGGTCGTCGGGGAGGAGACCAATAAGCTCATTGCCTACCTCGCCTGCCTCTCGCGCAAGCAGGAGAAGCCCTTGGCGGTGGTGGTGCAGTCCACGAGCGCCGCCGGCAAATCCACCCTCATGGAGGCGGTGCTCGCACTCATGCCGCCCGAGGAGCGAGTGCACTACTCGGCGATGACGGGGCAGAGCCTCTTTTACATGGGCGAGATTGGCCTCAAGCACAAGATCCTCGCCATTGCCGAGGAGCAAGGCGTGCAGGAGGCATCTTACGCGCTGAAACTCCTGCAATCTCAAGGTGAGCTCACGATCGCGAGCACCGGAAAGGACCCGGTCTCCGGTCGTCTCGTCACGCACGAGTACCAGGTCGAGGGGCCGGTGATGCTGTTCCTGACCACGACCGCGATCGAGGTCGATGAGGAGCTCCTGAACCGGTGCCTGGTGCTCACGGTGAACGAGTCGCGCGAGCAGACCCGCGCCATCCATCAGCTGCAGCGCAAACGACGCACACTCGCGGGACTCATCGAGCGCGAGCAGCGCCAAGGGCGGGTGAAGATCCATCAGAACGCGCAGCGGCTGCTGCGACCGCTCCCGGTCGTCAACCCCTATGCCGAGCAGCTCTCCTTCCTCGATGGAGCGGCGCGCACGCGGCGCGATCACGAGAAGTATCTCTCCCTCATCGAATCCATCGCGCTTCTGCACCAGTACCAGCGCGAGGTGAAGACCGCCGAGACGGTGAATGGGGTGATCGAGTACGTGGAAGTGACGCTGGACGATATCCAACTTGCCAACGAGCTCGCCTCCCGGGTACTCGGACACTGCCTGGACGAGCTGCCGCCGCAGACGCGGCGGCTCTTGAGTGTGATCCTCGAGATGGTTGAGCAGGAGTGCCGGGCGCAGCAGGTGAGCCGTGCGCAGTACCGCTTCAGCCGCCGCCAGGTGCGCGAGTACAGCGGCTTCGGTCACACGCAGCTGCGGCTGCACCTGGAGCGCCTGGTGGCGATGGAATACCTCCTCGTGCATCGCGGCACCCGGGGTGCGAGCTTCGTCTACGAGCTCGTATACGGTCCTGCGGACGGCAGTGCTGCGCACGGCATCCCGCAGAGCACCCAACCGCCCGAGACCAACACGGCCGGGCATCGCTCGCCGCATCTGCCGGGGCTGATCGATGTCGAGGAGCTGCGATCTGCGACTACGACACCGCCCTTGGCGGGGGGTGTGCGGGGTCAGAGCGGCCCGGTGGCGGGGGTACCCCCGCATGCCGAAAAGCCTGCAAAAGAAGGCACTTGCGCCGAGTTGGCGGGGTCAACGCCGGTGCAAGGTGCGGCGGAGCGCGGCAACGGTGCTCTGCATCGTACTGTTACTTCTTCTACTTCTTCCTCTTTAGCCGCTTCTTCCTCGGTGCCGAGCTGACCATGGGCCGCAAGGTCGCCACCCTGAAACGCGGTCCCCACCGCTTCTTGAAGCCCGTCGGCAACCCTGCCGACCCGGACGGGCTCTACGTCTACATGCTGCGGTATCTCGAGTACCGCAGCATCCGCGGTGCCACCGAGCAGAGTCTCTTCGGCGTCGAGCGCTTCCTGCGCGACTTCATTGCCTGGTGCGAGCCAAGGAGCCTCGAGCGCCCGCACGAGATCACCAAGGCGATCCTGGAGAGCTACCAGCGGCACTTGTTCTATTACCGAAAGGCGAACGGCCAGCCGCTCTCCTACGTGAGTCAGCGCGGCAAGCTCTCACCGCTCAAGGGCTGGTTCAAATGGCTCACCCGGCAGAACGTGCTGCCGTCCAACCCGGCTTCCGAGCTCGAGCTCCCGCGCATGCAGCGGCGGGTGCCGCGTCACGTGCTCACGGTGGATGAGGTGGAGGCGGTGATGCGTCAAGTCGATACCGGAGATCCCCTCGGGATCCGCGATCGAGCGGTGCTGGAAACCCTCTACTCCACCGGCATGCGCCGCATGGAGATCGTGAACCTCGAGCTCACCGACATCGATCGCGAGCGCGGCACGGTGCTGATCCGAGCCGGCAAGGGCCGCAAAGATCGCCTCATCCCGATCGGGGAGCGCGCGCTCTTTTGGATCGAAGGGTATCTCACTCATGTGCGCCCGAAGCTCGTGATGGGAGTGGATGATCAGACGCTCTTCCTCACCCGATCGGGGGAGCGCTTCAACCTCTGCTGGCTCTCCAATACCGTGGCGCGCTATATCGAGCGGGCGAACCTGGGCAAACGTGGCGCCTGCCATCTCTTTAGGCACACCATGGCCACCTTGATGCTGGAAAACGGCTGCGACATCCGCTTCATCCAGGCGATGCTCGGGCACGCGGAGCTCTCCACCACGCAGATCTACACCCAGGTGGCGATCCGGGTGCTCAAGCAAATGCATGCGGCCACCCATCCGGGAGCCTTGAACACGAGAGCAGCGAGCAAGAAGACATCGGGCGAAAGCGACAGCGCACCGGCGGATGAAGCGCCTGATGCCGTTATCGATCTTTTAGCCGCCCTCGAGCAGGAAGCCGAGGAAGAGCGGCGTGATACCTCGAGGCACTGATGCACATCCCGGCCTGTCTCGCTCGCTCCCGCTCCGCCCCCCATCCCCCTGGAAGGGGGCTTTGGGCGGGCACCTAAACATAACGCTGAGAAATTATGCGCAGCGCCGCAGACGGCGCTGTCCGGGCTTCGCCCCGCATAATCTGCGCTATGTTCAAGTGCCCGCCGCAGCGTGTCGAGAGTGTTCGCCGCGCGCCGACTGTTGACTCGATGTTGACTTAGTCGGGCCGCTCGACAGCCGACCCGGCGCGCTGAAAGGTGCGGCTGACGCCGCGTCTTCCGACCGCTCGTCTCCCGATCCTCTCGCGCCGCCCATGGGCTCGCGCTGCGTGAGCGTGCTGCCCGAAAGAGCAACGCCCGCGCCCGTCGCCGAAGACGGCGCCGGTCACGCGCGTTGCAATCCCGAGCAGCGGCCCTCGGACTTATGCCCGTCGGCGTTCTCCGGCGGATGGGGGGCCAGAGCGGGCGAGCCCCCCATCCACCGGAGAACGAAGATGCATGCCGTCGAGATCCAAGTCACTCTCACCGACGCTGAGGCGTGGGAATTTGCCCAGTTCTTGAAGCGCGTCTACTACAGCGATTACCGCGCACACGCTACCTCGGAGGCCGAGGCGTACCGCATGGTCGAGGCTGGCGAGCGTATCCGCGAGGCGCTGGCGGAGGCCGGCTACGCGCCCAGGTAGACCGGCTGAGCCTTCTTCCCTTAGTCGCCTGGGGCCGGCGTCAGCCGGCCCCTTCCTGCGGCCTGCTGCTGCTGCTTCGCCGACGACCCTCGTGTGTCACCCTGGGGCTGCGGAGAGCGCGAGGCAGGATAGGCACGGAGCCGCTCTTTGTACCAAACCCCCTCGGCCGTCCGCCGGCCCATCCAGGCTGTCTCGCGGCTAAAGGATGAACCCTTGCCGCTGCGGCCAAGTCGCCGCAGACTCCGCATCCATGCCTCACGCCGCCGTACTCTCCGGCCTGGACGCGCCACACTTGGCGCCGATCACGCCTCGGTGCTTGCCGCCGTCGGGGCGCAAAAACGCACATCGGGGTCTCGCGGCCTGCCGGCAACCCGCACCAGGGAAACTCTGCTCGCAAGTCCCGATCGCATCAGGGAAAAACCGGCGCTTGCCTACGATGGCACGTCGGAGTCACTTGTTGCAGCAAACTCAATGTCACAATACGTCCGACAAATCGAAAGCGGATGGCAAGCTCTCCTATCCGCTTCCCGAAAAGCCGGTGGAGCCGGTTCACCCTGAGCTCTACTTCTTCGCAGGGCGTACGGCGTATGCGCTACTTGCACAGTTAATATCGGTACTCTCATCCGCAATGCCGGGTTCGGCATATGACCAGGCCGGATACGCAAACGCGGCCCGCAATTCTCTGAAGGACCTCGGTCGAGGGCCCGCAGCTCCGTTTCTGCAGGGCGTCCGGCAGCCGACGCTCGACCAGTCCTTGGCCAAATACAATGGTGATCCTTATGCAGTAATTGACGCGGCAGGGAGAACCAATAAGTCCATTAACGGTGGCGCAGCTGGTGCTGCTGCTGGTTCGCTCGCTTCTGATGCGGGGACTTGCCCGTGAGGACAAAATGGCTCATTCGAGCAGCTCAGTCGCTCGCGATACTGGCCGGCGTCTGGATAGTCGGATGGTATTTGGGAGGATACAAGATCGCGTTGGCGGCCGTGGCGTTGGCCGTACTTTGGGGGTTATTCGGGGCGTTCACCACGTGACGGGAGGATATTGAATGACTAAATCTCTCCTCGACAGCGTGCCCCGGTTCTTCCTTTGCACGCTGATATGGTTGAAGGCGCCGTGCATTCTTCCGACCGGTTTGGTCGCCCCGTTTACGTGGGCCGATGCGGGGCTGCTCGAATGTCTTGTCATGGTTATGGCATATCTGTGGGCGAGAGCGCGGCGGGCGTCGTATATCGACCCGCTGTCCAAACCGCAATTCGTGCTGACGCGACTCTGGATGCGGCTGCGGCAAAACGCAGGTGCAGCGATTCAGCGAATGCAAGGCGGGGCCCATTCGTATATGTGCTGTGATTGCGCTCGCGGTAGGAAGGTTTTGCGACCCTGAGCTTCACCGAAGGCCTGCGTATGGAATTGGCAACGAGGAGATGTTGCAGCAAGGGAATCAGAACCAGTTAGACACGGTCACGGTCAAAGCAAATCGGATGGTTCCCTGTGACCAACTGAATGGTGCGAACGATACTATCCAACCCCTTCTTGACGCGGCCGATAAGGCGTACAACCAATATCCGCTTCGTCCCATAGATATGATTTGGCCGATTAGTGCGCTGCGAGGCATTCGCATACACAGTTATTTTGCCGCGGAGGTAACGGGGCTTGGTGCTCCGTATAGCGCGGAGGTTTCCTACCTGGGCGGTGCGCAGGTTCCGTATGGAACGCCTGGCTCCGTACGTGCCGACGCCGTAGTCGGTCCGGTTAACGCTCCTTTGTACGCGGTAGAGTTGAAATCAGGGTTCGCTGTGCCTTCAGCGTCCGAGACTGCGGCATATCGCGCCAATTTGCCACCGGGTACAGGGCTGTGTTCGATTGTGGAAGCACCTGGGCCGTGAACAAGAAGGCAGTTGCTAAGGTGCTTTCGAGCCTTCCGGGATTTAGAAAGCTTGGCTCGTTCTACATCGGCACGTGCAATCAAGAGGTGATATCTGGGTATGCGTTAGATGCGCCCCCTGGAGGGGTCTACATCTCGCGTTTTATTTTGCCTGCCTACGACAGGATTGACTTTCTGCATATGAGCCTGGGAGAGCGGATCGCGCAGTTTCCCCGCAACAGGTCTGTTTCGGACTCGACTGATCTCGATCTTCTGGTGAAGACCGACTGGCAAGAGCTATCGAATGCACGTGATTGCCGATCGCTCATGGTGTATCTGGATCGAGAGAAGGTTGCTGGGGATTACTGTCAATGGACCAGATACCTGACTTACGTGAGAGTCGGTGATATCAAGTCCGCGGGTGGCCTGGAGTTGCAGTGGCAATCTTCGCCAGGGCCGGCAAGATTGCCACTGATTGCCCAGAACATTAAGGCGGTTCTAGAGGTCAAGGAGCGCTCCGGGTGGAATGGTGTGCAAGCGTTGCTCACCAAGTGGTCTGAGGACACTGTCAGAAAATTCTGTCAGTAGCGGAATCGAGTCGGAGAGTGCGCGTGCCGCTCGGCCCACAAGTGGTTGCGTCCCGCAGCTATCGGCGATCGGAATCGCGGCATGAAAGCGAGCTGTACGGAGCCGTGACGATGTGGAAGAAAATGATCCTGCTGGAGCTCGCTGGGTTACTTCTCACAGGTTGCGCATTTACTCCTAGCCAGTTGAACGCCAACCCAGCTCGTTACAGTGGGATAGTCGTCGTGGTGCGAGGCTTTGTTAAGCTTGCTCCCGAGACACACGTTTTGTACGAGTCTCAGGCGCTCAATGGCGAAGTCCAGAGAGGGCAGGAATCCGGCAATCGTGGCTTCGACAGAAGAAAGTATGCGAAGTATTGTGTGACAATCGCGAACCCGGAGCTGCTCTACAAGAACCGTACTGCGGTAGACGCAAAGACGCTCATCTTCCGGGGTAAGTTCATTGATGATTATCAAAGCGGGAAGACTGTTGATCTCGGTGAGTGTCCTCTCCCGACTGCCATCATGATCGACTACGCCGCCCTGGCGCGGCGATATCCGTCGCTTCTCCCACAAAGGTAACCGCGAGATTTGAACGATGAAATCTCACCTTGCGATAGACGAGATCACTTCCAACCGAGCTCCGAATCGACCCGAAAAGTCCCCGCAAAAAACCGATATTGGCCGTTGAAACCCTTCCGCTCGGCTCCCCGCGTGGCCGCGGGTCCCGGTGGTGGATGACTCACACCTGATGCCCAGGTGTGGGGCGGGCCAGTTGGCACGCAAGTAGTTGAGTGGGCGCGGGAAACGGTGTGTTACAAGTGAAAAAGCGCGTGTCACGTTTTGTAACACGGCGTACTCGATCGAACACTTGCCGCGTGGCTGTACCGTGCTACTTCGTACCTGGCGCGAGGTGCTACATCGGAGGTGCATCCGGCCCCGGCTTTAGCCGCGGCTCCCACCGCGGCCGATCCGGCGCCAACACCGCCTGCGACGGCCTCACTGCCGGAGCCTGAATCCGCTGCCCTGCCGTCGTTGCCGCAGCCGGAATCCGAAGCCAAGGCCTGTGCAGGCGGCACGCCGGACGAGCAGCAGCTCGTGATCACCTTCGGCGAGCGGCGCTACCGCGTGCGAAGGTTGCCGAAACAGTTGGGCGATGCGTTGAAGGCCAATGTGTTGGTCACGCGCGCAGGTGATGCGGTGTCGGCCAGCGCCCCGGATGCCGCCCCGCAAGGGCTGCACGTGTACACGTTCGATCTATATCAGGCGAAGGCCCGAGCGGCCTTTGCCAAGCTCGCCTCGATCGATTCGTGCCTCGAGGAGAGCGTGATCCAACACGATCTCGGGCGGCTGCTGTTGAAGCTCGAGCAGGTGATGGATGAGCGTGCGAAGGCGGCTGAATCGCCACATGTGGCGCCGCTGCCGGCCATGACGCCACAGGCGCAAGCTATGGCGCTGGCCTTCCTGCGCGATCCGAAGCTCCTCCCCCACATCGTGGGGGACTTCGAGCGGATCGGCCTGGTCGGTGAGCCCTCGAACGCACTCGTCATCTCGGCAGGTACAAGCATTGGACTCTATTCCCGGACGAGCTTCAACCAGCCGAATACGCTGCTCGCGCCTACCTTGAACGGCTCGAGCCAGTTCTTCTACGATCAGAATCATCAGCGCTACAAACAGGTTGCAAGCTACAGCGGCTCGGCAGAGACCACCGAATACATCGGCGGCCTGATGGAAAAGATAACGAATTCGAGCGGGACAGCCTACCGCTACTACATACCGGCTGGCAGCAACTTTACCGTCTACAACCGCTGGACGAACGGATTCAATTCTCTTTACTACGTGACCAAGGATAATATCGATAGCACTGCAGTCATCACCGGGCCGACTGGCGGCCTCGTTGTGGCTGAGGAATACGCGGCGCTGGGCTGGAACGAGAGTGGCAGCACCGCGCAAACAATCCTCTCGAGTGTCACTCGTCACGAGTTCACCGGCCAGGAGGGACTGGATAACAGCGGTCTCTGGATGGTGAACATGAACGGGCGGATATACCTGCCGAGCGGGAGCATGTTCCTCTCAGCAGACCCGAATATTCCAGATCCCACCCGCACCGTGGACTACAATCGCTACGCCTACGCTCGGTTCAATCCGCTGACCTACAATGACCCGACAGGATTTGATGATCAGAAATCAGATGATCAATCGGACCTCCAAGACGGCGGCGGCGGCGGCGGCGGCGGCGGCGGAGGCGGCGGCGGCGGCGGCGGCGGAGGCGGCGGCGGCGGCGGAGGAGGCGGCGGCGGAGGCGGAGGAGGATGGGGCCCGGGCGGAGGGGACCCAGGCGGAAACGGTACTGCGCCGGGCTCTTCTCCGGCGATGGTACCTTGGCCTGGTAAGGCCGTTACCGTTGACGGAAGCCCATGGTCATGGCTTAGGCCGGTTTCACCGGCTGCGGTTATCATCGTAAATCAGGGTGCGAATATTGAAGGACTGTTTTCCGGCTTCACCGGGGCGCTGTCGGACCTCGTTACGTATCCGAACAAGAAACCTCCGAAGCAGCAAAGTAAGCCACAAGGGCCGTCGGATCCCTATACCTGTGCGAAGCTTGGCATCGGATGTCAACCCCAGACGCCACCGACTCCGTGCCTGAGCGGGGGTGGGCCAAGCATCAATAATAATCCGAATCTGTCACAGAACGAGAAAACGGGCACGGCTCTCGGTGTCAGTGTCGGAGTCGTAGCTGGCATGACGCTTGCCTTAGTTGCTCCCGAGCTCGAAGTTTTGGACGCTTTGCATCTTGCGCCCTACGCGGCATTCTCCGGCGGGGGTGCGGGCGGAGCAGCGGGATTCGCCTTCGGGGCAGCGACCACAGCGGCAACTTGTCCGGCGAGTAACTGAGTGCGCGCCTTGCCCGGAAATTGGGAGCTGTCACGATACCCCCAAAGTCGTACTATCGTGGCGGAGGACGCGCTTGAAGTATACTTGAGTAGGTCGCGCTCAACGGCAAACCCTCGGCTCTTATCAAGCTCGTGACCCGAATCCCACAAGAAGTGAACTTGCTGCTCATCGCGGTAAGAGTTGCGATCCGGACTGCTGCCGGAGGAAGATAGTTGTGACGCCCTGGAGCGGCCCCCATTTGAACCGGACATAGCTGCGTAACGAGGGACTAGGCTTACGCCTAGTCATACGCCTATGCCCAACACCACTGAACGAATCGAAGTCCTGTCCAGCATTCAGCGCCGGCGCCGGTATTCGCTCGATG
>DASRDO010000034.1:0-70536 GCA_035652555.1 Steroidobacteraceae bacterium | reverse complement strand
GCACCCGATGAGACACAGCGCACCTCGGGCTTCACACCCGCAGAGGTGGTCGAAGAGCTCGTCCTGCAGCTGCCGGAGAATGCGATCGTTTCCGTCGAAGGCTCGAGCTGCGGTGCCCCCTATTTGCGGCGTGCACACCGTGCTCGCCGGCATTGGGTGATGACCAACACCGGTGGAGCCATAGGACAAGGCATTCCCTGCGGAGTGGGGGCCGCGATCGCGCGGCCTGATTCGCGGGTCATCTGCCTGCAATCCGATGGCAGCGCCCAGTACACCATCCAGGCGCTGTGGACCATGGCGCGCGAAGCGCTCGGCGTGACCCTCATCATCTGTGCAAACCATCGGTATGGGATCCTGCAGACCGAGCTGCGGCGAGCGGGTGTATCGCTCGAGGGGCGCGCTTCCGCGCACCTGACTCGTCTCGATGCGCCGCGAGTGGACTGGGTCAGCTTGGCGCGGGCGTACGGGGTACCGGGCGCGCAGGCGCAGACTCAGGAGGAGTTCCGCTACTCGCTGCGTCAAAGCCTGCAGGCGCGCGGACCGATGCTGATCGAATGTCAGCTGCCTTGAGAAGGAAGCGGAACAGTGAACCTTGATCTCGGTGAGAGAGTCGTCATTGTCACGGGCGGCAGCTCGGGAATCGGATACGCGATCGCGGGCACCTTCGCCAAAGAGCGCGCTCGGGTAGTCATCACCGCGCGCCGCGCCGATGCTCTCGAAACGGCGGCGAGAGAGCTGACGGCGCAATCCGGCAACCCGGTCATCGGCATCCCCTCCGACACCACGGATCAGCTCCGCGTGGATCGCATGGTCTCGGAGGTGCAGGCGCGATACTCGCGTATCGACATTTTGGTCAACTGCGCGGCCACACCCGCGGGGCTGGCGCGCAATCGGATCGAGGAGCTCGACTCCGCCGCTCTCCTCCAGGACCTGAACGTCAAAGTGGTCGGGTATGCCCGCTGCTGCAGGGCCGTCGTGCCCCCCATGAAGGAGCGGCGCTGGGGCCGGATTATCAACATCGGCGGCCTCACCGGACGTGGGTCCAATACGCTGAGCGGCATGCGCAACGTAGCGCTCACTCACCTGACCAAGACTCTGTCGGACCAGCTCGGCCCGGATGGAATTACGGTGAACACGGTACATCCCGGGGTCGTACGCACCCCGCATCTCGATGAGCTGTTCGCCGCAGAAGCCGTCAAGCGGGGGATCACCCGCGAAGAAGTCGAGGCGGATTTCGTCACGGACACCCCGATACGGCGAATACTGGCGCCCGAAGAGATCGCCTCGGCGGTGGCATTCCTTGCCTCCCCGCTTGCCGCATCGATCACCGGCGAATCACTCGGTGTCGACGGTGGAATCACCCGCGGGATCTACCTCTAGCCCACAGTAAGCCTCAAGTCATGCGCGAGAGGACATCGTTGGCGCGATTGCGATCGAGGAAACGGTGCTTGAGGGCCCCGAGGATGTGCAGCCCCAGGAGCCCGAGCAATACGAACGCGCCGATCCGATGCAACAGCCAGAACACCTCGTATTGCGCATCATTCTTGGGCAGCAGCTCCGGCAGATTCACGCCGAAGAAGAACTCCCCATCGCTTTGCGTATAGGTGCTCGACAGGGCATAGCCCATGCAGGGAACGAAGATCATGAGGGCGTAAAACAGGAAGGATCCGGCGCGCACCGCCTTCCTCTCCCAGCCGGAAATACCGTCCGGCAACGCAGGTACGCGACTCCTCGCTCTTACCCAGAGGCGAATCATCACGAGGATGAAGGCCAGGAGTCCAAAAGACTTGTGCCACGGGAATAGCACCTGGAATTTGGCCGGCACCTGATCATCCAGCCGCACCATTGTGATACCGGCGACGAGCAGGACGATGATGATGGCCGCCATGAGCCAATGCAGAACCCGCATGGAGCGCGGATAGCGGCCGGTCCGGCCCTCCAGGGCCGGCGGAGATACGGGCTCAGCCTTCAGTTTGCCCGTTCCCCCTTCTGCGATGGATGCCACAGCTCGAACCTCGGTGACCGTCGCGACACCATATCGCACTTCGGGTTTGGGTGACAATATCCCCTCTTTCACACTAATCGTTGCCCCCCTGCAACGACGACGAAAAGCCCGCCGCGAGGGCGCCCTTGGCGTAATAATTGCCTTATCGCAACAATATGCGGTGTATTACATGATTGTATCGTTTTTGTAGACCCGCTAGACTGCGCGCGAATCGATCATTCGCGGTCCGCCACAAGAGCCGAACGGGGGTTGAAATGAGATTGACTGCCACGCGGAATGCTCAAAATGCCGCGCTGAGAGATGCAGTGCGCACTGCCTGCCGCGGCTTCGCGGCCGCCACCGGCTGCCTCGTACTGGCATCCGCGGGAAAAGCGGCACTCGCGAGTGACGCGTCGGCCGCGACAACGACATCCACAGCGCCCACGACCGAGCCGCTTGTGTTGCAGCCGATTGTGGTCACGGCGACACGCCAGCAGACCACGGTTCAGACGACCCCGATCAGCATCTCGGCGGTGACCTCATCCCAGATCGCCTCCCGGGGCCTGGTCGACGTCGACAGCCTGGTGCGCTCGGTTCCGGGGATCGCCGTCCGCAACACCGGCGGACCCGGCGAGCAGGAGTACGAGATCCGCGGCCTGAATTCCCAGGGAGGCAGCTCCTCCATGGTGGGCATGTACCTCGGGGAGATCCCGCTGTCGACGGCCCTGAACTCCCAGGTGGGCAAGGACATGATGAGCCTGGGGCTCTACGACGTCGAACGTGTCGAGGCGCTACGCGGTCCGCAGGGCACGCTCTACGGGTCGAGCTCCATGGGTGGAACCATCCGCGTACTCCCCCGGCTTCCGCAGCTCAGGACCTTCACCGGCAGCACGCAGGAAGTAGTGTCGGACACCGTCTCAGGCGGTGGCATCAACCACCAGGAAAACGGCATGATCAACATGCCGTTGGGCGATACCGCTGCCGTGCGCGTCGTAGGCTCCTTCACCAGCGACAGCGGTTGGATCGAGCGACGGGTGATCCAGGACGGAGCGGTCGCGGTCGATGCCGGCAGCTTTCCCAACGTGAGCCGTCCGAGCAATTTCTATACTGCGCCCCTGCAGGAGGACCTCAAGGGCGTCAATACGACCGAAGTCAATTCGGTTCGGGCCGAGCTACTGTGGAAGCCGACCGAGAATCTCTCGATTCAACCCACCCTGCTCTATCAGAAGGTCAAACAGGGGGCCCCACCCACGGTAGATGTGGACGGGACTCCCACAAACCCCACGACCCCGAAGGTGTTGGCGCATTGGGAGATCTACGACGAGCCCGAGCCGCAGACGGACAGCCTGACTTTCGCCAGCTTGAACACCGTTTACCAGCTGCCGACCTTCTCGGTGACCTCCGCGACCGGGTTCTGGCACCGCAACTTTCTCGACCAGCAGGGCGACACGGAGAACGTAGCTGCCGTATTCGGTATTCCGGTGTACGACGCATCTGCGGGCGGGATCGGGCTGCAGTCGAGCAGCAACGGGCCGGGCACCCTGGAGCAGGATTATTCCCGGCAGCTCACCGAGGAGTTTCGTCTCACCTCCACCGCTCCCGGACCGTTTCAATGGGTCGCGGGCTATTTCTACCAGGACCTCTACTCCGAGGACGACAACTCCGCGCTGGCTCCGCAGGCCGTCACGATCCTCGGAGGACCCAACGTGATCGTGGAGAGTAATCCGGAAACCATGGTTCAGAGCGCCGTCTACGCGCACGTGTCCTGGCGGTTCTCACGGCACTTTGAGATCGCTGCGGGGTTCCGGCACTACCACTACAGCCTGAACGAGACGTCCACTGAGTTTGGCTCGAACACCGTATTGGCCGCCGAGGGCAATACCGTCCCGTACAATTTCTCAACCGCGATCGCGGCCAGCGGAACAGTGCCGAGCGTCAATCTCACGCTCAACCTCGACCAGAACCACATGCTGTACGCGCGCGTTGACAAGGGCTTCCGCCTGGGCGGCGCCAGCGCCGACACCGGCCCTGTCCCGGTGGCACCGATCGGCACTACCGATCCCGTCCTCGG
This sequence comes from Steroidobacteraceae bacterium, assembly GCA_035652555.1. Lineage (GTDB taxonomy): Bacteria > Pseudomonadota > Gammaproteobacteria > Steroidobacterales > Steroidobacteraceae > 13-2-20CM-66-19. The sequence goes on along the minus strand of DASRDO010000034.1, from coordinate 66,481 downwards.
GGTCCAGGTTGCGAATGAATGCGGCTTGCAACAGAAAGTTCTTCTGGTCACCACCTGCACGCCGAACGTCTTCTTACAGGCGCCGACGACTTACGGCTCCGACTCGCTGTGGAGCTATGAGCTCGGCGAGAAATCGGAATTCCTCGACCATCGCCTGCTCCTCAACCTGGATGGATATCTGGAGGACTGGTATCACCCGCAGATCGCCACCAACGTCGCCGGATTCGGCTTCAACGTGAATGGCGGCAATGCGAGGATCAAAGGCTTCGAGGGCCAGCTGCAGGCGCTGCTGCCCGGCGGCTTCGATTTGTCTCTGAACGGCAGCTACGTCGATGCGAAGTTCATCCAAACCAACGCCCTGACCGGATACCCCGCTGGCACACGGGTCCCCGATGCGCCACAGGTGTCGGGCTCAGCCATTCTCGGCTGGACGCATTATCTGAATAACGACCTTTCGCTCTACGGCTCGCTCGAGGATGACTACGTGGGCAGCAGGACCGACCTGCCCTTCGGAGTGACCGCGACGCTCCTCACGATCAATCAGCAGCTGATCCGCATGCCTGCCTACAATATCGCAAACCTGCGCCTCGGGATGAAGGGTGAGCGGGATAACGGCGATCGCTGGTCCGCGACGCTGTTCGTGAACAACCTCACGAACAACATCGTGCTGATCGACCCGCAACCCCAGATCTCGTTGCAGGATGGGGCATTTTCCCGCTATGTGGTCAGCCAGCCGCTCACCGCGGGCATCGATGTGAGCTATACGTTCCAATGACCGAATCCGCCTGAAGTCCCCGGAAAAGGATCGGGGCACCCCTCTCGTGTTGCATTCCGTTGCGCGTTGGTGTAGCTGCGCGGGGCGTCTCTGGACCTGCTAGCGATTGCGCGTTCACTCGTGCGGACAGATGCCGACTGACGGCCGGGAAGCTGCCTCGGCGTGGGCGGCAAGCTAGTCTGCGGCAGCGGGCGACTCGTAATTGGGCGCGAGGAACCGGAAACCGCCCGCCTCGCTCAACACATGCCCGATGCCCGGAAACGGGAGGTGGCCGCCGGCCACCCACGCATGCGCAATCGAAGCGGCCCGCAGAATGTTCGCGCGTTGCGCGGCGGCGACGGTCGGTCTGGAGTCGAAACTGCTGCCCAGATCCGGCCTGGCGAACTGCATCGGGCTCAGAACCAGGTCGCCGAGCAGGATCAGGCGCTCTCCTCTGCTCTCGATGATGTAGGAGGTATGCCCGGGAGTGTGGCCGGGCGTCGCCAAGGCGCGGACTCCCGATGGGAAGGTAGCGTCGCCATCAAACAGCTGCAGGCGGCCCGAGGCGATGTAGGGGGCGAAGGCGTCGCGGGCGAAGCTGATCCAGGCCTTCACCCACGCTGGATCGTGGGACCGCGCAATGAGCGCCTCCGCCTTTGCGGGGTCGACCACCACCTCGAACTCCGCGCGCGGCGCCCGCACGACGGCGTTCCGAAAGGCGGCTGCGCCGGCGATCGAAAGGCCGCCGAGGTGATCCTGGCCTCGGTGGGTGATGTAGATCTCGTCGACCTGCTCCGGCCGGTATCCGGCGGCCCGCAAGTTGGCCATCAGGCGGCCGGTTCCATGGAAGACGGGGTCGTCATCGAGCTTCCCGCCGCTGCCGGTGTCGACCAGGATCAGCTTCGCGCCCGTGTTGATCAGGAAGGCGTTGTAGGACATGCCAACCGGCTCTTTCAGACCGTTGTCCCGCAGAAAATCCGAGATCTGCCGCTCGGTCGCGGTCGGCAGGACGTCATGGGTCCTGAACGGCACGACGCCGTCGTTCAAGGCTGTGACGTCGAGGCCGCCGACCATTACACGATAAAAGCCTGGGGCCTGTATCCGCACCATCGGCGCGGCCGCTCCGGCAAGGCCGACTGTCAGCAGGGACGCGGTAAGCATAGCAATGGCCAAAAAACGTCTCATCCGGCCTCCCCCGCCTGGGTCAATACGCGGCTCTTCGTGCGCGCAGGCCCTTGCAGCGTGTCAATAATATTCACGGACCGCATATCATGGCCCTGCAACACGCCAATGAATCATTACTTTCCGTCTCAATTCTAAACTGCCTGTGTCGAACATGCGCTGTCGGGCGTCGACCGACGGCCGTACGCCAGATCAAAACCCGCCTCAGGCGCGAAAGAACTCGCGAAGGGCGCGTATCGTTTCGTTCGGCTTCTTCTCCGGGACGAAATGCCCACAGTCAACCGCGTAGCCCGTTGGTGATGCGACCAGGTCCTTCCAAGTCTCAAGGGGAGGTCCTGGCCGGTCGACTCATAGTGGCTCTGAGTCGTCTCGCCCGCTCAGAGCTTCGCCGTGAAGCTGATGAAGACGGTCCGACCCAGGGGGTCATACAGTGACGGCCAACTGTTCGTCGGCGAATAGGCGAGGCCCAGGAATATGGTGTCCAGCACCGGTGGGTCCTTGTCGAGGACGTTGTTCACCCCGGCCCGCACGGTGACATTCTCCAGAACATGCCACGCCGCCGTGAAGTCGAAGTAGCTGTAGCTCGGGATCTTCGCATCGATGAGCGTGCAGCATCCGCTCCCCAGGATCGGGTTCGTGGAGTTGATGTCCGCGTTGACGTGCGCCAGATAGCGCCACTGGAGCGATAGATCGACGGACCATGGCGTGACCCATGTCGAACGGACCGTATGCCGCCATCGAGGCTCCGGTATCCCGCATGTCGGTCCGAAGAGGCCGCCGCAATCGTACGAGCCTTCGGCGGGGATCGCGAACTCGTCACGCGCCAGGCGCGTGCCCTGGAAATTCGTGACGATGCTGCCCCATCCCGGCAAGAGGAACCGGTAGCCGGCCTGGAAGTCGACGCCGCGCTTGTGGATCGAAGTCAGGTTTTGGTTCACGGAGAGGACGTAGCCCGACGCGCCGGTCAGACTGCCGTTCAGCGGATTGCGCGATATGTCATCGCAAAGCGCCGAGATGCCGGACGCATAGCAGCCCTGCAGGACGCTGCTGGGCGATATCGTCCCGATCGCATTCAGCAGCTTGATGTCCCAGTAGTCGACCGACGCATGAAAGTCGGGAACGGAGTCAGGGGTCAGGACGAAGCCGACGGTCATCGTGTGGGCGACCTCCGGCTGCAGCGCGGGATTGCCCCCCGTCTTGTTGTTGCACGCTCCCGCGGGGCAGTCGACGATATGGCCGTAGATATTGCTCGCAAACTGCGCCTCCGACACGCCGGCCGCCGCCAGATTCGACGACCGATAGCAGGTGTCGGCAGAGTAGGCAGGGCTCGCTCCGGCACAGGGATCTTCGAATGGGGCGCCCCCGATCGACTGCGGGATGAAGAGCTCGACGGCGCTCGGAGCGCGCTCGGTACGCGCGTAGGCTCCGCGCAGACGAAAGTCGCTGGCCACCGCCCAGTTGACACCAAACTTGTAGGTACCGGATGAGCCCGAGAGATTGTAATCCGACCAGCGATAGGACCCGTCGATGGAGACATCCTTCATGAAGGGGCGGTCAGCGACGATCGGAACGGATACCTCGCCGTACGCTTCCTTGACATTGGTCGACCCGGCTACCGACGGCACCCCATCGATGCCCAGATCGCCGGAGCTGATGGCTGCGTCCGAAGAATCACTCAAGTAGTCACGCCGATAGTCCGCCCCGACAGCGAGCCCGACGCCCCCATCGGCCCACGGACTCCTGAGTCCGTACCTGCCCAATGTCCCGACCACGTTGGCGGCCAGCACCTCCTCCGTCGTGTAGCCGGAGATGCTGCCGTCCTCCTCGATGTAGGCGAATTGACTGGGCGTGATGCCTGCGCTCAGCGGCTGGAAGATGTTCAGCGGCACGCAGCCCGCCGCCCTCGCCGCCGGATCGGCGCACATCGCCCCGCCCGACCCGTCCGGAATGGCATCCAGCGCGTTCGCGACCTTCGAGAGCGAGGCCGCACCGATGGTCTTGGCGGAGCTGTCGGCGCGGCCGTATTGCTCGTAGACGTCATACGACCAAGCGTCGCCGATGTCACCCTTGACACCCACGTCCATCTTGAAGGCATGATGAACGAACAGGTAGTCCCGCGGCTGATTCTGCAGGCGATACCCGATCGAGAAGAAGTCGGAGAGTACGCTCGCATTGCCCGCGTTCGGGCCGCAGACCGCCTGCTGTTGCCCGGCCGTCATCAATGGATCGGCGCAATTGATCTGATTGATCGGGCCATTGTCCACGAAGAGGCCGCCGGGCGCGAGTTGTGCCGTTGCGGAGTCCTCCTCGAACATGAGGTCAGAGTAGGCCTTGACGTGGGCGTTGATGTCGTACTGCCCCAGGAATCCTCCCTGGTAGCGCCTGTCCTGGCGCTGCAGATATTGCTGTGGCGCAAAATTGTAGGCGCGGGTCGACGCCCCCGGAGGAGTGTTGCCGTGGTAGTCGACGAAATTGGCCGCATGCGGATTGTTCGATAGCGTCTGGACCACCGGATTGAGGGTGTTCGAGGACAGCCAGTTGCCTGCCGCATCCTCAGATCCGTAGAAATTGCCCTGGAAATTACCGTAGGCGGAGTTCGAGGAGCCGAGACAGAAATGGCCGTTGGCGCCGGCGTCGTTGAAAGTGCTGGCGATGACGCACGACTCGGTATCATAGGCGCTCTGCAGCACCGGCTTCAGATCGACATAACTCAGATAACCCTCGACATTTCCCTTGCCGTCGGCCAATGCGCTGCCGAAAGTGACCGTGACGTGTACGTTGCGTCCCTGGATGGTGTTCCCGCGAGGCGGCGTCAGGCCCGCGTCCATCAAGACACTGTCAGCCGCGGCGTTGTCGTTGTCATGCTGCGCAAATCCGTACTGGGCGTCGACCTGCACGCCTTGAAAGTCGTGCTTCATGACGAAGTTCACCACTCCGGCGATCGCGTCGGATCCGTAGATGGAGGCCGCACCCCCCGTGAGGACGTCCACCCTGTCGATCAGGGCGGAGGGAATGAGGTTGAGGTCGGCGACCGGCTCCTGCGCATCGCCGGGCGGCATGCGTCGACCGTCCACCAGGACGAGGGTCCGGCTCGCTCCGAAGCCGCGCAGATCGACCGTGGCGATTCCGGTCTGTGCGTTGCCATTGCTAAACTGCGTGTCAGCCGGCGACACGGCCGGTAGATTGTTGAGAAGCGTCTCGACGTCCACCGTTCCCTGCAGCTTGAACTCCTGCTGGCCGACGGTTTGAATGGGGCTGATCGCCTCCGTGTTGGGCTGCGGAATGCGCGATCCGGTGACCACCACTTCGGTCAACACCGGGGACGGGCTCGAAGAATTTTGCTCCTGGGCGCCCGCCACGGCGGCCCCCAGCGCCAGTGCGCCCAGGATCGTTGACACCATCAGGCGATTCAGAGCGCTCATACTATGCATGGCCCCTCTCCGCGACTCGCATACAATCTTGTGTGCAGCTGTTTGCGGTGATTCAGCGATTCGAATCTAGCCGACGGCGGCCGAATGCAGCTAGGGCGTAGTTGCGATGGCCGCGTTGCAGAATGCGCAACGGCCTTGACCTTCCGGCCGCGAGCGTTGCCACTCACGCAACAGCGTGGCGCATAGCTCGCTCTACCCACGACCCGCCGTTTCGCTAACCTCTGTCACTCCGTGGGGGTGAGCCTGGGAACGGATCACGTATGGTAAGAGTCGGATTGGTCGGCTGGGGCGCAATCGGTCGCTCGATAGTCGATTTGTGGAACGCACTGTCCCCGGAACGCTTCACTCTCGCCGGCGTGTGCGTCCGGACGGCGCAGTTGCAGGCGGCGCGCGCCAGGCTGGCCCCCGAAGTGATGATATCCGACTCCATCAGCGACCTGCTGGCGGCCGGGCTCGACTGTGTGATCGAGGCGGCCGGACAGGCCACGGTAGAATCCCACGGCGCCGAAATCCTGCGCGCCGGCTGCTCACTCTACCTGCTATCGGTTGGCAGCCTCGCTCCCGATGCACTGCGTGGCCGCCTCGAAGAGGCGGCGGCCGCGGGACACGGCCGCGTGCTCATCCCTGCAGGCGCGCTCGCCGGATTCGATGGACTCCTCACCATGCGCTGCGACGGTCTCCGATCCGTCAAATATACCTCGACCAAGCCCAGCAACGCATGGAGGGGAACGGTCGCATCCGCGAGCCACCGTCTCGATCACATGACGGAGCGGACCATAATTTTTCAGGGAAACGCCCGCGATGCGGCCCGCCTGTTTCCGAAGAACGCGAATCTGGCCGCCGCGGTGGCCCTGGCCGGCATCGGCTTCGAGAGAACCGAGGTCGAGCTGATCGCGGATCCGAGCGCCACGCGCAATACCGGCACGCTCGAGGCCGTCAGCCACTCATCGACATTGACGCTGACCATGTCGAGTAACCCCTCCAGCAACCCGAAGACTTCGGCCAACGTTGCGGCGAGCGTCATCGCGGCCCTGCAAAATGGCGCACGCTTGATACAATTCGCGTAGCGATACCGAGGCAAAATCCCCGGAACCCATCTGACCGGAATGTCCTCGAACATACAACAGGCGCCGGTCAGCGACGGCAGCCGCGCAGTCACACCTTCGATTCCCCAGGTCGGGGCCGTGGTGATCGGCAATGCGCTCGAGTTCTACGACTTTCTCATCTACGCCTACTACGCGGTGTACATCGGGCAGGTCTTCTTCCCGTCCCGCAGCGCCACCGTCAGTCTTCTCGCCTCTCTCGCGGCGTTCGGGGTGGGGTTCCTGGCCCGTCCGCTAGGAGCGCTGGTGTTTGGAATGATCGGCGACCGGGCCGGACGCAAGCCGGCACTGATCCTCTCGTTCTCCCTGATCGGCCTTGCCGACGCCGGGCTGGCGCTCACTCCATCGTACGCATCGATCGGTGTCGCGGCACAGGCTCTGCTGGTGTTCTTCCGGCTGTTACAGGGCTTCGCCGTAGGAGGTGAAGTCGGCCCGTCCACGGCCTATTTGATCGAGGCGGCTCCTGAGTCGCAGCGCGGCATCTACGCCTCCATGCAATACGCCAGTCAGGCACTTGGTGCGGGACTGGCCGCGCTCGTGGGAATCGCCCTGTCGGCGCTCTTGAGCCAACACGCGTTCGGAAATTACGGATGGCGGATCGCGCTGATGCTCGGCGTGTTGATCGTTCCTTTCGGGACGATGCTGCGCAGCAGACTCTCTGAGAGCCTGGAGCGGGCGCGCGACGCGAGTAGGAAAGCCGCCGCGATGCTCCAGCCCCAAGCCGGGTTCCTTCGCATCGTGAGCTTGGGATTCGTGATGCTTGCCGCGTCCACCGTCGCGGCATACATCGAGCTGTACCTCACGACTTACACCATTGTCACCCTTCACAGATCATCGACGGTCGGGTTCGGAACGGCGGTGGCATCGAACGCAGCGACGATCGTGTTCAGCATCCTGGGCGGCGCTCTATCGGACAGGATCGGGCGGCGGCCGATGATGATCGTGCCCAGCCTGCTGCTCTGCGTCATCTTCATTCCCGCATTCTGGATGATGATTCACGTCCACAGTGTCGTTGTGCTGTACGGTGGCGTGGTAGCGCTGGTGGGCTCATCCGGTCTCGTCGGCACGGCAATTACGACCCACATATCGGAATCATTGCCGCCGCAGCGCCGGGCCGGCTCCATCGGGCTGCTTTACGCGCTCGCGGTGACGATATTCGGGAGCTGCACGCAGTTCGTGGTGGCGTGGCTGATCTCGGCGACCGGCAGTCCGCTCGCGCCGGCCATTCTCGGGGAAGTCTCGGCGGTCGTCGGTCTGCTTGCCATGCTGTTTACTCGCGAATCGGCGCCCGCAAAGCTCCAGCGGGCACTCTGATGAGTGCATCATGAGCATTCCCGATGAGCTGCCGCAGGAAGCGGACCGCTGGGGTGAGCGCCTGCCGCGCACCGTCAGCCTCTGGAGCGCAGTGACCGTTCTGGTCGGCATCACGATAGGCAGCGGCATCTTCAGAGTCCCGGCCACGGTTGCCGGGCTCGTTCAGTCTCCGGGACCCGCGCTGGCCTGTTGGTTCGTCGGTGGCGTCGTGGTCCTGCTGGGCGCGCTTTCGATGGCAGAGCTCGCCGCCGCACTACCCCGCTCAGGTGGCATATTTGCGTATCTGCTGGAGTGCTACGGCCCCGCGCCTGCGTTCGTGTTCGGCTGGACTGAGCTCGCGGTGCTCCGGGCGTCGGCCCTCGGGGCCACCGCCATGATCTTCGCTGAATATCTCGGCTACTTCGTCCCACTGACCAGGGCGCAGGTACACGGGGTCGCCGCGGCCGCAATCCTCATGATCGGCACGATAAACTATACGGGAGTCCGCGGCGCCCTGGCGGTGCTGGCGCCCGCGACTCTCGCCAAGTACGTGGCCGTGCTCGCATTAGGCCTGCTGGCATTTACCATCTCATCGCCTGGCGTTCCGCACCATCAGGACTTCTGGTCCGATGGCGGACGTCTGTCGGTGATGGCCACTGCGTTGGTGCCGATCATGTACACCTACGACGGCTGGGCCGATGTGTGTTTCATGGGCGGGGAGATCGCCAATCCACAGCGCACCCTGCCCCTCGCCCTGGTTCTCGGTACCTGCTGCGTGATGCTGGTGTATCTGCTGGTCAACTTCGGCTTCTGGCATGCGCTGCCGGAATCGCTGCTCGCACGCTCTCCTCTGGTCGCCACCACGGTCGCCACGCGCATCCCCATGTTCCGGGGCGCGGGAGCGACCGTCGTAGCGACGGTGGTGCTCTTATCGACGTTGAGCGCCTTGCACGCTACTCTCATGACCGGCTCACGGGTGCTCTTCGCCCTCGGCGATCGCGGCCTGCTGTTCCGCACCATGGCCACCATTTCGCCCCGGTTTCGCAGTCCGTCCGTGGCGATCTGGATCACGACGGGGCTCGGCGTGACCTATGTCCTGCAGAGCGATTTCGCCCAGCTCGCCGACCGCGTCATTCTCGGGCTGTGGCCTTTCTACATGCTCACCGTCGCCGGCGTGTATGTCCTCAGGCGTACGCGGCCGGACCTTCCCCGCCCCTACCGGACCTGGGGCTATCCGGTGGTACCCGCGCTTTTCGTCGCCATTTCGCTGGGCATGCTCTACAGCTCGCTGTATGAGGATCCCCACGACACCGTCATTTCCCTGCTCGTGATCGCGGCGGGCGTGCCGATCTATTACATCCGGCGCGCGCTCATCGCTCGCGCGGCAACGTGACCCGTCATGTTGAATCCTCTCGTGGATGCTCGTGCGCACTTCGTCCTTCCGGAAGGCTGCATATACTTCGACTGCGCTTACAAGAGCCTGACGCCGCTCGAGGCCGCAGCGGCAGCGGCACAGAGCCCAACCGCTTTTGATGGCCCCTTGGCACCGGAGCACGCGGAGCAGCTTCGCACGGAACTGGCGGATACAGTGGCTCGACTCGTTGGCCTCCGGGCGGATGACCTGGCGCTCGTTCCGTCGGCAAGCTATGGCATGGCGCTCATACGAGGGTTGGTGCGGCTGAGACCCGGCGATGAAGTACTTCTGCTCGACACGGAGCACCCCGCGTCGGCGTTGCCATGGTATGCAGCGTGCCGCCTGGCGGGCGCCACCGTCCGTCTGGTGAGCACCTCGATTCCTGATCTCACGGAGGCAATCCTCACGCAGCTGAGCCCTGCGGTGAAGGTTGTCAACATACCGCAGGCTCATTGGATCGACGGCAGGCCCATCGAACTGGACGAGGTCGCGAGGAGTGCCAGGGAGCTCGGCGCGCTCCTGATCGTGGATGCAACCCAGAGCGTCGGCGGAAGGCCCTTCGACATTCCGGCCTCGCAGGCGGATGCGGTCACGTTCTCAGGCTACAAATGGCTGTTGGGTCCGATCGGCGTCGCCTACTTCTACCTGGCTCCGCCGCTTCGCGCGCTGGCGCCTTTCGAGCACTCCTGGATCAGCTATGCGGGCAACGGCGTGAGCATGTTCGACGAGGACGGTACGATACAACTCCCGCCGCAGCCAGCGGACGGCATGCAACGATTCGAAGCCTCCGGGCTTCACAATCCATTGACGCTGCGAATGGCCCTGGCGGGAGCCAACCTCGTGCGCAAAATCGGGCCCGACCGTATTCTGGAGCACAATGCGGCGATCGTCGCCAGGCTGCGGCGCGAGTTCCCCGATCAGGTCCTCCGCACGGCAACACCTTGCCATTTCACCGGCATGAGCCGGTCAGACCCGCGGCGGGTCGCGCGGCTTCTCGCGGCCCGCTCGATTCATGTCAGTGCGAGGGGCCGATTCCTACGGATATCGCCCAACGTCTGGAACACCGAATCCGATCTCGAAGCCCTCGTCTCGGAACTACGGCCTCTATAGATCCCATGCATTCCCTTAAGCGGCAAACGAACCGGATATATCGACGTCCTTTGGCCGTGGCTTCCCTCGCGACGGCCGCGGCTGTCGCGATCACCGCCGTCAGTCCTGTGGTGGGTGCAAAACGTCCCGCCGCGCCTCTCGACGTCGTTCGCGTCACGAAGTTGAGCGACCCGGCGGTCGCCCCTGACGGACGGGCGGCGCTCTTCATGACTGATGCTCTCAGCCCCGGCGGGCGTAAGCGGGATCGCCGTCTCTGGCGCGTGCAGCTTCATGCCCCCTGGCTCGTTCGCCCGCTGACCGAGGCCGCGGGCGATCGCCGCGCTGCCTGGTCGCCTGACGGACGTCTGATTGCGTTTCTGCGCATCGAGCACGGAGTGAGTCAAGTGTACGCCGAGCCGGCCGACGGCGGCCCGCCGAGAGCGCTCTCGGCCGTTGCGGGCGGCGTCGACGATTTCTCCTGGGCACCGGACTCGCGCGGCATTTTGCTCACGGTTCCCACCCCGGTTGGGACTGCGCGCGCCAAGACACCGCCCGATGTTCGGATCGTAACGCGCGCCGATTACCGGGATTTTCTCGGCTACCGGAATTTCGACACCCGACCCCGCCTGTGGATAATGCCGCTATCGAGCACACTGAAGCCCGCCGCCGCTCGAGCCCTTACCGATGGCGACAAGTCGGCCACCTTCGCCTTTTGGTCGGCGGACTCGAAAACGGTGTACTTCACATACGCCGATCCGCGGCCCACGTACTACGGTGGCACCGGGAAAGTCGGTCTCCATGCCGTCGCAGTCGCGGGCGGTCCGGCGAGGCTCATCCGCGTCTTCGGCACTCCCGGCGGCGGCCCGGTCCCCTCGAAGTTCGTCCCCAGCCCCAACCACCGCTACGTCGCGTTCGTCCAGCCTGATCCCAGATTCCCGGAGATAGTTGCCCAACCCAACGTCATGATCATGGACCTTCGGTCAGGCAAAACCACAGACCTGACCTCTGGGTACGATCGGCCGGTTGGGTCCGGCCCCTATGGATTCGGGACTCAGCTGGTATGGCGCAGCAACGACGATCTGCTCGCCCTTTCGCTGGACCACGGCAACGGGACATTGGTGGAGATCGACCGCCGGAGGGGACGGGTCAGCCCCTGGTGGAGCGGACCGCGGCTGGTGAGAGAAGTTGCAGGCTCGTCGCAGTCCGGGAAGATCGTCGCCATTGCGACCGGGTTCACGGATCCACCGGAGCTTTACGACATCTCGGTCAGGCAACACCCGGTGAAACTGACAGAGGAAAACCGGGCACTGCGCGACGAGCTGTCGCTCACCGCGCCCACGCAGATCTTCTTCGAGGGACCTGGAGGCCAGACGATTCATGGCTATCTGCAGCTACCCTACGCCTTCGATCCTGGCAAGAGATATCCAATGGTCGTCTGGGTGCATGGAGGTCCGTACTCGTGGTTCAACAGCGGGTACGAGCCGGACGTGCAGGCGATTGCCGGTGCCGGCTACATCGTTCTATACATGAATCCCAGGGGAAGCCTGTCCTATGGGCAGGGTTTCGAGAGCGCACTCCTCGATCACTGGCCCGGGTACGATTTTGCGGACGTCATGCAGGGAGTCCGTGAGATCGCCAAGCACTCCTATGTCGATGCAACGAACATCGGCATCGCCGGCTGTTCCGGCGGCGGGATCATGGTCGACTGGGCGATCACTCACACACATCTGTTCAAAGCCGCGGTCTCCGCAAGCGATATCGCGGACTTCGGCCAGGACTGGTTTTTCTCGGATCAGCCCGACCTCGCGCGAACCGTAGGCGATCTGGCGCCTTGGGCCACTCCGGAGGAGATGAGCCAATCCGCGATCTCCTACTGGAGAGACATCAAGACCCCGACGCTTTTCATCACCGCAAGCGACGATTTCAGGACGCCACCGTCGGCCGGCGGCGAGAAGATGTTCAGGGTCTTGCAGTACCTCAAAGTGCCGACGGCGTTGATTCGCGTACAGGGTGCCGGCCACTGTCTCTTGAAAGTGGCCGATGCGCGCGATCCATCCGTACTCAGTGAATACGTGGTGAAGTGGATGAACCGCTATCTCGAGGGTGACGCTGAGCCTGAGTTCGACGTCCCCGGGACGACGGATCAGCCTACGGCCGCCGCTGCAGCAATCGCCGCGTCGGTGGCCAAGCAGCGAAAAGCTCATTAACATCGGTACCTGCCCGGGCATCGGGCTGCCATCGATGGGGCCACCGGTGTTTCCGAGCGAGCTGCGGGCCTTCCACGCCGTTGCGCAATCGGGGTCCATCCGTAAAGCGGCCGAGGTACTGGAAGTAGCGCCGTCCTCGGTGAGCCGCAAGATCTCCCTGCTCGAGCACCAGATCGGCACAGCGCTGCTGCAGCGGACCTCGAGCGGCGTGGCTCTCACTCATGCAGGCGCGATGGTCGCTGAATACGCGCGGTCGGTGGTCCTGGACTATGACAGCCTGCGCGCGGATCTCAACGATGCGCGCGGAAGCCGGCACAAAATGGTGCGTCTGGAGACGGTGGAGAGCATCGTGTCCGGCGGATTGATCGATGCCGTGGCGAACTTTCGGGCGAAATTCGACTCCGTCCTCTTCCGGATCACCATAGTCCCTGCGCCAAAGGTGGTCGAAGACGTCCAGCGCGGTGAGTGCGACGTCGGCATTACATTCTGCTGCCCGCCACAGCCCGATGTCCTGACATTGACCAGCGTTCCGGAGCCGATCATTCTCGCCGTCTCCAAGACCCATCCTCTTGCAAGCGCGCGAAAGGCAGCCTTGCAAGACCTCAAGGGCATACCGCTTGCCCTTCCGGATGTGACCTTCGGCGTCCGCCGGATATTCGACCGGGCCATCCAGGAGGCCGGCTTGGCCCGGGACATCACACCGGTGGTCAATTCCAATAGCTTCGAGGCGCTGCGCGACTTCGTCAGATGCGATGCGGGGGCCGCCATCCTGCCTTATCGGGCGATGTTGCGCGAAAGCACCTATAATTGGCTTCACGCCGTGTCGCTGGATCATCCGAGCCTCACGGATACCACCATCGACGTAATCGCTCTACGCAAGCATAAGTTGCCGCGCATCGTCACCAGCTTCATAGACGTTCTCATTCATACGCTCGGGGCCGTGAGCGACGGTGGCCGTTTCGGCTGACGGACCAGTCGGCGAGGTCCACTTCGCTGGCGTCGCCATGACGAACGTCACCGCACGGGTCATGGACCTGGCGGCGTTCCACTCCGCCGGGGTCGGCGAGCGAGTGATGATCCTTGGAACCGACCTGATGCGGGATCGGCGTCTGGTCTACGACCACGCCGCCAAGCGCATATGGTTCACACCGAATTTACTCGCGCAGAGTTGGCTCTGCGATTTTGAGATAAGTTCGAGTTAAGAGCATGTCGGTCCTCGAAACCTCTTTGGACCATCACACTTGTGCCATTGAACGTACTGATAGACAAGATTGGTGAACGTACCCGGTTCGGTTTCCGGCAGCATACGGGTCGGATAATGAACCCATGTGGAAAGAACCGCGTGGTCAGGATGAATGCCGAGATCGGATTCGACTTCGGTGTAATGACTGACCGCGTTCTGAACCCATCCTATATCACTGTTGGATACACTATTTGGATCAAACCATGGCTGATCACCTTTGGCCGCGGCGTCATAGGTAATGCCGAAAGGAATGCCACGCCCTTTCAAGGCTCTGCTGAGCGGCACAAGGTTCTGCACGCCTTCCGGCTTCCAGCTCACATCGGCATGTAAATAGGCCAGCTTTTCCCCCGTGATCTGCTGATAGGTATCCACCCATGCAACAAGCTCATCAACCCATGCGCGGTCCTTCGTAACGACTTCGTCGGTGCCGATTTTTGCATTGGGGAAGTATTTTCTGACAACCGCAATGCCTTGAGTGAGGGCCGAAGCGAGTGTCTGGGCGGATTCATGGCAGGCCGTAGGGCTCGAATCCTTGTGCCCAAAATAGAAGGGTTCGTCCATGGTTACGTACTTCACATCGGCGCCGTTGCGACGAAGCTTATCGAGCAGGCCTTCTAGTGCCCGTAAATCCACATAAGCTTCGGTCTTGGCCCGACAACGATCCGAACGGATCAAAAGGCCGGTGCCAATAGCGAATGTAATATTGCGCCGCTTGATATCGCTGACGGCCTGTCGCAAATCGCTACCGCTTGCCCGATCAACGCTCGTCGGAGGAAATTGAATAACACTCACAGCGCCGGAAACGGTTTTCCATGGCGCATCCACATTCCATACATTCCGCATATCCCTGCGCACATCTTCCCATCCCGGAGCGGGATGCTCGACATAGGGACCAGCAAACATCCAGATTTCCGGCACAGGATTATCGGCAGCTGCTGAATGCAGGGATGTGAATACGAGAAATGCAGCAGTGAACCCGAGCAAGGATTTTTTCATGGGTTCGAATCCTACAGGCACAGTGCGATCCGATACGTGACCCCGGATGAGCGTCACTTCGGTCGAGAGAAGCAGATCCTGGCTCGACGCCAGCGTCTGTATGAAAGGGCCCATCAGAGCAATCCCGAGCGATGGACCGGCGCGACCCGAAACTGGACGCCCGTGCACACCGTGACGCTCAATCCGACTGGTGTCTCCGAGGTACCCAATCCATGATTAGGCGACAACTACCTTGACACCCACGGCCGGAATAATCCGTTACCGATGTGATCGGAACGGACCCCCAGGGGATGGTGGTGGAGCGGAAGGGGATCGAACCCTCGACCTTCGCATTGCGAACGCGACGCTCTCCCAGCTGAGCTACCGCCCCACGCAAGGCGCGCGATTCTAGCACCGAGGGGCAGCCCGTCCAATCGCAGTCCGGAATCTCCGGCCGACCGGGGTGCCGTGTAGTGCTGCCCCGGAACGGGACAATGGCGGCAGGTGGCAGCGACTGCCCCGCTCCGCCTTGCCCCACCACCCCGCCCGGCGGCTATGATGCTTGCCCGAAGCCCAAAGCCCACCCGGAGAGCCCCATGCTGGCAATCGGCGCACGGGCGCCTGAGTTCACCCTGCCGGACGCGGACGGCCACGCGACGTCACTCAGCAACCTGCTGCGAGACGGCCCGCTCATCCTTTATTTCTACCCTGCCGACTTCACGCCGGGCTGCACCCGCGAGGCCTGCCAGATCAGAGACCTGCATCCGGAGCTCGAGGCCGCGCGGATCTCAGTTGCGGGCGTCAGCCCGCAGAGTCCGGAGAGCCATCGGGCCTTCCGCGAGAAGTACAAACTCCCCTTCACACTCCTGGCAGATGTGGACCGCTTCGTGATCAAGATGTACGACGTTCAGGGGCCCCTCGGTTTCGGAGTCCGGCGGGCAACGTTTCTCATCGACCAGGGGAGACACATCCAAGATGCCATCCTCGCCGACTTTCGCATCGGCGAGCATGAGGCGTTCGCACGCAAGGCCGCCGCGCTCAGCGTGCATTCCCGCTAGGCGAGACATTCGAAGCGCGGAACGCTTGCTCAGTAAGCGATGCGCAGCACGCTCGCCGGTCCGTAGCTCGGCACCGTTACGACCCAAACGGCCCGCTGGTTCGGCGGGAGCTTCACCTGCTGGCCGCTCAGCACCTGGATGAGGTCCGCGATCGTTGCCTCCGGGCAGACGACGAGCACGTTGGCACCGCCGTTCTGGCTCATGATCTGCCCCGCGATGCCGTTGGCATCGCTGCTGGTGAGGATCACCGGCTGTTTGCCGAGCGATTGCGCGAGCGGTGCGGCGGTCTGCCGGGTCCGACGCGTGCCATCCACATAGATGGCGGCGAGTCCGTCCGGGCCGTTGGCGGCCGCGAATTGCTGCGCAAGCTGCTGCGCCTGTTGCTCGCCCGCGGCCGAGAGCGGCGGATCGTCGATCGTGCCCAGCTCCTTGCTCGCGGGCGGCACGATGACGACGATGGTGTTCGAGGCGGACGCATGCAGGCCCAGGCCGAGACCGATCACCGCCAGCACGGCCAGCAGAATCAGCCAGACTGGGGTGAGGAAGGGGCGGCGGCGGCGGCGAGTGATGGCGGGAGGGCCCATGGGCGAGGCGTTCCAGTGTGTCGTGTGGAGTGCATCGACACCCATATGGTAACGACGTGGCAGCCTTCAGGGGAAACGTGCGCGTCGTCACAATTCCCGGCCGGGCCTGGCGGCTCCCGGCGCTTCGATGCCCCCACGCTGCTCTGGGACGGTGCCGTTGCGCCGGGCTGCACAGTTTTTACCCTTTGGAATCTGTAACATCCGCGCACTTTCGCCAGAGCTCAGGAGCCTCGGGGGGCCCCAAATGCGCATGGGTGGGCAGACCACCGTCATCAAGCGAGTCCTGGAGCGCCGCGCCCACCAGCCTTCGGCCATCCAGGAAGATACGACTGCGACGATCGCAGTCATGCTGCGCGTGCTGCCGCCGCCACGTGCCCTCGTCGCCGTCGGCGATGCCGGAATCCGTGCGGACTTCGAGAGGCGTATTGCGCCCGACATGCTGGATGTCGAGAGCGTCGTCGATGAAGGCGAAGCGCTGGTCAGCCTCGTCACCGAATTCCGCCCCGTCGTGATAACCGACAGCCTCGAGCTGATCCGCCGGATACGCTCGCAACAGTCCGGGCGTCCGCCCTACGTCGTGTACGTTGCGCCGCTCGATGAATCGCTCGAGAGAGAAGCCGGGCTCGTGGCTGGCGCAGATGACTGTGTGGGCCGACGCATTTCAGATCGCGAGCTGCACGCCCGGATCGGAGCGGCGCGTCGGATCGCGGAGCTCGAGGGCGTTCTGCGCATCGCACTGGTCGAAAATCGCAAGCTATCGACGACCGACGATCTGACTCGCGTCGCGAGCCGACGCTTCTTCAGTAAGCACTTTCCGCGTGAGGTGGAGCGAGCAGCCCGCTATGGCAGGTCACTGTCACTCATTCTCTGCGACATCGACTACTTCAAGAATGCCAACGACACGCTGGGTCATGCCGGCGGCGATGAGATCTTGAGGCAATTCGGCGCACGCCTGCAGGAATCACTGCGCCGCGGCATCGATTGGGTCGCGCGCATAGGCGGCGAAGAATTTGCCATCGTGCTGCCTGAGACGATCTACGACCACGCGCTCGACGTCGCACGCAAGCTCCGTGCGGGCGTTGCCAACAAGCCGTTCAAAGTGCATAACCGTGCCGTCGAGATCACCGCGAGCTTCGGCCTTTGCGGGCTCGATCGTGTACCGGTCGGCGAGCGTAAGCTCGCTGAGCAGGTGCTCAAGGTCGCCGACGCTGCGCTCTATCGCAGCAAGAACGCGGGCCGCAATCGCGTCACCGCCACGATGTTGCCCGCACGCTCGCGCTGAAGCGTCGCCGAGAGGGCGCGCTCGCGGGTTCGCTACCTTCATTCGCTGATCATTCCCTGCTCATGCTGATGCAAGCCCTTGCTGCGCCAATGGCTTAACCCCGCGAGCGCGCGGGTGTGCACAGGGTTACTCACAAATTCTGTGGATAAGATCAAGGGTGGCAAGCGCGCGCCCATTGTGTGACACTGCCCGTCCCCCCCGTCCACGACCGCGATTGCGTATGGGGAAGACAGCCAGCGAGAAGCGATCCGCCGGTAAGCCGCCGTCCGCGGCGAGTGACGGCGCAGATCCGTTTCCGCCCGTTGCAACACCCGTAGTACCTGCGGCGGCCGAGCCGGCCGAGCCTCTGGAGCGCGCAAGACTGCTGGCGGAAGTCGCCCGGCAGCGTGTGCGGATTGCCAAAGAGGAGCTGAAGCGCGCGCGCAAACGCGTCAAGGAGGCCAAGCGCGAGGCCAAGCGCGCGCGCAAGCAGGCCGCCGTGGCGCGCAAGGCATGGAAGAAGGCGCGCAAGGCACATCGTGCCAGCCCGCCTCGCGACATCTCAGCCGGTAAGCGCAAAGCGCACGGGCAGGCACTCGAGGCCTCGGCCCGTGCGGTGAAACGCAAATCTGCGCGGCAGCGCCGCAGGGGCGGCAGGGCTGGCAAGGGCCGCCCGGACGGCAGCGCTCCCGTAACCCCATAATTCGAGAGCTGACGCATGCAAGACCGCAACGCGTACCAGATCACGCCGCCCCCGCGAGGCGAGGCCGGACGCTCCACCCACCCTTCCAATTCGCGCATGTTCGCGAGCTATCTCTCGGATATCGAGCTGCTACTCGAGGACGAGCGCTGGGAGGAGGCCCTGGGCGAGGCATTCGATCTGCCGCAGATAGCCGTCGCGTTGAGCGATCCACAGCTGCAAATCAGCACCGAGCGCGTGCAGGCGTGGTGCGAGCAATGGGTGACGCACGGCGAAGCTGCGCCGCCGATCGAAGCTGACTGCAGCCGGATCGTTCAGCTCGTCTGCGAACGGGCTGATCGCACCGCACTGGCAGACGAGTCGGTGCCCGCTCTGGCGCTGCGCCGCCTGCGCCTCCACCGTCTGCAACGCACCCGGCACCGCGGCTTCAAGCCGGGTCCGCTGGCGCTATCGGATCCTGAGTCCGCCGACGCAGCGCAGATCTGCACCACCCTGGCTCATGCCGCACGCCGCTGGTATGCGCAGAGCGCCTGCCACGAGGCCATCGTGCAGGCGAATCTGACGCGGCTGGCCGTGTTGCGCTAGCGCGCCATCAGGTCTCGGAAGATTTGAGCACCATTCCCCCGGAGGCGACGAGCTTCAGCTGCTCGTCGTGCTCGACGGCCTTGCGCAACGTATCGAGCATCTGCTGGTCGATGCGGGCCGATCTCTCGTGCGGGACGGGATAGCGTACTTCGCACTCGAGACCACTGTCCGTCAGCCGCACCCGAACCTCCGGCACCGGTGCCGCCGTGTCGAACTCGATGAAGCGCTGCGCCAGAGCGTGTTGGCGCTCGATGTCGGCGCGGTAGGTGTCGTACACCTTGTTGGCCGCCGCCCGGAGTTTGCCGTAGGCATCCTCGACATCGGCCGTGGCGATGATCGTCAGCGTAACGCTGTGCCACAGGTACTCCGCCCCGGGGATCTGTTTGAAGAGCGAGGCCGTCGGCTGAAACAGCACCGCGTTCGAGAGCACCACCATCCGGCCGGTCGAATGCAGGTCGGGGCCGGAGAGCTCCATGAGGTAGATCCTCAGGAGTGAGATGTCGACGACACGGCCGGTCACACCGGAAATCGTTACGCGGTCTCCCACGCGAACGCCGTACCGGCCCATGAGGAAGAAGTAGGCCACGATCGCGAGAATCGGGTTCTGCAATGCCACGGCAACGCCCGCTGTCACGAATCCGGCGTAGGTGGCGACCGACCCGACCTGCGAGACGAGACTGAAGATCACGACCAGCGCCAGAGCGACGGTGATGGCGAGGCGCCTGAGCACCACGAACGGGCGCCGGCGCCGCGCATCGGGCAGATAACGCAGGATCGCACGCCGCCAGACTTCCGAGACGATGAGAACGGCGGCGACCCAGGCGAGGAGAAACCCGCTATGCAGGCCGAGATAGCTGGCCACCGCGGACTCCTGCGCGGCCAGTGTGTGATTCCAGTCCTCCAGCGTGGTTTGCGCATTGCTCAGGGTGAGCGCCTGCTCGCTGAGCGGGATGATTACGCTCGAGAGCTCGCGAAGCTGCCCGGTGGCCGTCTCGATCGACTGTCGCTGGGCGGCAAGCTGCTCCGTGCTTCCTGCGGCTATGGATGCGAGGCCGCTCCCAACGAGGGAGCGCACAGTCGTGAGAATCCGGGACCGCGTGCTCGTCAGCTCGGTCTCGAGAGCCGTGGTGTCCTTGATGGCCACCGCGAGCTGCCCGCGATAGCCATGCAGCGTGAACCATTGCCCGATCAGGGTCACGATACCGGCCGACTGCGGTTGGAAGTTGGCTGCGGTAGCCTTGGACGCCGAGCTCGAGGCCGCCGCATGACCCGCGGAGGCCGCGGCCACGGATTGCGCGCCCCCTCCTCCGGCACCGCTGCCCGTCGAGAGCTCCGGAATCGACTCCTGAAGTACGGCGAGCTGCGCCCGCAGGCCTTTGGGCGGCTTGCCCTGTCCGGCGATCGCGCTTTCCTGAAAGCGCCGGAGCTGGTCGACGTTGGACTCGATCGCCTGCACGAGCTGCACGGCCGCGACGACACCGGCGCGCTGTGCCGTGAGCGCCGCGCGTGCCTTGGGGCCTCTGGCGCGGCGCAGCTCGGTATCGATGGCCGCCAGCTGCGCTTTGAGCGCTCCTTCCCGCGCCGAAAAATCGGCGGACGCGCGCTCGAGCTGCGCAGCCATGGTCGGCGCCGCAGATGGGGCCCCGCCTGTGCTGCGTTCGCTCGAGGCATTCGCGCCCTGCGCCTCGGCCTCACGCCCGAGGATGTCCTCCGCGGCCTTGCCGAACTCGAGAGCCAGGCGGACCGCGGTAAGGCCCTGCCGCTGCAGCTGACTACGCGCGACCGCGTCCACGCCCGGCAGGCTGATCTGCTCCACAGCGCCAAGATCCCGATACCACGCGACGCTGCGGCGCACGTGCGTGAGTACATCGGCCGAGGTGATGGGCAGCGCGGCATTTGGCTTGACTGCTGCCGGTTGTGCGGCCACCCCAGCCGATTTTCCGGCGGCGGCTACCGATGCCTTGGAAGGTGGTGCCTGCTGCGCGATCCCAACAGACATCCACGGGATTGCGAGCGCGAGCGCAGCCGCCGCAGACAGCCGGGCGCGCCTCGTTGAGGGGATCGAGCTCATCCGCCTAGAATACGTAAGTCAGGGTGAAGAAGTCCTGCCCATGATTGGGCAACCGCAGGCCGGCGTTCGACCAGTGGCGCAGGCACAGCTCGAGGCCCTGGCGGCCGCGGTTGAGCCTGATGCGAACCCCAAGCTGCTCGGCGAAGTTCCAGCGGGTGGAGTTGAGCTCATCTGTCTCGGTCTTGTAGGCGGCGCCGAGCCCGATGAAAAGGCGCACGGCACGGGGACCGGCAAGCTCCCAACGGCGCGTGGCGGAGAAGCCCCAGTGGGGCCGCGCGACCCGTCGGTCCGGGGCCATTCCCTGGAATTCGAGCTCCTGGCGGGTCGCCATGCGAAAGGCGCCGAGCTCGTATCGATCCCGATCCCAGGTAAAGGTGAGCGGCACCACGGTTCCGCCGGTGCGCGCCCAGAAATGATAGGTCTCGCCGACTCCCACTGACACCTGGCAATGCCCGCAGAGGGCCGAAAGATCCGCGGCCGGCGCCGGCGATGCGAGCGCACACAGCATAGCGGCCATCGAGGCGACGAACGTAAGCCGCTGCGGTCGCATGCCGCACCCGGATCAGCAGTGGGAGTGCCCTCATTGTGTCATGGGCCACCGCGGATTTGGCGCAGATGACCTGATATCGCTACCATCAGCGGCCGTAACAAGACGATGGGAGGGGGAATGGCCGGCGTTCCGCGACATGGGTATTTCACACTGCTTGCCTTGGCGATCGTCCATCCGGCCGTCGCGGGCCTCCTCCACTCGACCTTCCAGGATCACGCCGTCCTGCAGCGCGAGGCACCCATCCCCGTCTGGGGCACGACGACACCCGACGCCGAAGTCAGCGTCACATTGTCGCGAGAACCGAGCCCGCTGACGACTCCTTTACACGTCACAACACGCGCGCGCTCTGACGGGCAGTGGAAGGTCACCCTCCCTGCCCTGCCCGCCGGCGGGCCCTACACCCTCGAGGCGGCGAGCGCCGGGCTCCATCAGGCGGTCAGGGACATCCTCATCGGCGACGTATTCCTCTGCTCTGGTCAATCCAACATGGAGTACCCCACGCGGCTCGCCTCGGATTACGACCAGGATGTCGTCAATGCGGACAACACCCGGATCCGCCTGTTCCACATCGAGCGCTTCCGCAGCGTCGTGCCACGCAACACATTTGGCGCCGGGGCCCGCTGGGAGGTCACGAGTCCGGCGAGTGTCCGCGAGTTCTCCGCCGTCTGCTATTTCTTCGGCCGCGACCTGCAGCCGATCGTGCGCGTGCCGATCGGCCTCATCGAGTCCGCCTGGGGCGGCTCGTTCATCCAGGCCTGGATCAGTGAGCCCCGGCTGCGGCGGCTCGGCGGCTATGACCGCTATCTCGACCTGCTGCCGGTTTACGGGCATTCGCCCGAGCAGGCCCGGCGGGAGTGGGATCGGATCGCGGCCCATTGGTGGCGCGCACACGATCCGGCGAGCGCTGCGGATCCACCCTGGTACGCGCCGGGGTACGATGATGTTGGGTGGACCGGTGTCGTACCCAACGGGAGCTGGCGCGAATGGGGCATGCCCGAGCTTCAGACCTTCGACGGAATCGTGTGGCTGCGCAAGAGCTTCAACCTCACTCCCCGCGAGGCCGGCGGATCGGCCGTGCTGTCGCTCGGGGCAATGGACCAATCCGACATCACCTGGGTGAATGGCGTCCAGGTCGGCGCATCGGAAGGTTACGACGTGCAGCGCGTCTATCACGTGCCGCCGGGCGTCCTCCATGCCGGCCGCAACCTCCTCGCCATCGGAGTGTTGGGTGGCGCAGGTCCTCTCATTCCGGGGAAGCGGATGACGCTTCAGCTTGCAGACGGAACGACCCTACCCTTCTCAGGCTCATGGCGATTCAAGAGATCCGCGCCGTTGAGCGCCACCGGCCACGTCCCGAATGTACCCTGGCTCAATCAGTTCGGCCTCAGCGTACTCCACGACGGCATGATCGCCCCGCTCGGCGCCACTCGCGTTCGCGGCATCCTCTGGTATCAGGGCGAGTCCAACGCAGATCAGGCGCCGGAGTACGCGAAGCTCTTGCCCGCGCTCATCAGCGACTGGCGCCAGCAGTTCGGCCAGTCGACACCCGTGCTCATCGTGCAGCTCCCCGGGTTTGGTGCGTATCAGCCGCAACCTCAACCTTCGGACTGGGCGCAACTGCGCGAAGTTGAGCGCCGCGTTGCTGCCTCCACCCCACACGCGGGCCTGGCGGTGACCATCGACGTCGGCTCACCACGCTTCCTCCATCCGACGGACAAGCAGGATGTGGGTGAGCGCCTTGCAATGCTCGCGCGCAATCTCATATACGGGCAGAGCGTGAACGGCGCGAGTCCGAGCCCCGTGGCCGCGTGGCGCGCCCGAGGTGCCGTGCACGTGCGCTTCGACGCGCACGGCACTGGCCTTCAAACCATGGAATCCAACCGGCCGATCGGGTTTCAGCTCTGCGACCGCGCCGGGCGCTGCGTGTTCGTCGATGCGATACAGCAAGGCACAGATGTCGTTCTGGACGCCTCGCGTACTCCGCACGCCGTAGCGGTGCGGTATTGCTGGGCCGACAGCCCGATCTGCAACGTTTACGGTGGGAAGGGCCTGCCGGCGGTGCCCTTCGAGCTGCCGATCGGAGGCGCCGCCCCGGACGCAGGCACGGCACGCTAGAATTGGCGTTCATCACCTGCAAGTTCGACCTGCCGCACGAGCGGCCCTGAGGCACCATGAGCGGATACACAGACCTGAAGCTGTACATCGATGGCGAATGGCTCGGCACGGAAAAGCGCCGGACGCATCGCGTCGTGAACCCCGCAACGGGAGGCTCGCTCGGCGAGCTGCCTCTGGTCGATGGCGCCGATTTGGACCGCGCTCTGCAGGCGACGGAACGCGCGTTCCGGCAGTGGAAGCGTTCCACCTCCGACGAGCGCTCGCACGTCCTCAAAGGCGCTGCGCAGCTCATGCGAGAGCGCGTGGACCACATTGCGCGGGTCGCCACTCTCGAGGAAGGCAAGCCACTGCGCGAGACTCGTGCGGAGACCCTTGCCGTCGCGAACCTCTTCGAGTTCTATGGCGAGGAGTGCCGTCGAACCTACGGCAGAGTGCTGGTGCGGCCGACCGGTACACGCGCTCTGGTCGTCAAGGAGCCGGTCGGCCCGGTGGCCGCTTTTGCTCCCTGGAACTTCCCGGTGATCAATCCCGGCCGCAAGCTGGCTGCGCCAATCGCCGCCGGCTGCTCGGTGATCCTGAAGCCCGCCGAGGAGTCCCCAGCCTCGGCGATCGAGGTGGTGCGCACACTGGTCGATGCGGGTCTGCCCGCAGGCGTTGCGCAACTCGTCTTCGGCGTACCCGACGAAGTCTCGCGGCACCTGCTCGCCTCGCCCATCGTACGCAAGCTCTCCTTCACAGGGTCAACGGCGGTCGGCAAGCATCTGCTGGCGCTCGCGGCGGCGACCGTGAAGCGCACCACGATGGAGCTCGGAGGTCATGCGCCCGTCATCGTTTTCGACGATGCGGATCTCGAGCGCACCGTGGAGCTTCTCGCGACGGCGAAGTTCCGCAACGCCGGCCAGGTCTGTGTCTCCCCGACGCGGTTTTATGTGCAGGACGGCATCTACGAGCGGTTCGTCGCCGCCTTCACTCAGCGCTCCCGCAAAGTCGAAGTCGGTGACGGCACTGTCGATCGTCATCACATGGGCCCGATGGCCAATCCGCGCCGTCCGCAGGCGATGGAAGCGCTGATCGGCGATGCGGTGAGCCGCGGCGCGAAGCTGCATCTGGGCGGCGAGCGCTTCGGCAAGGAAGGGTTCTTCTATCAGCCGACGGTGCTGTCGGATGTCCCCGCCCAATCACGGATCATGAGCGAGGAGCCATTCGGTCCGGTTGCCGTGGTCGCGCCATTCGCGACCTTCGATGAGGCCGTGGAGCACGCCAACCGTCTGCCCTACGGCCTCGCCGCCTACGCCTTCACAGAGTCAGGCAAGCGAGCCATGCTGATCGGCGATGCCCTCGAGGCCGGCATGGTCGGCATCAACTCCGTCGCCATGGCCCATGCAGATGCGCCCTTCGGCGGCGTGAAGGAAAGCGGACACGGCTCGGAAGACGGGATGGAAGGTCTGGAGGACTGCCTCGTCACCAAGGCCATTCATCAGGCCTGAGCCGGCGGCGGCGGGACGGCCTTCGCCTCCGCACCCTCGGCGGAGTCATGGGCCATCACACAATTGCGGCCCGCGCGCTTTGCTCTGTAGAGCGCGGAATCGGCGTGTGCCAGCAGCCGTGTCATGTCATATCCCGAGGCAGCGCTCGAGGCGATTCCGAAGCTCGCCGAGGACCTGACGGTGGCCCCGCGGTGCTCCGCCTCGATGTCGCTGATGGCCTGGCGCAGATGCTCGGCCTGCTGCCGGGCCGCTTCCAGGCGGCATCCGGGCAGCAACACACCGAACTCCTCGCCGCCGAGCCGCCCGAAAATGTCGCTGACGCGCAATAGGCTCCTGCAGACCGCCGCGGTGCGCTTGAGAACGAAATCCCCGGTGGCATGGCCGAAGTGATCGTTGATCGACTTGAAGTAATCGAGATCGTAGAGGACGAGACAGACCTCATGCCCCGACTTGTGCGCATACACGAGCGCTGCCTCCGCACGCTCGATGAAATGCAGCCGGTTGGAGATGCCGGTGAGCCCGTCGAGCTGCGAGAGACTCCTGAAATGCAGCTGCGAGCGCTTGGTCCGCACGGCCCAGAGTCCGATGAAGAGCAGGATCAGCGTCAGGATGACGCCATAGAGCCGCGTCGCCTCGACCTCCTTCGCTCCCAGCCTGTGCTCGAGCTCGAGCAGGCGGTTTCTGCGGTTGAGCGCCTGGATCTCCATCCTCCGCGCCAGACCCTGGTGCCTCACCTTCTCGTAGGCGAGCTGCCGCACGGAGACATCGTTGAGATAACCCAGGTTGGCGGCGGCGTAACGCTCGTGGTATTCGAGGGCAGCTGCGTAATCACGCTGCGCCTTGGCGAGTTGATAGAGAATGCGATCGCCTCTCACCAGTGGCTCGGTGAACTGTTTTTTGACCGCATCGGCGACCGCTTTCAGCGCGAACTGCCGCGCATGCACGCTATCGCCGGTCGCCAGATAACCCTGCGCCAGCAACGCCTCATATTCGGAAATGAGCCGCGGATAGCGGGTTGCGAGCGCGACCGGATAGGTGCTCCTCAGCAGCGCGAGCGCCCGGCGGGGCTCCTTCGCGCCGATGTAGAGCTTCGCGGCGTAGGTGCGGATCGCGGTGGCATTCGCAATGAGGCCGAGCCTGGTGCAGGTATCGACGGCGGACCCCAGGGCCGGATCGCCGGGCCGCAGCTTACCGCTCTTGAAGAGGGCTTCGAGCTCGATGGTCGGGCCCTTGCATACCCCGAGACCCCGGTAGTTGTCCTGGGTCAGCAGCCGGCCGTAATAGAGCGCAAGGTCGTACTGTCCGACCGGGTTGTAGAGCTCGCCTGCAACGACCAGTGCCTGCTCGCGCGCCGCGCCGTCGGAAATCCGGGGCAACTCCTTCAGCAACACCTCGAGCTGCACGAACGCTTCCTCGTAGCGTGCCGCCACCACGAAGACGTTGACCACCGTGACCCGTGCCCGAAACCGCAGCGTCGCATCGCTCGTTTCCGCCGCAACGGCCTCGAGCTTCGTGACGGCGGCCGGGTAGTCGCCGTCATAGGCGGCTTTCCAACCCTCGAGGTAGTGCAGGTAATCGCGCTCGGAAGGCGGCAGCCCGGCCGATCTTGCCTCGACCCGGGTCAGGATGGCGCTGAACTCGGGATAGCTCGAGAGCCTCAGGCTGTCGGCCTTCTCGAGGAGCTGCAGGGTTGAAGATGCGTCGGCGGCGCGCACGGCCGACAGCACGCCGAACGCGCCCATCAGTAGCACCGCCATGGCACCGTGCCGGATACGGTGCCTGCGGATTTTGCGCCGCTTGGATTCAGCCCGCGCGGCGTGCACGTCGAGCCGCGAGGTTCCGTGACGGCCGCTGTGCCGGGTGGGGCTCGGCCTCCTCCTCCTCCTCCTCCTCCTCCTCCTCGGGCTCCTCTTCCTCCTCCTCGTCGTCTTTCTTGCCGGGAGCGATCAGGCAACAGACGATGGGTGGCGCACCGAGCAGACGGGCGAGCGAGTGGGCATCTCCGGCGAGGATTGCTGCGCCCGCCTGCGCACCAATGCCGGCCTCGGCCAACAGGCGCTCGAGCTCCGCGGGCCTCGCCTCGCGCGGGATTGCGCCCGCGGCCAGTCGCTCGAGGAACAGTATGCAATCACTGTCTGACATGACCCCCTCCATACCGATTGATGAGCCCGGACGCTCGGATCCAATGCGCATCGCGCCTCGGGGCAGATGGTCGTACCCTCATCTGCCCGCGTCCAGGGCACGCAGTCGCCCGCGGGTTTCCGCATCGGGCTCGAGCGCGCTCGCCGGAGGCACGACCAGGGTGGAATGCATGTCGCACTCCGCCTCGGGCAGCGCGCTCAGCGGCAGCCGCACGATCTGCGGCCGCGAGGTGGGCATTGTTGCGGCCTTGTAAAGGATGACTTCGTGCGCCGCATCGTAGTCGCGCAGGAGAACGTCGACCAGGACCCGCCGATGTGCAGTACCGGTCGAGAATAGTGCCAATGACGCATCGCCCGCCACCCCGATCTGCCAGAGGATCAGGTAAGCGGCGGTATCGACCCGGCGCCGGTAGAACATGAGCTGGCTGGTCTCGAAATGCTGGCAGCCGTACTTCCCCGGGTCGATGCCGAGATCGGCATACAGGCAATCCGCCGCCGAGATGCCAGGCTCCATATACGCCGGGTAGCCTTCGCTGCGGGCCAACTCGATGGCGGTATGTCCTGGCCAGGCGAATACGCCGGGATGGCCATAGAAAGCCCCGCAGACGCGCTTGCCGGCTCGAACCTCAGCCAGCATGACATCGACCATTTCCCGGTAGGTCTGGAGGCGGGACCTGCCCTCGCGGTAGTAGCTCTGTAGGCTACGCACGTCCGGGTTCATCCTCGCGAGCCACAGCTCCATGATGCCGTCGGACAGCGCTGCGAAAACTACGTCCGCCTTCTCGATATGGCTTCGTGCTGATGGCGTGATGTGCGACCCCAACGTCATCCCCACGCCGACGCAAACCAGACTTCCCCCACCGTTCACACGACCCCTGTTGGAGAAGCATTGGCTGCTCCTCCACTGGCTTCACCTCAGCCTATTTCACGGAAGAGTACGCGCGACGACAGCTTGTCGTCAACTGCGGGTCGTACGTAAGTTGGATCGCCTCATACGAGAGGCGCTGAGTCAGGGATCCTGCACAGGCACAGGCGTCGGCTGGCGCAGTCCTGCTATAGCCTCGGAGTAGGAGTCGGGTCGTGGCCGTGCTCGTACGCGCGCTGACAGACCGCGCAGCGATTCGCGATGGGGTAAGCCTCGAGGCGCTCATGCTCGATGGGTTGCCCGCAGCTGACGCATATCCCATAGGTACCCAACGCGATGCGCCGCAACGCGCGCTCGATCGCGCGAATCTCCTGGACGTCGCGCGCCATCTCCGCCAGATTGACGTCCGCCAGCAGGTCAGCGAGGGATTGATCCTCCAGATCGCTCACGCGGCCCGCAATCTCGGCGTAGCCCTCATTTTCCGAGCGCGTGAGCGCCTCGCGCGCCTCGTCGCGCAGCTGGCACCACCTGTCCCGCAGTTTGTGCTCGAAATGTGAATACTCGTCGCGGCGCGCGCGCTCGGCTGGAGCGGAGTCGTGTGTTTGCGAGGTCATGGCAGGATTTCAGCAACCCGAATGCCCGAACCAGCAGGTGACGTGGCGCACTCACCGGAAGATCAACCACGCGAGCGAAGGGCGCGAGATTCGCTGCGGAGGCAAGCACGGCGCGCGGGTATTCCGGGGCGAGGGGCCGGTTTGGCGGCCGCATGCTACGGAGGCTGTGGCACGACGGGCGACTATGGCTACGGCGCGTCGGGACACTACGGAGAGAGAATCCAGTTCGCCCGCCCACCGCCTCAGGTACGCCTGAGGGTGCGTGGTATCATGCCCGGATGTCACCGTTCCTGACAGACTCTTGCCACCTTCGCCGGCCGGCCGCTCTGCTTGCCACAGCGGTGGCCGCTATTCTGATCGCCACGCTCGGGGCCTGCGCGCGCACCGGGCCACCGTATGCCCTCAAGGACATCACGGGGCTCGTACCGGCACTCGACTTTCAGTTGACCGATCAGGATGGCCGGGCGGTTACGGCTGCCGACTATCGCCACGACGTCGTGCTGCTGTACTTCGGCTACACGCAGTGTCCCGATGAATGCCCGACGACGCTGACCAGCCTTGCCAACGCCCTTCATACCCTGGGTTCGCAAGCCTCGCACGTACGCGTGCTCTTCGTCAGTGTCGATCCGCGCCGTGATACGACGGCAGTGCTGAAGCGCTATGTCAGCAACTTCGGGCCGCAATTCGTGGGGCTGCGGGGTGATCAGTCCGAGCTCATCGAGCTCAGCAAACGCTATCGCATCGCCTATCACTACGAGCAGCCCGACAAATACGGCAATTACGAAGTCGACCACAGCAGCGCCATATTCGTCTTCGATGGCGGCGGGCGGGCGCGCCTGCTCGGCCAATCGGACAATACGCCGCAGCAGGTCGCCTCGGATCTGCGCCTGCTCCTCGCCAGCAGTTGACCCGCCGCTCACCCATGTGGGTCATCGCCATGCGGGTCATCGCCATGGCGACACTCCTCCTCATCTCGCTCGCGCCGCAGCCGCCGGTTCGCGCGGCCGAGGCCGATGCGCGGCTCGCCTCGCCCATCGGCCTCTGGCAGCCGCTCGACAGCGCCGGCCGGCCGCTCGGCCTGATTCGGATCTTCGAGGCCGACGGCCTTTACTACGGGCGCATCGAGCCGAGCTCTCCGAGTGATGACCGCAGCGCCCGCTGCACACGCTGCACCGACGAGCGGCACGGCCAGCCGATCATCGGCCTCCTGCTGATTCGCCACCTCAAGCCACAGGACGGGCAATATGTCGGTGGCGACATCCTCGATCCTGACACCGGGCGCATCTACCGCTGTGCGCTGCGACTGACGGACGGCGGCCACGAGCTCATCATGCGCGGCTTTCTCGGAATCTCACTCCTCGGGCGCTCCCAGACCTGGCGGCGCGTGCAAGGCCGCGGCCACTAGCCCGCCTGCCGCATCGCCATTGGACTCAGCGTGCGCCCGCGGCCTTCTTCAAAGCCATTGCTTTGGAGCTGATGACGCCCATCAGACTGTCCCAGGAGCTGACGAACGCTGCTGCGCCGTCCGTCTGCAGTTTCCTGGCGAGCGCAGCAAGGTCCACGCCGGCCTTGGTGAACTCACTGAGGACCGCACCGCTGTCACCGCCGTCGGGCGGGATCGCATCGCCCACCTTGCCGTGATCGGAGAATGCCTTGAGAGTGTTCTCCGGCATCGTGTTGATCGTCAGCGGTGCCACGAGACCCTCGACGTAGAGGACATCTGAGACCTTCGGGTCCTTGGTCCCGGTGCTGGCAAAGAGCAGCCGCTGCGGGCGCGCGCCCGCGTTGAGGGCTCGCAGCCACCGGGCCGAGGTCAACAGCTCGCAATAGGAGCGATAGGCGCTGCGACCGACGGCGAGTCCCAGACGATTGCGCAGCGCCTCTGGCACCTTGTCGGCCGTCGCGACGTCCCAGCGGCTGAGAAAGATCGAGGCTACCGAGGGGATGTCCGGATTGAGACCCGCGGCGATGCGGCGCTCGATACCACGCAGCCAAGCATCCGCCGCCGCGACATACTGCTCCGCCGAGAAGAGCAGCGTCACATTGATCGGCACGCCGGCGAAGATCGCCGACTCGATGGCGGGCAGCCCCTCGCGGGTGCCGGGTATCTTGATGTAGAGGTTCGGACGCGCGGCGCGTCCGTGCAGGTCGCGCGCCTCGGTCAGGGTGGAGTTGGTGTCGTAGGCGAGACGAGGCGAGACCTCGAGCGATACCCAGCCGTCGACACCCGCCGTACGCTCGTGCACCGGCCGGAAGAGATCAGCGGCCCGCGTGAGATCCTCGAGCGCGAGCTCGAAGAAGAGCTTCTCATCCGCGAGGCCCTTCTGAGCGAGCTTGCGGATGTCCTCATCGTAGGCCGAGCCGTGCTTCATCGCATGATCGAAGATCGTGGGGTTCGATGTCAGGCCGGTGATGGACAGCTCATCGATATAGCGCTCGAGCGTGCCGCTCGCGAGCAGCTCACGCGTTATGTTGTCCAGCCACAGGCTCTGCCCTGCGCGATTGAGCTCGAATGTCGTGGTCATCATGCAACTCCTCAGACGGTTTGCAGCGCATCGCCGACGATCCGCTGCGCCTCCTCGACGATGGTCGCGAGGTGCCGCTCGCTCAGGAAGCTCTCGGCATAAATCTTGTAGAGACTCTCGGTTCCCGACGGACGGGCCGCGAACCATCCGTTCGCAGCGACGATCTTCAGCCCGCCAATCGGGGCGTCGTTGCCGGGCGCGCGCGTCAACTTGCCCGTGATCGGCTCACCCGCGAGTGTGGCTGCACGCACGGACTGTGGAGAAAGCCTGGCAATACGCGTCTTCTCATCGGCAGTCGCGGGCGCATCGATGCGCGTATACCAGGGCGTACCCAGTTCCGCCGTCAGCTCCCGATAGTGCTCGCCGGGATCCTTGCCGGTCCGCGCCGTGATCTCGGCGGCGAGCAGACCCATGATGAGTCCGTCCTTGTCGGTGCTCCAGACGGTGCCGTCACGCCGTAGAAAGCTCGCACCGGCGCTTTCCTCGCCGCCGAAGCAAATCGATCCCTCGAGCAGGCCGGGCGCGAACCACTTGAAGCCGACCGGCACCTCGCGCAGCGGCCGCCTCAGGCGTGCAACCACACGATCGATGAGCCCGCTCGAGACGAGCGTCTTGCCTACCGCCGCGGTAGCCTTCCAGTCGGGACGATGGGTGAGGAGGAAGCGGATGGCGACGGCGAGGTAGTGATTGGGATTGAGGAGGCCCGCCGACGGGGTGACGATGCCGTGGCGGTCCGCGTCGGTGTCGTTGGCGAAGGCAACCCGGTAGCGATCCTTGAGCTGCAGGAGCCCCGCCATGGCGTACGGGCTCGAGCAGTCCATGCGGATTTTGCCGTCGTGATCCACCGTCATGAAGGCGAAGGTGGGGTCGACTTTCGGATTCACGATGTCTATGTCGAGTCCATACTTCCTGTTGATGGGCTCCCAGTAATGCACCGCGGCGCCTCCCAACGGATCGACCCCCATGGAAAGCCGCGCCGCTCGGATCGCCTGCATGTCGAGCACATTGGCCAAGTCGTCGACGTAAGGCGAGATGAAGTCTTCCTCATGAGTCGTCGCGGCGCGCAAGGCGGACTCGACAGCTACTCGCCGGACGCCGGCATTGCCCTCCCGCAGCAATGCATTGGCG
The DNA here is from genome assembly GCA_035652555.1 of Steroidobacteraceae bacterium. Classification (GTDB taxonomy): domain Bacteria; phylum Pseudomonadota; class Gammaproteobacteria; order Steroidobacterales; family Steroidobacteraceae; genus 13-2-20CM-66-19. The sequence continues at coordinate 34,106 of DASRDO010000034.1, read as the reverse complement.
CGCGTCTGTATCCAACCCGTCACATCGCTGTCGGCAGGGCCGCCGTTCGGAGGGTTGTATTTAAAGCCTCCATCCTCCGGAGGGTTGTGGGATGGTGTCACGACGATGCCGTCCGCAAGGCGCTCCGTGCGTCCGCGGTTGTGCACCAGAATCGCCCGCGAGATGACCGGGGTCGGGGTCACATCGTCATCGCGCTGAATCAAAGTCTCAATGCCATTGGCCGCGAGCACTTCGAGTGCCGCGCGCTGCGCAGGCCCGGACACTGCGTGGGTATCGCGACCCATGTAGAGAGGTCCGCTGATGCCTTGCATGCTGCGGTACTCGCAGATCGCCTGGGTGATGGCCAATATGTGGGCTTCGTTGAAGGACCCCTTGAGTGGCGAGCCGCGGTGCCCGCTGGTGCCGAAGCTCACGGCTTCCAGGGGATTGGCAGGATCGGGCCTGCGAGCGTAGAACTCGCGCTCGAGCCGTGCCGGATCCGTCAGCAACGACTTCGGGGCCGGCTTGCCGGCAAGGGGGGAAAGAGCCATCCGACCTCCATCGGCGGGTCGGCATCGCCATCGCGATGCCCAGGCCGCGCACGTCACGCACCATCTCGAGCCCCTCATTATCGAGGCTTCGGGCCGTCCCTTCCAGGGTGGCCGGCGCGCTCGCCCCACCCCAAGGGGTCGGGTTAGACTGGCTGGGGCCGAAGCGATGGCGGAGATACGGGCTTGGGGCGCATGACCATGCGGGGGCTGGAAGTCCGCTTCGAGCGGCTGCTCTTCGGCGCGCGCTGGCTCCTCGCGCCGCTCTACGCCGGAATGGTCTTCGCGCTGATCGCCATTCTGGTGGTCTTCGCACGAGAGCTGATTGCCGAGCTCAGCCAGCTCGGAAAGCTCGAGGGAGAGCAGGCGATCGTGCTCGCCCTGTCGCTCATCGATCTTTCTCTGACCGGCAATCTGCTCCTGGTCGTGATTTTCGCCGGCTACGAGAGCTTCGTGTCGCAGCTTCACATCGGCGAGCACGAGGACCGGCCGACCTGGCTGGGCACCATCGACTTCGCCGATCTCAAGCTCAAAGTCATCGCCTCGATCGTCGCGATCAGCGCCATCGCGCTGCTGCGCACCTTCCTTTTGCTGGCCAATCCGGCTATGGCAGTCGATCCGACCCGCCTGCGGTGGATGGTGCTCATCCAGCTGACCTTCGTCGCCTCCGGCGTGTTGCTCGCCCTCATGGACTGGATCTCGGCGCGCGCGGATGTGCACCATTCCGGTAAACTGCCGCGCCGATGAAACTCTACTCGTGGAACGTCAACGGCATTCGCGCCGTCGTCAAGAAGGGCTTTTTCCAGAGCTTCGTGCGGGAGCACCGGCCCGATGTGCTGTGCCTGCAGGAGACCAAGGCCGAGCGCGGCCAGATCGAGATCGATCTGCCCGGCTATCACGAGTACTGGCATTCTGCCATCAAGAAGGGCTACTCCGGTACGGCGATCTTCTCCCGGGAAGAGCCGCTCTCGGTCGTCAACGGCTTTCCGAAGACCTTCGCGAAGCGCTTCCGGTTCGCCGATGAGCTCGAGCGCGACGCCAGCGAGGAAGGCCGCCTGATCACGGCGGAATTTCCCAAGCTCTATGCGGTGACCGTCTACACGCCCAATGCAAAGGACGATCTCAGCCGCCTCGCCCTGCGGCACGAGCACTGGGATCCTGCGTTCCTGAGCTACGTGCAGCAGCTCGAGAAGAAAAAGCCCGTGGTCTTCTGCGGCGACCTCAACGTGGCGCACACGGAGCTCGACCTGGCCAATCCCAAGCCCAACCGCGGGAAGAAGGGCTTCACCGACGAGGAGCGGGCGGGCTTTCAGAGCTATATCGATGCGGGCTTCATCGATACCCTGCGCCTCTTCAAGCAGGGCAACGGCCACTACAGCTGGTGGAGCGTCTTCTCCAATGCGCGGGCGCGCAACGTCGGCTGGAGAATCGACTACGTGTTGGTATCGGCGGCCCTGCGCAAATCGGTCAAGGCTGCGCAGATTCACGCCGATGTGATGGGAAGCGATCACTGCCCGGTCAGCGTGACGCTTGCCGTGTAGCCTCACCGCCCGGAGCCTTACGCCCTTGCAGGCCTGACGACCCGAGGGTCGGGTCCCTCAGAAAATTCCAGGCTTGCCGCCACGCTCGATGAATACCTGCATGGCCGCGAGCTTCGCTGCCGGCAGCAGCGGCTGCGGCGCTGCGCTGTTTGCCAACACCATGACCTCGGGGTTGCGCCCCTGCAGGGCGGGCCAGGTCGGAAGTCGCGCGCCGTTCGGGTCTCCGCGCTTCACGAAGTCAGCCCAGTAACGCACCAGGCGCGCCGAGATCGCCCGGTCCACGGCAGTGAAATGCCGTTCCGGGGCCGCATCGAGCGTGCCGAACACGTAAGGCAACTCCGAGGAATGAAACACGCCCCACCGGCCGGACTCGCGACCGGGCTCGAGATGATCGAAGAGATACCCGAAGATGGGACTGCGCGCGTGCGTGCTCCACGTTCGGCTCCAGGCGTAGAGCGCGGCAAGTCCAAGATCACGGTGCAACTGCCGTAGCGACCGCGCCCGCTCCGTGGCGGTACCCGCAGGATAGAGCGCAGCATAGCGCGGCGCCCGGGCGCCGAAGGTCTTCTCGAGAGCCGCCCGCCATGCCGCCGCAGACAACGAGCCGACGAGCGGTGTCGAAAAGGCGGAGCTCTCATCGGCATCGATGCCGGCGAGAATGGGAATGTCGGCAAACGCCCCCGGGATGAGAAGCGCTTCGGGCGCAGCCGGCAGCAGCATTCCATCGACGATGGGCACCAGCAACGGTCCTTCGAGCGGCGCTGGCTCGCCGGTCGTCAATCGTCGTGGCGTCAGGGCACGAAGCGCCGCAAGTGAGGTGGCGCCTCTGGATTGCGCAAACCTCGCACCGGCACGCTCTGCTGATGCCAGTGGCACCGCCGGTGAGGAGTCGGGCAATCCGCTCTGTACGATGGCGCGTTGGAAGAGTCCCGTCGCGAGCGGCGAGACGATCAGGTCGTGCACCGCCATGGCGCCAGCCGACTGGCCGCCGAGCGTGATGGCCGTGGTGTCCCCGCCAAAGGCCGCAATATTGCGGTGCACCCATTGGAGCGCCGCAATCATGTCCTGCAGGCCGTAGTTGCCGGGAGGCTCATGCTCACGCGCCGCCTGCGCGGCGAGCGCAGGTGTCACGAAGAAGCCGAGCAGCCCCACCCGATAGTTGATCGTGACTACGACGATCCCCTGCGCCGCGAGCTTCGCGCCGTCGTACACGGCAGCCGATCCCGACCCCCCGATGAAGCCGCCGCCCGGAATCCAGACGAGCACCGGCAGCCGCCGCCTCGCATCCGGCGCGGGCGTCCAGATGTTGAGATAGAGGCAATCCTCACTCACCTGCCCCTGCGGGACGTATTCATGACTCCAGGGGCCGACGCCGCCCGGAGTCATGGCCTGCCAACAGCTGGCGGCGAACTGCCTCGCCGGACGGCTGCCCGCCCAGCGAGGGGCGGGTTGCGGCGCCCGCCAGCGATTGCGGCCGACGGGCGGTGCAGCGTAGGGAACCCCTAAAAATTCGGTGATGGCGCCCTGCCTGAGACCGACGAGCGTGCCCTGTGACGTGCGAGCCTCGGGTGCCGCCTGCGCCGCGCGGCAGGGGCCGCTGAGCACCAATGCCGCCAGCACCGCGACTGCCGCCACGGAGCCCGACCGGTTTGTTTCAGGGTGTTCCAAGCCGTCCTCGCCTCATGGAGCCTCGTGCAGCAGCAGTGAGCCCGGCCGATTATACCGGCCGCGCTTGACATGTGAGCGCTCCCATGTAGGACTTGAGCGCAATCATCCGCAGCCGGAGCGCATCCGATGGGACCGGACAATTCGTGCCGCTGCCGGCCGGCTTCGCTGCTCGCCACGGTGCTCCTCCCCGTGCTGATTGCCGGCGCCGGCCGGATGGGCGCTGCGCGCGCCGATGATGCCGGTACGCTCGTCATCACCTCCAAGGTAACCATCCTGGAGGATCCCCATGATGCGCTCCCGGTGCGACTCGCCGCGCAGGATCTGCAGAACGACTTCGCACAGGTCTTCGGGGCAAAGCCGCGTATCGTTACGCATCGCGAGGATGCTGGCCCGGTCACCATCCTCATTGCGGCCGAAGCGCGCCTCCCGGCCGCGCTACGTCCCGCGGGGGTCGATGCGCCTGAGAGCTTTTCGATTGCCGTGCATCAGGCTCCCTGGTCCGGCGCGACGCGCGCGGTGGTCCTCACCGGTCCCGACCTTCGCGGGACGATGTACGCAATCTATCAGTTCTCCGAGGACTATCTCGGCGTCGATCCGCTCTACTACTGGACCGATCATGCACCGGCGAGGCGCAGCCGTATCGAGCTGCCGCACGCCCTCGCCCGCCGCTTCCCACCGCCGGTTTTCAGATATCGCGGCTTCTTCATCAACGATGAGGACCTGCTCACGGGCTGCTGGGCGCCCGGAGAGAAGACGGATCACTCCGGCATCTCTCTCGCGGTCATGAGCAGGATTTACGAGACCATCCTCAGGCTCAAGGGCAACATGGTGGTGCCGGGAACGTGGATCTTCCCGGGCGATCCACAGGTGAGGCTCGCCGGCGAGCGCGGGCTGATTCTCACTCAGCATCATGCGATGCCGCTCGGGGTGAATGTGGCGCGCTGGCCGGCCAACATCCCCTACGACTACTCGACCCACCCGGAGATCCTCGAGCGTGCTTGGAAGGACGCAGTGGCTTCGTACGATCCGCACCAGGAGATCCTATGGTCGGTGGGACTGCGCGGCCTTTCCGACACTTCCTACGCCTCCATGGACCCGACCGTCGTCGGCAACGACAAGCGGCTCGGCATGCTCATCAGCAAAGCCATTGCGACCGAGATGCGCATCGTGCGCGCAGTGCATCCCGATGCCCGGTTCGTCACGGATTTCTGGCAGGAGGGCGCGCGGCTCGTCCATGATGGTTATCTGAAAATCCCCGCGGGCGTGACTCCGGTGTGGGCCGACACCGGCTACGGCATCCCGCAGGACGGCGGTGATCTGGCGCCTGGTGAGGGCGTTTACTATCACGTCGCCATGTTGAATGGCCGCGCCAATCATCTGACAGAGATGGTGCCCGTCAGCCGCATCGACGCCGAGCTCGGGCGCTACATCCGGGCACGCGCGACCGGCTATGTGCTGCTGAACACGAGCAACATCCGGCAGGTGGCCATGACCGCAGAGGCCGTGATGAATGTCGCCTGGGCCGGTGTGCCTGCCGGCGGCGCCGAAGGCTATTACAAAAAGTGGGCTGCGAAGGAATTTGGAAGGCAGGCTATATCAGCTATAACAAAGACTTACGAAGATTATTTCAACGCTTTCTCTCACATCCCGGCAGGCGAGCGGGGTGCCGGCGACGACTATGGCGATCAGCTCTACCATCAGGAGGCGCAGAGCCTGCTGCTCGCGGCGATGGTGAGCCCGCCCTATTACTACGTCCCCTCTCAAGCTCCTACATGGTCGCCGGTCCCCATCCTGGGCCTGACATCGAGCAAGCCGTTCTTCCTTCACATGGGACCGGACTGGGTGCAGACCACCGTACGACGCGAGCTCGCGATCTGCGGCGCGGCGCAGGCACGCTGGGACGCCGTGTGGCGCGAGGCGCTTGCTGCAGAGACGCAGGTCGACCCCGAACGACGTCAGTACTACGAGGCTGAGATGCTGACCATGATTGCGCTCAACCGCGACAGCAATCGCATTCTCTACCTCATCGCAGCAGCGATACGGGACCTGCGCGCCGGCGATGTCGCCCGGGCGCTCGTCGAAGCGCAAGAGACTCTGCCCGCGTTCGATGACATTCAGCGCATGGAGAGGGCGGCGGAGTACGGCAAATGGCGGAACTGGTATCGCGGCGAGTGGCTCGATGGCATACACCACACACGTGACCTGGTGGCAACCTTCATCCGTTACCTGCATGATCCGATGACGACTTTGCCCCCACCGGTCCTCTTCGGAGGCTGGGAAGGTTACTACCACATCATGCATTACGAAGGAGACCGAACGGCCAATCTACAGTGACTCCGTCCTTGCCGCGCTTGCGCCGGCCGGACTGCCGAAAGCGTGACCGGCGGCGCTGTGCGCTCCAGGCGCTGAGCCGTTTCGCCGTAGACCCGAAACCGCGCCCGCAGGTACTCACGGCTGAATTGTGGAAATCCCGCGAGAGACATGCGCGCCCTGGCACGACGGCACATTCCATTCATCCTCTGCGCAGCGCTCGCCGCGGCCAGTGCCCATGCGCAGGCTCCCACGGTGCTCGGCTACTGGCGGGAGCCCGGCGGCTCCGTCATCCTCATCAGCCAGTGCGATCAGGCGTTGTGCGTTCGCATCGCCATGCTCTCGAGCCGAAGTCCTGCGGCGACCGACAGCCATAATCCCGACCCCAAGCTGCGCGGCCGCCCGCTCTGCGGACTCGAGATCGGCGACGGCTTCGTGAAAGTCGACGCGCAGCACGCGCGCGGCGGACACCTCTACGATCCCAGAACCGGCCGCACCTACAGCGGCCAGATGACTGCGGAGGGGAATCTCCTTCACCTGCGCGGCTATGTCGGCTTGCCGATATTCGGCCGGACGGCGACCTGGGCGCGCGCCTCCCAACCGCCGCCCTGCGCCGCGCACTGACTCCCCGTCCGGCGCGCGCTCAGGCCTGCACCGGTAGGATCGTCCGCAGCCGTTGATTACGCAGCCAGAGTCCACCCCAGACGAACGCCGCAAAGATGACCGCGAAGCAGATGTCGAATAGAGGCGCGTGAATGCGCACCTTCGAGGCGATCGCCCCGCCGAGGTAACCCGTCAGAAGCACCGCACCCAGGATCGAGGTGCGCGGGATTGCGTAGAGCGCCGTGCAGATCAGCAAGGCGACGCCGATCCCTACGATCTCACTTTCCGGAAATCCCAAGCCGATCGTGGCCGACACGACGAATGACGGCTTGAAGAGCTTCATGACCCCGTCCAGGACGAAAAAGAGCACCGCAAGCGTGCTGAGCACACGCCCGGTCCAGAGCCAGCCCCGGCCGCCCAAAGATGCCTGTTCACCTTGCATGTTGCGATCTCCCCGTTTTGATGGGTGAGGGCGCCCCGATTGGCCCCTCCTCTTCAGCTAGCCGATCGGCACCGGCCATTTTCGACAGTCGCTCGACACAAGAAATCCGGCAACCTCCGGCTGTGAAACGTATTCACTCTGTATTGCAAAGTACTTGACGATACAGACGTCGTGCTCGATGATTCGGCGTGCAGCGCATGCCGTGCGCGATCCGCTGTCGATGGTTCGCCGCTGCCGAGGAGGTCCTGTGAATGCCTTGCATGTGAGTCCATCTGCCGAGCTGCCGCCGGTTGGCGTAGCGGCCGAGATTACAGCGTTATGGGCTTGGGCCCTGCCGCTCGCCCTCCTGGGTACCTGGACGTGTTTCCAGGCGATACCGGGCGTCAACTGGTCCTTGTGGACAGTCACCTCCGCCACCGGCTTTCTGGTAGTCAGTCGCCGCACCGATCCCTCGCATGCACTTAGCTACGCGCGAGCGTCCCTGGGCCTTGCCGCCCTCCTGTCCATTGCAGCCGCCGTCACCACCAACCCCGTCGCGGATGGATTGATCTTCCTTTCGGTAGCGGGTCTTTTCGCCTTTTCCCTCCTCGTTACGGCAACACGCAGCGCTGACATCGGGCTCTCCGCCTTGGTGCGAGCCCCGCTCGATGTATGTCGGCTTCTTTTCAGCGAGGCGGCTGCGCGAGTTGCCGAGACCTTCGCGATCGTTCGCATGCGCGATGCCGTTCCGATCGTGCGCGGAGCCACGATGGCGCTCGCGTTCGCGGCCACCCTGTTCCTGCTCCTGAGTGCGGCGGATCCGACACTGGCGGATTGGCGTCAGATTGCCTGGGAGACGGTGCTCAGCCGGATGTTCCTCGCCCGCGATGTGTTTTTCATCGTGCTCACGCTGGTGCTGCTCGGCGGCTACGGGCTCGCGGCGCGCAAGCCGCGGCCCATCATCGGGACACCCGCCCCGAGCGTCCATTCTCCATCGACTTCTGCCGCGCGCTTTTCCGACATCGAGCGCCTCATGGTGCTCGGGGCGGCGCTGGCGCTCTTTACAGTGTTCTTTGCGGCCGAGCTATCCCATCAGCTGACCTCTTCCGCAGTGCACCTGGCGCCGGGCGAGACATTCGCCGAGGCGACCCATCGCGGCTTCGGCGAGATGATCGTGGCAGCCGTGTTGTGCGCGATCGTCATCATCGCGCTGGATCGGCACGCCTTGCGTAGCAAAAGGGAGCTCAGCGTCCGCCTCCTCTCCTTGGGAGTGGTGCTGGCCTCGCTCATCGTCGTCGCCTCCGCCTACCTGCGGGTCCGCTATTACGAAGCGGCCTACGGCTACACCGAACAGCGGCTGTACGTGCAGGTTTGCTGCGCGATGGTGCTGATGACCCTGCTCTTTCTTGCCTGGGAGCTGCGCTCGGCCATCACCATCGCGCGCCTGATGCGCCACGTCGCGCTCGCGGCGCTCGCCTGTGTCGCCGGTCTCTCCTACTGGAACCATTCCGCGTGGATCGTGAACGCCAACGTCGGCCGTTATGCAAGCACGGGGAAATTGGATGTGGATTATCTCGAGCGACTCGCCCGCACCTCGCCCGATGCGATTCCTGCGCTCATCGCGGCGCTCCCTCACCTCACGTCAGCGGATGCCCAGCGCGTGCGCGAGTCTCTGCGCGGCGTCTCGCCTGACCGGTCGATTCTGAAGCCGCTGCCCGGCACGGCCGAGCTATCGTGGTACGAGTGGAGCCTACGCCGCGTAGCGGCTCGCGCCGCGCTTCGCGCGGCTGGCCTGCTCGACGGAGGAGCCACGAGCTGAGCTCACTTGGCTCGCCAGCGTCCTTGGGTCCTCGTGCGGACGCAGGAGACGTTTCAACATGGACTCGAGGTGCGCGGGTGACAGTCCGGACGGCGGCAGCGAGACTCTCACGCTCGCATCACTGATGCAGGAGTTGGCGTGAAGGACTGCCAATGCGCCCGCGCAGCGGCCGAAGCGAAGCGAGCGACCCAGCGCCGTCGCCGGCTCGGACGATGAGATCATCTGCTCCTCGAGCGCCGCCAGCATCTCCTCCGAAAGTCGCCAGTCCGCGCCGATGTGCCAGGCAAAGGACGCCGACTGCGAATCGAGGATGGAGGCGATCACCTGCGGATCGACTCCCTGTCCCCCCACCGGGCGCGGGCAGTGCTCGAGGATCGCGCGAAAGAGCACGATCTCCGCAAGGCCGCTGATGAGGGTCAACAGCTCGGCTGCAAATGGGTTCACCCGCTCCACCAGGGCGGCATGCGGGATGGCCGCGTGGGCCGAGCGCACCGCATGCTCCCAGACGACCTCCGGAAAGCGCGAAGCACCGCCTGCGCCGGAGACCTGGAAGATCGGCTGCATCAGAGCCGCCGCCATCACCGATCGTAGGCCATCGCTCCCGAGGATCACCAGCGCCCGCTCGATGGTCTCGACTGCCTGCTGGGTGACACGGTAGTAGGAGCTGTTGGCCACCTTGAGGAGATTGCCGACCAGTGAGGGATCACGTGCCACGATGGGTACCAGCTGCCGCACCGAGACGCCCTCGTCATTGATGGCGCGCATCAGCTCGGGGAGGAGATTCGGGCGCCGCGGGAAGTACTGTCGCTGGCTGCTCGGATCGCCGATCGCCGCGAGCGCAGCGGCGATGACGCGCTCCTGGGCGGGGTCAGGCTCCCCGGAGGGGGCGGGCAGATCCGCTCCCAGCTCGAGTCCGCGAAGCCTGCGCAGCACCTCGGCGGAATCCAGGACGGGCACCTCGATGACCTCGGCGACGGGCGGCTCCGCCTGCGCGCAGTCCTGCCCCGGAGCCGGCTGCAGTACGGGCGGCTCGGGCAGGTCACGCAGATTGAAGGGAAGCTCGCTCGCGACCCCTGGTGGGCCGGCCAGCCGGGCGCCGCCGGGAAGGGTGGTCCGGCGCAGAGCAGGCCATCCCGCGAATACGCAGGCGGTAGCAGCCAACAGCAATGACAGAGCCCAAATCATCTGTACCCGACGACCTTCGGAGCTGCATTAAGCAGCTGGCACTCTAGGGTTTTCGGCCGCAGAGCCCAAACACCGGCACCGGCCGGTCGTTTTTGTGATCGACCTCACAATCGGGGACGGATTGACCGCTGCCCCGGGCCGGTCACCACCAGCCGCGCCACTTGAACCACAGGATCGGCAAGAGCGTGCTCACGGCGATCAGAGCGAGACCGTACTCATACCCCCACGGCCAGCTGAGCTCGGGCATGTTGTGGAAATTCATGCCATACATGCTGGCGATCAGGGTCGGCGGCACGCCGACCACTGACACGATGGTCAGCACCTTGAAGATATCGTTCTGCTCGGTATTGATGAATCCGAGGGTTGCATCCAGGAGAAACTGCGTCTTGCCCGAAAGGTGCACCTCGAAATCGGCGAGAGAGCTGAGGTCCTGCAGAGCGGTCTTCAAGCGGGCCTGAATGTCAGGCCCCAGCCACGACTGGCCCGTATCGGCGGCGAAGGCGCTGACCCGCTGCAGACCCGTAAGGCTCTCGCGCAGCTGTGACAGGTGCTCGCCGGTATCGCCCAAGGCGGCGAGCAGGTGGCGCAGCCGGCGGTTGAGGCGCGGGCCGCGAGGTGCAGCAGAGTCGCTGCGCCGGAATACCCGTCGCGAGATCTCGCCGAGCTCCCGCGCGATCCTCTCGAGCGCATCGGCATCGGCGTCGATCAGCGCCTCCAGGAGCTTTGCGAATATCGCGGTGCTGCTCGTGGCACCCTCGTCCTTGCCGATGCCTTCGCGAACCTGGGTGAACGAGCGAAGATCCCGATAGCGCACCGTGATCAGCAGCCCCGGCGAGATCACGAATCCCAAGGGGCTCGGGGCCTCATCGATCTGCTCGTGCGGAGCCCCGACCGGCATACTCAGATAGAGCCGCTTGTCCTCAGAGCGCAGGCGGCTCGAGGACTCGATCTCGTCGAGTTGCTCGCGCGAGGGAACCCGGGTGCGGAATTGCGTCTCGACACGCGTGATCTCCTCGGCCGTCGGCCGCAAAAGATCGACCCACAGTGTTCCGCCAGGCCGGTCGGCCGCCACAGCGCCGTCGGAAATCGGATAATAGGTGAGCATTGGACAGTAATCCCCTCCGCGGTGTCGCCATAGTAGACCAGCCTCCGCTCGCGCAGCAGGAGAGCTGCCCGGCGGGCTGCGTGCTGCGCCGGCCTCAACGGATCGCAAGCGCCCATAATGCATAGCGAATCATCCCGATTCCCCCCGCGCGCAATCGGCTTCCGCGAGTTCCTCGTCCTCACCGCCGCCATCATGTCCTGTCAGGCGATTGCGGTGGACACGATGCTGCCCGCACTGCCCGCCATTGCGCGCGACCTCGCCGTGACCGATGCCAATCGCGCGCAATGGGTCATCACCATCTACCTCGCCGGTGTCGGCATCGGCCAGTTGTTCTGGGGAATGGTGTCCGACCGGTTCGGACGCAGGCGGGCGCTACTCAGCGGCCTGACGCTGTATGTCCTCGCCGCTGCGGCAGTAGGCATGGCCGGCGATTTCGAGGCCCTGCTCGCCTGGCGGTTCGCGCACGGCATCGCCGCCGCCAGTATGGTCCTGGCGCGGTCCATCATCCGGGACCTCTACGGCGGGAGGCAGATGGCGCGCGTCATGTCGCTCACCTTCATCGTCTTCATCATGGTCCCGGTCGTGGCGCCGAGCATCGGCCAGCTCGTGCTGCTGGCTGCTCCCTGGCGCGCCCTGTTTCACCTGTTTTGTGCGTTTGCCGCCGCCGTCCTGCTGTGGGTGTACTTTCGGCTGCCCGAAACGCTGCATCCCGAATATCGCATGACGCTGACCGTGAGCCATGTCGCGCGCGCGGTCGGCAAGGTAGTCACCGACCGGGCATCACTCTGGTACACGCTCTCCGTGGCGCTGATGTTCGGTTCCGTCATCGGTTACGTTGGAATGATGCCGCAGATCTTTGCAGCGGTCTTCCATCGGCCCTCGCTGATGCCGTCGGTGTTCGCGATCTGCGCGGCCTCCATGGGCGTTACGTCCTATCTCAACTCCCGGGTCGTCGAGCGCTTCGGCATGCGCATCATCTCGCAGACAGGCCTGCTGATCTTCATCGCGGTGACCGGCCTGCACACCCTGGTCGCGGTGCTCCGGGCCGAGACCCTCTGGACGTTCATCGTCCTGCAGGGTGCGACCATGAGCTGCTTCGGACTGATCATGGCGAACTTCGGCGCCATGGCGATGGAGTCGATGGGGCCCATTGCCGGCATCGCCGCCTCACTCCAGGGCTGCACCGGCACTGCCGGCGGCGCCCTGGTCGCAGCGCTCATGGGGCTGCAGTTCAACGGCTCGACGGTGGCGCTTGCCTTTGGGGCGCTCCTCTGCGGCCTGGCAGCCCTGGGATTCGTATTGCTGGCGGAAGGCGGACGACTGTTTCGCGCGCATCAGCTGGTGCCGGGTGGACGCGCACCGGCCGCGTCCGGCGTTCACTGATTCGGCGTACGACGCCTCTCCAGCGGCATAGCGTTTGCTCTCCGGATTCCCGTTCCGGAGACAAGCTCAGATGCAGGAGTAACCGCATGGGATCCAAAATACAGGGTGAAGGCGATTACGAATCTGCCCGCCGCTATGACGAGGAGACGAAGCGTTTCGTAGACGAGAAGACCAAGGCCGGCAAACCCCTGAAAGGGTCTGCCGCGGAAGCATCCGACAAGCTGACGCCCGAGGAGAAGGAAGCCCTGTCGCACGCGAAATCAGGCGGCGAGGACAAACGGGACGCGGACGCGCTGCGCGAGGCCGAGAAGCGGCGCAAGCACTAGGGCACCGCTGCTATTTCTTCGCGCGGAGCTTTGGCTTTGCGCGGGGCGTCGCCTGGGCTCGGGACTTCGCTTTCGCCCGGGGCGTCGCTGACGTCGGTGAGGATTTCCTCTTCGTCGGGGATTTCGCTGCCCCCGATGGCTTCGCCCGGCCGGCGCTGTTGAGTGCAATGGCCTCACGAACGAGCGCCCTGAAAGCCGCGGCGTCGACTTCCTCGCCTTCGTGGATGTCGATTGCGCGCCGCACGTTACCGTCGAGACTCGAGTTGAATAGCCGGGCGGGGTCCTCGAGTGAGGCGCCCTTCGCGAAGGTGAGCTTGACCACGCTCTTGTAGGATTCGCCGGTGCAGATCATGCCATCGTGCGACCAGACCGGAGTGCCCATCCATTTCCACTCCTCGATGACCTCGGGGTCCTCCTCACTGATGAGCTTGCGCATCCGGGCGAGGGTGCTCCCGCGCCAGTCCCCCAGCTCGGCGATTCTCTTCGAGATCAGCGCCGATGCAGATTCGCCCGGGCTCGCAGCCGATTTTTTCACGATCTCAGTCCGGAAAGGCTGACACTGGAGTCAGCGTAACCTGCTCCGCGGCGGATCGCTAGACCTTCTGGCTCTTCAGCCAGCCCTCACCCACCTGCTGCAGGATGTCGAGCGGCACACGTCCACAGCTGAGCACTGCATCGTGGAAGCTCTTGATGTCGAACCTGGTCCCGAGTTGCTCCTTCGCCTTTGCACGCAGGCCGATGAACACCGTGTGACCCAGCTTGTAGCTGCAGGCCTGCCCGGGCGTCGCGCAGTAGCGCTCGACCTCCCTGGTGATACCGCCGCGCGAGTCGCCGTCCTGGGCTATGAAATATTCGATGGCCTGCTCACGTCCCCACCGCAGATGATGAATCCCGGTATCCACCACACACCGGTTGGCGCGGAAGAGCTGGGCCTTGAGGTAACCCAGCCGCCCGAGAGGATCCGCCTCGTACATCCCGAGCTCATCGGCCAGCTGCTCCGCGTAGAGTGCCCAACCCTCCCCGTATCCGGAGAAGCCGCCGGTCTTGCGGATGAGAGGCAGGTCGGCGTTGGAGAGCGCCAGGCCTCCTTCGAACTGATGGCCAGGCAGGCCTTCATGAAACACCGTGGTGGCCAAGGTGAATCTCGGCCACTCCGCAGTGTCGTGCAGGTTGAAGTAAACGAGGCCCGGCCGCGACCCATCGACGGCCGGTGGTTGCGAGAACGCCAACGGCGCTCCGGCTTCCACCCGCGGCGGCACGCGCCGCACCTCGAAGCGGTAAGGCGGCATCCGGTGGAACGCCCGCGGCAGGCGCGGTCTGATTGCGGCGAGCCGCGCATTGCAATAGGCGATCGCCTGCGCCTTGCCGGCCTCGGTGTTGGGATAGAGCTGCGCCGGGTCCTTGTAGAGATGCGCCATCCGCTCACCCACCGTGCCCCGGGTCAAGCCCTGGGTCCTGAGGAGGGAATCCAGGCGGGCGCTGATCTCCTTCGCCTGCTCGAGACCCATGCGATGCACCTCATCCGGGGTGAATCGCGTGGTCGTGGTGGACCGCAGCGCGACCTCGTAGAAAGCGGCCCCCTGCTTGAATTTCCACACCCCGGCATCGTGCGTGGCGCCGGCGCGCTGTCGCCGCGCCTCGGCGATCTGCCGATCGAGCGCGGGCAGGACTTTCTGCTCGTAAATGCGAGCGGCATGGTGCGCATAGCGGTCGGAGAGGCCTTTCGCGGCCGCCCGCCTGGCAAGCGAGGTCACCACCAACGCCTGAGCGGCTGGAACCCGGGTCTTCTCGAGCTGCACGAGCGTGGTGTCGAGGAGAAAGTCAGGCGGCACCACACCCAGGCCGGCGTCGTGGCGCATGCGCTCAGTGTTGGCATCGAGCTGTACGCCGAAGGCGCTGAGACGGGACAGATAGGCATCGGCGTCCGCGTTGGTCTCGATCGAATGCTTGGTGTCGAGGAAGTCGGGAACGGACTGGTAAGAGCCGGTGAGCTGACTCACCACGTAAGGTGAAGGGCCGTACGTGTTGCCGCCGAAGTCGAACCGCTGCACCGCCGTGGCCGACTCGAGCGTGTAAAGCACGACGTCGTAGTTCAGGCGGTCGGCGCCGGAGAGGCGGTTGCGATCGATCGCGCGAAGCCTGCGGATCTGATCGGCGGTGCTCGACTCGTCGGCCGCGAGGCCCGCCGCGGACTCATCGCTCAGCCTGCCTTTCAAATCCGCGTTCCTGCCCTTGTCGAAGCCGAGCTGCGTGGCGCGCTCGGGGTGCCGCCTCAGGTCTTCGTCGAGGAAGGCAGTGAACAGGCGGTCGAGCGCGGCGTGCGAATCGCCATCGCCGTTGCGCGCGAGCGCCGGGAGCTCGGGGAGCGCCGCAGCCGCACCCGCGGCCACGGTGTAAAGCAGCACCGTTCGACGATCGACCATGCGAGGCCTCCGAAAGATCGGTTCCGTCATTCCGTCAGATCGGCTGCTCGATCGAGCGCGCGAGACCGCTGAAGAGCTTCGGGCCGGCTTCGGTCATATGCCAGCAATCCTCCAGACGGATTCCGAACGAGCCGGGAATGTAGAGACCGGGCTCGTCGGAGAAACACATGCCAGCCTGAAGCGGTGTCGGATCGCCATGCACCAGATAGCAGGGCTCATGGCCATCCATGCCGATGCCATGTCCGGTGCGGTGCGGCAGGCCCGGCAGGTGGTATCCGGGCCCCCACCCTTCGCGTACATAGAAGCTGCGGACCGCATCATCCACTTTGCCCGCGGGGAGGCCGATCCTGGCGGTCGCGAGCGCGAGCTCCTGCCCCCGCTTGACGGTGTCCCAGACTTTGCGCTGGCGGGCAGAGGGCGCTCCATAGATCCAACTGCGGGAGATG
Organism: Steroidobacteraceae bacterium; assembly: GCA_035652555.1. Taxonomy (GTDB): domain Bacteria; phylum Pseudomonadota; class Gammaproteobacteria; order Steroidobacterales; family Steroidobacteraceae; genus 13-2-20CM-66-19. The sequence continues at coordinate 18,349 of DASRDO010000034.1, read as the reverse complement.
TCCGACTGATACCCATGCACGGTGCAGCCGCAATCCATGAGGATCACCGACCCTTCATGCACCGACTGCGGCTTCTTCGAGCCGTGCGGGTAAGCGCTGGCATCGTTGAGCAGCACGAGTGAGAACCCGGGCATGCCGCCCAGCGCCACGGTGGCTGCGTCCATGATCGAAGAGATGTCGTTCTGACTCATGCCGCGCTGCACCCGCGAATGCACGTGGCGCAGAGCGGCCATGGTGACATCGCTCGCCGCTTGCATCAGCGCGAGCTCCGCAGGCGATTTGATCATTCTGCACGGGCGGACGATCGGATCGCCGGACACGACCTGCACGCCCGCAGCACGCCGTACACCATCGACGATGAAAAACCGAGTGGTGCCTTCGGCCGCCACCGGCCCCGAGCTTGCGCCTCTGTCGCGCAGAGCACCTGCGATGACGGTAAACGGACTTTCGTCTTCGTTCCAGATGCGCACATCCGCATCAACCTGCAGCGTCTCGCGGACCGAGGGCTCCTCGAAGGCGGGGGTGACAATCACTACCTGACCGCGCGCGGGGATAACCGCGGCGGTCGTACGCTCGGACCTGTGCCATACCACCCCGGTGAAGTAATCGAGCGTGGAGCCCGACTCGACCAGGAGCGCACTGATCTTCTGAGCGCCCATGAGCTCCTGCGCCTTCGCCAGGCGCGCCCGCCGCTCCTCCACGGAGATCGGCTTGGCGCCCGTGGTGATGGATTTCAGCCCCGTCGCCTGAGCGGCAGAGAATCCCTTCCCGGCCGTGCTCAGCCCCACGGCTGCGCCCGCCCCCAACAGCACATTTCGCCTCGAGATCCGCGTCATATCCCCCTCCCGGCCGAGCTGCAGGTATTCGCAGCAGCTTATCGCGCCGGGTGGACCTGAGCCACGGCCAACAGGACGACTCACCTCAGCTCTGGTGCGACTCGCCGCTAGTGCGCTTCGGCGGGAACTGGTGCACTGAGGCCATCGCGGGGACTGGCGGAGAGGGGGAGATTCGAACTCCCGAGCCCCGTGAAGGGCTGCCGGTTTTCAAGACCGGTGCAATCAACCGCTCTGCCACCTCTCCGGTGCGCGGGCGCCCGAGATGCTACCAAAATTGCCTGCGGCAGACCGGCAGCGTCACCCCGGCCTCGGCTGCCGAGGCCTCGCGCGCGCGGCTGCGCGCAGGCAATATCCACCGGCTCTGGCCGTCAAGAGACTCATGCCGAACGAGACCGCTGCCGCGCATTCCACCGCATTGCCCCTCCGCCCTGCCACCCTGAGGCGCCGCCGGCCCTCGCGCTTCATTCGCAACATCGTCACGCTGATTGCGATCCTGCACGTATACGTGGGTATCCGCCTCCTTCCGGCTTTGCCGATCGGACTGCTCGGACGCGTGCTCGGCGCGCTCGCCCTTTGCGTATCGTTTACGCTGATCATCGCCGGCGCACGGGCCCGCCTGATGCAGAACAGCGGCTTTGCGGCGAATGTCGCCTGGTTGGGCTCCCTCAACGGCGGCTTCTTCTCCTCCCTTGCCGTGCTCACCGTGACCCGCGATCTCTTCCTCGGGCCCGCCGTGCTCTTCGCTTCGCGCGGCGAAGGCGCGGCGCTCGAGGCAGCCTCGGCCATCGCCGTGCCGCTCCTGGCCATACTCGCCACGGTCATCGGCTTCATCGATGCGCGCCGCCGCCCCAGAGTGGTGAACGTCAACGTGCCGCTTGCAGGTCTGCCGCCTGCGCTACAGGGGTTCACGATCGCGCAGATCAGTGACGTCCACGTGGGCCCCACGATCAAGCGCGACTTTCTGCGCGGCATCGTGGAGATCGTCAATTCGCTGGATGTCGATCTCATCGCCATTACCGGCGATCTGGTGGATGGTACCGTCGAGCAACTCGCTACACAGGTCGAGCCGCTCTCTCACCTGCGCGCGCGGCACGGCGCCTACTTCGTCACCGGCAATCACGAGTACTATTCCGGCGCCGCGCCCTGGATCGCGGAGCTGCGCCGCCTCGGGCTGCACGTCCTTCTCAACGAGCACGTGGTGTTGAGTCACGGCGGTGCACCGCTCCTCCTCGGTGGCGTGACCGATTACAGCGCCGATCGCTTCGACCCGGCGCAGCGCAGCGATCCGGAGGCCGCCCTGGCCGGCGCGCCGCCTGACCTCCGGCCGAGAGTGCTGCTCGCACATCAGCCGCGGACGGCCGCAGCGGCGGCTGATGCCGGTTTCGATCTTCAGTTGTCCGGCCACACGCACGGCGGCCAGTTCTGGCCCTGGAATCTCTTCGTCAGGCTGCAGCAGCCCTTCACCGCGGGCCTTCATCGTCTGGGAAAGCTCTGGGTCTACACCAGCCGCGGCAGCGGCTACTGGGGACCGCCGAAGCGGTTGGGGGTGCCCTCGGAGATTGCCCGGATACGGCTGGTCGCAGCGCTACAGAGCTGAGACAATCCCGCGCAGTGTCGCCAGTTGTTGCCCTCGCCAGTTACGCCGTCACCTTCGCGATCGACAGCGAATCGGTCATCAAGACGGCGCGCCACTGTCTGATCGATGCCCTCGCCCGCGGCTTCGAGGCGCTCGAGGATCCTGAACGGGCATCACTCATAGGTCCCCTCGTGCCCGGTGCGCTGATGCCGGGCGGCGCGCGCGTACCGGGTACTTCGCTGGAGCTCGATCCGGCACAAGCCGCCTTCTGCACGGGCGTGCTGCTCTGCCTCCCGAACGGCGATGACCACTGGCTGGCGCTGCAATGCGGGCACGCAGCCGACTCGCTCGGAGCCGTCCTGGCGGTGGCGGACTATCAGGCACGCAAGGCCAGCATGGAGGGCAGGCCGCCGCCGAGGATGCGCGAACTGCTCACTGCCGCGGTGAAGGCGCTCGAGATCCAGGGCGTGCTCGCGCTCGAGGGTGGCCACCGCAACCCAGGGATGGCCGCAATCCGCTTCGCGCGGGTGGCTGCCACCGCCGTAGCGACTGCGCAGCTCGGCGGCACGGTGGGTCACGTCGCCGAGGCCCTCAGCTACGCGTGCATCGACGGTGGAACGTCAATCGCCTCGGACGAGCCCCATGGGATCGAGCGCAGGGAGTGGGCCACGGCCGATGCCATCAGCCGCGCCGTTCGCCACGCCTGCCAGACAATGGCGGGTGCCCGATCGAGCGCGGCGATCCCGCTTCATCCGCGAACCCTGGAGCTCGCCGGACGGCTTCTCGGCCAGAAGCCCTGGAGTACCGTTCAGCCCTTCGCCACCGGGATCATCGATCGGATTGCCGAGCGCCGCAGCCCGCAGAATATCGTGGAGCTCACCAGCCGATTCCAGTCAGCCGTCGACCGGCGCTTCCCCGCACGTCAGGCTGAGCGCATCAAGGCGCTTTTCGCTGCGCCCGAGCGCCTCTACGAGCTGCCCGTCAACGAGGTGGTGGCGGCGTTGGCGACCAATGGCAGAAGGTAGTCACCACCGGCAACACCGGGTCAGGCCCTAGCGGTAGCTGGCCAGTTTGCTGTGAGTACGATCCGCCTCGGCGCGGGAATCGGCATCCTCCGGCCGTTGCCAGTTGCGCAGCAGCTTGGCGAACTCGCCCGCCGGCAAGGGAGGGCTGAAATGAAAGCCCTGATACTGATCGCAGCCGAGGGAACGCAGGAACTTGAGCTGATCGGGGGTCTCGACCCCTTCGGCGACGACCTTGAGGCGCAGACTGTGCGCGAGGGAGATGATGGCCTGGACGATGGAGGCGTCGACCTCGCATTCGAGGTCGCGGACGAACGAGCGGTCTATTTTCAGCTTGTCGATGGGGAAGCGGCGCAGGTAGTTGATGCTCGAGTAGCCGGTGCCGAAATCATCGACCGAGACGAGCACGCCCATCCGGCTCAAGTGCTCGAGGATGACCGCGGACTCCTCCGGATTCGTCATGACAGCGGTCTCGGTGAGCTCGATCTCGAGGTATCGCGGCTCGAGTCGCGCGCTCTCCAGGGCACCGCGGATCACATCGAGCAGATCACCGCGCCGGAACTGCGTGGCCGCCACGTTGACGGCCACCCGCAACGGGGGCAGACCGTTCCTCTGCCACTCGGCGCACTGGCGGCAGGCCTCATTCAGCACCCACGCTCCGATCTCATTGATGAGTCCGCACTCCTCCGCCAGAGGGATGAAGTCATCCGGCAGGATCAAACCGCGCTGCGGATGGCGCCAACGAATGAGCGCTTCGGCACTGTAGACGTCGCCGCTCTGCGTATCGGCCTTCGGCTGGTAGTGCAGCTCGAACTGCCCGGCTTGGATGGCGGCGTGCAGATCGCTCTCGAGATTAACGCGTCCCACCGTGACGGCGTCCATTCCCGCGGCAAAACGTTGTACGTTGTTGCGTCCGCGTTGTTTCGCGCAGTACATGGCAGCGTCGGCGCGCGCGATCAGACTGTCCGAGGAATTGGCATCGGTCGGATAGTAAGCAACTCCGATGCTGCACGTGACGTGCAGCTCGACACCCGAGACGCGCAAGGGGGCTCGCAGCGCATCTCTCGCTCGATGCGCAATCGCAACCGCATCGTCCGGAACCTTGGAAGGACTGATCACCACGATGAACTCATCGCCACCCGTGCGTGCGACCGTGTCGATGTCACGTACTACGGAGCTCAGACGCCGCGATACCTCATCGAGAACCACATCGCCGGCCCGATGTCCGAGCGAGTCGTTGATGAGCTTGAAGCGGTCGAGATCCACGACCAGCAGCGCAAACGGCTGGTCGTCACGGTTGGCATGTGCCATCGCCTGCGCCAGCCGGTCATCGAGCAACACCCTGTTGGGGAGGCCCGTCAGCGCATCGTGAGTGGCCAGATGGCGAAGCTGGCGGTTGGCCGCCTCCAGCGTCTCTGTGCGCGCTGCCACCACGTTCTCGAGCGTCTCCACCTGCACGCGCAGCGCCCGTTCGTGCTGCCACTTGCGCGCAAGAGCGCTCGCGCACTGCAGCACCTCGATGGGCTCGAAAGGCTTCTTCAGGACCAGGAGCCGATCGGTCTGCCCGAGGCGGGCAACCACATCGCCCCAATCGTAGTCGGAATGCGCCGAGCAGATCACTACCTGCACATCCGGGTCCACCGCCCACAGCCGCTCGATCGTCTCGAGCCCGTCCCAGCCCGGAGGCATGCGCATGTCGATGAACGCAATGGCAAACGGCCGCCCGGCGCTGACAGCGTTTTGGGTACGCTCGACCCCTTCCTGACCCTGCGAGGCGAATTCCAGTACGTAATGTGCGCGCTCGCGCTCCGTCGCGGGAACATCCCCGAAGAGCAAGGACTCGACGTTCGCCAGGGCCGCGGTGGGCTCCGCCTCCGCCCGCCCGCCGAGGATCTTGCGGAAGTCCCGGTGAATTGCCGGATTGTCATCGACGATGAGTATCCGGGTCTCGTCAGGACCACCGGACTCGCTCATGCGGTCCTCCTTTGCGGCTCGATCTCGGCCGCAGCGATGGGCAGCCGTACCGTGAAGCACGCCCCCCGATTGAGACCCTCGCTGCGCGCGGTGAGCTCACCGCCCATTTCCGTCGCGAGGATCGCGCTCGCGTGCAACCCGAAACCATGGCCATCCTTCTTGGTCGTGAAGCCGAACTCGAACAGCCGCTTCATGGACTCGGGACTGATGCCGCTGCCCGTGTCCTCGACCTCGATCGCGAAGAATCCAGGGGGCATGGGCCGCAGCCGGACGACGAGCTCCTTCGGACCCTGCCCACGGTCATGCAACGCGTGGCGCGCATTGCTCAGCAGGTTGCCGAGAATCTGCAGGAGCTTGTGCTGATCGAGCGTGACGCGACCTGGCGAGCCGAGCTCGCGGCGGATCACGACCTGCGGGCTCATCGAGAAGTGCATCACCAGCGCGTGCTCGATCAGCTCGGCGACGTCCAGCTCTTCCACGCTGCCGCCGAGACGCGCGTAGCTCTGTTGGGCGGCGACGATCTTGCCGATGTGCTCGATGTGGGTGACGACTGCCTGAGCCTCTTCGCAGAGCTCGCGATTTTCGGTGAGGAGCAGCTCGCCGAGCTGCTCGAGATAGCCGGGCAGCTCTTTGCCGCGCGGATCGCTCTCGAAGAATGCGCCGAGCCGCGAGCGCTGCTCGACGATGAGCTTCGCGGCCCGCTGCACATTGCCGATGCGCGACTCCCGCAGCTTCGATTGCAGCAACGTGGCGGAGACGCCCAGACTGTTGAGAACGTTGCCGACACTGTGCAGCACGCCAGTCGCCACCTCCGCCATGCCTGCATGGCGCGAGGCCTCCTGAAGCTGCCACTGCAATTCCACGCGCCTCTCTTCCTGGCGCACCTGCTCGCTCACGTCCCACGCTACGCCGAGAAGCCGCCGCAGGCGGCCCTTGCCATCCCGGGACAGGCGCGCGTGCGCCTGCAGATGAATCACCGCACCGTCGGCGCCCGAAAGTCGCATCCGCAACGCGCAGGTCTCACGCCGCTCGACAAGCGCCGCGCGAATGGTCGCTTCGGCCGCCGCCATGTCTTCGGGATGGAAGCTCGCGAGCAGCGCCTCGGGGTGCTCCCGTGGATCCAGGCCCGCCACCCTGAGCGAGGCAATCTCGTTCTCCGTCCACAGGATCCGCCGCCTGGTGAGATCGAGTTCCCAGCAGGCGATGCCCGCCGCCTCGGTGGCGAGCGTGAGCAGATTCTTGCCGTGCTGCAGGCTGGCATTGAGCTCCGCGAGCCGCATGGCATCCCGCCGCGTTCTCGACTCGAGGTGAGCATCGTAAAGGGTGGTGATCAGCGTGATCGCAATCACGCCGAGGGCGATCATGCCGATCATCACCGCGAGCCAGTTATTGTCGAGGGCCGCTCCGCCGCCATAGCAGTACGACCCTGGCGCCAGCATGGCGGCGGCCATGGCCGTGTAATGCATGCCGGAGATCGCAGAGCCCATCACCACGGCGGCGCCGGCGCGTGCCAGCCTCATCAGCCGCGACTCGCCGCTGCGCAAGCGGAAGAAGAGCCACAGCGCGACGAAGGAAGCCGTGATCGCGATGACCACCGAGGCGGCCACCAGAAGCGGGTTGTAAGTGATCGCCGGCACGATCTGCACGGCCGCCATGCCGGTGTAGTGCATTCCGCAGATGCCGGCACCCATGATGACCGAGCTCACCGCCAACCGCCGCAGTGACAGATCGCGACGGCTCGAGATCGACAGGGCGAACAGAGAAGTCAGCATCCCGATGAGCAGGGATGCCAGATTGGTGAGGATGTTGTAGCGCAGCGGAATCGCTACGGAGAAGGCGAGCATGCCGATGAAATGCATCGACCAGATGCCGACACCCATCGAGGCCGCCCCGCCGAGCAGCCACAGTCGTCCCGCGCGTCGCTCGGCCCCAGCCACCCGCTCCGTCAATCTGAGCGCGGTGTACGAGACGAGGATCGCCACGATGACGGAAAGGTGTACCAGCCATGGGTTGTACGTGGCATGCATCCACGGAAAATTGCCCTAGGCGCAGCCGCGGCAGCAGTGCCTGGATCTCAGAGCGAATAGGTTCACACCCGGACTGTGACGGAGTCGACATTGGCCCGCGCAGGGTGGCCGCCTTCGATCAGCCTCAATCAGGGCGCGTCCCGGCAGGCTGAGCGTCTTTTGAGCGTGGGGCGGGATCGCGATCGGCGCGGGAGGACTCAGTCCGCCGATGCACCCGCGGCGGTCATCGAGCGGCGGCGGCGGGAGCGTAGGACGAAATAGGCGATGAGCGCGACGGCGATCGCAACGAGGCTGACGTGCAGCTCGTGGGCGAGCGCGGGCGTGAAGGCCATCGCGATGAGGACTGCGGCCATTCCCGCTATGGCCGCGTAGCTCGCCCAGGGGAAGAGCCACATGGTCAATGCCGGCGCCGGGGCGCCCGTGCGCTCGCGCTCGCGGCGCAGCCGCACCTGCGCGATGGCGACGATCATGTAGTTGAACACCATGAGCGCGCCGGCGGCATCGACCAGGAAGGCAAACACCCGCTGCGGTGCAGCGACTGCCGCCAGAATGCCCACCACACCGGCGAGCGCGCAGAGCAGCACCGACTTCACCGGCACCTTCCGCCGATTGAGTTGGATCAGCGCCTTGGGCGCATCACCGTGCTCGGCGAGCACGAACAGCACGCGCGAGCAGACGTAGAAAGCGGAGTTGAGACAGGAGAGCACCGCCGTGAGGATGATGATATCCATCGCAGCCCCCGCCCAGGCGAAATGCATGTGCAGCAGCGCGCGGGTGAACGGCGACTCGCCGACCACGATGCGGTCCCACGGGACGATGGAGACGATGAAGAAGATCGAGCCGACGTAGAAGGTGAGAATGCGCACGATGATGGAGCTCGTGAGCTGTGCCACCGCCCGCGCGGGCTCCGCCGACTCGACCGCCGCAACGGTGATGATCTCCGCGCCCGTGAGCTGAAAATAGACGGTGACCGCACCGGCGAGGACCGCGACCGCCCCGTGCGGCATGAAGCCGCCATGGCTCGTCAGATTGGCGAAGGTCGCTCCGTGCGGTGAGGTCCAGCCGAAGGCGTAGGCCGCCCCGATGGCGATGAAGGCGATGATGGCCGACACCTTGATCGAGGAGAACCAGAACTCGAATTCTCCATACGAGCGCGCCGACATGAGATTGACGGCCGTCATCGCCGCCATGAGGATGCAGCCGAGCAGGCCCGCAGGCAGGTTGATCCACGTATGCAGGATGTTGGCTCCGGCGATCGCCTCCACCGGGACCACGATCATCCAGAAATACCAGTAGAGCCATCCGGTCACGAAACCGGCCCAGTGCCCGAGGCCGGCGCGCGGAAAATCCGTAAAGGAGTGCACGCCGGGCAGGCTCATCGCCATCTCACCCAGCATGCGCATCACGAGCAGCACCAGGGTGCCGGTGATGAGATAGCTCACCACGATGGCAGGTCCCACGGCGGCGATCGAGGCGCTGCTGCCGACGAAGAGGCCGGCGCCGATGATCCCGCCGATGGAGATCATCGTCAGGTGTCGCGGCTTCAATGATCGACTGAGCTCTGCGGCGGCCATCGTGCGTGCCCCTATGCGGTCAGTTTCTCGAGGCCGCCCAGGTGGGGCCGCAGTGCCGGTGGCACCGTCACGGTGCCATCGGCGTTTTGGTAATTCTCGAGCACCGCCACGAGCGTACGCCCGACGGCAAGCCCGGATCCGTTGAGCGTATGCACGGGCTCAGGCTTACCGCCTTCGGGATTGCGCCAGCGCGCCTGCATCCGCCTCGCCTGGAAAGCCTCGAAGTTGCTGCAGGAGGAGATCTCGCGGTAGCGCCGCTGCGAAGGCAGCCAGACCTCGAGGTCATAGGTCTTGGCGCTGCCCGCGCCGATGTCGGCGGCACAGAGCGCGACCGTCCGATACGGCAGCTCGAGCCGCTTCAACACCTCCTCCGCGTGACCGGTCAGCTGCTCGAGGGCCGCGTAGGAGTCGGCTGGACGTACGATCTGCACGAGCTCCACCTTGTCGAACTGATGGCTGCGGATCATGCCGCGCGTGTCCTTGCCGGCCGCCCCCGCCTCGGAGCGGAAACAAGGCGTGTGGCAGACATACTTGAGGGGCAGGCTCTCGGCGGGCACGATCTGCTCGCGCACGAGGTTGGTGACGGGCACCTCCGCGGTCGGGATCAGATAAAACATCTGTTGTCCCGGCTGCGCGCCGCCGGCAGGCGCCTGCGCGTCCCCGGCCGCGCGGGACTCGCCCTTGCCGCTCACCTTGAAAAGGTCTTCCTCGAACTTCGGCAGCTGACCGGTGCCGAGCAGTGCCTGGCGCTGCACGAGGTAGGGTACGTAGACCTCGGTGTAGCCGTGCTCCCGCGAGTGTAGATCGAGCATGAACTGCGCGAGGGCGCGATGCAGGCGCGAGACCTGGCCGCGCATCACCACGAACCGGGCGCCGGACATGCGTGCGGCCGCCTCGAAATCGAGGCCGCCGAGCTTTTCCCCGACAGCGACGTGATCCTTCGGCTCGAAGTCGAACGTGCGCGGCTCCCCCCACCGGCGCACCTCGCGGTTGTCGGCCTCACCGCGTCCATCAGGCACGGAGTCGTGCAGCAGGTTGGGTAACCCCAGCTGCCAGCCTTCGAGCTCCTCCTGCACGGCAGTGAGCGCTTGCTCGGCCGATGCGAGCTCACCGGTCAACGCCTCGCCGCGGGCGAGCAGGAGCGCCACATCCTCGCCGCGGCCTTTGGCCATTCCGACCGCCTTGGCGTTGGCATTACGCTCCGCGCGCAGGCGATCCGACTCGACCTGCCAGGTTTTGCGCTTCTCTTCGAGGGCGCGCAATGCGGCAACGTCCAGCGTGAAGCCACGTCGCGCCAGATTGCGGGCGACGGCTTCAGGGTCGGAGCGCAGCAGCTTCGGATCGATCATTTGTTCTCTTTTCTCAAACGCGCCAACGCCTCCCCGATCTTGAGCTCGAGCCCGCGCGGCACGGGCCGGTAGTATCGCCTATCCGGCATCTCATCCGGCAGGTAGTGCTCGCCCGTGGCGTAGGCGTCCGGCTCATCGTGCGCATACCGGTATCCTTCCCCGTAACCTAAATTCTTCATCAGCCGCGTCGGCGCGTTACGCAGGCGCAGAGGGACATCGAGCGTTCCGTACTGCTCGACGTCGGCCATAGCCTCGCCCATTGCCACGTAGACCGCATTGCTTTTCGGCGCGCAGGCGAGGTAGACCACCGCATTCGCGATCGCCAACTCCCCTTCGGGCGAGCCCAGACGGTCGTACGCCTCCCAGGCATCCAGAGTCAGCGCGAAAGCCCTGGGGTCGGCAAGCCCCACGTCCTCCACGGCCATCCGCACGACCCGCCGCGCGATGTAGAGCGGATCGCAGCCGCCATCGAGCATGCGGCAGAGCCAGTAGAGCGCGCCGTCCGGGTCGGTGCCGCGCACCGCCTTGTGCAGCGCCGAGATCTGGTCGTAGAACTGATCGCCGCCCTTATCGAAGCGCCGCCGCCCGCCGGTTGCAACCTCCTGCGCTAGAGTGAGCGTGATGAGCCGCGAACCGCCTTCTGCCGCCTCAGCGAGGCTCGCCGCGAGCTCCAGCATGTTGAGTGCGCGCCGGCCATCGCCGTCGGCAGCCTTCGCGATGAGCTCGAGCCCCGCCGGCTCGGCCGCGAGCCCCGCGTTACCGAGCCCTCGTTGCTGGTCCGCGAGCGCGGACCGAAGCAGTGCCTCGATGTCGGCCACCGTCAGCGGCCGTAACACGTATACCCGCGCGCGCGAGAGGAGCGCGCTCACTACTTCGAACGACGGATTCTCGGTGGTCGCGCCGACGAAAGTCAGGGTCCCGTCCTCGAGATACGGCAGGAAGGTGTCCTGCTGCGCCTTGTTGAACCGATGGACCTCATCGAGAAAAAGCAGCGTCGGCCGTCCATTCGCCGTGCGCGCCGCGCGTGCCGTCTCCACCGCGGCGCGGATATCCTTGACCCCGGCCATCACCGCCGAGAGTTGGATGAACTGCGCGTTGGCGCGTCCTGCAATGAGCCGCGCCAGGGTCGTCTTGCCGGTGCCCGGAGGACCCCAGAGGATGAGCGAGTGCAGGTGTCCCGACTCGATCGCCCGGCGCAGCGGCTTGCCGGGCCCGAGGACGTGCTGCTGGCCGACCACTTCCTCGAGGGAGCGCGGCCGCATGCGGTCAGCGAGCGGCCGTGAGAGATCGGGCGCGCTCGTATCGGCCGGGCTCACTGGGCAGGCGTTCCGATCACGTCCGCCCCCGGCGGCGGAGTGAAGGTCAGCTCCTTCGGCGGCACGGAGACGTTGAGCGCCACGTTCTGAAAGATGATAGTGACGACCTGGCCGAGCTTGTCCTCGAGGATCATCCGCTGCAGCGTCCCCTTGCGGTCGAAGCCGAAAAGCGCACTCTTGAAGTCGGCCTCGGTGCTGCGCGGCTCAACATACACCCAGTCGAGACCCTCGCGCATGCCGGCGCTCGACTCGGTGAAGTGCTGGTGCACGTCGACCGTTCCGGAAAGCAACATCGCCGGCGTCGCAGACAACGCCGCCGTCACCGGCCGGACAGTGACCTGCTCGAGATCGCGGTCGTAGTACCAGAGGTTGCGCCCGTCCGAGACCATGACCTGGCCGCCGTTGCTGGCGTCTCCCTGTCTCGCAAGGGTGCCCTGGGATGAGGCCGCTGGCGCGGCCTCAGCATTCGGACGGATCTCCCAGCGGAATTTCCCGGGTCGCTCGACGGTCAGGGTGCCCGAAGAGCGTCCGATCTCCGCACCATGGGCATCGGCCACGGTCTGCAGAAACGTCACTCGTAAGGTCTTGAGATGCTCGAGATATCGATCGAGCGGAGTCGGCGCCTGCGATGCTGCGGAAGCTGCCGCCGGTGCGGGTTGCACCGCCCCGTGGGCCACCTGCACGATCACCATGGCGAGGGCGGTCGCGCCCGCGGCGAGCGCTGCCCTGAGCGCCGGGAATCCGGTCGGGACTCGCTTCAACATGCTCTCTCTTTCAGTCCTCGGCCGGCGCGGGCGCCAGCACTTCGCGCGAGCCGTTCGCCTGCAGCGGCCCGACGAGTCCCGCGATCTCCATCGCCTCGAGGAGCCGCGCGGCGCGGTTGTACCCGATCTTGAGCCGCCGCTGTACGTAGGAGATCGAGGGCTTGCGCTCGCTGACCACGATTCTGACCGCCTCATCGTACAGCGCGTCCTGCTCCGGGTCTTCCATTGCGGCTGCTGCCTCCCCCTCCTCGCCCGGCAGTCCAGGTATCGGCGCTCTCGGCCCGGAGAGGACTTCCTCGATGTAATCGGGGGGCGTCGCGGTCTTCAGCGCCTCGACGACGCGATGGACTTCCTGGTCCGACACGAAGGCGCCGTGCACGCGCGTCGGCAAGGAGGTACCCGATGGCAGGTAGAGCATGTCGCCATGGCCGAGCAGCGTCTCCGCCCCCATCTGATCGAGGATGGTGCGTGAGTCCACCTTCGCGGACACCTGGAAGGCGATGCGACACGGAATGTTGGCTTTGATGAGTCCCGTGATGACATCCACCGACGGCCGCTGCGTCGCCAACACCAGGTGAATGCCGGAGGCGCGCGCCTTCTGCGCGAGGCGCGCGATCAGCTCCTCGACCTTCTTGCCGACGATCATCATGAGATCGGCGAGCTCGTCGATGACGACGACCACGTAGGGGAGCGGCACCAGCGGTTGAATTTCCCGCTGATCGATCGTCGGATCGTTGGCGGCGCGCTGCAGCATCACCGGATCGAGAATGGGCTTGCCGGCATCGTTCGCTTCCTTCACGCGGCGATTGAAGCCGGCGATGTTGCGCACGCCGAGGGCGGCCATGAGCTGATAGCGCCGCTCCATTTCCGCCACGCACCAGCGCAGCGCGTTCGCGGCCTGCTTCATGTCGGTCACGACCGGGGCGAGAAGATGCGGGATGCCCTCGTACACCGAGAGCTCCAGCATCTTCGGGTCGATCATGATGAGCCGCACGTGCTCGGCCGTGGACTTGTAGAGGAGCGAGAGCACCATCGCGTTGATCGCCACCGACTTGCCGGAGCCGGTGGTGCCCGCGATCAGCAGGTGCGGCATGCGCTGCAGGTCGGCGACCATCGGCTGGCCGCCGATGTCCTTGCCCAGGGCAAGTGCGATGGGCGAATGCAGCTCGTCATAGGCCTTCGAGCGGATGATCTCCCCCAGGGTCACGATCTCGCGCTTCTCGTTGGCGATCTCGAGCCCCATGACGCTCTTGCCCGGGATCACTTCCACCACGCGCACGCTCAGCACCGAAAGCGCGCGGGCGAGGTCCTTGGAGAGGGTCGTGATCTGGCTCGCCTTGACCCCTGGGGCCGGCCGCAGCTCGAAGCGCGTGACGACCGGACCCGGCTGCACCGCGACCACCTCCGCATCGATGCCGAAATCCTTCAGCTTCATCTCCACCAACCGGGAGAGCGCCTCCAGTGCCTCGGCGGAATAGAGCGGCTCGCGAGTCGGCGGATCATCGAGGAGTGAGAGCGGCGGCAGCTCGCCCGCCTTCGGCGGATCGAAGAGCGGCACCTGGCGCTCCTTCTCGACACGCTCGCTCTTTTCCACGATGGATGCCGGCGGCTCGATCTTCGGCGGCGGACGCGCGGCGACGCGCTTCTGCTCGGTCACCACCGAATCCCGCCGCGCGGCGCGGCGCTCCTTGCCGACGGCGACGTCTTTCGCGGTGGCACGCCGCTCACGGATCCAGGAGATCCCGGCCCAGGTCCAGGCCCCCAGCCGATCCATCACCGTGAACCAGGAGATGCCGAAGGAGAGTGACAGCCCGGCCATCCACGCAGCCAACAGCAGGAGTGTCGCCCCGAGAAATCCCAGGCCATCCTCGAGTCCCGAGCCGATGAGACTGCCGATGACTCCGCCGGCCGTCGCCCGCAGCGATCCCGGCTGCCAGTGCAGCGTCGTGAGGCCGCAGCTTGCGGCGAGCAGCAGCAGGAAGCCCGCCGCCCGCACCACGTTGTTGAGGTGGGAGCTGGGCTCGGACGGCACGCGCCCCCGATGCAGCGCCCAAGCGCTGCCGCCCAGCATCACCGGCAGAAGAAACGCCGGACGGCCGAGGAGGAAGAAGAGCACGTCGGCCAGCCATGCCCCGACCGGCCCGATGCGATTGTGCACCGTGCTCGAGGCGGCCGAGAGCGAGAAGCCCGAGTCCGCCGGGCTGTACGTCGCAAGCGCGATGAGCAACACGATCGCCGCCACCCCGATGGCGATGACGGCACTCTCACGCAGGCCGCGCGCGACGGCGGCCGTAAAGCGGATTTGGCGCGCCTGCGCCTGCGATTCGGCCAATTCCTACGGCTCCGGTGAATCAGTGAAAGCAGCGGCTGATTTTAGCGCAGTAGGGTTTCCCGGTGCCCTCTCGTTACGCATCCGGGTCTGAGCGGCGAACCCGCACATCCTGGCTTTACCGCGGCTGACCCTTGCTACTATGCCGACTCGACCCCATCACGAGGCTTGAATGACCCCTCCCCGGCACAGCCGACTCATCATCCTGGGCTCCGGCCCCGCGGGCTATAGCGCAGCGGTCTACGCGGCTCGTGCGAATCGCACGCCGCTGCTCATCACCGGCGTCGAGACTGGTGGGCAGCTCATGACCACGACGGATGTCGACAATTGGCCGGGCGATGTCGAGGGGCTGCAGGGCCCGGCGCTGATGGAGCGCATGCGGCGGCATGCGGAGCGCTTCAATACCGAGATCGTGAGCGATCATGTGCATTCGGCGGATCTCTCCCAGCGTCCCTTTCGCCTCGAGGGCGACTCGCGCACCTACACGTGCGATGCCCTGATCATCGCCACCGGCGCGACCGCCAAGTACCTGGGGCTTCCCTCGGAAGACAAATTTCGCGGCCGCGGGGTCTCTGCCTGCGCCACCTGCGATGGATTTTTCTTTCGCGGGCAGCGGGTCGCCGTGATCGGTGGAGGCAACACGGCGGTCGAGGAGGCGCTCTACCTCTCGCACATCGCCGAGCACGTGACGCTCGTCCATCGGCGGGACCGTCTGCGCTCGGAAAAGATCCTGCAGAACCGTCTCTTCCGCGAGGTCGAGGTCGGCAAGGCCTCGATCGTCTGGAACCACACCGTCGACGAGGTGTTGGGAGATGAGCGAGGCGTGAATGGCTTGCGGCTGAAGTCGGTTAAGGATGGCGAGATGCGGCGGTTGTCGGTCGCCGGCGCCTTCATCGCGATCGGGCACGAGCCGAATACGGGCATCTTCTCCGGTCAGCTCGAGATGCACAACGGCTACATCCGCGTGAAGAGCGGCGCGGAAGGTGATGCCACCGCGACTAGCGTGCCGGGCGTCTTCGCCGCCGGCGATGTGGCCGATCAGGTCTACCGGCAGGCGATCACCTCGGCCGGGGCGGGTTGCATGGCGGCACTCGATGCCGACCGCTATCTCGAGCGGCTGGAGATCGAGGCACTCTAGAGGACACGGAACAACGGTGCGGGCCAGAGTCCACTCCAGCATCGAGGACATCGATTCCCGCGAGTGGAATGCGCTCGGCGGGGCGGACTGTCCCTTCCTGCGCCACGAGTTTCTTGCGGCGCTCGAGCACACGGGGTGCGTCGGCAGACATACCGGCTGGGAGCCCTCCCTCGTCACGCTGAGCGACGATCGAGGTCTCGCGGCGGCCGCGCCGGCTTACATCAAGACCCACTCCTACGGGGAGTTCGTGTTCGATTTCGCCTGGGCACAGGCCTATGCTCGCCATGGCCGGCGCTACTACCCGAAGCTCGTCATCGCCGTGCCCTTTACCCCCGCCACCGGCCCGCGCCTGCTCGTGCGCTCCGGCCTCGACCCGGCGGCAACGGCAAAGCGCCTGCTCGAGGCACTCGAATCCCACGCAGTGAGTCGACGGCTCTCCTCCGTGCACGCCCTCTTCGTCGATGAGCCCGCGCGCGCCGCCTGCGAGCAGGCCGGCTGGCTGTTGCGGCGTGACTGCCAGTTTCACTGGAGCAACCGCGGCTACCCGACCTTCGATGCCTATCTCGAGACCTTTACGGCCGAGAAGCGCAAGAAAGCGCGACGCGAGCGCCGGCGCGTCGCCGAGGCGGGCATTCGCTTCGAGACGCGCTTCGGCAGCGACCTCGATGAGCGTCTCCTCGACAGCGTCTACGCCTTTCACCGGGACACCTTTTTGCGCCACGGGAATGAGCCGTACCTCACCCGGGAATTCTTCAGCGAGATCGCCCGCACGCTGGGCGATGCCCTCATGGTCAAAGTCGCCCTCCATCGATCGCCGGACCGCGCCGGATCACCCGAGCGGCCGGTCGCGGCGGCCATCTTCTTCTGGTCAGAGGAAGCGCTCTACGGGCGTTATTGGGGCGCGGCTGCCGACTACCACAGCCTGCATTTCGAGGCGTGCTATCACCAGGGGATCGAGTTCTGCATCGAGCGCGGGATCAGCCGCTTCGAGCCCGGCACCCAGGGCGAGCACAAGGTGAGCCGGGGCTTCGAGCCGACGCTCACCTGGTCCGCGCACTACATTGCAGAAGGAGCCTTCCGGGAAGCGATCGGCGAGTATCTCGAGCGCGAGGGTGGTGCGATAGATGACTATGCGGCCGAAGTGCGCGAGCACGTGCCTTACCGCAAGGCACCCGCCTGAATAGTAGTGAAGACGATCACGTGGCTTTCGCCGAAGGATGCGCCGGAGTGGTTCCCGCCGCCGGAGCAGGCGCTCGATGATCCGGCGGGCCTGCTCGCTGCCGGCGGCGATCTTTCGCCCGCGCGACTGCTGGCGGCCTATCGGCGTGGCATCTTCCCCTGGTACTCACCCGGCCAGCCGGTGCTCTGGTGGTCGCCCGATCCGCGCGCCGTGCTCTTCCCGGAGGAGTTTCGCCTGAGCCGCAGCCTCGCGAAGACCCTGCGCAACGGCGGCTTCAGTGTCGCCGCGGACCAGGATTTCACTGCAGTCATCGACGGCTGCGCGGCGCCGCGGCCGCACAGCCTGGGGACCTGGATCACCGCCGAGATGCGCGAGGCCTACCTCGAGCTGCACCGCCGGGGATACGCCCACAGCATCGAGGCCCGGTTCGGCGGTGAGCTCGTCGGCGGTCTCTATGGGGTGAGGCTCGGGGGTGTCTTTTTCGGGGAGTCGATGTTCAGCCGCGCGCGCGATGCCTCCAAGGTCGCGCTCGCGCACCTGGTGGCGGTGTGCCGCCGCAACAGCATCGCCGTGATCGATTGCCAGCTCGCCTCCCGCCATCTCGAGAGTCTCGGCGCCCGCAGCATTCCGCGGCCGCAGTTCCAGGCGTTGCTCAAGGAATGGGTGTCGCTCGAGCCGGGTGAGTTGCTCGCCTGAAGTGGCCTGGCCGGCCTGCAAATTGCAGACCTGCAGCCTTTGTGCTCCAATGCGCGCCCCCGAGACGATAAGGGCATTATGTCCAAAGAAGACGCGATCCAGATGGAAGGCGAGGTGGTGGAGACGCTGCCCAACACCACCTTCCGCGTGAAGCTGAAGAACGGCCACGTGGTTACCGCGCACATCTCCGGCAAGATGCGGAAAAACTACATTCGCATCCTCACCGGTGACCAGGTCACGGTGGAAATGACCCCCTACGACCTGACCAAGGGCCGCATCATCTACCGGGGCAGGTAGAAAGCAAATTATTAAAGGCGGCAAAGGCCGCCCTTTGCTCGGCCCATCCTGGGCCGCGCCCCTTCGGGGCCGCTAACGCGTCCAAAATCGTTCCCGACGATTTTGTGCCGCCGGAGTCGACAAAGTGGCTCGGCTGGCCGCTAAAAGCGCCGCAGGCGACTTAATGACATGGACTCCCCCTGCTCCTACGGCATCGGATGTGCCAGATTGAAAGCTGTTACCCGTTCAATCGCAGAGAGGGGGAGTCAAGGTGAATATTACTCGTTGCGGG
>DASRDO010000033.1:0-83993 GCA_035652555.1 Steroidobacteraceae bacterium | reverse complement strand
GCGCCCATGCCGTCGATGATTCTGAACTGGTACCCCATTTCTTCGAGCTGTCGCTGCGACTCGGACGAGAGCATCCCGTCCTCGATCCAAACCTTCTGCGGATACCACTGCTGGTGCATGCGCGGCGCATTCACGGCCTGTTGCACGTTCATGCCGTAGTCCACCACATTGAGGATGCTTTGCAGCGTGGTCGAGATGATGGTTGCATCGCCGGGGCTGCCGGTGAGCAGCAGAGGCTTGCCGTCGCGCATGAGAATGGTCGGAGTCATCGAGCTCAACGGGCGCTTCCCCGGCTCGACCTGGTTGACCCTCCCTTGCACCAGCCCTGCCGCATTCGCCACCCCGGGCTTCGAGGTAAAGTCATCCATCTCGTCATTGAGGAAGAAACCGGTGCTGCCGGCGATCTGCCGGATGCCGAAAAGGAAATTCACGGTGTAGGTCACCGAAACTGCATTGCCGTATCCGTCGGCCACGGAGTAGTGCGTGGTGTGGTTGCCTTCGGTCGCGCCGAGAGCGCCCGTGATCGCAGCGGAAGGTGTGGCCTCGTCCGGCAGGATCGTGGATCGCAGCTTCGCCGCGTGAGCGGGCGAGAGCAGCTCATCGATCGGATTGTGCACGAATGCCGGATCGCCCAGGTAGGTGTTGCGGTCGGCGAAGGCACGGCGCTCGGCCTCGGCCAGATAATGTACGGAGTTGACCGAGCCGTAGCCCCATTTTGCGAACGGGTACGGTGCGATGATCTGCAGGATCTCGCACAGCGTCGTACCGCCCGAGCTGGGCGGAGGCGCGGAGAGAATGGTGTAGCCGTGGTAGCTGCACTGAATCGGCTTTCCCCACTCTACGGTGTAGGCGGCGAAATCCTGCATGGACAGGATACCGCCCGCGGCCTCGCTGGCTGCGACCACGGCGCGCGCGATGGGGCCCCTGTAGAATGCATCGGTGCCGTGATCGGCGATCTGCTCGAGCGTCTGCGCCAATTGCTTCTGCACCAGACGCTGGCCGGCAACATAGGGTTTGCCCCGGTTCAGGAAAATGGCTGCGACGTTGGGATGCTCGGCGAAGTCGCGCACGCTGTCGTTCAGGATATTGACATCGCCCTGTCGGAGCACATAGCCGTCGCGGGCCAGCCTGATGGCGGGCGCAATCACCTGCTTCAAGGACATGGTGCCGTATTTCTCAAGCGCGGTGTCGAGGCCCATGACGGTGCCCGGGACGCCTACTCCGAGGTAGGAATCTGTGCTGCGGTTGGACACTACATTGCCACTGGCATCCTGGAACATGGTCGGCGTGGCTTTCAGCGGCGCCTTCTCGCGGAAATTGAGGAACACGTTCTGACCATTCTTCAGATGAATCGTCATGAACCCGCCGCCGCCGATGTTGCCGCAGCACGGATGGACAACGGCCTCCGCGTAGCCCACGGCCACGGCCGCGTCGATAGCGTTGCCGCCCTGCTCGAGAATCTCCAAGCCGGCCGTGGTCGCCAGATGCTGAGCACTTACCACCATCGCATGCCGCCCGAGGACCGGTTTGGCCTCGGCCAGCGCCTCGCGAGTCACGTAAGGGGCATTGGCGATCGCCGGGAGCGTTCGTGCACGAACGCTGTCGCTCGCACCGGCCATCGTACTGATTGCGCCGATCGCCAAGGCCAGCGTCGTCCTGGACCATTCGCTACCGCGTGGCCGTGTGCTCATCGGCCGCCCCAAAATCCTGGTGACGGTGGCCTCAGCAGGCCTTCCTTCAGGGTTACGCCGTCCGGGTAGTCACCTGCCAGCCAGAGCGGCCCATCCAGATCGACGAAGGCCGCTTCGCGCGCGACTTCCCACGCGGGCGCGATGCCGAGCGATGAACAAACCATGCAGCCGACCATGACGGTGAATCCGCAGGCTCGTGCATCGCGCAGCAGGCGCCAGGCCTCGGTCAGTCCCCCGGTCTTGTCCAACTTGATGTTGACGGCCTGATAACGATTGAGGAGCGAGGGCAGGTCCGAGGAGGTGTGGCAGGCCTCATCTGCGCAGACCGGTATCCGGCTCGAGAACTCCAGCAGGCCATCGTCCGCATCGGCCGGAAGGGGTTGCTCGAGGAGGCTCACGGCCGCGCGCTCGAGCGCCGGCTGCACCTCACGCAGGACGTCGATCGTCCAGCTCTCGTTGGGGTCTACTATGAGTTTGGCCGACGGGGCGGCTTGCCGCACCGCTTCGATCCGCGCAACTGGGTCGTCAGCATCGACTTTGACCTTGATCAGCTCGTGGCCGGCGACGAGGGAGGCAGCCTTCGCCATCTCTTGCGGCGTGTCGATGCTGATCGTCAGTGCAGTGACGAGAGGCGAACGCGGCGGCCGGGCCAACTGTTCCCATACAGGCACCCGGCTGAGTCGCGAATCCAGGTCCCACAACGCCGCGTCCAGTGCGTTGCGCGCCGCTCCCGCGGGAAGGCGGCTCTGCAGCTCGTCCCTGCCCATGCCGGCAGAAAGGACGCCACGCAGGGCCTCGATTTGCGCCATCACGGAAGCCACGGATTCGCCGTAGCGGCCATAGGGAACGGATTCGCCGCGTCCCACGCAGCTTTCCTGGCCGAGCTCGACGGTCACCACATCCGCCGCAACCTTGACGCCACGCGAGATGCGGAACGGCGATCGCAACGGCAGAGTGCGGTGCCGGACGTTCAGCGAGCGCAGCACGAAAGCAAATTATCCACGATGGATTCGACGCCCATGGTGACCGGGTCCTCACAGGGCAGCCCCAATCGTTCGCCGATCTCCCGGCAGGCTGCATGTGCCTCCTGGGCCGATACTTTTGAGGTGTTGAGCGCGACGCCGACCGCTTTGACGTCAGGGTTGGTCAAGCTCGCAGCGGTGAGGTTGGCTTCCAGGCACCGCGCCAGGTCCGGGAGTGGGCGGTCGGAGAGTCCACGCATGTGCCGCCGTGTCAGCTCGTGGCACAACACCAGGGCGTCAGGTTGCGCGCCATGGAGCAGCCCGAGCGATACGCCCGCGTACGACGGATGGAACAGCGATCCCTGCCCTTCGATGAGATCCCATCCGTCATCTTCACGGGCGGGCGAGATCCATTCGACCGCTCCGGAGATGAAATCGGCAATGACGGCATCGACGGGTATGCCGCCGCCTGCGATGAAGATGCCGGTCTGTCCCGTGGCGCGGAAATCAGCCGTGAGTCCGCGTTTCCGCATGCTGCGTTCGAGCGCCAGCGTCGTGTACATCTTGCCGACCGAGCAGTCGGTGCCCACCGTCAACAGGCGGCGGCCGGAGCGCTTGCGGCCGGTACCGACGGGAATTCGTTGAGTCCATTCGCGGGCATCGAATAATGCACGACCGTTGCGCTTGGCGGCGGCTACGATGTCTGCATTCTCACGCAGCTTCTGGTGCAGGCCAGCCACTACGTTGAGGTCGGAATTCAGCGCGGTGAGGATGTCGGCAACGATCTCGCGCCCCATCACACCGCCGGCATTTGCAGTGCCGACCACCATGGTTTTCGCACCTGCGGCCCGCGCCTGCGCCGGGTCCATGTCCGGCAAGCCGAGCGTCACGTGGCTGCCGGGGCTGCGGTACTGGCCGATACACCACTCGGGCCGCCAGTAGGCCAGTCCCCTGGCGGTCTTGATCGCCAGATCGTCCGCTGCCCTACCCAGGTACAGCAGAAAGGGCGGGCCCCAATCGCTGTGGTCGGCCGGATCGCCGTGCTTGAACATGAAATCCGCGCTCCAACTGAATCCGTGGCGCATGCAAAGGCCGGAGGAGCATAACCATTGGCGGGCGCCGGCCACCAATGAAAAGACGGATACATGGCATAACTCTGGGTTCTGGAGCTTTCCAGGGTGGCCCGATCGCCGCTTCGGGCGCGACGCGGTTTGCCTGGCAAAGGCAACCTGTGCTGAACTTCAAGGTATCACCGCTTGACGAAAACGGGTGGACGGTCGATATGCGGCTGCGGTACATCGAATTGTTTCATGCCATTCTGACCTCCGGCAGCATCACCGGAGCGGCGAAGCTGCTCGACATCTCGCAACCCGCGGCCAGCAAGGCGTTGCAGCACGCCGAAGATCAGCTCGGCTTCGCCCTCTTCAGTCGCGTACGCGGACGCGTCCAGCCGACCCAGCAGGGGCAGTTATTGCGCGACCGGATCGAGAACATCATTCAGGAGGTACAGGAGCTCGAGCGCCTGACGACGAACATGGGCCAGCCGGGGAGCTGCCCGCTGCGAGTGACCTGCACGCCGACACTGGCGCAGGTGCTTCTTCCCTCGGCGACCGTATTGTTGCGCAAGTCCTTCCCCGATGTGACCGTCGAGCTGTCAACCGAGCATTCGGCGGCGATGTGCGAGTCCCTGTCGCTGCGCGACACGGACATCGGCCTCACGTTGCAGGACACCGGCCATCAGAACCTGCGCCAGAGAGTGCTCTGCCGCGGGCAGGTCATGGTCATCGCGCCACCCGATTGGTGGACCGAGGCGGAATTGGCGCAGCCATTCCCGATCAGCGCGTTGGCCAGCCAGTCGCTGATCGGTATCACCGTGCGCGATGCCCTGGGGAGCATGCTGCAGAGCCATCTGGCAAAGATTGATCCGCCGCCGAAAAGCACGGTGGCAGTGCAGACCTATCAGCTGGCCCGGTCGCTCGTCGCCAAGGGCGAAGGCCTGGCGCTGGTCGATCCTTTCACGGCGCGCTGTGGCGGTGCGAACAGCGTGCAAATCCGCCCGCTGAAGCCGTTCATTGAGGTCGTACTGTATGCAATGCACCGGCCTGACAGCCCATTGAACAAGGTGCAGAAGCGCTTCCTGCACCTCGTTCGCCAGCTCGCTCAGGGAATGCTGGTCAAAGACTGAGCGCCGGCGCAGCGCAACCGACGTTGGCCCTTTTGCAGGTCGTTCGCCGGCTCGAGGCGCCCCTCATAGCACATCCAGGCCCGCCTCCCGCAGGCGCTGGCGCAAGGGATCCAGCTTGTCACCAAAACGCGCGCTGCGCGCGGTGTCGCGGCGCAGCGGCTGGCGGACGAGGGCGGCACTGGGCAGACTCTGCACCGTACGCGCCGTCTTGTGAAACTCCAGGCACTCAGGAGCGAACGGGAGATTGCAGAAGTCCAGCAGGCGACGAATCACGCTCTCCGGCTCGGCAACCAGCCGTTCGTACTCCAGATCGAAGACCTGATTCGGATACTTCTTCAGCCAGAAACGCGTCAGCTGCAGGAAGTCACTGCAATAGTCGGCCAGCTCGTCGAGATTGCAGGCGAAGCCGCTCGCTTCGCTGAAGCACTGGCGGAAGCAGCCCAGGCAGGTCTCCACCGGGTCGCGCCGAACGATGACCACGCGAGCCGCCGGTAACATCGCCAACGCCGCGCCCACCAGGTACCACGTGACGAGGCTTTTGTCGGTGAATCGCGGCTTCGACTGCCGCCAGCGCGCCGTCCGCGCGAGATACTCGCGGCCGAGGCGCCGCCAGTCCTCAGCCGTGGCATCGGGTACCCAAAGGGGAAATGCGGAGTTGCGGCGCCTGGTTTCCGCATCGACGATCTGCTTCATGTCCCTGATCTCGTTCGCACCCTCCACCTCCGGGTGCGAAGCCAGTATCTGCTCGACCAGCGTCGAGCCCGAGCGCGGGATGCTGACGATCAGGATGACTTCGTTACCAAGCTGTGCGTCAATCGGCGTCTGCGCCGTATCAGCAAATACGCGCCGGATCGCTTCGACACGTTTGTGCTCTCCCGCCGCATCCCATTGCACCCGGCGCCGACGCGAAGCATTGGCGGTCCGGAACACCTCGAATGCCTGCGCGTAGTCGCCCTGACCCTCGAGGGCCTTCGCGAAAGTAAAACCGAGCAGCTCGCGGCTACGGTCCGGCAGATCCTCGCGCGCCAAAGCGCTGCGCAATGAAGCGGTATCGGCGGCATCGAACTGAACCACGTTGAGATTCGATAATCCGAACCAACCTTCGGCATTGGCAGGATCGCGTCGCAGCACTTCGCGAAATGCGGTTACCGCGGCCCCGACCCGACCCAGATTGGCTTCCGCCCGGGCGAGAGAGAGTCGGGCGGATAGGTGTGCGGGCTCGAGCTCGAGCGTGCGCCGTAACGCGGCGACGGCCTCGTCCGTGTGCGCCTGGCGCGCGAGTGCCTCGCCGAGATTGAACCACGCCGAGGCGGAGGCAGGCTCGAGCTCGCAGGCCCGTCGAAAGTGCATCAGCGCTTCATCGGCCTCGCCGTGCTCGAACAGTGCGATGCCGAGGCCGATGTGCAGATCGGAGTCTTCCGGGCAGATCGCCAGAACCTGCCGGAAGCATTCGATCGCCTTCGCGTGCTTGCCCAGGCGCTGGACCACCATGCCCAGCAGGCGGATGGCGTCCGGCTCATCCGGGGCCAGTGTCAACACGCTGATCAGCGACTGCTCTGCAGCTTCAAACTGTTGCTGTGCCCACTCCTTGCGTGCCCTCGCCAGCAGGCGGGTGGCCACCGATGAGAGCGGTCGCCGGGAGCCGCCCTGTGGGGATTGCGGCTGGGTAACGGAAGTCATGTCCTGATAGGCGGGCGGCGTCGATTGGGCATGCTACCCCGGCCGTCAGCGCCCCGCAAGAAACCGCCGGGCGCGAGCCCGGCGGCAACGGAGTCACTCGAGTCGATCAGTAATCGTAGGCAACCGAGAGTCGGACGGTGCGCGGCGGCGTGAAATTCTCCACATTGCCGTATTCGGAATTTGGATTGGCGGTCGTGCCGAAGAAGTCGTTGATGAAGAGCGGCGTCTGATGGTTGAACACGTTGAACACCGCAACGTTGAAGTCGAGGTTGTGGTGGGCAAATGAGGGTTTGTAATCCATCGTGAGGTCCAGGCGGGTGGTCCATGGCAAGCGGCCCAGAGAGCCCGGCGGCACCGGCACCCCGGCGCAAAAGTAGTAGGTATGGGAGCCGTGCAAGGCAATCTGGTCCGGCCCATACCCGCCACGGCACATTCTGGGGGTGCCGGAAGCGGCGTACAGGTTGGCGCCTACCGTCAGATCCCGCGTGATGCCATAAGCTCCGAAGAGCTTGAACTGATGCCTACGGTCGTTCGGTTGAACGCCATACGAATTCACCATTCTCTCGGGGAAGTCCCACGCGGTCGTGATCGATTCATACGACCCGCTCTGTTGCGAGAAGGTGCTGACCGGCCCTTCCGTGTTGCCCCACGTCTTGGAGAAAACATAGTCGAATTTCGCCGACCACCTGCCGTTCCAGACGTGCGTCAGTGAAAGGTCGAGCGAGTAGTATTGGCGCAACACCCCTCTGGGGAAGCCCTGATCAGCCGGTGTAAAGTTGACCGGGACGAGGCTTCCGTCCGGCGCCTTCATCAGTATATGTTGGGTCACGCCAGGATTGATCAGGATTAGGCTTTGCGCCCACTGGTTGCAGGTGTCCGGCGTCATCCATTGATATCCCTGCGCCAGTCCCGCGGCACACTCTCTTTGCTCGTCGTCGTAGTCGTCGATGATCCGGCTCATCTTCTGGTAGGTGCCCGTCGCCCCTGCCACCCATTTCTCGTCCAGCATGTCGAATTCGTGCTGCAAGCCGAGCACGAAGTTGTCGGAAAACTCGGCCTTGGCGTTCTGGGCAGTCGATATCCTCGGATCCTTCGGCTGACCATATTCGCTGTCGATCGATACGCCCGTGGCCGGCAGCTGATATAGGGGCTTGAAGCCGGTTGGTGCCCCGGTTGCGGGGTCGATGCCCGTGTAGGTCCCATATATGGAATAGTTAGCCACGGGCGACGCGATCGAGAGAGCGGTGGTCAGCGGGAGCGCCAGATAATAGCGGCCGGCATTGCCGAATACCTTGAACGTGGAGTCGCCGTGCACGTCCCAACTGAAGCCGACGCGGGGTGCCCATTGGGGCGAGGTCAGCTTGATGTAGGGCACGCCGGAGCCATCGAAGTTCGTGAACTGGTCGTTGCGCAACCCGATGGACAGCAGCAGATCGGGGGTAACGTGCCAGTTATCTTCGATGTACTGTGCGCGCTGCTCGACCTTCACAGACGCTGCTGATCTCGAAAAGGACTGCTGGACGTAGTAGCAGGTCCCGTTGAAGCACTGATCCGACGGGCCGACAAAGGGCGGCACATTGGGGGTGACGCCGACGAAAACGTCCTGACCAGGTGCGCTGGCGCCGTAGATATAGGCATAGCCGGGTCCGGTGTTCTCGATGCCGTCGTACAGGTCCCAGGAATTGATGTTATCGATACCTACGCTGATATCATGAGCGCGCCACTTGTAATTGAGGCTCACGCGGTACGACGTGACGTTGACATGGTGCCTGGGGTCGGCTTGCGTCGAGTTCGTGTTGGCGTTGGTGATGCCACCCGGCGCCGTAAACCGCGGATCCTGATTGGATGCGCTCTGGATGTTGGGCAATGACGCATTGAACCCCGGGCCCTCGGGCTGCTCCACTGAATAGTCGCCGTGAGTTTTGCCGAACATCGCATCCAGGGTCAGATGGTCGGTGAGATAGGAGGTGAAATTCGCCGACCCCATCCTGAAGGTGGTCTTTACCGTTTGGCCGAAACCGGAGAAGGTGCCGAGGCTCGGCGGGGAATAGTTGACATTATATTGCGTCTGCCAGGTCTTGTTCGCGCTCTGGAGGCCCGTCAGGGTGAGCAGATTGTTGTCGTTGATATTCCAATTTATCTTGGCGTAGTACTTGGGCGCATCCGTGCGATCGTGGGCGATGACGGGATTTTCGAACGAGCCGGAGTTACCCAGGCTCAGATCGTTGGTGGTTTGCCCCGTGTTGTCCTCCTCGGCGGCCAGGAAGAAGAACAACTTGTTCTTGATGATCGGGCCGCTGACGTAGGCGTCGTAGATCGTCTCCTGGGAATCCTCGGGCGTGTTGTAGCTGTGCAGCAGACCCGGAGGAAACCCCTTCGGGGTCGCGTACGGATTGGCGTAATAGGAATTCTTGAAGCCGGCCTGCAAGGAGGACGGCTGCACCAGGGCGCGCACGCCAAAGTGCCAGTCGTCGTTGCCGCTCTTGCCGATCTGGTTGATCACGCCACCGATGGACCGGCCATATTTGGCGCCGTAGCCGCTGATGAGGGTCTGTTGCTCCTCTATGGCGCCATACGGCAGCTCGAGACCGCCCTGTGCAGTGAGGGCATCGGTGACGTTCATGCCGTCGATGTAGTAGGCATTCTCGGCCGTCGAGGCACCGCCGAACACGTTGATCGGGTTGCCCAGCGGGCCGCTGCTCAGCTGGGGCGAGCCCATGTTGACACCCGGTGCGAGTGCCGCGATATCGGCCGCGTCACGCTGCAAGGGCAGGCGCTGCAGATCCCCGGCGGTCACCGTGGTGACCTGATTGGTCGTGGACACGTCGATCGCGGGGATCGCCCTGGCGGAGATGACGATGGTGTTCAGCTCTGTCGTGCTCGTCGTGGCGGTCGCACTGGCAAAGACCACCGTCACTGCGCCCGCGGCGACGGGACTGACGCCCGTCTTGGACTGCACGACCTTGCCGTTCTGCAGCAGGGACACCGTGTAGGTACCGACTGGAACAGTGGTCGAGTATCTACCGGAAGGATCCACGCTGATGGTACGGTCGAAGCCGGAGCCACCGGTGATCCGGATGGCTTCGTCGGCAGCCGCCGGAACCGTACCCTGGATCGTGCCCGTGACCGCCTGTCCCCAGGCGGTGCCCGAGAGGCCCATGAGGGCCGAGCTGACCGCGACTGCGACCGCCTTGCGTTGCAGGACGCTCTTGCGGTGCAAGACGCTCTTGCGATTCAATCGCCGCAAAGAGGCTCTCTTCATGATACTTACTCCCCAGCTGCTGAAATGTGGGTGAGCGGCAGGAGGCAGCCGCTGCTGTTTTTGTCGCGTCGGCACGATGAGCAACCCTGTGACCGCGCGCGGCGCAAGCAACCGCACGCGGCACCATGCCGAAGATACTCACCCGTCGGCGAAAACCACCAATGAAAAGACCGACATTTGGCATAGCTGCGGGTTATGGTCATCCGGTCCGCAGCGGCGCTGAAATCCCTCGAGAAGCGCCATCCGCCGCGCCATTTGCTGAGTCTGCTGGAGCCCGCGTCGGCACGGCTGAGCCGGCAGGAACCTTCTCTACAGCCTGGCGCGGAGCATGTACGATCGGCAGTCATGGCCGAATCGTCAGCGATCGCACCGCGCGAACTGCCGCGCAAGCTCGGGCTCGTCACCGGCATGGCAGTCGTGGTCGGGGTGATCATCGGCAGCGGAATCTTTCGCGTCCCATCCCCGATCGCAGCGGCGGCCGGCAGCCTCACCGGCATCGCTCTGGTGTGGATCCTCGGAGGCATCATCTCGCTCTTCGGCGCGCTGTCGGTTGCCGAGCTCGCTACCATGTATCCCGCGGCCGGCGGCCCCTACGTGTATCTGCGCGAAGCGTACGGCCGTCCGCTCGCGTTCCTGTTCGGTTGGATGTGGCTGCTGACCACGCCGATCTCGTGGGCCGCGCAAAGCCTGATGTTCGCCGAGTACCTCGGATACTTCGTACCGATTCACACGACCGTGCAGCACGCGATCGCCGCGATGCTCATCATCCTGGTCGGTGCGGCGAACTACCGCTCGGTGAACCTCGGCGCAGCGATCCAGAATCTCTCGACCGCCGCGAAAATACTGGCCATCGTCGGCCTGTCCGCGGCGATTTTCGCCTTCGCACCCGGAGGTCAAGCGAATCCTCTTCGTGTAGAGCCGATGGGCGGGGCGAATTGGTCGGGCATCGGCATCGGCCTGATCGCCGCCCTCTGGGCCTATGATGGTTGGGAAAATCTGACTACGCTGTCGGGCGAGGTCAAAAACCCGCAGCGCAATTTGCCGATTGCGCTGATCGGCGGCGTCCTCGTGGTGGTCGCGGCATATCTGCTCATCAATGCGGCCTATCTGCGGGCGCTGCCGTTGCCTCAGCTCGCGGCGTCGAAATCCGTGGCTGCCGATGCCGCCGGCGCGGTGTTCGGGCGTGCGGGCGCCTCGCTGGCCGGTGCGCTGGTGATGCTATCGGTGTTCGGTACCCTCAACGGCAGCATCCTCTCCTGTCCGCGAGTATTCTTTGCGATGGCCGAGGACGGGCTCTTCTTCCGTACTGTCGGGCGCGTCCATCCGAAGTTCGAAACCCCCTACGTGGCGATCGGCTTCATCGCAGTTCTGGCCGTGATCTATGTACTCCTGCGTGACTTCATGCAGCTGGCCGCGGGCTACGTGCTGGGCGTGTGGCCGTTCCTCGCACTATGCGTGATCGGATTGTTCATCCTGCGCCGCCGGCGCCCCGATTTTCCCCGCGTCTATCGTGCGCTCGGATACCCCGTTGTTCCGGCGCTGTTCGTATTGGCAACCCTCGTCGTCGTTGCGAATGCGCTCTACGCGCAGTTCTGGTCCACCATCGCCAGCATCCTCATCACGCTCGCCGGCCTGCCCCTGTATTACCTCTGGATCAGATGGCAGGAACGCCGGTCGGTCGTAGCGGCGGTGTCGGACAGCCGTCAGCGTACGTAGCGGGAGTCGCCTGCGAACGTGGTAACTTGCACGTGCCGTCCTCAATCTCAACGGGACGGGTTATGCGGCCATCAACTCATTCGGGGCGCGGTATGACACGACTGTCCTTGCTTCTCGCTACGATTGCTCTCATGGGGTCCGTGCCCGGGATGGCCGGCGAGAGCGCGGGCGGGCCGCCCGGTGCCGTCGATTTGACGGTTCGCGTGCCCGATCCCGGCCAGAAGATCTTCGACGTGCACGAGGTGATGCCGGTCAGGCAGGGACCGTTGACGCTCTACTATCCGAAGTGGATTCCCGGCGATCATGCACCGGATGGTCCCATCGAAGATCTGATGGGGCTCGAGATCACGGCCGGCGGTAAACCGGTCGCGTGGCACCGCGATGAAGTGGACATGTTTGCATTTCATTTGACGGTGCCGGCCGGAGTGGATCGGATCGAGGTCGACTTCGAGTTCCCGGCAAGCTATCGGATCACGCCGCATCTGATGGATCTCGAGTGGAACGAGGTGGCGCTGTACTACGCCCACGCTCCGACCCGTGCGCAAATCTATCAGCCGGCGCTCGAGATCCCTGCCGGATGGCGCTATGCGAGCGCGTTGAAAACGGCAAATCGAAGCGGCGGACGCATCACGTTCAAGCCCGTGCCATTCAATACGCTGGTCGATTCGCCGGTAATCGCTGGGGAATTCTTCCGGGAAATCGATGTCACCCCGGCGGCATCGCCGGTGCATCGTTACCTCGACCTCGTGGGTGATGATGCCGCCGCCGTCGCCATCTCCGATGCGCAGATCGCTGGCTATCGCCATCTGGTCGAGCAGGCACAGGCGTTGTTTCGCTCGCATCACTACGATGACTATCACTTCCTGCTGACAGCGAGCGACTACACCTCGAAAGGGGGGCTCGAGCACCACCAGTCGAGTGACGACCGCGCACGCAGCGGCGCGAAGATATTCGCAGACGCCGATCATTTCATGCTCGATGCCTCCCTGCTGCCACACGAATACACGCATTCGTGGAACGGCAAGTTCATGCGCCCGGCGCAGCTATGGCAACCCGACTTCGAGCGGCCCGAGCATGGCTGGGGACTGTGGGTATACGAGGGCCTCACCGTCTATCTCGGTGACGTGTTGACCGTGCGAAGCGGCTTGTGGTCGGCGGATACATGGCGTCAGGTAGTCGCGTACCGGGCGGCGGCCATGGCTTACCGACCCGGCCGCGACTGGCGGCCGCTGATCGACACGACCGTCGGCGCGCAGCTGGTGTATGGCTCGCCCATGGCCTGGTCGAACTGGCGTCGGCAAACGGATTTTTATCGGGAAGGACAGCTGTTGTGGCTCGCCGTCGACGTGAAGATCCGGGCCTTGAGCCGCGATCGGCATTCCATCGGCGATTTCGCCCAGCGCTTCTTTGGCGTCGACGACGGTAGTTTCGTAACCCGTACCTATACGTTCGGCGACGTAGTGAATGCGCTCAATGCAGTCCAGCCGTACGACTGGGCCGGATTCCTGCACAACTGGGTGGATGGTGTCGGCCGGCAGGTGCCGCTGTTGTCGGGTATCGAGGCCGGCGGCTGGCGACTCGTGTACACCGACGAGCCTACCCGATATCAGAACGCGCTCGAAAACGTAGGTGAGGGAGAGCTCGAAGGAAAGGGCGTCGACGAAATGTTCTCGGTAGGGCTGTTCCTCGAGAACGATGGCAAGGTCGCAGACGTGCTGTGGGGTGGGCCGGCTTTCAAGGCCGGGCTCGCGCCGGGCATGAAGCTCATCTCGATCAACGGACAACCGTACAGCACGCAGGGTCTGCGAGCCGGAATCACCCAGGCGCAGAAGAGCGGGGAGCCATTGCGTATCCAGGCGCGAAATGATGGCACCCTCGAGCTGTACACCATCCATTACGCCGGCGGCCTGCGGTATCCGCGCCTGGTTCGCACTGCGGGCAAGACCGATTACCTCGAGCAGATACTTGCGCCAAAGCCGCAGGCTGCTGGCCGGTGAAGCAGCGCGCTTGCAAACCGTAGCAAGCGGGGCGGCAGTGCGATGACGCTTGCTTCAGCCGGCCGAGCTCTCAGCGTGTTGCCTCGCAGGCAGGATCTTCCAGTCGAAGTGATAGCTCCATTTGTCGTAGTACAGGTTGCCGTCCCACTCGACTTCACCGCGCTGCGAATCGACATCGTCGGAACGGAAGAAGCGCTTGGGCGGCGCAAACGCCCGCGAGAAGTCGTCGTTGAAGGCGATACGGAAGTTGTCCAATCCGCCCAGGTAGAACCATTTCAGCGACGGATCGCCGGACTCGAGTCGGCCATACGTGACATCGACCGGCACCCACCCGTACGGAGCCAGATAGATCTGGGCCCAGTCGTGGATGTCGTTATCGGCGCCGCGGCTGAACATCCAGCCCGATTGCCAGCGCGCAGGGATGCCGTTCATGCGCATCAACGTCATCAGCAGCATCGTCTGCTCGCCACAATCGCCATGCCCTGCATGCAGAGTGTAGGCGCTCAAATCGGGAATGGTGGAGTACTCGCGCGCGCCGGCCCAGGGAATCTCGTCCACCGCCGCAAAGATCTTCTGCGCGATGTCATATGGGTTGGTGGAATCCCCTACCACCTGCCGCGAAAACACCCGCAGCGGCTCGGTGAACAGGATGTGCGGCGCACGCTCGGCCACGTAGGGTGCCAATTCCGACGTGATCTTTGCCGGCACCACCCTGCTCGGGTCGATCGGGTGGTATTGCGCATAGAGGGTCACCTCGTAGGTCACCGAAAATACTGTCGGCCGGTGAGCCTGGGCGGTCTTTTCCAGATATACCGTGCGTTGCAGGGCCGGCGGGGGCGCGATCCGATGGCCGCTCGGCTGGCTCGCGACGAACCGGATGTCTTCCTGTTGCCCGGGAATGTAACGCGGATATGGAATCCATGCGCGAATGGTCTTGCCCGCCGGCACGGCCTCAGCATCCACGATCACGGATTGCGTCACCCGCACCCGCTGCGGCAGCACACTCGAACGGCCCGTGGACCGCGCGCGCCGGATCACGTCGCGATCGTAGTCGGTCACCTGCTCGGTGAACAGTTTCGACAGGCCGCTGGCGGCAAACGGCATCGGCGCCCTCGACCGGGCGCGCGCTTCTGCGCTCAGATGGAACAGGTTGGAGGGCGAGCGGTCGAAGTACATCCGCACGCCGTCGATGTCCATGTGCTCGAACAGCCCGTGGGCGTCCCAGCGCTCGAATTCGGCGTCGGTGAGATCGGGGATCTGCTTACGCACACGGGCTTGCACCTCGCCGGCGGTGAGGTCGAAGTCCTCACGCATGCGCTGCATGCGCGCGCGCTGGAATTCGAGCGCCTCGAGCATCGTCGTGGGCAATCCAGACTGCTTCAGCGCGGCATCGATGCGGGCATTGGCCTCACG
This sequence comes from Steroidobacteraceae bacterium, assembly GCA_035652555.1. Classification (GTDB taxonomy): domain Bacteria; phylum Pseudomonadota; class Gammaproteobacteria; order Steroidobacterales; family Steroidobacteraceae; genus 13-2-20CM-66-19. Next base: position 69,087 of record DASRDO010000033.1, on the reverse strand, counting down.
GAACTGACCGGCCGTTACGAGCGCGACGATCGTCGGCAACTCGCCGGCGCCCGTGCCCGCGATGGGCGCAGCAGATGCCGTTGCCGTTACCACCAGCAACAGGATCGAGGCCGCGGCGCACCGACGCGAGACACGCGCTGCAGTCACCAGGAAGCGGGTTTGAAGCTTGGTCACCGGCACGTCCTCCCCATGCATTGCCTCGACCCGTGGAGCTTTACACGCATTCTGGCGCATATCAACGATTCAATCTGTTGTCAGAGGCCCGGGAGCATGCCGGGATGGTATCGCAGTCAGTGCGGCATCGACGGAAGGATTGCATGCGTGCGCTAACCCGGTTGCTTTTTGCTGTTGCTCTTGGCCTGCCTACCTTCTATTCCCAGGCCGCGTCGAAGCCTTCATATGACATCGTCATCCGTAACGGGCGCGTCATCGACGGAACCGGATCGCCGTGGTATTCCGCAGACATTGCAATCAAGGACGGCCGCATCGTCGCGCTCGGCCGGCTCGGTCATGTCGATGCAAGACGGATCATAGACGCTCACGGCATGATGGTCGCACCGGGCTTCATTGACATGCTGGACCAGTCGGGACGCACGCTACTGGTGGATGGCCGCGCACCATCGAAAATCTTCGAAGGCGTGACCACGCTGATTACCGGCGAAGGCGAGTCTGTCGCACCGCTCAACGACAAGATCCTCGAGGAACGAGGTGCGCACGACAAGTCGGCCTGGCGAACGCTGAGCGGTTACTTCAAACGCGTGCAAGCGCAGGGCATCGCGGTCAACCTCGGCACCTACGTAGGCGCCGCCACCGCGCGCGAAATGGTGATCGGCTATGGCGAGCGCAAACCGACGCCGCACGAGCTCGAGCAGATGCAGGCGATCATCGCGGAGGCGATGCGCGCCGGCGCATTCGGCGTCTCGACGGCGCTTCAGTATCCGCCCGCCACCTATAGCACGACCCCGGAACTGATCGCACTGGCCAAGACGGCGGCGCAATACGGCGGCATTTATGCTACCCACATGCGCAGCGAAGGCAATGCCGAAATGGCTGCGCTCGACGAGGTCTTAGAGATCGCCCGCCAGGCGCACATACCCGTCGAAATCTTTCATCTCAAGGTCGCCGGCCACCAGAACTGGGGCAGCATGCGCAAGGTGATCGCGAAGATCGATGCCGCGCGTGCCGAAGGCCTGGACATCACCGCCGATACCTATGCCTATACCGCCTGGGGTAACGATCTCGCCTCGTTCATCCCGCCGTGGGCGCACGCGGACGGAACCGCCAAATTGCTCGAACGATTGCAGAATCCGCAGATGCGCGCGCGCATCGAAAAGGACATGCGGACACCTGCGGATTCGTGGAACAACGACTGGCAAGAAGTCCCCGGTCCCGATGCGGTCGAGATCACCGCCGTGCAGAACCCGACGCTCGAGGGCCTCGAAGGCAGGCGGCTCGACGACATCGCCAAAAGTTGGCACGAAAGTCCGATCGATGCGCTGCTGGATATACTGATCAAGGACCATGCCGCCACCGACGTCGCTGTGTTCGGAATGGCACAGCCGGACGTCACGCTCGCCCTCGAGCAGCCGTGGATGTCGATCTGTGACGATGCAGAGGCTCAGGCGCCGACCGGTCCGCTCGGCCGGGGCAACCCGCATCCGCGCGCCTACGCTGCATTTTCGCGGATCATCACGAAATACGTGCGCAAGGACCATGTGCTCACATTGCCGGAGGCGATCCGGAAGATGGCGGCCCTGCCCGCGCAGCGCATGGGTCTCGCTCAGCGCGGCGTCATCAAGGACGGCATGTGGGCCGACATCGACATTTTCGACCCGGCGAGGCTGCGTGCGCCGGCCACGTTCGAGCAACCAAAGCAGCTGGCGCGGGGCATGTCGTGGGTACTGGTGAACGGCGTACCGGTGATCGCGGACGGCAAGATGACCGGCGCGCTGCCGGGCAAGGTGCTGCGTGGGCCCGGATACGAGAAGCATGGCAATTGATACGAGGACTCGGTCGTCCCGTGCGACCATTCGAGCGGGGGCTCCGCACCGGACTGTCGTCCGGAGGTCGCCAGCAGACCAACCAGCTAAAATGAACGGCGTCCGGCTCACCCTGCTGCCGCCAGTTGAGTGACGAGGCCACGAATGCGTCCAACAAGCGAGTCCGAGCCAATGACCTCCCCGCAGCGCACCGAGCCAAGCGCGTCCGACGGAGTGAAGAGAGCGCCTGCCGTCACGCGGCGAGCGTTCCTGGGTGCCTCGACGCTCGGTGCAAGTCTGGCGGTTGGCCCAATGGTTGCAGCGCGGCCTCTCAATCTCACGGCCGCCGGCGATTGCAAAGAGACCGGCCCCGCCCTTACGAAGATGGATCGAGATCTCATGGAGGTCGGCATCTCCCAATTGCAGGGGTACTACGCGAGCCGCAAGTACAGCGTGAGCGAGGTTGTCGAATGGTATCTCGGCCGCATCCGGCGCTACAACGGGATCTACCGTGCAATCGAAAACCTATTCGAGGCCGACGCGAGAGCCGAAGCGGCACGCGCAGATGCCGGCGCTCGCGCCCACGGCCCGCTCTGGGGCGTTCCCATCCTCGTCAAGGCCAACACCAGCATCGCCGGCAAGGTGACGACCGACGGCTGGAAGGGCTACGTCATGCCGGGCCACGAGCTGATGGCACCGCGAGATGCAACGATCGTGGCGCGTCTGCGCGCGGCAGGCGCGATCATTCTCGGACATTCCAACATGCCGGACTTCGCCAACTCCGACACGACTCGGAGCTCCTCGTTCGGGCGCACCGGAAATGCGTACGATGTCCGCTTCTCCCCGGGCGGATCCTCCGGCGGCACGGTAACCGCCGTCACCGGCAACCTGGCCATGCTCGGAACCGGGACGGACACCGGTAATTCGATCCGAATGCCCGCTGCCACCAGCGCGCTGATCGGCCTCTTCCCCACTCGCGGACTGGTCAGTATCGCCGGTATTGCGCCTCTCGACTGGCTCCTCGACAACACGGGTCCCATCACGCGCACCGTGACCGACGCCGCTATCGCCCTCGGGGTCATGTGCGGCGAAGATCCCCTCGACCCGGCGACCCGGGGCTCCGCCGCGAAGGCGCAGCCCGGACCCTATACTCGATACCTGAAACCAGACGCTCTCAGGGGGAAGCGCTTCGGCGTACCGGCGTTCATCTTGCAGGGCACCGGAATTCCGTTTCACGGGATACCGGCGGCGGCATCGCAACTCGAAGCGGCCAGACAGATCGCCGATGCGGGCGTGGCACTCGATCCGCGCACACGTGCAGCGTTTCTGCGGGCCGTCGAAGTCCTTCGGGCGCATGGCGCCACTGTCGTCATGCAGGAGTCGGTGCTGGGACAGCAGTTCGTGCAAGTGGCAGCGCGGGTAAGCACCTATGCCTATGTTCGCCAGGGGACAGACGCGTTTCTGAAGGAATTCGGGCCGCCACAATACGCCTCCGCTGCCGACTATGAGCGCGTCATGGGCGCTCCCCTCGGTGATTGCGTCATCGGGACGGAGCAGGCTCACAGCCAGATAGGCGACGTCCTGATTCGGCAGCAGCTACTCAACAGCGATCCGGATGCGGATGCCAATTATTTTCGCCCGCGCAGACGCGCACTCGCGCTCTACCTGCAGACAATGGACCGGCTACGCCTCGACGGCTACGTATATCCGGCGATCCAGATGCCGCCGGTCGACGAGACGATGCCTCAGGATGGGGGGCTCAGCCAGGGCCCGCACTCGCTCACCAGCTGGGTGAACATGTTGGGCGTGCCGGCCATTTCCGTAACGGGCGGTTTCTACGAGAGCGGTCTGCCCTTCGGACTCGAGTTCTCCGGCCGTCCCTTCAGGGATGGTGACTTGCTCGGTTACGCCTATGCCTGGGAACAGGCGACGCATTACCGGCGATCACCCGAGCTGGTCGAACGCGGAATGTTGCCGGATGCCTAGTTGGGCAGCTGCACAGTGACTATGGGGCGTCTCCCCCGTCGCCGCAGCTTGCCCGGCGAAGCCGTAGAGTGGAGCGGGTGATGGGAATCGAACCCACGTTATCAGGTTGGGAACCTGAAGTTCTACCATTGAACTACACCCGCGCTGGCGTGGATTCTACGAGAGGCCGGCCCCGGCCGGCAATCGGCCGATCAATCGCCGCTGCCGTAGGGCCGGGTGAGAATCTCGAGCAGATGGCCGTCCGGGTCTTCCCAGTACAGACCGCGGCCGCCATCGCGGCGGTTGATCTCGCCGGCGCGGCGTTGTCCGGGGTCGGCCCAGTATTGTGCTCCGCGCGCGCGAATGCGGCCGAAGATCTCGTCGAATTCGGGCTCGCTCACCAGGAAGGCGTAGTGCTGGCTGCGAATCTCGCCGTCCGTGCTCATGAAGTCGAGGGTTACACCGTTGTCCACATCCACTGCGTAGAACGGTCCGTAGTGCGCCGGCATCGCGCGTCCAAGGACGTCTGCAAGGTACGTTGCCGATGCTTTGGCATCGCGCGCCAGGACGATCGTGTGGTTCAACTGCACCGTCACCGGGAATACCTCCTCATGCCGCAAATTAGCACGGGCGGCACGCCTCTCTTGGCAGCAAGTTGTGGTGCTATCATGATGCCGCACGCGAACCACGGTGACTCTCTATAACGGTGTCGACCCAGTCTGCAGGCGGAACCGCCGGTAACCTTGTGACGGAGGCAAATGCCGGGTCGAATTCCGCATCCGGCCGTGCCGTGTGTGTGTACTGCGCTTCCAGCGGCAGCTCGCATCCCGAGTATCGCGAAGCTGCTTTCAGGCTGGGGGAATCGCTGGCGCTGCACAGCATCACGGTGATCTATGGCGGCGGCGCCAGGGGCTCGATGGGCGCACTCGCCGACGGCGCCTTGAGCAAGGGCGGGCGCGTGGTCGGTATCCTGCCCCGGTTCATGGCGGACCTCGAATGGGGCCACCCCGGCCTCTCCGAGCTCCAGCTCGTCGAAGACATGCGGACCCGCAAGCATCTGATGCTCGCCGGTGCGCAGGCGGCGGTTGCCCTGCCCGGTGGCTGCGGCACGCTCGAGGAGCTGCTGGAGGCGATCACGCTGAAGCGCCTGGGCCTTTTCTTGGGTCCCATCGTCCTGGTGAACACCCGCGGATTCTTTCGGCCGCTGTTGGAATTGCTCTCCCATGCGGTCAACGAGCGCTTCATGGATGCGCGTCACGCGCTCATGTGGCAGGTGGTCGCCCACCCCGAGGAGGTTGCCGATGCGCTCGAGCGCGCGCCCTCCTGGACGGCGGAGGCGCGAAGCTTCGCGGCCATTTAGCGGGCACACGCGCGTTGCGGCGTGCGAACCTAACCTTCCGCCGCCGCCAGAACCTTGCCGAAGCGCCGCTGACGCCGGGAATAATCCGCCAGGGCTGCCGTGAGCTCCGCCTCGCCGAAGTCCGGCCAGAGCCGGTCGGTGAAGTAGAGCTCGGCATAAGCGCAGTCCCAGAGGAGGAAATCCGACAGCCGTTGCTCGCCGCCGGTGCGGATGAGGAGGTCCACCGCGCCTGAATCCGCCACCGAATGGTCGACGTGCGCCAGCAGATCCTCGAATTCCGCGAGACTGCGCGGGGCACGCCGCGCGACCTCGAGAATGCTGTGTTGGGAGGAGTAGTCGATGGCGATCCGAAGCTGCATCCGGGAGCAGTCCGCGGTCAGCCGCTCGCTCTGCTCGATCGCCCGTACCAGGCTCTGGCGCAAGCGGTCGCGACGCCCAATCACATTGATCCGGATGGACTGCTCGATGCACTCACGGGTCTCGGTCGTCAGGTACCGCTGGAGGAGCCGCATCAGCGCGTCGACCTCGAGATTTGGACGTCCCCAATTGTCGGAAGAGAACGCGTAGAGAGTCAGCGTTCGGATGCCTGTGCGGGCAGCCGCTTCCACGATGCCGTTGACCGCTTTGGCGCCATGGACGTGGCCAGCACTGCGAGGCATACCTCGACGCTGAGCCCAGCGTCCATTGCCGTCCATGATGATTGCGACGTGCAGACTCATCACGGCGCTCACGATCGCCGCGTCGCTTTGATGACCGCCTCGATATGCTCGAGGTAGCGGTAAAGAGCCTGCCGGCCCACGGGTGTCAGTCGGTATTCCGACTTCGGCCGCCGGCCGGCGAAGGATTTCGAGCATTCGATGTACCCGGCCTCTTCGAGCTTGCGCGCATGCGCGCTCAGATTGCCGTCGCTGACGTCGAACAATGCCTTCAGCTCGTTGAAGGTGAGCCGAGCGTTCACCGCGAGGGCGCTCATGATGCCGAGCCGCACGCGCTCGTAGACCAGGCGGTCGAATTTCGAGTCCTCGCCGCTGCCGCGGCGGACCGGTACCGGCGCGGGCGCGGGCTTGTTCGCCTCGGGTGAGCGCATCACTGTCTCACGCCTCCGGGCGCCGATCTTCATATGGTTGAGCGCTCCACGCCATCGATACGTCCAATCAAATATCCAAATACCAGGTGCAGCAGGCCGAAGCTGCCGCCGAGGATCACGTTGTGCCAACGGGGGGAGACCTCGAAGGCGAGCGCGCCGCACACCACGAAGATCCCTCCCATGGCGCCGATGAGCCGCATCATGGCCGGCGCCGTCATCAGCGCCGCGGAGAGCACCGCGCAGCCGTAGAGGAGCAGCCACACCCCAGGCACGAGCCGGGCCTCACCGGCCTGGCACAGCACCGCCGTCAGGACTCCCCCGGCGAGGAGCGCCGGGCAGAGGCACAGCACGAAACGCCGCGCCGGTCCGCGGTAGAGGGTCAGCCCCACTCCCGAGCTATGGCGCGCGACCAGCACGACGCCGAGCCCGGCCGCCAGAGTGGCCGCCACCAGCCAGATGATCAGCCAGTACCGGGACAGCGCCGGAATCGAGGCGGCCCCGGCTGCCACCAGCCCCACTGCGCCCATGGCGACTCCCGCCGTTCCCGGCACGGCGAACGCGCCGGCCGCATCGATCGAAGCCCGGATATAGTTGAGCGTTCCGAGCGCGTGGCTGTCCATGGCGACGGTATTGTTCGATCGCATCGGTACACCGACCCTGAGGCGTTTCTTCTGAATTTAGCAGACCCCTCGATCGCGTCAAGTACTCTGCATCGCAAAGCGTGACGCAGCCCCTGCCTGATCTCCGGAATGTGACTCGAATCGGCAAAGAAGGCCGGGCCAAAACGCCAAAAGCGCTTCCCGGTGTCCCCGGAAAGCGCTCTGGGCATTCGGCCGCTGGCCCCTTCAGAACTTCAGGAACAAGCCCCCGTTCAGGTTCCAGCTGGTGTTCTTCGCCCCGGCCTGATTTTCCGACTCTTCCCGGCTCCACTCGCCGACGAGCAGCAGGTTATCCGTGAGGTTGTAGTACACCCCGGCGGTCCACTTGTCGTTCTTCTCGACCAGCGTGCCTGGATCGATGCTCGTGCGATCGAGCTTGCTCTGCCCGTAGTTGAGGCCGACCTTCGCCGGTCCCAGCTTGTAGGTCACCTGACCGAGGAATCCGTCCGAGTCACGGGCCGTTCCCGCCGCATCATTCGAGAGAATGAAGAGACCCGTCGTACCCACGCCCTTGCCGCGGTAGTACCAGCCCAGCACCTCGAAGTTGCCGATGTCGTACTTGCCGCCGAGATCGAACGCGTTGCTGTTGTATTCCACGTTGCTCGACGCGACTCCGCAGTTTGGCGCGAGCGGAACCTGCGCCACGTCCGTGCAGGAGATCCGCTGCTTCTGATAGAGGCCGCTCGCCGAGAGATACAGCGGGCCCATGGTATAAGCGACCTTCGCCTGGAACCCCGGGGAGCTGTGATTGACCGGCACCTGCCCGAGCGTATTGAGAGGGTCGAAGATGCCGAACGTGATCTTCGCGCCGCCCAGGCTCGGCGTCGTGTAGTCGATCTGCGAGAGCCAGTCCGTATAGATGTAGCCGAGGCCGATCGAGCCCAGCGATGTGTTGGCCGGGGCTGCATAGTTGCCGTTGCCGCCTCCTACTCCGAGGAGCGTCATGTCGTTCAGGATCGCGTCCGCACCGAAGAGCCCGATGTTGCGCCCGGCCATGATCGTGCCCATCGTGCTCGTGCCCACCGTCAGGAACACCTGCCGGACGTCGAGTCCGGCGGTGCCCAGGGCCGTGTGGCCGAACGTCGAGTTGTCGGCTGCCTGCAGATTGGGGCTGCCGCCGTCATTGGTGCTGATGCCCGGATAGAGGCCGAACGTGAAGCCGAGGTCGTAGCCGTTCTGGTTGGTGGCGCCGCTGATCGTGAGCGCCGCGGGCAGCAGGCCGTTGCTCACGGATGAAGAGCTGTCAGGGGCCACACACGCGAGGCCGCCGCCCACGACGGCCGGGTGAGTCTCGCAGTTGGAGTAGATGTAGTGCGCGTTGACGTTGCCATCGAAGGACAGCGTCCACTTGCCTGCCGTCACGTCGATTGCCCGTGCCGATGGCATGGCGACCACCGCCAACAGGGTGACAGCGAAAAGGCCGGTTCGTTGGTTGTTCATGTGAGCCCCTCCTCGAGGCTGACTGGGTGCAACGCCCGTGCCAGAACGGCGGCGGTCGCCGCCCCCGTGTTGCGCAGGCGAGACAACCTTCCCGCGCCCCGCATCCTGTTCCATTTTGCGGTACGGAACGGTACAGAGCTGTAACGTGTATGGAACGCCATGTGGGCGGCTTCATCGAGGGTGCAAGAAGGGGTGGCGTCAGCACGGGAAAACACCGCATTTGCATCGTTGCCGAGCTTGCAGTCGCCGCGCGGCCGTGTTTCCCTATCGTGACACTGTCACGACGGGGCGTGGCATCCGTGACGCACTCCCCGGGGGATGGTTGGGAGGCTCGTATGACGAACGCAACGCACGGTTGGCAGACTCCGCTGCGCGATTTTCCCGCCACCGACACCGGCGCTTCCGTGCCGGCACGCACACTGCCGCTGACTCTCGAGGAGCTTGCGGGCGAAGACCCGCAGATGCTGCGCAACGTCCGCTGCGCGCATCGGATCGTCGACACCAACGTGTCGGTCCTCATCCAGGGGCCGACGGGCTCCGGCAAGGAGGCGTTCGCGCACGCGATGCACCTTGCGAGCGGCCGGGCCGGCCGCCCCTTCATCGCCGTCAACTGCGCCGCCATTCCGGAGACGCTGATCGAGAGCGAGCTCTTCGGCTACAAGCCGGGGGCCTTCACTGGCGCCCGTCGCGAGGGGTTGCGCGGCAGGATCGTACAATCCACCGGCGGCACGCTCTTCCTCGATGAGATCGGGGACATGCCGCTCGCGCTGCAGAGCCGGTTGCTGCGCGTGCTCGAGCAGCGGGAGGTCCTGCCGCTCGGCAGCGAAGCGGCGATCGAAGTCGATCTGCACGTGCTCGCCGCATCACACCGCAACCTGCGGGAGATGATCGCGCGCGGTGCTTTTCGCGAGGATCTCTACTATCGCCTGAACGGTATAACACTCGAGCTGCCGGCGCTCCGCGAGCGCACCGACAAGGAGCGACTGATCCAACACGCGCTTGCGGCTGAGACCGGCAACGGCCGGCCCGCGGCCATCGAGCGCGACGCGCTGCAACAGCTCCTCGTCTATTCCTGGCCCGGCAACGTTCGTGAGTTGCGCAATGTCATCCGCACCGCGCTCGCCATCTGCGAGGGAGGCGTCGTCCGCGCCATGGATTTGCCCCGGGAGATACGCGACGGCGAGGCGCGCACAGACGCGCGCGCAGAGAGGCTGCCCGGCACCGCTCCGGAGCCGGCATGGACGGTGAGCGGCGCGGACGCTCCCGCCTGCGAAGCCGATGACCCGGGTCAGCCGTCGAACGTGCCACGTAACCGCCTCCAGGCTGCCGAGCGCGCTGCTCTACTGCGTGCCATCGAAGAGCTGCATGGCAACATGAGCCGCGTCGCCGCGGAGCTGGGCGTCAGCCGCAATACCCTCTACCGCAAGATCAAACGTCACGGGATCGCCCCCGTCAGACGCGCCTGAGGCGCTGAGCTCGCTTGCCTGACGTGCGTTGGCCCGCCGCTTGCACCGCGGCAGAGGCCGGCTCGCGTGCGGGCTGGCGACAACATGAGGGCAAAGAGCTCAACGCGGCCGAAGGTCAGGCTCACCCCGGCGCACCGACTCCTGACGCCGGCAGCGGGGGGTGGCCCTGTTCTCGTCACGCGTGCCGGCAGAGTGCGACTCAACGCGACGGCGGCGGCCATTCTCGGCCTCTGTGACGGCACCCGCACGCGCGCGGACATTGTCGCCCGGGTTGCCGGAACGGGCGACCCCGCGCTCGCCGCGGATGTGAAGGCGTTTCTCGAGGCGGCGCGACGCAGCGGCTGGATCGTGGAGCGTTGACGGGAACCGGCCCGGCGGCACGAGCGTTCCGTTGCAAACCGTCGTAGGACACGACTCCACCTGTGGAACCCCCCTCCGATCCGGCCCGCAGCACAGTGCGGCTCGACAGCTCTCGTGCGGCCGCCGACCCGCAGCCGGCACGGGACGACGTACCTGATCGCAGCAGGACTCGCGAGGGGGAGCGGTCCGAGACGCGATCCGGCCGGCAGTCCAGTCCTAACCGCCGACCCTGGTTCCGCCACCGGCGCGTAGTCCTCGGCGGTGCGCTCGTGCTGATGGTTGCCGTGGTGCTGATTGCCCTCTGGTGGTGGTACGAGAGCGGCCTCGAAACCACCGACGACGCCTTCCTCGATACGCATATCGTCGATGTCTCTCCCCAGGTGGCCGGCCAGGTAGTGCGGGTTCTGGTGGATGACAACCAGCTCGTGCGGGCTGGCCAGATGCTGGTCGAGATCGATCCTGCGCAATTTCGCCTGTCGCTGCAGCAGGCACTCGCAGCCCAGCAACAGGCACAGACGGCGCTCGGACAGGCGACCGCCGGCGTCGCAGTGGCTCAGGCCAGCCTCGCGCAGGCCCGTGCGGATCTCGCCAGCGCTACGGCGACTGCCGTTCGTGCGCAACGGGACCTTCGGCGCTACCAGACGTTGCGGACGGTCAACTCCAGGGCGGTCGCCCGCAGCACCGTGGACGAGGCGATCGCGACTGCTCGCAGCGCCGGCGCCCAGCAGCGAGCGGCGCAGCAGCGGGTGCAGAGTGCCCAGGCACAGATCAAATCCGCCGAGGCTGCCGTGGCGGGTGCGCGCGCCGGTATCGCCACCGCCGCGGCTGGTGTCGGGCAGGCGAGGCTGAGCCTCGGCTATACGTCGGTCGTGGCCCGGGTCGGGGGGCATATCGCCAGCCGCACGGTGGCCGTCGGCACGTATGTCACGCCGGGCCAGCAAATGATGGCGATCGTGCCGCTGCATCTCTGGGTGCGGGCCAATTTCAAGGAGAACAGGATCGCGAAGCTGCGGCCCGGTCAGATTGCCAAGGTCCACATCGATGCCTGTCCAGGGGCCGATGCCCGTGGACACGTGGTCTCCATTCAGCGCGGGGCGGGGCAGGCGTTTGCCCTTCTGCCGCCCGAGAATGCGACCGGCAACTACATCAAGGTCGTGCAACGGGTGCCGGTGCGGATCGCGCTCGACTCCGTGCCGGCCGGCTGTGTCCTGGGTCCCGGGATGTCGGTCGAGCCGACTATCAGGGTACGCTGAGTGGCCGGAGCAGCCGCCGGCACCGGCTCCGCCGAGGGGTGGACACCCGCGCGCTCGGCTGCCGGCAACCGCAGTCCCTGGCTCATCGCCACCGTCATCTCGATCTCCGCTTTCATGGAGGTGTTGGATACGGCCATCGCCAATGTGTCGCTGGCCCACATCGCAGGCTCCACCTCCTCGAGTTATGACCAGGCGACCTGGGTCCTGACGAGCTATCTCATCGCCAACGCTGCGATCATTCCGATGAGCGGCTGGCTGTCCGATGTCTTCGGCCGCAAGCGCTACTACATGACCAGTGTCGCGCTCTTCAGCTTCGCCTCGCTCTGCTGTGGTCTCGCGCCATCGCTCGGCTTTCTGATCCTGGCGCGCATCGTCCAGGGAGTGGGCGGCGGCGGCCTGCAGCCTGTCACCCAGGCGATGCTGATCGACACCTTTCCGCCCGCCTCCCGCGGCAAGGCGATGTCGGTGTATGGCTTCACGGTGATCCTCGCGCCCATGATCGGGCCCCTCCTCGGCGGCTGGATCACCGACCGCTTCTCCTGGCACTGGATCTTCCTCATCAACGTGCCGGTGGGTCTGCTGTCGCTCGGCCTGGTGCAGACGATGGTCGATGAGCCGGCGCTCATCGTCGAGGAGCGGCGCCAGCGCTGGGCGCGAGGGGTGCACTTCGACCTGCCGGGCGCAGTGCTCATTGCGCTCGCGCTCGCGGCGCTGGAGGTGATGCTCGATCGCGGCGTGCAGGCAGACTGGTTTGCCAGCCCGCTCATCCGCGGCGCCGCGGTGGTGGCGGGCGCCTGCCTGGTGGCGTTCGTCCTCTGGGAGCTCATCGAGCGCGATCCGCTCCTCGACATGAGACTCTTCAGGTATCGCAACTTCGCCTCTGCCACGGTCATCATCATGACCATCGGCGTGATCCTCTTCGGCACCACACAGTTCATCCCGCAACTCGTGCAGCAGGTACTCGGCTACACCGCCCAGCAGGCAGGTCTTGCGCTGACGATGGGTGGGATCGTCACACTCCTCACCATGCCGCTCGCGGGGGTCCTCTCGGGCTACCTACAGCCGCGCACGCTCATGGGCCTTGCGTTCGCGGTGGAGGCAGTGGCCATGTGGAACATGACTCACTTCGACACCACGGTGACGTTCGGCGACATCGCGCTCGCGCGGATGTGGCAGAGCGCGCCGATCCCGTTCCTGTTCGTGCCGCTCATCAGCGCGGCTTATGTGGGACTGCCGGGTCAGAAAACAAACAGAGCCTCGGCGATGATCGCCGTCGGCCGCAACATTGGCGGCAGCATCGGCATCTCGCTCGTGCAGGCGCTACTGGCCCGGCGTCAGCAATTCCATCAGACCAGACTCATCGCCGGCCTGCAGCCGCTCAATCCCGTGTATGCGCACGGTGTCCACGCCCTGACGCACACCTTGATTGCACGCGGCGCGCCGCCTGCGGCGGCATCGCGCATGGCGGTGGGGACGCTCTATCAGATCGTCCAGCGTCAGGCGAACATGATGGCGTTCAACGATGCTTTCTGGGCATTGATGCTCTTCATCATCGTCATTCTGCCCATACTGTTCCTGATGAAGCGCACACCGCTCGAGCGTGAGCATTCGGGCGGCGGAGAGGCCGCTACCCAGCACGGCGGCTGATACAATCCCCACATGAGCCATACCACCCCCGACGGAGTCACCGAGTACGACCCCGCCGAAGTCAAGGCGCTGCTCGAGCAGGGTCGCGTACTGCTGATCGATGTCAGGGAGCCCATGGAGTACGCCGCGGAGCGCATCTCCGGCGCGATGCTCTATCCGCTGTCGACGTTCGATGCCGCCCATCTACCGCCGCACGGCGAGCGCGAGGTGGTCTTCCAGTGTGCCGCTGGAGGCCGCTCCCTCACCGCCGCGCGGATGCGGCAGGCTGCGGGCCAACCCGCAGCGCACATGGCCGGCGGCATCTCTGAGTGGAAGGCGCAGGGCCTGCCGACCGTGCGTGTGGGCACCCGCCCGGCTTGAGTGACTCCGATCACTCCCGGGCAATACGCTCGTTCGTCACCCGCAGCGGCCGTATCACGCCTGCACAGGAGCGTGCGCTCGAAGAGCTCTGGCCACACTATGGCGTTGAGCCGGGTGCCGCGCCCTTAAACTTGGACGCAGTCTACGGCCGCAGGGCTCGGCGAGTCGCAGAGATCGGTTTTGGCAACGGCGATAACCTGCTGACCCTCGCCGCAGCGCGGCCGGCAGAGGATTTCCTCGGCGTCGAGGTGCACCGGCCAGGTGTCGGACGGTTGCTGCTGCAGCTGCAGGAGCGCGGGCTCGCCAACGTCAGGGTGGTCTGCGGAGACGCTGTGGAGATGCTGGAGCGCAATCTCACGAGCCAATGCCTCGATGAGATCCTGATCCTCTTTCCCGACCCCTGGCCGAAGAAGCGGCACCACAAGCGTCGGCTGATCCAACCCCCTTTTGTTGCCCTGCTGGCCGACCGCCTGAAGGCTGGGGGTGCGCTGCGTCTGGCGACCGACTGGGAGCCCTATGCCGCAGAAATGCTGATTGCCCTCTCGGCAGAGCCACGGCTGCGCAACGTCGCTGCCAGTGGCGGATTCATACCGCGACCGGCCGAGCGATCACCGACGAGATTCGAGCGTCGTGGTGAGCGGCTGGGTCACCGCGTATGGGACCTGGAGTTCCGGCGGGTCTAGTGCGTCTCAGCCGGGCTTGACTAGGAACGCGGCGCGCAATCCATCGATCACGAACTGCACCGCCAGCGCTCCCAGGACCACGCCGAGGAGCCTTCCGGTGACATTCACGCCGGTCACTCCCATCAGCCGCATGAGCGGCTCGGCCAGCAGCATCATCACGAGCGAGATGCCAAGCACGAGCGCCGCGGCGGCGAGCAGGATGAGGAAGAGCGCCGGCTCCCGCAGCAGGTGCACGGGACCGAACCACAGGAGCACCGTGGCGAGTGCGCCGGGGCCGGCGATGAACGGGAAGGCCACCGGGAAGACGGAGATATCCGCGCGGCGGCGGCTCTCGGCCCGCTCATCGCTCGAGGTGCGGCTGCCCGACTCCCGCGCGAACACCATCTCCAGCGCGAGCAGGAAGAGCAGCACGCCCCCGAAGATCCGGAACGCGCCGAGGCTGATCCCCATCACCGCGAGAAAGGGTGCTCCGGCCAAGGCAAAGAGCACGAGAATGAGCGCCGCCACCCAAACGGCTTTCACCGCCATGCGCCGCTGATACTCGCGCGTCGCGCCCCGCGTCAGCCCGCTGAAGAGCGGCACGAGCGAGATCGGCTCGACCACCACAAAGAACACCACGAAGAATTTCAACGGCTGCTCTAGCATGGATCCTCGCCGAATTTCACCCGCTGCTTGAAAGCGGCATACGCGAGGCGCAACATCGGTAGCCGTCCCCCGCGCGGCGGGCGGAGAATAACAGCTCCGGGACCCACAGCGGGTGTGATGCGTTCACCACGGACACGCGATCCGAAGCTCGGGATCGGGCCTTCTGGAGGGTTCCACATGGCGGCATCTCTACCCAGTATCGGTGACTGGTATCGCTTGAGCGGCGGCGAGCTGTTCGAGGTCGTGGCCATCGACGATGACGAGGGCACGATAGATATCCAGTACTTCGATGGCACCGTCGAGGAGATGGACCGCGAGGACTGGGAGACGCAGTGCGAGGACGGCGCGCTCGAGGCGGCGCAGGCCCCGGAGGATTGGAGCGGCTCGGTGGACGTGGAGAGCGGCGATGAGGATGGCCGCGGCTCCGACAATGTCAACGAGGACCCGACTCTGCGCGCCAGCTCGCTCGACGGCATCGACCTCTTCGAATTCGATTGACGCGGGGCTCAGCCGCCGGGAGTCAGCGCAGCTCCGCAGTCAGCGCCGTCAGATCCGCATCGGCGGCGATCAGCACGAAATCGCCGATCACTTCGAGGGGCACTGCGCGCAGTTGCGTGCCGGCGCACGGACCCGCCAGGCAGCGGCCGGCGTCCTTCTCGAAGAGCGCCCCATGGGACGAGCAGAGAATCAGCGCCCGATCCGGTGTCAGGAATCGATGCGGCCGCAGATCGAGCGGATGTCCCGCATGCGGACAGTGATTGACGTAGCCGCGGACCTCGTTCCCGCAGCGCACGACGAAGCCGCGCAGGGGCCAGTCGCCGCCGCCGACGGTGAATCCTCTGGAGCCGTACTCCTCGAGATCGGCGAGACGGCAGATCACCCGCTCGAGATCGAGCTCAGCCGCCACGCGCGTCGGCCCCGCCGCCGGCATCCGCAACCACGAGGGCCGGCACACCCGCCCCGGAGCCGCGACGGCGCCACAGCCAGAGCAGCAGCAGCAGACTCGGGATGCTCAGGGCCGCCGTGTAGATGAAAAAGACCGGATAGCCGGTCGCGCGCGACACGAACCCCGAGAAGCCTTCGAGCGTCTTGCCGGCGAGCGCGTAAAGCGAGGAGAAGAGCGCGTACTGCGTCGCGGTGTACTTCGGGCTTGTCAGGCTCGAGAGGAAGGCGATGAACGCAGTGCCCTGGACGGCGATGGCCAGATTGTCGAGCCCGTTGGCGATCCCGAGGCCGAGCAGCGTCGCCGTATGCGTCGTGGCGAGCAGCGCGAACCCGCTGTTGGAAATCATCATGAGAACGCTTCCCGCCACGAGAGATCGCAGGAGCCCCCATTTCGCCACCAACAGCCCGCCGATGAACACGCCGAACATCGACAGAGTCAATCCGATGATCTTAACCACCCAGGCGATCTGCTCGTTCGAATAGCCGTGATCGTGAAAGAAGGGCAGAGTCATCGCGCCCTCGGCGTAATCAGTCAGCCGGTACGCGGCGATGAGTGCCAGCGTGCCGATCGCGATCCGAACGCCGTAACGGGCGAAGAAATCCACGAGGGGGCAGACCACTGCGCCGATGAACCATTCACCCGCGTGCCGCAAAGACTTCGGCCAGTGGGCGCGCCGCTCGAGCCACTCGACCGTCCGAGCCTCCCGTTCCGTTGCGACGCCGGAGGCAGGCGCATCCGGCTCCCGAATGAACAGCGTCGTCACGAGTCCCACCGAGGCCAGCAGGGCGATACCTGAGTAGCTCGCGTGCCAGTTGAGTCTCTGGGCGAGCGTGAGCGCTCCGGCGCTGCCGGCAATCAGCGCTATGCGGTAGCCGATCTGGTAGACCGCCGCCATCGCGCCCTGCATCGAAACCGGCGCCGACTCGATCCGCCACGCGTCCAGCGCAATGTCCTGGGTCGCTGCGAAGAACGTGAGGAACAGGTCCCAGATGACGATGCGCCGCATGTCTGCCGCAGGGTTGCTCGCGGCGAGCTGGAAGAGGCCCACTGCGATGCCGATCTGCGCGAGCAGCAGCCAGGCGCGCCGGCGGCCGAGGAGCCGGGTGATGAGCGGCAGGGGCATCCTGTCCACGACCGGCGCCCAGAGGAATTTCAGCGAGTAGGGGACCGTGGCCCAAGCCATCATGCCGATCAGAGGCAGCGCGACGCCCGACTCGCGCAGCCACGCCGTCATGGTCTGGAACGCGGGGTAGAACGGCAGCCCACTCGAGAACCCGAGCAGCAGCATTGCAACCATGCGTGGCTGGCCGTAGACGGCGAGCGCCTGCAGCCACCCAGGGCGTCGGGCATTGACGCGGTCCACGTGCATCGGGCAATGATAGCGGCATGGAAGACTATCAGCTCACCTTCATCAACCTCGCACTCTCGCGCCAGGCGCTAGGTTTCGGGCAGTTCAAGCTCAAATCCGGCCGCGAGAGCCCGTACTTCTTCAATGCTGGCCTCTTCAGCGACGGTGAGGCCATCGCCGTCCTGGGACGCTGTTACGCAGCGGCCATCACCCGGTCGGCGCCCGAGTTCGATGTGCTCTTCGGGCCGGCCTACAAGGGCATTCCTCTGGTTGCAGCTACCGCGGCTGCGCTCTTCGAGCATTACGGACGAAACATCCCCTATGCCTTCAACCGCAAGGAGGCCAAGGATCACGGCGAGGGCGGCAACGTCATTGGCGCGCCGCTTCGGGGACGCGTGCTCGTCATCGACGATGTGGTCACGGCGGGGACCGCGGTGCGGGAGTCGCTGACTCTGATCCGGCAGCAGGGGGCGCGGCCGGCGGGCGTCGTTTTCGCCCTCGACCGCCAGGAGCGGGGGCAGGGGGCGCTGAGCGCCACCCAGGAGATCGAGAAAGAGCACGGCATCCCTTGCGTGAGCGTCGTCACACTCGCCGAGCTCATCGAGGCGCTGTCGCGCCCCGCCGGCGGACAGGCCGCGATTTCTGACGACCAGCTCACACTGCTGAGGGCCTACCGGGAGCGGTATGGGGTGTCCTGAGACTTGCCTCCGCGCGGCGGTAGGTCAGAATATGGCCCCTAAGTATGCGCAAACCGTTTCGCGCCCTCTCTTTGCTGCTCGCGCTCGCCTGCGCGACCGGATCGGCTTGGGCGCAAAGCGGTGACAAGGGCGTCGCTTACCGCTGGGTCGATGAGCATGGCATCGTCCACTATGGCGACAGCATTCCGCCGAAGTACGCCCGCAACAGCCGGGAGATCCTGAACAGTCAGGGTGTGGCGATCGGACACGTCGATGCGGAGAAGACGCCCGGGCAGCTGGCGGCGGAGGCCCGCGCGCACGAGCGGCAGACCGCGCAAAAGCAACACGACTATTTCCTCCTCAGCACCTATACCTCGGTGAAGGACATCGAGTCGCTGCGCGACGAGCGCCTGTCGCAGATCGAGGCGCAGCAGACCGCGGCCCGGCAGTATGTACAGAGCCTGCAGTCGCGCCTCGATTCGCTGCAGAGCCACGCGCAGCAGTTCAAGCCCTATAACTCACGGCCGAACGCGCCGCGCATGCCCGACGATCTCGCGCAGGAGCTGGTCCACACGCTGAGCGAGGTGCGTCTGCAGAATCAGGCGATCGATGCCCGAAGTCAGCAGGAGGACCAGGTGAGATCGCAGTTCCAATCCGACATCGAGCGCTTCGAGCAGCTCAAGGCCTCGCCGCCTTAGTTTATCGGCGCAAAGTCGGCATCCTGCCGCTTTGCGCGGCCAGCTTTGTCACGGGATTCATCCCGCGGCCCAGGGAGCGGCCCTGGGCCGCTCACTCATTTGCTTTCCGACTCAACAGATGCCGCCGCCTTCTTCGGCCGGCGCGGCATTCAGGCGGAAAACGCGGAACAGCTCGCGTCCCATCCCGAGCCCGTTGGCAGCGAGGTTCGCCGTCGCCACCGGCCGGCGGCTCCAGCTTTCTTCCGCCACCAACGCCTCGAGCGTTCCCTTCATGCTGTCGAGCCGAAGGATATCGCCGTCGCGCACTTTGCCGAGCGGGCCGCCGCTCACGGCTTCCGGTGTCAGGTGGATCGCCGCGGGCACGGTGCCGGAAGCACCTGACATCCTTCCGTCGGTGACCAACGCCACTTTATGACCCTTGCTCTGCAGGGATGCCAGGGCGGGCGTGAGCCCGTGCAGCTCCGGCATGCCGTTGGCACGCGGCCCCTGGAAGCGGACTACAACCACCACATCCCGCGCCAGCTCGCCGCGCTGGAAGCTTTCCAACACGGCTTCCTGGCTGTCGAAGACCCGTGCCGGGCCTTCGATGAGCCTGTGTTGGGGATTGACGGCCGATACTTTGATCACCGCGCGACCGAGGTTGCCGCGCAGCAGCTTGAGGCCGCCGTCGACGCTGAAAGGGTCGGCGGCGGGACGAAGGACCGTGGTGTCGGCGCTCGCCGCGGGGCCTTCCCGCCAGGCGAGGCCCTGCGGCGAGAGCCAGGGCTCGAGCGCACAGGCGCCGAGTCCGGCTCCGGAGATGGTCTGCACGTCCTCGTGCATCAGACCCGCCCGCAGCAGCTCCTTGATGAGGAAGCCCATGCCGCCGGCGGCGTGGAAGTGGTTGACGTCCGCGCTGCCGTTCGGATAGATGCGCGCGAGCAGCGGTATGACATCCGACAGGCCGCTGAAGTCATCCCAGTCGATGAGGATGCCCGCCGCGCGCGCTATGGCGATGAGATGCAGGGTATGGTTGGTCGAGCCGCCGGTAGCGAGGAGGCCCACGATCGCATTGACGATGCTGCGCTCGTCCAGCACTTTGGACAGCGGCAGATATTCCTGACCGAGGGCGGTGATCTGCGCCGCCCTGCGGGTGGCAGCGGCCGTCAGCGCATCGCGCAGCTCGGTGTTGGGTGGCACGAAGGCGCTGCCGGGAAGATGCAGCCCCAACACCTCCATCAGCATCTGATTGCTGTTGGCCGTGCCGTAGAAGGTGCAGGTGCCGGCGGAATGATAACTTCCGGCCTCGGATTCGAGCAGCGCCTCCCGTCCTACCTTGCCCTCGGCGAAGAGCTGGCGGATACGGGCCTTCTCCTTGTTGGGCAGACCCGAGGGCATGGGCCCCGCCGGAACGAATACCGCCGGCAGCTGCCCGAAGGAGAGCGCGCCAATGAGCAGCCCGGGCACGATCTTGTCGCAGACACCGAGGCAGAGCGCCGCATCGAACATGCCGTGGGAGAGGGCGATGCCCGTCGACATGGCGATGACATCGCGGCTGAAAAGCGAGAGCTCCATGCCAGGTTGGCCCTGGGTCACACCGTCACACATGGCGGGCACGCCGCCCGCGACCTGTGCTGTCGCGCCGACCTCGCGCGCCGCCGCACGGATCAGACCGGGGAAACGCTCGAATGGCTGATGTGCCGACAGCATGTCGTTGTAGGCGGTGACGATGCCGAGGTTGGGCCAGCGCAGCTCCCGCAGCGCCTGCTTGTCGGGGGCGGCGGATGCGGCGAAGCCGTGCGCCAGGTTGGTGCAGGAGAGGCGCTTGCGCGCAGGCTCGCCGGCGCCCTGCGCGGTCATGCGCTCGAGGTATGCCGTGCGCGGCTCGCGGCTGCGTACGCGGATGCGCTCCGTGACCTCGCGCACGCGTGGGTGGAGGGATGGAAGGCCGGCTGCGGGCATGTCAGGTCGCATCCTCGCTGCCCTTGCTGTCCTGGGGCTTGTAGCCTTCCGGCTTGCTCGAGCCGGTGCCAAACAGGAACTTCTCCATCTCCGCCTCCAGGAACTTGCGGGCCTTGGGCTCGATGGGCGTCAGCCGGTACTCGTTGATGAGCATGGTCTGATGCTGCAGCCAACGGGTCCAGGCCTCGCGCGAAACGCTTTCGTAGATTCGCCGGCCGAGCTCCCCGGGATAGGGCGGCCGGTCGAGACCGGGCGCCTCGCATTTGAGCACTACACACTGCACCGTTCGGGCCACGTCGAGTTCTCCAGTCAGTCGAAAAGTTGCGGCTGGCACCCTGAGGCACCGGCGAGGCGCTCGAGCAGCAGCCGGATCGGGGCAGGCAAGCCAAGCCTCGCCGGCTCGCGTGTGCGATACCACAGGCGTCGCGCCGGATCAGGCGTGACCGCGCTGCCGGAACAATGGGCCAGGAGCGGCGTGATGACAAGGTTGAAGTGCGTGAACGCGTGCTCGACGGGTGCAAGCGGCATGGGACGAGCGGAGGCTCCATGCAGGGCCTGACGCGCGTAGTCCGTAGCCTCCGTGGCCGTCGCAAACTCCGGCAGACACCATAGCCCGCCCCATACACCGGCCTCGGGGCGGCGCTCGAGGAGGACGCCGCCGTCTTCGCGTACCGCGGCCAACATGAAGACTTCGCGCAGCGGCCGTGCCCGGCCCTGCTTGGGAGTGGGCAGCTCCTGCTGCCGTCCGGTTCGGTGCGCGACACACGTGACTGACACAGGACAGCTCATGCAGGAGGGATTGCGCCGTATGCAGACGGTCGCTCCCAGGTCCATCACCGCTTGCGTGTAGGTAGCGACTCGTTTCGCAGGCGTGCAGTTGTCGGACAGATCCCAAAGCTTCTCCGTGGCAGCGCGATCGGACGCACTCCCTTCCACTCCAAAATGACGTGACAACACACGACGTACGTTGCCATCGAGTATGGGGAAGCGCTCACCATGGCTCAGGGCGAGGATTGCTCCTGCAGTGGACCGGCCGATGCCCGGCAGATCCGCGACTGTCTCGAAGCTCTTTGGGAACCGGCTGCCGTGCTCCGCGGCGATCCGCTGGGCGGCGCGGTGCAGGTTGCGTGCGCGCGCGTAGTAACCCAATCCCGACCAGAGATGCAGCACGTCATCGAGCGGTGCCGCCGCGAGCGTGCCGACATCGGGGAAGCGTCGTATGAACCTCTGGTAGTAGGGAATGACAGTCGCGACCTGCGTCTGTTGCAGCATGATTTCCGACACCCATACCCGATAGGCGGTGCGATGCCGCTGCCAGGGAAGGTCGTGCCGGCCGTGATGACGGTGCCAATCGATGAGCGCTGCGGCAAAGCCCCGCGCGGCCTCGCGCTGCGAGGTCGTCATCTCATGCTGGGCCGATGGCTTCGGGCCATTCACTCGCCACGCGCCCGCCGTGCGCGCTGCCTCGCAGTCGAATCGATCGGAGCGCCTGGATGCGCCGCGACATTGGCACGTACCACCTTGCGCCAGTAGTCATCGGCTGCGCTGCTCCAGTCCCGATCATCGAGGTTCGACCACTCTCCAGGCCTGAAGCTCGGCGCCTGTTGCAACTTCGTGCCATCCAACACCAGCCGGCCATCCTTGATGCTCGCCATCGCAGCATCCCAAGGCATCGCGGTGAGCTTTCCGTCGGGACCGGATTCCGGGGTGGTGGCATCAGATGTCTCCGCCGGCCCGATCGGAGGCTCCTCGGCATAAGCGACCACCACGTGAGTCGCCTGACCCTGTCGATCGAAAATGATGTCCTTCACCTGACCCAGCGGGCCGCCGTCCCCGGACACCACCGGCATGCCTATCAAGGTCGAGGCGCGGCGCTGAGCCGGCACGCTCATGGGCGCATCGGGGCTGGTGGCCGGTTCCGACTGCGGCGCGGGTTGGGGCGCGGATTCCAGCGCGGATGGCGGCCTGGGTTGGGGTGCGGACTGCTGTGTGGATTGGCGTGCGGACTGCGGTGCGGATGTCGTCGACTCGGTGGGTGGAGGTCCCAGCTCGGGTACGTCCGGAGACTTGGCGGCCGGCTGCGGAGCGCCGGGCGCTGCCGACCCCGCCGCCTGCGCTTGCGGCGCTTGCCCCGACTCGGTGGGCGTAGACCCTGCAGCCGCGTCGCGGCGCTCGAGGTCGCTTGCGGTGGCCTTGTCGGACGGGCTTGCCATCGCCGCGGCTGCAGTGCCATGCGGCGAGGCGGGAGTCTCAGCCGGCGCGAACGGCCCCTCCGACTGGCTGCAGGAGGCTGCCGCAAGGCCCAGCGCCGCACAGATGAGCGGCAGAAATATCCTGATCATGGGCGCACTTCAAATTTGCGGGTTGCAAGCCGCATTCCCATCCTCACCGTTCGGATCACCACTTGACGAGGGGCGGGAGGCTCATGAGATAGGCCTCCGGGTCCGCATCGGTCTGGAAGCCGAACTTCGTCCCCCGATCATAGACGAGGTTGAACTCGACGTACCGCCCGCGCTTCACGAGCAGGCGCTCCCGCGCCGCTTCGTCGAAGGGGGTGTCCTTGCGACGTGCGACGATCTTCGGGTAAACCGCGAGGAATCCCTCCCCGACGCGGCGAACGAACGCGAAGTCGGCTTCAGGGTCACTGCCCGCCAGATCGTCGAAGAATATACCTCCGACGCCCCGCGGCTCGCGACGGTGAGGCAGGTAGAAGTACCGGTCGCACCACGCTTTGAATTCGCGATAGGCATCGGGGCGGTACGTATCGCATGCCGCTTGCAGGGCGGCATGGAACTCTGCAGTGTCGTCCTCGAAAGGAAAGGTCGGCGTCAGGTCCGACCCTCCGCCGAACCAAGAGCAGCTGGTACTGAGATACCGCAGGTTCATGTGCACCGCCGGGACATAGGGGTTGCACAGGTGCGCGACCAGTGAGATGCCGCAGGCCACGAAGCGCCCCTCGGACTGCACGGCGCCGGTGACCTGGCTGCGCGCCTGCTCACTGAGAACACCCCATACGTGACTGACGTTGACGCCTACCTTCTCGAACACGCTGCCGCGCATCAGCCGCGACTCCCCGCCACCTTGCAGGCGATGGCCCTCCGGCCGGCGCCAGCTGTGCGCTTCGAAGCGGCATTCGGGCTCGAATGCCTCGAAGGAGGCGCAAATGCGTGTCTGCAAATCGCGGAACCAAGCGTCCGCAGCCCGCGCACGACCGTCGGCAATTGGCTCCGTAGTCACCGCGTGCTCTCCGGGGCAGCGCTCTGGCGCATGGAGCGCTCGTGAACATAGTCGACCAGCCGAGCCACCGCGTCGGGCTCGGTCTCCGGCCAGATGCCATGCCCCAGGTTGAAGATGTGTCCGGGCGAGCCTGCGACCTCATCGAGCACACGCCCTGCGTGTTGCCGCAGCTCCTCGGGTGGGGCAAAGAGAGCGGCCGGGTCGAGGTTTCCCTGCAAGGCTTTGTCGGGTCCCAACGTCCGACGCACCACGCCGAGCGGTGAACGCCAGTCGACGCCGATCACATCGACGTCGAGGTCCGCTACTGATCGCATGAGTGCCGACCCCTGATTGACGTAGTAGATCAGCGGCACTCCGGTGTCGCGCAGTCCTGCCACGGCCCGCCGTACCGCGCGCAGCGCGAAGCGCTCGAACTCGGCGGGCGCGAGCAGTCCGGCCCACGACTCGAACAGCATCAGTGCCTGTGCCCCCGCGGCGGCCTGTGCACGCAGATACGCGGCCATGGCGTCTGCCAGCCGGTCGAGCAGCCGCTGCGCCGCGTGAGGATTCGAGTACAGAAAAGATCGCGCGGCACCGAACTCCTTCGACGGCCGCCCGCACACCAGGTAGCAGAGCAGCGTGAAAGGGCCTCCCGCGAAGCCGATGAGCGGCACGAGTGGCGGCAGCTCCGCTCGTACCAGGCGGATCGACTCGAGCACGAAGGCGACGTCCCGCTCCGGGACCAGCTCGCTGAGTGCGTCGATTGCGGCGTCGGTCCGCAGTGGCTCGCGCACCACCGGCCCGGGCTCGAACGAGAGTCCGACGCCCATTCCCTGAAGCGGGGTCATGATGTCGCTGAAGAGGATGGCGGCATCCAACGGGAAGCGACGCAGCGGCTGCAGCGTGACTTCCGCGGCGAGCTGCGGGTCGCGCAGCAGGGTCGTGAACTCGGTTCGCGAGCGCACCTGCCGGTACTCCGGCAGATAGCGGCCCGCCTGGCGCATGATCCAGATGGGCGTGTGCGGCACGGGCTGTCGCCTGCACGCGGCGAGGAACGGCGCGGATTGCACGGGGAGATCTTCGGTGCGGCGGGGGTCGGTCATTGCCCGGACAGCCAGCGCGCCACTTGCGGTGCGTAGTAAGTGATGATGAGGTCTGCTCCCGCGCGGTGAATGCCCGTGAGGGTCTCGAACACTGCGCCCCGCTCATCGATCCAGCCGCGCTCGGCCGCGGCCTTGATGAGGCTGTACTCGCCACTCACCTGGTACGCCACGACGGGGACCGTCACGGCATCGCGGACCTGGCGGATGACGTCGAGGTAGGGGCCTGCAGGCTTCACCATGACCAGGTCCGCGCCCTCTTCGACGTCCAGCAACACCTCCCTCAATGCCTCCCGAGAGTTGGCCGGATCCATCTGGTGCGAGCGGCGATCACCGAATGCCGGGGCCGATTCGGCGGCTTCCCGAAACGGTCCGTAGAATGCTGAGGCATATTTTGCCGCATATGAAACAATCGGTGTCATGGACCAGCCTTCCCGGTCGAGGAGGCGCCGCATGGCCTGCACTCGCCCGTCCATCATGTCGCTCGGTGCCACCGCATCGGCGCCAGCCCGTGCGTAGTTGAGAGCTACTTCGGCGAGCGTCTCGACCGAAGTATCGTTGTCTATCCTGCCGCCGGGCAGGACGTGGCCGCAGTGTCCGTGATCCGTGGCGCCACACAGGCAGACGTCAGCCCAGACCAGGAGGTCGGGGCAAGCCTCCTTGACCGCCAAGATCGCCTGCGCGGCCAGCCCCTTCGGGTCGAGCGCGGCACTGGCTCGCGGGTCCTTTTCCGCCGGCGCTGCGAAGAGCAGCACCGCGGGCACACCGGCAGCGGCAACTGTCTTTGCGTCTTTCACCAGCTCGTCCACGGAGAGTTGCGACACGCCGGGCATGCTCGAGACGGGGTGTCGGACGCCGCGGCCGGGGACGGCGAAGAGTGGATAGATGAGAGCGTCGGGAGAGAGCCGCGTCTCGCGGACCATGCGACGCCACGCGTCAGACTGACGCGTCCGACGGGGCCTTGTAGCTGGATGACTCATCGGTACCTCGAGATTGGCTCAGCTCCCGGACGAAGGCGAAGCACGCCACTTCTGGGGTGGACCTGCGTTGAGGGCCTGCAAGCTCGTGCGGGCTACACCACGCAGCGTGGCCGACTCGGCCAGTATGGGGGTATGCCCCAGTTCCGTCAGAGCGCGTGCGGTGGTGGGACCGATCGCGACGGCGGGCGCATTCGCGAGCAATCGCGCGAAGTCTTCCTGGCCTAGTGCGCTCTCGAGCTCGGCGACCGCCGAAGGACTGGCGAACGTGACCGCCCCTATTCCTTTGCGCGCAATCCAGGACCGGCAGTCTTCGACGTCCAGTGTGCTGCCTGAGACCGTGCGATAGGCCTCCACCGTCGTGACCTGCGCACCGAGCTGCCGCAGGCCGGCGGCGAGTGTCGGGAGTGCGCGGGAGCTGGCGGGATAGAGAAAGCGCGCGCTGCGCGCGGAGCCGGATGCGGCAAACGCGGCGACCAGTCCTGCGGCGCTGGGCTCCCCCGGCAGCAGATCGACCGGCCAGCCGTGCTGCTTCAACACGCTGGCGGTCGCCCGGCCAACCGCAGCAGTCCGCAGACCCGAGGGAGGTGTTGGGAGGCGGGCAGTCACGGCGGCGACTGCGTGACGGCTGGTGAAAACGATCCAGTCGAACGACTGCGCGTGCTTGAGGGTCTCATCGAGGCGCGAGGTGTCGGCCGGCACAACGCGCACGGCCGCCCAGACCAACACCGGAAGTCCGAGACTCCTGAGCTCCGTGGACAAGGGGCCATCACTTGCCTCCGCGCGAGTGACGACCACGGGTTTCTGCTGCGGCGTGCCCGCCCCGCCGAGTAAAATCGTTCCAGACGATTGGGTCATGGCTCTTCCGCGCGGCCCTGGACGGCGCGCTCAGCGGCGATGAGGCTGGCTGCGCCCTGTGCGATCAGCTCGGCTGCGAGCCGCACCCCGAGCGCCGTCGCGCCGGTCATGGTCGCCTCGGCTTCTCCGCTCGCGCCCAGCCGCTGCGAGCCGTCGAGGGCGCAGACGGCTGCGTGCAGACGGATACCGGCTCCCGCGACTGTGGCGAGCGCGCCGAGCGGAACCTGGCATCCTCCTTCGATTCGTTCCAACAACGCGCGCTCTGCGGTAGTGGCGAGGCGTGTCGGCAGGTCATCCAATGGCTCGAGCCATTTGGCGGCATGCGGATCGTCCGCGCGAGTGCAGACTCCGATCGCGCCTTGCGACACCGCGGGTGGAAACTCGTCTGGTGAAAGGTGCTCGCTGATGCGATGCCCGAGCTCGAGACGCTGGAGTCCGGCTGTTGCGAGGACGATGGCGTCGTAGTCCCCGCGCTCGAGCCGCTCCAGGCGCGTGGGGACATTGCCACGCAGCTCGAGTAATGTCAGGTCTCGCCGGGCACGCGTCAGGAAGGCGCGCCGGCGCAGACTGCTCGTGCCGACGCGCGCGCCCCGAGGCAAGGCTGATAGCGCCTCGCCGGTACGGCTGATCAGGGCGTCGCGGGGGTCTTCTCTCGTCAGGACCGCTGCGAGCGCCAGTCCCGCCTCCAGGGTGGTCGGCAGATCCTTCAGACTGTGCACCGCGACATCGATCCTGTCCTCGAGCAGCGCCCGGTCGATCTCTTTCGTGAAGAACGCGCGGCCACGCACCGCCCACAGCGGCACGTCTGCGCGCATGTCTCCCGTCGTGGTGATGGGAACTAACTCGACCGGTGGCGCGCCGGGCAGCGCGCGGATCAGCGTCTCGACGTGACGAGCCTGCCATAGGGCGAGCGCGGAGGCGCGCGTGCCGATCCGCAGCGCCGCTGTTGCCTTAAAGCTGTGCGGCGCGCTCAAGATTCCCCCTCGGACATGAACCGGTAGCCGACGCCCCAGACAGTCAGGAAATGACGCGGGTCCGCCGGATCGCGCTCGAAGCGCTTGCGTAGGCGCAGGATGAAGTTGTCCACGGTGCGCGTCGAGGGGAAGACGTCATAGCCCCACACGCGCTCGAGCAAGTCCTCGCGCGAGACGATCTCTCCCGGCCGCTCCGCGAGAACCTTCAGGATCATCGCCTCCTTCTCGGTGAGCTCCTGAGCGATGCCGTTCCAGGAACGGCCGCGGAAGGCGCGGAAATCGACCTCGTTGCCGCCGAAGCGCAGGGTCGCCCCTTCCGCGCTCGATGCGCTCTGATACCAGTCCCAGCGGCGCAGGATGGCCTTCACGCGCAGCAGGAGCTCGCGCAGGTGGAATGGCTTTGCGAGGTAATCGTCGCCGCCGGCCTCGAGTCCGCGCACCCGGTCGGCCGGGTCGCCACGGGCGGTGAGGAAGAGCACCGGAGTGTTGTCCCCGCGCTCGCGCAGCGT
Organism: Steroidobacteraceae bacterium; assembly: GCA_035652555.1. Classification (GTDB taxonomy): domain Bacteria; phylum Pseudomonadota; class Gammaproteobacteria; order Steroidobacterales; family Steroidobacteraceae; genus 13-2-20CM-66-19. The sequence continues at coordinate 40,939 of DASRDO010000033.1, read as the reverse complement.
CCGGCAGACCGTGAAGCCGTCGATTTCCGGCAACATGACATCCAACAGAACGAGGCCGCAGGGTTTTCCCGCCAGCCATTCCAGAGCCTTGCGCCCGTCCGTGACGAAGTCGACCTCGTAGCCTTCCGCGCGCAGGTTCTCGACGACCCCCGCGCCGAGATGCGGATCATCCTCCACGACGAGGATGCGGCGCGTGGACTCGGTCGGATCGGTCATGACTGCTCCCGCCGCGCAGGCTGCGTGTCGAGCGGCTGGCGGCTGCCGGTCGCATCGGCTGCCCGATCCCGATGCGCCTCGCCCGCCGGCCAGGCGAGCACGAAGGTTGCCCCCTGGCCCACGCCTGCGCTCTGCGCGCTGACCCGGCCGCCGGCCAGTTGCATCAGGCGCCTGACGATGTAGAGGCCGAGGCCGGTCCCGAAGTGGCTGCCGCCGCCGCCCGGGTGCAGGCGAGTGAATTTCTGGAAGAGCCGTGCGCCATCGGCGGACCGGAAGCCGACGCCGCTGTCGCGGACCGCCAGCTCGATCTCGCCGCTGAGGCGCCGGGCGGTGAAGGTGATGCTGCCGCCGCCGATCGGCGCGACCGCCGCGAGCGCGTTCTCGAAGACATTGCGCAGGATGACATCGAGCGCCAGCGGGTCGGCCATCACTTCCAGCCCGCGCTCGATCTCGGCGCTGACGGCGATCCGATCCTTGGCCGCGCGCTCCTCGAAGCTCGCGATCACTCGCGTCACGGCGCCGCCGAGATCCACCGGCTCGCTCCTGAGGTCGATCCGACCACGATCGAGCCGCATGCTCTCGAGGATCTGCGTCACCATGCCTTCCATGCGGGCGAGGTCGGCGAGCATGCGCTCGATCAGGGCGCGCGAGTGCTCGGCGGAGAGTTGTCGCATCGCCATGGTCTCGAGCGAGAGCTGCAGGCTCGCGAGCGGGGTCTTGAACTGATGCGACACCAGCGCGAGGAAGCTCTCCTGCTCCTGAATCACCCGCGCTTCCGCGCGCAACGCACGGGCGATCACCGCGATGCAGGCGGCGAGAGCGATGATGAAGAACGAGCCCTCCCAGGCGTACTGGGCAATGTGCCGCCGCTCCTCGGCAAGGAGCTGCCGGTCGACATCGGGCGAGAGTGCGGCGTGTTGATTGGTCACGATGACGCCCGGCATCAGCGCATGCACCCGCGCCGCTGTCGTCCCTGCATCGAGCAGCGCCTGCGCAGCGCCCACCTGCTGGGCATAGACTGCGTGCATCTCCCGGACCTTGTCGACTGCAAAGCGGTGCTGGTCGAGCAGCCACCAGCCCACTTCGACCGCCGACACCAGCACCAGGGCCAGCGCCGTGAGTTGGAATACGCGCGGTGCCTTCATCGCCTTTGACGTCAACGCAGGCCGGCGAGCGTCGTGCGCAACCCCTGCGCCAGACGCTCGAGATCGGCCGTGGTGTGCGCGAGTGAGAGGAAGCAGGCCTCGTAGGCCGAGGGCGGCAGATAGATGCCCTGCGCCAGCATCGCGTGAAACAGTGCTGCGAAGCGGCCCACCGCCTGCTGCGAGAGGGTCACCGCCGTACGTGGCGCGCCGCTCTCGTGCATCGACAGCCAGAAGAGCGAGCCCACACGCACCAGGTGAATCGGAAAGGGCGCCTCCTCGAGGATCGGCTGCAACAGCCGCTCGAGCTCGACGCCCAGTGCCTCGAGCTGCTCCCAACCGTTGGTGCCGCCGAGCACATCGAGTGTCGCGATGCCGCTTGCCATGGCGACCGGATTGCCGGATAGGGTGCCCGCCTGGTAGGTGTCACCGTCCGGGGCGAGCCGCGCCATGATCCGCCGTGGTCCTGCGAAAGCGCCTACCGGCATGCCGCCGCCGATCACCTTGCCGAAGGTCGCGAGGTCCGGAACGATGCCGAGCCGCTCGGCCGCGCCGCCGCGCGCGAGCCGAAACCCGGAGATGACCTCATCGAAGATGAGCAGTGCGCCGTGCTCGCGCGTTACGGCGCGCAGCCGCTCGAGGAGCTCCTGCCGCTGCGGCAGCAGGCCGTGATTGGCAGGCAGCGGCTCGACGATGACTGCGGCAATCCGTTCGCCGTCGCGGCTGAAAAGCGCGTCTACGGCGGCCTCATCGTCGAGTGGCAACACGCGCGTGCAGGCGGTGAAGGCATCCGGTACGCCCGCGGAGGAGGGGCGGCCGAACGTCGCGAGGCCCGACCCTGCTGCGACCAACAGGTGATCGGCGTGCCCGTGGTAGCAGCCGGAGAATTTGACGATCAGGTCACGTCCGGTAAACGCGCGTGACAGGCGGATAGCGCTCATCACCGCCTCCGTGCCGGACGACACCAGGCGCACCTGCTCGATGCCCGGATAGGATGCGACTACACGTTCGGCAAGCTCGACCTCCGCGGGACATGGCGCGCCGAACGTCGTTCCCTCCCGGCAGGCCTGCGCGACAGCCTCGACTACCTGCGGATGTGCGTGGCCCAATATCAGCGGCCCCCAGGAGCAGACGAGGTCCAGATAACTGCGTCCGTCGGCATCCGTCAGGTACGCGCCCTTGCCCTTCACGAAGAAAAGCGGCGTGCCACCGACCGCGCGGAATGCCCGCACCGGTGAGTTGACGCCGCCCGGGATCACGAGACTCGCACGCTCGTAGAGTCGCAGCGAGCGTGGATGCAACTGCTGTTGCCTGGTCGTGGCGTCGGCGGAATGGCTCATCACGGGTCCTATGGTAGTGGCTCTTCGGCTGCCGGTGTGTCTGTCGCGTCCAAGGTGTCGGACTCGGTGCGCGCGGCGCGGTGGAGGCGCGCCTCCCGGAAGAACGCGTCGATGACCTCTGGGCTGGCGTGCGCGGCAGCTGCCCGCATTCCTGCGATCGGCAGGTGTGCGAGACGTCTGGCGAGTCGCGATGTCAGGTCCTGCATGGCTTCGCGCTGATCCTCCGTCAGGCTTCGCAGCTCTGCCGTCAGCGCACGGCCGAGCTCATCTGCGGCGATCTGCTCGAAGCTGCCCCGCAGCTCGGCGAGCCTCGGCCCGATGGCACGGCTGGCCATCTCCTCGCGCAGCTGCGCCAGCCGCTCGTCGATCGCGGCGCGCACGGGCGCGAGGCGCAGCAGCTCGCTGACGCGCTGCTCCTGCACTTCCTGCACGAGCTCGCTCATGCCGACTCTGGTAATGCCCGCTCGCCGCGCCTCATCGGCATCCACATTCGGGGGCACGCCGAAGTCGATGGCAAGGGGAGCGTCCGCACGGCCGTCGCCCGATCGCCCCTGCGATGCCTGCCTGGCGCTCTCGCCCAGGAGTCGCAGGGAGCGACCATCCAGCACGGGCTCACCGCCGCCCGCGGCCAGCACCAACGCTGCGACCGGCGCGGGCTGCTCCCGGAATTGCTCGAGGAGCACGGCATGCCCGGAGACGCTCGCCGCGAGCTCGGCCGCGGGCGCAAGTGTCCGGTTTACGATGAGCAGCGGCACCCCGGCGCGATGCAGCGCCAGACCGCAGCGCCGGGTCATCGGGGAGACTCCGATCAGGGCGACCGTATGGGGACTGCCGGCGAGGTGATCGAGTACGCGGACAGCAGCAAGATCGGCGAGAGAGCGTGCACGCTCGCCGGCGTGCAGCCGCTGCACCCGGTTGGCCATGCCGAGCGCCTCACCGACCAGCCGGTCGAGGATTGGACCGCTCGTGCCGGCGGCGCGGGCCGTCTCCCAGGCCAGGCGGAGCTGCGCGGCAATCTCGCGCTCGCCGGCCTGGGCGGAGTCCAACCCGCAAGCGAGGAGCAGCACGTGCTCGAGGGCCGACTCGCCGGCCCAGGCTCGTAGCAGGCGGGACGCTCGTCCAGGCGCGAACCGTCCACCGCCGAGCTGCTCGAGCGCCGCCTCCCGCAGGTCGCCCGCCGACTCGCCGTCACGGGTGGCAAACAGGAGCTCGACGCGGTTGCAGGTGCCGAGATAGAGGAGCTCGGAGACCTTCAGCGCTTGCCGCAGCGCGGGCAGTCGCCCCTCGAGGTCATCCTTGGAGATCGAAAGGCGCGCGACCTCGTCGATACCGGCATGCCGGTACGAGAGGCCCACGGCGCCGATCTGGTGCATGGGCCAAGCAGAGCACGGCTCCCGGCCCGATGTGTCACAGAACCATCACGGGAGCGCATCCCGCCTGCGTGGCGCGGACGCGCAGCGTGACGTCATCTACGGCCGCGCAGCAACCCCATCAGGAGGAGGCCGGCCGCGAACCCGATCCCGAGCGCCCAGGCGGTCGACTGGTACGGCTGGGATTCAACGGTGTCCTGCAGGTCGCTCCAACGCGATTTGGCCCAACGCTGCGCCTGATCGGCGCGCTCGCGTGCGGCACTCGTAGCCTTCGATGCGGTGTCGCTCGCGGTATCAGCCATCCGCTCCGCCTGCCGTCGGGCCTCGTTTGCGGCACTCTCGCCATTGTTTGCAGTGAAGCTCGGATTCATTGTCTCAACCTCCTCGTGCATGTCTTCGCTGGACGGCCCGCATCGACAGTCCGCGTCTGCGGTCAACGGAGCCCGACATCGAAAGTTCCGGCGGAGTGCCGAAGCCTGCGGCTCGGCGCGCGACCCGCGAGTCGCGGCCGGCGTCGCAGGTCCTGTGCGCATGATTCCGGAAGCCGGCGATGCAACGCCCGGTCATCATCCGGCTATCGGCGGAGGAAAAAACACTCTGAGTCCGGCTGCCGCCGCGAGAGGAACCCCTGGCATGAGCATCTACCGCTGCATCGCGTTGAGCACCCACGATGCCGAGCGTTACCGCGCAGCCCGAGTCGGCGTTTTGGGGTGTGTTGGGCCTCGGGAGCGGCGCCGACTCGAGGGCCGGCCGCCTCGAGGCTTCGCTGCACTGGGCTCTCGTTGGAGCCGTGATGGCCCTTGCGGTGATCGTCAGCAGCGGCCGATCCGGCTTTCCGGGACTCGACCCGATGGTGGGCCTCGCGGGCGTCGCGCTTGCGGGTTTCTCCGGCATCGTCATTCCCGCCGAGAGCATCATCTCCAAGCGCATGAATCAATTGGACGTGTCTGCGCTCTCGATCGTCAGCGTACGCTTCTCGCTCGTTACCGCGGTTGCGGCGCTGATGGTGGCCCGGGCACCCGGAGCGCTCTTGCGGCTGTCGGTGACGACGATCGCGGAGGAGAGCCTGATTTTCCTGGTGATTCTAGTGGGACCGATCTATCTCGGCCAGGTCGGCTTGAAATTGACCGATCCGCTGCTGAGCAACGTGATCAGCGCGATCGGTCCGATCACCACCCTCGCTCTTCAGTCCACCGTCGGGGTGGTGCCGCTGTCACCCGCAATGCTCCTCGTGACGGCACTCTATGCGATCGCCGCGGTCGCGGCGGCGATCGTCGGCGCCCGCGCGAGCAAGCCTGACGCCGGAGTCTCTAAAGCCGGATCAGTCCTCGTTTGTGAGCGACTGCCACCGCCTCAGTCCGGCTGATCGCATCGAGCTTGGTCAGTATGGATTTCACGTGTGTCTTGGCGGTGCCTTCCGTGATCGAGAGCCGCCGCGCGATGTCCTTGTTGCTCCTGCCCTGAGCCACCAGCTCGAGCACATCCAACTCCCTCTGCGTCAGGCTCGGCTTCGCCATCCTCTGCAGCGCCTTTGCAGCCACCGAGGATGAGGTGTACGGGCGATCCTCGCTCACCGCACGGATCGCCGACAGGATCTCCTGCCGCGGCGCGTCCTTCAGGAGGTAGCCCTTCGCGCCCTGGCTCAAACACTGGAAGATGTCCTCATCCCCGTCGTAGGTCGTCATGATGAGGATGCGCGCCTTGGGGTTGATCTCGAGGACGCGCTGCACCACCGCCACGCCATCGCGTTTCGGCATTCGCAGGTCGAGCACCAGCACATCCGGCTGATGCTGGTCGTAAAGCTTGATGGCCTCATCGCCATCGCCGGCCTCCGCGACCACCTCCATGTCCGCCTGCTGATTCACCATCGCCGCCAGGCCGTCCCGCACCACCGGATGGTCATCCGCGAGGATGACCCGAATCTTCTTCTTCGTCAGCACCGCGACCATTATGCCGCCGCCTTGCGCTTCGGCAGTCGCACGCTCACCCGCGTGCCCGCGCCGGGTTGACTCTCGATCTGCCACTCACCGCCGATCGCACTCGCCCGCTGGCGCATGCTCGTGAGGCCGAAGCCCTCGCGCGCATACAGCTCCGGCCGCTGCTCCATGCCGCGCCCGTCATCCTCCACCGACATCACCCAATGCGCTGTCTCATCCGTCATGGTGATGCGGATGGCATGCGGCCGCGCATGACGCACTGCGTTGCTGACCGCCTCCTGCGCGATACGCAGCAACTCGTGCTCGTACTCCGGCTTGAGGCCCGTGGTGATGCCGCCGCCTTCGAAGCTGCAGGTGACACCGCCCGGGACCGTCGAGCGCTCGGCCAGCTGCCGCAGCGCCAGCTCCAGTCCCGCGCGCCGGGTCTGATCGAGGCGCAGCGCCATCACGGAGCGCCGTGCCTCGGCGAGGCCTTCGCGGGCGAGGTCGCGGATACGTGTCAGTGTCAGCGCCAGGCCCGAGTTCTTCTTCTTGCAGGACGGGAATTCCTCTACCGCTCCGAGCTGCATCAGAATTCCCGTGAAAGCCTGCGCCAGACCGTCGTGGATCTCCTGGCCGATGCGCGCGCGCTCGACCAGCACCGCAGCCTCCTTCGCCTGGTAGGCGAGACGGGTGAGCTGCACGGCGAGCGTCGCCTGCTGGGCGAGCGCCACCAGGAGCTCGCTGCGCTGCACGTCGTGCGCAGTGCGGCGGAACCGCAGGATGAGGAAGCCCACGTTGCGGGAGCCGAAAACGAGCGGATACACCACCGTCCCGGCGTAGCCCTCCTGCCGGTGGAAGGCGAGCATGCCCGGCCAGAATTCCTCCGACTGCTGCTCGACATCGAGGTACATGGGTTCGGTCGGCTTGGTGAACCGATCGCCGAAGGAAGAGCCGTTGATCGGCACGCTGATGGGGTAGGGCGGCTCCTCGATGCGACCGTCCCTGACGTGCGCCGCGATCCGCCACTGCTGCAGGCTATCCTTGGAGACGACCACGGCGCCTGATGCCGCATCGAACTGTCGCGTCGCTTCCAACAGCACGTGGCCGAGAAAGCTGTGCAGGTCGGGCTCGCTCGCCAGACGCTCGAGGTTGCCGCGGATGACGGCATTGGCTTTCGCCAGCTCCGCGACGCGTTCCTCAGCCGCGCGCTCGCGCTCTCTTCTCATATCGTCGATGAGCCGCTGCCGATGGAGTGCGGCACCGATGACGCCGGCCGCGTTCTCGAGCGCGGCAAGCTCCGAGGAGTCGATTGCGCGACGCTGTCGGGTATTGTCGAAGCCGACGACGCCGATGAACTCTCCGGCGACGAAGATCGGTACGATAGCCTTGGTCTTGGTGCCGATGCCCTCGAAGCCCGCGACACCCGCGCAGTTGACTGGCGACTCGCTCTTGTTGAGGCAGACGCTCCGTCCGGCGCGCAGCTCTGCGGAGACCGCGGAGAACTGACGCTCATCGCACATGCACACCGCAGGATCGTCGATGTGCGGTGGTACGCCTTCGGCAGTCCATTCGCTCACCACGACCAGCAGGGGCTCGCCCGCGGGGCCGCGCCGCGCCAGCATGACGTTGACCCGATCCACGTGGGCCGCCTTGCCGATGAGTCGCAACACTGCGGGTATCGTGCCGCGCACGTCGGGAGCCTCGAGCAGCATCCGGCTGGCCTTGGCCGAGGCTACGAGCAACGCCTCTCGCCGCCTGAGGGACTCGTTGATCTGGCTCAGCTCCTCGGTACAGGGGGTGGGCCGGGTCAGGGTCTCCAGATGGGCGAGGGTCGGATCGACCACCGAAACGCTCATGAGACATATCTCTCTATCGGGGAATCGAGGCGTCAGTGTACCTCGGCAGGGGGGCTGTCTCCCAACCTCCCCCCAGCGCCTTGTAGACGGCGATCAGGCTGGTGGCAGCCTCCGTACGGCTGCGCGCCAGGGCGTCCTCGGTCTCGAGCTGCGTCCGCTCCGCATCCAGGACGGACAGAAAGTCCACCATACCGCCTTTGTAGCGGATCTGCGCAAGCTTGGCGGCGGTCGCACTGGCACGTGCCGCGTCCTGAGCGTGCAGCAGCTGGTCGCGGTCCCGTGCGTGCGTGACCAGCGCATCCTCAGTCTCTTCCAGCGCGTTCAAGACGGTTCCGTGGTACTGATCCAGGGCGATCACCGCCCCGGCCCGCGCGCCCGCAATCTCGGCGTGCACGCGCCCGAGGTTGAAGGCGGCCCAGGTGATGCCCGGGCCGATCATGTAGCTGCGCGAAGCCGCGGAGCCCAGGCCGGCGGGCTCGGCGGCCGCATAGCCGAAGTTGCCGGTGAAAGTGACTTTCGGGAAGAGATCCGAGACGGCCACTCCAACGAGAGCCGTGGACGCCGCGAGGTTGCGCTCGGCGGAGCGAATGTCGGCGCGACGCCGCAGCAACTCTTCAGGCGTGCCGACCGGCACGATTTGCGGCAACGGAGGCAGCTCATGCGCGGCGCTCAGTACGCCCGTCAGCGCATCCGGGTCGCGCCCGGTCAGGACACCGAGGCGGTGAATGGAGCGGGCGACGGCGGCCTCCAAGGGACCGATGGTCGAGAGCGTCGTGCTGAGCTGGGACTGCGCGCGCGCCACGTCGAGATCGGTTCCGCTGCCCGCCTCGAGCTGCGCCTGTGCGAGCGCCAATACCTGCTGTTGGTTCTTGACGTTGGCGCGGGCTACGGCCAGCTGAGTCTGCTCACCGCGCAGCTCGAAGTAGTTGCGTGCGACCTCGGCGATGACCGACACCTGCGCATCGTGCAGGTTGGCCACCTCGCCTTCCAGCTCGGCATTGCGTGCCTCGATGCTGCGGCGTACGCCGCCGAAGAAATCGAGCTCCCACGTGGCGTCGAACCCGGCGTCATAGAGCTTGCTCGTATACGCGCCGCCGCCGGGATTCTCGACGGCCGGCACGCGTTGCTTGGTGTAGCCGCCAGAGGCGGTGACCGTCGGAGCGAGGTCGAACCGCGATTCATTGCGCAGCGCGCGTGCCTGCACGAGGCGGCCGAGCGCGACGCGCAGATCGTAGTTCGCCGTCAGAGCATCGCCGATCATGCCATTCAGCACGGGATCGTCGAACTGCTTCCAGAACTCCGCCTGCGTGGGCGCGTGGGAATAGACATCGCTGGACGCGGATGACTCCCCGGTTGTCGCCTGCGTGGCCGCCGTCGTGGGAAACTGCGTGGCCACCGGAGTCGTGGGACGGTGGTAGTTCGGACCTACGGCGCAGCCGCAGAGCGCGGCACTCACGAAGAACGCCACGATGGATTTACGCATGGGATGTATCCGCGGAAAGTTGCCCACCCGTGCCGGACCTCGCGGGCTCCTGACTGCGGCCCGTGATCCGACGGATGAGGACGAAGAACACCGGCGTCAGGAGCAGGCCGAAGAAGGTGACGCCCAGCATGCCTGCAAACACGACGGTGCCGAGCGCGTGGCGGATCTCGGCGCCAGCGCCGCTCGCCAGCATCAACGGCACGACGCCCATGATGAAGGCGAAAGAAGTCATCAGGATCGGCCGCAGACGCAGGCGGGCGGCGTGCAATACGGCGGAGACCGCATCCTCGCCCTGTTCCTCCTGCAGGTGCTTCGCGAACTCGACGATCAGGATGGCGTTCTTGCAGGCGAGGCCGACCAGAACGATCAATCCCACCTGGGTGAACACATTGTTGTTGCCACGGTCGAGGATGACGCCGGTGATCGCGGCGAGCAGGCACACCGGCACGATGAGAATGATCGCGAGCGGCAGCGTCAGGCTTTCGTACTGCGCCGCCAGCACCAGGAACACGAAGAGCACGCAGAGCGGGAAGACGATCGCGGCGGTGTTGCCGGAGATGAGCTGCTGATACGACAGGTCGGTCCATTCGAACGACATGCCGGGTGGCAGGGTGTTGTGCAGAATCTTCGTCATCACCGCCTGTGCGGTTCCTGACGAGAAGCCGGGCGCCGGGCCGCCATTGATGTCGGCGGCCGTGTAGGCGTTGTAACGCTGCACGATGTCCGGACCGAAGCTGCGGTTGACGGAGAGGAATGACCCCAGCGGGATCATCTGCCCATCGGCGTTGCGCGTCTGAAGCGTCGAGATGTCCTCGATATTGGAGCGGAACGGCGCATCGGCCTGCGCAATCACCTGGTAGGTGCGTCCGAAGCGGTTGAAATCGTTGACGTAGAGCGACCCGAGATAGATCTGCATCGTCTGGAAGACGTCGTCCAGATTCACGTGGTCCTGCATCACCTTGACGCGATCCACGTTGACGTCGAGCTGCGGGACATTCACCTGATAGCTGCTGAAGAGGCCGGCGAGCGCCGGGCTCTGGTAGCCCTGCTGCAGCGCCTTCTGCACGGCGGCGTAGAGCGCGTTCGGGCCGAGATCGCCCCGATCCTCCACCTCCAGCTTGAAGCCGCCGAGTGTCCCGAGGCCCATCACCGGCGGCGGCGGGAATACCACCACCATGCCGCCCTGGATGGCGGCAAGCTTTTGATTGAGCGCTGCCGCGATCGCGCCGGCGGACAGCGCCTTGGACTTGCGCTGATCGAAGGGCTTCAGGCCGAAGAACACCAGACCGGCGCTGGAGCTCGGCACGAAGCCGTTCACCGACATGCCCGCGAACTGCACCGCGTGCTCGACACCGGGTTGGTGCATGCCGATGTCACCGATCTCCTTGACGACCTGCTCGGTCCGGTCGAGTGAGGCTGCCGGAGGAAGTTGCGCGATGGCGACCAGATACTGCTTGTCCTGATCCGGAATGAACCCGTGCGGCACGCCTGCGAAGCCGAGATACGCAAGTCCGATGAGTCCGGCGTATACGGCGAGTGCAATGCTCGTGCGCCGAACGGTGCCGACGACTGCACGCTGATATGCATTCCCGGCACGCTCGAAGCCACGGTTGAAGCGGCGGAAGATTCCCCCGAAGAGGCGGTTCATCACGCGGGTCAGCACATCGGGCTTTGCGCCATGGGGCTTCAGCAGCACCGCGGCGAGCGCGGGAGACAAAGTGAGTGAGTTGAACGCCGAGATCACCGTCGAGATCGCGATGGTGAGCGCGAACTGCCGATAGAACTCGCCCGTGAGCCCGCTCACGAACGCGACCGGCACGAACACGGCGCACAACACCAGGGTGATGGCGATGATGGGCCGGCTGACCTCGCTCATCGCGGACTTCGCCGCCTCGCGCGGGCTCTGACCGCTTTCGATGTGGCGCTCGACATTTTCGACGACGACGATGGCATCGTCCACCACGATGCCGATGGCCAGCACCAGACCGAAGAGCGAGAGGGTGTTGATGGAGAAGCCGCACGCGAGCAGCACGGCGAAGGTGCCGATGATCGACACTGGCACCGCAATCAGCGGAATGATGGAGGCGCGCCAGGTCTGCAGGAAGAGAATCACGACCAGCACGACGAGCAATACGGCCTCGAGCAGCGTGTGCACGACCGCCTCGATCGACTGACGCACGAACACGGTCGGGTCATAGACGATGCTGTAGCTCACTCCCTGCGGAAAATCCTTGGAGAGCTGCGCCATGGTGGCGCGCACCTCATCGGAGAGCTGCAGCGCATTGGATCCGGGGGCCTGGAAGACCGGAATGGCCACCGCATCCTGATTGTCGAGGTAGCTCTGGATGCCGTAGCTCTGCGCGCCCATCTGCACCCGAGCGACATCGCCCAGGTGGACCACCTGACCGTTGGCGCCCGTCTTCAGGACGATCTCACGGAACTGATCCGGCGTCTGCAGCCTTCCCATGGCATTCAGCGCGAGCTGGAAATCCGAGCCTGGAGCGGGTGGCGCACCGATCTGGCCGGCCGCCACCTGGATGTTCTGGGCGCGGACGGCGTTGATGACATCGCCGGCGGTCATGTTGAGTGCCGCCAGCTTCTGCGGGTCGAGCCAGATCCGCATGGCATAGTCGCCGCCGCCGAAGATCACCGCGTTGCCCATGCCCGGCAGCCGGGCCAACACGTCGCGGACGTTGCGGACCGCGTAATTGCGCAGATACAGCGAGTCGTACCGGTGGTCCGGAGAGTAGAGGTGGACCACCATCGTCAGGTCGGGTGACGTCTTGGTGGTCGTGACTCCGAGGTTCCGTACCTCGTCAGGCAGGCGCGGCAATACCTGGGAAACGCGGTTCTGTACCAGCACCTGCGCACGATCGATGTCCGTGCCCACGCGGAAGGTGATCGTCAGGGTCAGCGACCCGTCCGTGGTCGACGTCGAGGACATATAGAGCATGTTCTCGACGCCAACGATCGCCTGTTCGAGCGGTGCGGCTACGGTCTCAGCGACGACCTTGGGGTTCGCGCCCGGGTACGTGGCTTGTACCTGTACGGAAGGCGGCACGACCTCCGGGTACTCGCTGATCGGCAGCTCGATCATCGCGATCGCCCCTGCGATCGTGATGAAGGCGGAGAGCACCGCCGCGAAAATCGGGCGGTCGATGAAGAAGTGGGAGAGTTTCACCGGTTCATCCCGCTGGAGGTTTTATGGGAGCTCCCGTCGGCGTCCGCAGTGAGGTGCGTGTCGTCGCTCGGGGGTGAGGTGTCATTCGCCTGCTCAGCCACCATGGCAGCGTGCGCCTGGTCGTGATCGCCCATGGCCACGAGCTGCGGATTGACCTGCATGCCGGGGTGTACGCGCATCAGGCCATCTACCACGACCCTGTCGCCGGCGTGGAGCCCGCCGCGTACGACGCGCAGACCGTCGACGATCGGTCCCAGCTCGACCGGCCGGTACTGGAGGTGGTTGCTCTGATCGACGACGAGTACGAACCGCACCGTCTGGTCGGTGCCGATGGCACTGTCGTTGACCAGCACGGCGTCGTAGCGCTCGTTGCCGATCAGCTTCACGCGGGCGAACAGTCCCGGCACGAACGTGCCGTTGGGATTCGCGAGCAGAGCACGGGCATGGATGGTGCCGGTGCCAGGATCGAGGGCGTTGTCCATGAAGATGAGCTGACCCTGGTGCGGATAGCCGTTCTCGTCCTCGAGACCGACGTACACCGGGTTACCGAGGTGGTTCGGCGCGGCATGAGCGCTGGTGGGCACGTCCCTGTGCCCATCGATATGCGCGTTTCTCTCAAACTTGAGATAAGCCTGCTCGTCAGCGTCGAAGGTCACATAGATCGGATCGAGGGACACGACTGTCGTCAAAAGCGTCTGGCCGCTCGTCACGAGGTTGCCTGCCGTCACGATTGCGCGACTCACACGGCCGGTGATCGGTGCCGTGACGCGCGTGAAGCTCAGATTGAGTGCGGCATCATCGAGGGCAGCCTTGGCCGCTTCCACGTCCGCTGCGGCCTGAGTTGCATTCGCGCTGCGTGTGTCGAACTCCTCCCGCGAGATGGCGCGGGCGGCGAAGAGCTTCACCGCGCGGGCCTGCTCCGACCTGGCCAGCGAGAGTTGCGAGCGAGCCTGGTCGAGCTGCGCGGCGGCATGCTGATAAGTCGCCTGATACGGGCGCGGGTCGATCACGAACAGCACCTGGCCCTTTTTGACCATGCTGCCATCAGTGAAGCTGACGGAAGAGATGTACCCGGTAACGCGCGGGCGAACATCGACGTGGTCTACGGCCTCGAGACGACCGGTGAACGTCTCGGCGTCGGTGACGGTCCGTGCGACTACGCGAGCCACTGGCACCTGCGGGGGTGGCGGCGGCGCCGTCCGCGCCGCCGCCTGGTCGCTGGAGCAGCCAGAAAGCGTCAGAATGGTCGCAGCAACCGCAGCGGTGAGCGAAGCGAAAGCGATGGATCGATTACGCACTATGAGACTCCCTCAGGGTTCCTGCTTGTAGACGCAGCCGAGCCTCACGGATCGACAGCGGGGGTGCGGAATTTATGTGTTGCGCAACCCATTCGAGTATGGCTCGCGCGGAGGGGCTCCGGAGCACCCGGAGATGGGGAGAAAGCTCCCCCATAGTAGGTAGATACGGCAGGTCAAATCGCGCCACCGCGCGCCCGCTCACGAGCTGTTCCGGCTGCTGCCGGCGCTCGCTACATCGTCGCGGAGTGCACTCCGCCCACGAGTGGCGGGGGCTGGATGCCTGGCCGCCGGATCTCCTGCCGGAGAGTGGGGCGGCGCCTGCGTTGTGAGAGCTCGGGCGACACCCACTTGCCCGTCTCGATGGAACGATTGAGTGCCTCGATCACCCGAATGTCGGCAATGCCTTCCTCGCCGGATGGCTCCGGCTCCGTGTCGTTGAGGATGCAGTCGGAGAAGTAGATGAGCTCCGGCGCGAACTGATCGCTCTTCTCATAGTGCTTCTCGCGTTTGCGCTTGCCGAGGCGCAGCGTGTATTCCACTCCTTGGGCGTATTCATACGCAGGGTCGAGGGTGATGCTGCCCTTGGTGCCCACGATCTCATAGGCCGAGCGGTCCGCGCCTCCGAAGCTGCAGGTGAACGAGGCGACCCGCTCCTGCGGGAATTTCATCACCACCGACACCGTCTCGGGAATCTCCTTGAAGCGCTGATCACGGCGCGTCACGGCCGTGGCGAGCACCCGAATCGGCTCCGCCGCGAACGCCGCACGGGCCGCATTGATGCAGTAGATGCCAATGTCATAGAGCGGGCCGCCGCCGAGCTTGCGGCTGCTGCGAAAGTTCTCCGGCGCCACCTGCATGGAGAAATTGGAGCTGAAGAAGCGCAGGTCCCCGAGCGTCCCGGAGTGCGCCATCTCAACCGCTTCCAGATTGGCCCGCTCGAAGTGCAGGCGATAAGCGATCATCAGCTTGACGGCATTCTCTCTCGTGATCTCGATCATCCGCTCGCAGTCCTCCGCGGTCACCGCCATCGGCTTCTCGCAGAGCACATGCAGTCCCGCCCGCGCCGCGCGTTCCGTGTACTCGCGATGCATCGAGTTTGGCAGCGTGATGTAGACGGCGTCGATCTCGCCACTTTCGAAGAGCTCATCGGCATCGTCGTAGCTGCAGACGCGATTGATGCCGTAACGGCGGGAGAGCTTTCTCAGCTTCTCCGGGTCATCCGAGACCAGGGCCGCCAGCGTGCTGTTCTGCTGCGCCTGGGCGAAAGCCGGCAAGATCGCGATCTGCGCGATGTGGCCGAGGCCGACCACGGCGTAGCGGACGGTCCTGGCCAATGCCGCGCTCGCGGTAGCGCGCCGAGCACCGACTTTGCCGCGGGTTCTGCGGGCGGGAGTGGAACCGGCCGCGTCATCGTTGGCGGCGGCCAGTGGCAGGGGAACGGCCCGCTCCGCTCGGCCGGGGCGCCGGCTCGGGGTACGGGAGCTCCCCATGGCAGCGGCTTTCCGAGTCGGGGCGCGGCGAGGGGTGGGTGATCGCGTAGCCATGCGCGCGGCGAAGCAAGTGCAGTGCCGCGAAGGCACCACCGGCGTGCACGGCTCCCGCGGAAATGCGATCCCGAATCAAAGGCTTAGGCTCGAGATTGCTTGACGCCTGCGACCCGGCCCGGTCTAATACGCGGCCCTCCCCGACGGCGGCCAGGTAGCTCAGTTGGTAGAGCAGCGGACTGAAAATCCGCGTGTCGGTGGTTCGATTCCGCCCCTGGCCACCACTAACTCACTGAACTTCCAGTAGCTTTCCATCTGCCGATTCCGGACCCGTTAGCTGGTGTGCCAGGAATGTGCCATGGATTTGCGAATTGCCCGCGTAGCCGGCGAGGTGATCCGCCGCCAGATGGGCATACCGCCGCACCATACGCTCCGTTTCCCAACCCGCTAGCTCCTGCAAAGCGAAGAGCGGCGTCCCGTTCTGCACGTGCCACGAGGCCCACGTATGCCTCAGGTCGTGAAAGCGGAAGTTCTCGATACCGGCGCGTTTCAATGCGTTGTACCAAGCCTTCGTGCTGACCTGCTTGATGGGTTCGCCGAGATACGTGAAGACGTGGACGGGATGCCTGCCGATCTGTCGCTTCATGACCTTCATGGCCATGTCGTTGAACGGCACGGCGATCGCCTGCCTGGCCTTCGCCTGATCGGGATGCACCCAGGCGAGACTGCGCGCGAGATCGACCTGCTCCCAGGTCATTCCCGTGATGTTCGCCGCGCGCAGTCCCGTCGCCAACGCGAACGTTGCCAGGTCGCATAGGTGCGGTGGCAACTCGCGCAGTAGCTTGAGCGCCTGAGCCTGGTTCAGGAATCGAATACGCCGCGTCGGCTCCTTGAGGAGCCGGATCGTGGGCGCACGATCGAGCCATTCCCACTCGCGCAAGCAACGGCGCAGAATTGACCGCAAGAGTGCCAAGTGACGGTTGACCGTCGCGTTGCTGCATCCTTCCGCCTGCTTTGCCTCGATGATCGCTTCGATCATCGTCCGGTTGATACTCTGCAACTCTCGATCGGCCAGAAAGCGATGGAGCCAACGCAGCATCCGCTTGTCGTCCCGGATCGAGGCCTTGTGGGCCTGCTCGCGGAGCCACCGCACCACAGCGTCCTGCCAGATTCGCTTCGGCCGATCACCCAGGCGTTGGACGCGCCAGACTTCGCTCTTCAGCTTGTCGTGGAGCTCCTCAGCCTCTTTACGGTCGGCGGTCTGAGTAGATCGTCGTATTCGCTCGCCGTTTGGCGCGACGAAGTCGATCCACCACACCGACGACTTCTTGCGCTTGATAAGTGACATACAGCCTCCTTTGAGGTAGTCACTTGCAGCGCTTGCCGTTTCACAGGATACAGCGAGCGCAGAAAGTCGGCGAGATCGTTCTCGAGAAAAACCCAGGAGCGACCGGGCTTGGCTCCGGGGATGAGGCCACGTTTGGTTCGAGCGCGGACTTCCTCGGGGTGCATGCGCAGGAAGGCGGCCGCCTCATTGAGATCGAATGTTTTCACGGCGCGAAGGACACCTAGCACGACATCGCTGAGCGATGCCGTGCGGTTCCGGCCGTTTAGAGACGAGTTGTCACTCACGCGCGATGATGGCAGGCCCGCGCAAAATGAGAAGAGGTCGTTTCGCCGATAATCTCGGCGAAACTGTCAGTGCTTCGGCGCGCCTGTCATTCCTCCGAGGTGAATCCTCCGCGCGTCGTACGCTCCTCCGCCGTAATCAAGCCCATCTTCTGCAGCCGCGCTTCGATCGCACGTAGCGTCCGTCCGTGCTGGGCTGCTATGGCGGACAGCGATTCCTTCGCCGTGAATTCCGAGCGCAACTGCTCCTCTTCCTTGGTCGTCCAATCCCGACCGACGTTCTTGGGTAATTGTGCGCGGCGCTTTGCGCGTGCGTCGCTGGCATCGATTGCACCCACCCCAAGGAGTAGTGCACGGATTACGTCAGAACGGTGGACGACACACTCCTTTGGAAGCCGCTCCCCCGAGTCCGGGTTACGTCCTTCAATGAGGGACGTGAGAATTGTTTTGGCCTCTGTGTGTTGCATACTGATTACCCCTTACATTGGACTCAGACTAGGTGCATGAGGACCACCCAAGCGCAAAGAAGCCAAGTCGAGTGCGCTGTATGCGGCGCGCAGCAGGGCGAGCCCATAGCGAAGCGCTACCTCTTCGTCGCCGACTTCCGCGATCTCCTTCGCCTCTAGCGAGTGGTGAATCACGGTGATCATCGAAATCGCGTCGCTGAGGTCGCCGAGGAGGTTCAGGATGTCGACCTGCTCGGACATGTCGCTTGAGCCTCCGGTCGTTTCCTCCGTCGCCATTAGGGGCGCGGAGCCACTTTCGGGGACTCTCTGCGCGAGGTCCGCACCGGCATCTCGGTCACTGGCCATGGCTCTGCTCAACGATTCCTATGTGATACCAAAATCGTATCACCTGGCATAGTACGCCTGATACTGTTTTCGTATCAAGAGGGGTGATACGGTATTAGGAGCACCTCCGTCTTTTCCGGGGGTGCCATGAAATATCCAGCCCGCCAGCGGGCCATAGTCGCTTCGCTGCGCAAGGCACGTGAGGCCGCGGGTCTTTCCCAGAGACAGCTTTCCGAAAAGCTCAGGGAGCCCCCGAACTGGATTCAGCGCATCGAGTCGCTTGAGCGGCGGGTGGATGTGGCCGAGTTCATCGCCATTGCCAAGGCGGTCGGCGCGGACGCGGTCGACCTCTTTCGGGAGGCGCTGCAGGACTGAGTTCGCCGGACGATACCGAACCTGCCAGGGGGAGGGCGCCTCAGAGCTGCTGGTACATCACGAACGCGTCAACATCGCCGGCCGACGGGCGTGCAAAGGCGGCTGGTAGTCGGCCGACGATCTCGAATCCCAGAGACTGCCAGAGCCTGACCGCTCGCTCGTTCGAGCTGACGACGAAGTTAAACTGCATGGCCCGGTAGCCTCGTGAGCGCGCATGCGCTAGCGAGTGCCCGCATATGCCGCGAGCGATCCCCCTGCCGGTGGCCGCTGCGCTCGTCATGTAGCCACAATTGCAGACATGCCGCCCGCCGCCGGCCTGGTTTGGACGCATGAAATAGGTGCCGAGAACGACACCCTCCTGCTCGGCTACGAACGTCTCCTTCTCGGGGTCCATCCAGTAAGCCAGTGCCTCGGCTTCGCTCATGCTGGAGTCGATCGCGTATGTCGCACCCTCACGAATGACTGGGAGGATGATTGCGGCGATCGCGCCGGCATCCCGGGATTCCGCTCTCCTGATATTGAGCATTCGGCGATGGCGGCATCAGTTTGCTCGACACCTTCGCGAGCAAGGCATCGCTGCCAACGCAACCGAACGCGCCGTTCGTGGCGAAACCCGTAACTGCAAAACCGACGGCATTTACCGCGCAGCTGCGCGCGGTGAATCTAGTCACATGCGCGCCCGCACGGAGAGCGCCGCTGCCGAGGTCATCAAAGGCGGCCGGTCTGACGAACCACGTAAATCCAAGCTCATTGAGACCCGCGAAGCCGTTGAACATGGCTGGCGAGCCACCAGCGCCATTCTCATTGCCCAAGGTCACCCCGAGCTCGCCGCCGATGTCGTCCGTTTCCTGGCACAAATGCCTCCGGCGCAATCGGAGAAGGAACTCCTCGCCAACCAGCTTCGGGAGCTTCTCCGCGATTCCCTTGCCCGCGATCGACATCCGATTCGATAGAGATCCTTAACTGTGTTAAGTGGCATGGCGATGGCGTTCTCGGCATTTGCCTGATTCTGATGAAGCCACGCGAGCTTGCGCCGAAGTTCGACCTGCATCCTGGTCAGTCCGGTCTCGATCGACGAGACCGCTTGCTGACCCGGTCGCGCAAGCCCGCAAGTTCCGCCGCGCGCCGTTCTTGCGCCGCCTCCAACAGCCGCAGCCCCTCGCGAATCACCTCGCTGGCTGTCGCGTACCGACCGCTTCGAAGTTGTTCCTGGATAAAAGCTTCGAAGTGATCACCGAGGGTGTAGCTCGATGGCATATGCCGTAATTTAGCGATATCATGAAATAGCATATGATGATAGCATTAAGCCCAGCAGCCCGCGTACGCAGATGCGGGCCGCGGCGGGGTATACTTAGGGCGGGACTGAAGAGGAGCACATCCGATGAGCATGGGGACACTTCGGGAACTGCAACAGGCGGATTACCTCAACTACGGTTTTGTGTCGCTGCACGCTAGCGATGCCATTCAGAGCCTGATGGAGGGCAAGCCGCTCAGCTCTCGCAACCGCGAGTCGCTGTCCGATGCGCGCCAATTTCTGGAGACCGTCGCCAGTGGGGTGGACCTAGTGACCAGTGGCGAGACCCACGGGCACGACCTGGACGCCGTTGACTCTGTCGGAGCGCTCGGCATTGCGATGGACCCCTTGGAGCGCATCCAGAAGACACTCGCCTCTCCGGGTGCTGCCGAACTCATCCGATCCTTGGCCGAGGCCTTGGAGGCCGGCTCCAATCAGCTCGCAGCGGTGCCAGCTGACGTCAAGCACAAACTCCAATCAGCAAAGGTTCTCTTCGATGCGATCTATGCCCGCATCGCTCGTGAGCTTGACCAGCATCCGGTGTTTGGCGGCCCTGATGAGGAGAGAAATGGGTGGCTCAAATAGAAAGGGGCTTCGAGCGGCCGGCGTACCTGCGGGTTCGTGCGCATTCACTTCGCGTGGGGCTTCTCTCGCGACTCGAGGAATACGCGTTTGATTTTCCCGGCGGCGCCCCGAGGCGTGCGATCGAGTTAATGCAATTGGCGAAGAGATCGACTTAACGTCGGATGAGCGGACTATCGGACTGATCTGTCGCGTTATCCGGGGTATGGGGACGCTTCTTCAGCACTTTGACAACGCACATACCGCGCAAACGCCGCGCGGCTTGCCGCAGATGTTGGGCGCTTTGATGGCGCGCCTGGAGCCCAATGCCACCCTCGTGGCGTGGCCACAAAGCTCCTACAACTACACCATCCGAGATTTGCTGGCACCACTTAAGGGAATGACGCAGAGCCTACTTTCTAAGGAGGCGCATCAAAGGGTCTTCGGGAGCGTAGCGGGGCCCCTCAATTTCGTGTCCTTCCCCCGCATTGAACGCGATAACGTGCTCCAGCACGCCATCTTCGGTCACGAGCTCGGCCACCCCCTCGCAACCGAGTTCTTGGAGTCGGAACGCACGACCCCCGCATACTCGGCAGCGTTGCGGCGCGTGACCGATGCCCTCATGGCGCAATACAAGCTCTCTACCGCACCGAAAGGCGCGCTCGGCGGATCCCCTGCACAGACCAAAGCGTTTGTGGATGGATTACGTCGGGTGCTCGTGCTACGTAAGCGCGGGCTCGAAGAACTCATCTCCGACTGTGTCGGAGCGCTCCTTTTTGGACCAAGCGCACTCTTCGCGTCCTATGACATCTTAAGCCTCGGCGAACTGGATGACCCGCCCGGTGAGCGCTCGTATCCGCCACGCCGTTTTCGACTTCGCGTCGTGAAGAGTCTCTTGGATGCGGAAGGCTACACTTCGACACTCGAGTCCGCGCTGCAGGCCGCGGAGCCCGCCATCTCGGCGGCGCTCGTGCGTTATATCAAGCACATCAACGAGCTCACCGCACAGCAGACCGACAAGAGCAACCTGGGTGCTGATCCCCTGATCAAGCTCGCATATGAGTGGATTGAGGAGACATTGCCTGGCGGAACGGATTTTGTCCGGAGGAGGCTCGAATCGGTGCGCTATGATTCAAAGCGAATGAGCGCCGAGGTACCGGAGTTGATCGAGCGGTTACGCATCCGCGTGCCACCGAGCGAAATCGGCGTGCCGCCGGACGCTTACGTCATCGACTGGCGATCGGCACTGGTGGCCGGCTGGGCCTGTAGATTGCGCATGCTTGAGGACCCGGCGGCGGGAACCGACGACGGAATTGAGCAAGCCGAGACCATCAACCGTTTGGTGCTGCGCGCGGTGGAATTCACCATCCTGGGCGATGAGTATCGAAAATTCCTTACGGGCCGGAGTTCCGCATGAGTGTTCTCGGCCAAGCCCGGATTGAAAGCTTGCTCAAGGAGAAGGCGATCAAAGATCGGCTGATCGTGACGCCGCTCCTGTCGATGGAACAGATCCAATCGGCCTCACTCGATATTCGGCTCGGCCACGACTTCACGACGACGCGCAAGGGAAATCTACCTTACATCGATGCTGGCGAATCAAACTTCGAGCCGCACCGGCACCAGAGTCGTCACTACGTCAATCGCGCCGAGCGTTTCTTCTTGCATCCTCACGAGCTCGTGCTGGCGAGCACCCTCGAGTATTTCCGGCTCCCAATCACGATTTCCGGCTGGGTGACCTCGCGTTCACGATGGGGCCGCGCTGGCTTGGTGATCGCGACTGCGACTGCCGTGCACCCCGGCTTCACCGGCGCCATTACGCTTGAGTTGTTGAACTTGGGCGAAGTGCCGCTTGTGCTTTACCCGGGGCTCCGCGTTGCGCAGTTAATCCTGGCGGACGCGGAAGGCGCGTCTGAATATCAAGGGCATTTCAACTTCCAGGTGGATGCGTATCACGCGGATGTCTCGGAAGAGACGCAGCTCGACTACGAGTTTTGGAAGCCGACGAAGCCGGGTCCCTGACGAGCATCCGCACAATCAGCATCCGTCAACCCCAGAGAATTCCGATCGCTTCGCGAACAGCCTCGTTGCTGCAGCATTCGCACACTGGGTCCTTCGGCCGCATCTGGCGTAGCACCGGATTCGGTGAGTGCCAGGGACTCAATCGCCAATAGTTGAAACGCTCCGCGGGTGCCTCTCCGGCGATGCGCCGCATAGTTTCCAGCGCAAGCCACGCACCCGCGAGGACCGACACGAAGGGGAGCGGTGGCAGCACCTGCCGGTCGGCGTCGCTCGGAAGTTTGCCGGTCGCGCAGCGCTCGCGAAAGAGACTATCAAACGCGCGCCCGATAAGGGCGCCGACCTCGAGGTCCGGATGGTGTTTTACGATGGCGACCGCATCACTGTGGGTGACGAACTCGCGGCGCACCGCATCCACCGAGATTCCCAAAGCCTCGGCAACGTGCGTCTCGTGTTGTAGCTCGCCGAGTTCTTCCTTGTAGATGCAAGCCATACAGGCGTTTGTGTCCTGAGAAGTATTAAAGTGCAGAACTACTTCCGCGATCCCAGTTGTGGAGGCGTCGTACACCTCGCGTGGGAGCTCCGACTGTAGCCGGCGACGGGCTCGGCGACTGTCCACACCGACGATGAGGCGCTCAATCTTGGAGCCCGGCAGCGTTACGCGGAGCTCACTTACCGTGCCCTTCCACGGAATGAGCGTAAGGTCGCGAAACGTCGGCGCGGCCTTGCGCACTAAGACCTCTGCTTTCGGCTCCTCGATATCGCTCAAATCAAACCAGAGACACCGGGGTAAGATCGAGTCTTTGACCACTTTGGGGTCGGCGATGTAAAGCCGACCCTGTACCGCGAAACACCTAAGTCCCGTGAGAAAGCCGTTTCCGACTGCGCCCGCGCCGGCGAGCACCGCTTCACCGAGCGCGATCTTGTCGCGGGCCCATGTGGGATCCATGCCCAAGAGGTCGCGCACTGAGATGCGCACGGTGCGCTTGGCCGGCGAAAAGGGATAGTTGAGGAGTGCATTGACTGCGGCCGCGGCGATGTAGCACGCCACGATTGTGATCACGATCGGATGCAGGTCCGCCTGGGAGGGGATGCGCTGGGCCGCGTCAGAGACGAGGATCTGGTCCTCCGTCCAGCTTACATATACATGTCGCGCCGTCGGATATCGGGGCGCGAGAGCACCAATTAGAACCTCAACGGCCGGGCTTGAGGGCGACGGATTTTCATCGCCGTGCAGATGCTCGATAGTCCGCTGCAGGAGCGCGTGCGTGTGCTCGCGCAGGGCTTCGGCTGTAGGGGTGTGAGAGGCGCACCAAAGTGCCAGCGGCTGGGTCAGCTGGGCGCCAAGTTCGGCTTCTTCCCGCTCCAGCCAAGCAGCGATCGCAGTACGTGTGACTTCCGTGGAGGCTTTCATGATTCAGACGATTTTGAGTATGGTGTCCAAGTTCCCGTGAGACACCTCTCGCCAACGACCGGTCCCGTGCAGTGCAAACACGGCCGCGAGCTTGGTGAAGTTCGCCACGGAGCATTGCGCGGCAAACTCGGGCAGCACGATCGAGAGCGCACCTAGGTGTCCAACGAGCGCGCCACGATCGTCCGCGAGCGAGTGAAAGGCCTCGGCCGGATGGGCATGAATCTGCGCCGCGACGAGTTCGCCTGCGGCAGCAAGCTCCGCACGAAGCCGGCGCATGCCCTCGTCCGAGACCCTGAAGGAGACTCGAGTGCCGATCTGCTCCGGAATGGAGAGTCGCGTCACCGCGATACCGGCGGCGCTTCTCTTGCCGTGCCAGGCCACCACGAGCTCGCGATTCCCTCCCCCCGCGCGACGTAAGTGCTGGAGCGTGTCGTTCACGACCGCGCTCGGCACGCTAACGAGGGCGCTCATGGCGGTCCCTTGCGCCAGGCATGCCAGATCTGGGTCAAGATGCCGCCCAGGTCGTATGAGGAGCGCCCGCGGTAGGCATCCCATAGATCGCCGGTGTGAGAGGGGTGTCGGTGATATTCGCGGGAGCCGGGGGCACACACGAAGGGTCGACCGGTCTCGGGATGGGGACCCTGGTGGAACATGCCAGTGGCATCCCGCGGTACCGCGCTCATCAACCGTCCGTCCCAGCTGCGCAGCTCAATCGAGGGTGGATCCGTGTTCCAATCCCGGCAGATCATCCGAAGGCGGATCTGACGGTGGGCGGGACCGTCAAAGCCGACGTCGAAGATAGGGAAAGCGCGCTCGAAAACCTGCCAGGCGCGGAGCGCGCAGATCCCGCTGTCGACCACATTGCCGGTCTGCTTCTGGAAGAGCAGCTGCGTGGCCATCTCATGCATGGCTGCTGCCCCCGCCGCGCTCCGGTGGACCGTAGTCGATATCCACACGGCCCTTTAGGCCATTCTCGGCGTAGCTGCGCTGCGGCTGCAGGTCAACGCCGTTACAGCGGGCCACCCAGCTGCTCGTGTCCACGAGGTGGAGCTCCCGCGCGGCGCGCTTTAGGATCTCCTGGACAGGCTGGGTCGCCGGTTCCTTCTCGTAGCCTTCGGTCGGGTAGGACCCCGCGGTCGTGATCACCCGAGCCTCCACGTCGTGGTGGTGCTTGTGCTCGTGCTCATTCGTCATGGGACTTTCACTCCTCAGGTTTCAGGCTGCCCGGCTCCTCGAAGTGCGAGCCGTCAGTGCTTGATATAGTATGCATTGCGCGGTATTGATGTCAACTATATCAAGCGATGCTTGACAAAAGGCAAGAGAGTCTTTATATTTCAATCACTTGAAACGCTCATTCGGGAGTTGACATGTCTGAGAAGTCCCTAGCGGAGGAGCTTGCACGGCTCCGGCGCCTAAGAAAGGCGAGCCTACGCGAGGTGGAGAAGGCCACGGGGATGTCGAATGCGTATCTGTCGCAGCTGGAGAAGGGGGACGCCAAGAATCCTTCACCTCCCGTCCTCTACAAGCTCGCGGAGTTCTTCGAGGTGCCCTATGAATCGCTCCTCGCCTCGGCGGGCTATCTGGATGAGGAGCAGCTGGCCGCGCACGGTGCGAGGCCGCCATCGCAGATCGAGCGCATGCTGATGAGTGCTCGCTTAAGCGAGGAAGAGGAGAGCGAGGTTGCGAGCTTCCTCGAATTCGTTGTTTCGAAGCGCAAGAAATAACGGACCTCCCAGCGATGATTCGGCGCGTGCCGCCGAATCATCGCTGCCGTCTGCCCGCGACATCACCGATCTCACGAACAGCTTGCTGCATCGCGCGGGCGCATACGGTGTTCTCCCGACGCCGATTGACCGGCTTTACGAATTCTCACAGATCGAGTGCCTGACCTTCGGCGCAGAAGAGCAACGTCGCTGGGCGCGACTGCGAGAATCTGCGCAGAATGTGGTGCGCAGCATGTTTCAGAAGCTTCGGGGTTTTGGCGATTTACGCGAGAAGGTGGTATTTGTCACAAGCGATGCGCCCGTCGCCCGCGACCGATTCGTCAAGGGTCACGAGCTCGGACATCAAATCATCCCCTGGCACCATGTACGCCCCGAGTATATGGACGACGACCAGACGCTAAGCCCAGCGACTCGAGCCCTTTTCGAGCGCGAGGCCAACTTCTTCGCCGCCGAAGTGCTGTTTCAGGCCGAGCTCTTCACACGTCGAGCGCGGGATTTCACGCCGAGCCTCGATGCCGTGTTTACTCTTGCCGAGACGCATCAAGCCTCGCGCCAAGCCGCACTTTGGCGATTCGCCGAAGTGCATGACTATCCCGTCGCAACGGCGATCTACTATCCGTACCGGAACGCGGCGGGAGACCGCGATTTGTCACGTTGGACCCGGTGGCGACAGATTGCCTCGCCTAACTTCGAACGACGCTATCCCGAGGTCTCACTGCCGCGGACGCTCGATGCCGAGCATCCCTTCGTCCAGGCCACGAACCGTCGATCGATCCTACAGGGCGATAGCCTCGACCTTCCCGGCACGCCCCCCAGCACGCTATGCTCGTGGAGCAGCTGGTGGAACCGTTACGCGCTTCTCGTCTTGGTCAGGCTTCGCCGGCGTCTCCGTTTGGGCATCACGTTCTGAGTCGTCAGGCATCTGCGTCCTGACCTCAATTGCGATATCCCGTTCTCTGGAGAGACCTGAGTGCCAAAGCTCATAAGGGAAGGGGCCGCGATGAAGACATTCAAGACGTTTTTGCATGAATCGGCTGACAAAGACCGGGCATTTCGCGAGCGTGTCTTGCTCTTTGAGCACGGGGTCTATAAGCGGATTCCGCATACGCAGAATTCGTTTCGCTCAGACCCGCCAATACGAACACCATGACTCTGCGCCACAGCCATGTGTATGCGAAACCTAAAGGGTGCGGCCGAGAGCTTTACGCGGTGAACATCGACGGCGGTAGGCACGACGGATCGAGCGGCATGACGATTCCAGCAACGTATGCCGATTTCTTCAGGTCGAAGGGCTACTCGATTCCTGAGATCAATATCCTTGAGAACTTAGACGAGGATTCGCTGCAGGAAGGCCAGTTTAGCCTTATAGTTTTAGCCGCGTGTGGTGGTTCGATTCCGCCCCTGGCCACCATACGATTTAGGTCTATTCCGGTCACATGGGTAAGGTAACTGCGCTCTAGCCAATGGCCCGTCTTACAACCCCGCCACTACCTGCGAAGACGAGCGCGAGCGACGCCGAATTGGTATCTCTCGCGGATTTCCTGAAGGGAGTTCCTCCGGGCTCTGAGCGTCGCGTCACCATTCAGGTCCAGCTAGAGAGTCTCGTACAGTGGCAGATATTGCTACCTGCCGCTTGGGTCCATTGTCCCAACCGGCAGTGTGTTGGGCCTCGTTGGTTCGACCCAATCGCTCTTTCTTCTCACGCCTTCGACGGGTCGGGAACATTTGCTGATGTGGTCACATGGAAATATTTGTGTCGGCACTGCAGAACTAGCCTCAAGAGTTTCGCCGTACTGTTGAAGGCAACCAGGCCGGCAGGCGTGCAAATGATACAGACTGAGCAGGTTGCCCTGATCAACAAGATTGGAGAGCTGCCAGCATACGGGATTCCAGCGCCGCCATCGCTAAAGGGCTTTCTGGAGGCTGACGCTGAGCTATTCGAAAAAGGCCGAAAGAGCGAGGCAGAGGGGCTCGGCGTAGGCGCGTTTACGTACTACCGTCGCGTAGTGGATAACCAGAAGGCGCATCTGATTGGCGCGGTACGCTCCGTTGTTGAGATGGAGGGTACCAACCCGGCGCTGCTCACGGCTCTCGAAGAGGCGGAAGCAGCTGACGGGTTCAGCAGGGCATACGAAGCGCTGAAGGGGCATATCCCTTCTAGTCTTCGGATTTCCGGGCATGACCCGCTGCAACTCCTCTATACGCAGACGAGTCACGGCCTCCACAACCTATCTGACTCTGAGTGCCTGACCAGAGCGACAACCATTCGAGAAGTGCTGGCCGCTATGGCCGCTCGAGTACAGGAATTACTCAAAAGCCACGAGGCTCTCGCCAGAGCGGTCGGAGAATTATCGAAGCTTGACACCTCCCGTTGATGCCGCAGCTGTCCTCAAGCAGGTGCGCGACGTCAATCAGCTGTGGCAATTCGTCCGGAAGACCTTGTTATCAAGATGTCGAGACGAAAGAAGTCCCCTCGCTGCATCGTGATCGCCGGACCGAACGGTGCGGGCAAGACCACTTTCGCACGGCGGTACTTGCCGGAGGATGCAGGAGTCGTCCATTTTGTGAATGCCGACCTCATCGCCGGCGGGCTATCACCGCTCGATCCAAAGCTTGCCGGGGTTAGAGCGGCTCGGCTTGTGCTGCAGGAAATCGATCGCCTGGCAATGGACAACACGGATTTCGCATTCGAAACGACGCTCAGCGGCTTGGGCTATGCGCGCCGTATCCGTGCGTGGAAGCGAGCCGGTTATCGCGTCGAGATCGTGTACC
This sequence comes from Steroidobacteraceae bacterium, assembly GCA_035652555.1. GTDB lineage: Bacteria > Pseudomonadota > Gammaproteobacteria > Steroidobacterales > Steroidobacteraceae > 13-2-20CM-66-19. The sequence continues at coordinate 13,074 of DASRDO010000033.1, read as the reverse complement.
TGAAGCTGAAATCCAGCCACCTTGCACTGAGACGGATCGCTGCCAGGGTGCGTGAAGGTGGGCACGACGTGCCTCGATCGGATGTGATCCGGCGCTTTGCCCGCGGATGGGTCAATTTCGAGCGCGTCTACCGGCCACTGGCGGATGCCTGGGCGGTGTACGACAATTCTGGCCAAGAAGCTCAATTGCTGGAAACGAGCGAATGACGGATAAGCGAAACCGAAAGGCGGAACCGAAGTTTGCGGCGAAAGTGGGGCGCGCCCTGCGCCGGGCCGCAAAAGACGCGCGCCGAACCGCCCGCATGCACGGTGTCCCGATCTATGTCTGGGAAAACGGAAGAGTCGTCGCGCTGAAGCCTTAGCAGGCGAGGCGCGCAGAGTCTGGATTGCGTGCCACGAGTGCGTCGAACTCAGATTGGGTGTGCCAGGAATGTGCCATGGACAGGCTGGGAACAAGGGGGTTCTGGTGCATTGGCGGCCGGATCGTGGTATCCGGAAGGCTTTGCCCGGAGCTTGCCGTGACGCAACCTAATGAACGCGATGCCATATACCGGTACCGGCGATTCCCGCGTGAGGTTATCGAGGGCTGCGTTCGCTGGTATCTAACCTACCGCCTGAGCTACCGCGATCTCGTCGCGCTGATGGCCGAGTGGGACGTGCACGTCAGCCACACGACGATCATGCGCTGGGTCCACCGGTACGTGCCGGAATACGAGGCGCGGTGGAACCGCCGGGCGAAGCTAGTCGGTTCGTCCTGGCGCATGGATGAGACCTACATTCAGACCCGGCCCAAGACGGGCTACCTCTATCGCGCCGTCGACAAGCAGGGAAAGACTGTCGAGTCGCTCTTCCAGACCACGCGCGGAATCGTCGCGGCAATGGCTTTTTTCCGCAAGGCCGTGATTACCTGCGCTCCCCGATTCCCGCGCAAGATCACGCTGGATGGCCATAAGCAAACTCACTGGGGACTGCGCCGGCTTCGTCGCGAGGACCGACGCTGGATGAACGTCTTGGTGCGCAATTGCCAGTACCTGAACAATATCGTCGAGCAGGACCACCGCGCGATCAAGGGCCGGTGCCGGCCCATGCTGGGCTTCAAGTCCTATCGGACCGCAGCGGTGACTCTGGCGGGCATCGAGCTCGCGCATCGCATTCGCAAGCGGCAGTTCAAATTCGGGCCCGGTCGCTGGATCTGCTGGTCGCTGAAGAAACAGTGGGATAAAGCCCTGGCATGAACACGGCGGTCAATTGATGCAGGTCAAACGCACCGGCATGCCTCAATGCACCAGATCCATCAGCGCAGCACGGAACACAGAGAAGCAGATCGGATGAATGCGGGATATCCGGGACATCCGGTGCGATATGGCCTTATCCCCCGCGGCTAGCGCCCCTTGACCCAAACCCGGAAATTCCGTATCTTACGTGTATTCCGTGAAAATGCGGGTAGCGCTATGAGTGCGGTCACAGCCACTGAATTCGCCAAAGCCTTTGGCCGGTACAAGGAAGAGGCGCAGCGCGAGCCGGTCGCGATCACAAGCTACGGCCGGGTGAGCGGGTATTTCGTATCCGCGCGCGAGTACGAGGAGCTACAGCGGCTTCGAGCCTTCGAGCGCCGGGTGCACCGGATTAAGGACCTCCCGGCGGAAATCTCCGAGGCCATCCAGGCAGCGAAAATGAATCCGGCCCACGACCATCTGAATGCGCTTCTGGACGAAAGCCAGAAACCGAAATAGCTGGGGCTGAGGCAATCAACACATGGCGGGGTTCCCCGAACCGGAAGTCGGCCTCGTCATCTCGTACTCCTACCTCTGGAAGGAGGAAGAGGAGCAAGGCTTGGTTGAGGGTCGCAAGGACAGACCTTGCGCCATTGTTCTCACTATCGAAGTACCCGCTGCCGAATCTAACCGCCGCAAGCAGGTCATCGTCGCGCCGATCACGCACTCACCACCCCACGACCCGAATGTCGCGATCGAGATTCCGCCTCTCGTCAAAGAGCATCTGGGGCTCGATGGCGAACGATCCTGGGTGATCTTGGACGAGGTAAATATCTTCACATGGCCGGGCTTCGACCTCCGCCCGATCAGGAGGGGCGAAACGCGTATCGATTACGGCCTGTTGCCACCGAAGTTTTTCGACAGGCTCATCGAAAAGTTCAAGGAACTACGATCCCAAGGAAAAGTTGGAGGCGCCTCCCGTGATGAACCGGCGTCAGCCGCGAAGGGGTAACATGCGCTCGTGCCCATGTGAATGGGGGCAGGTGCCAGGAATGTGTCGAGCTCAGATTGGGTGTGCCAGGAATGTGCCATGGATAGGCTGGTTTGAGGGGTGGCAAGCGCCGCAAGTTGTTAATTTATAAACCCCTATACCAGCCTGGATCCGCCTGAAAATCCGCGTGTCGGGGTAGCCGCCGCGCTCGGCTCCGAGTGCTTTCAACAAGTTGGAATTCAGTGTGCCGCGGAAGTCCGATGGTCGTCCCGCGACTTTGGCGCTGCCTCGACATTGCTGGCGTGCACCGTGGAGTGACTCGCGGGCCTGTCAGGGTCCTGGGTCTGCGGTAACGACCTGAAAGCCTGAAAGCGCCGAACGTCAACTTCGAAAAAGGCTGTTCAACTTGGCGCGCTTCAGCGTCACGAACGTCTCTCCTAGCTTGGGCGCCGGCAACAGGAATCCACCGCGAGGAAGTGATTTCGAAAGCTCCTGACTGCCGGTTCCGTCAAGCCAGAATAGTTTGAGCGTGTCTTGCTTGGTGTTGTAAAAGAGGAAGAGTTCGTTGACCTGCGGGTCACGTCCGAGTGCGGAACGGCAAATTTCGAGAAGCTTCTTCTCGCCGAAACGCATGCTAATGGGCTGCTGGTAAAGATTGATGCTCGCGAAGGGAATGTCGATCAACGGCATGATCATAGCTTCACCTCTCTCCGCTCGACGGATGCAAGTGTGGAATAGGGAGCCGCGGCGCTAAATGCACTTTCCTGCCAGCCGGCTAAGGGCGGCGAGGGCAGTCGCGAAGGGGGTCAGTTCGTCTGGCGCTGCGAACGATACGTTATTGACGAATTCTTCATATTCCTCGGCCCACAGAGCATCAGCGCCCAGCCGCTCGAGCATTTTGGCGATGCGCTTCGCAGGCTCGGTCGGTGCCCGGCCGCCGCCTCGTCCTATATCTTTCCTTGCTGCTTGGGCGAGCAACGCCGCGAAGTCTGACGAGGCCGAGGCGCGCGCTTCCAGTGCTGCCAGGTCGTGCAGGTGTCGGATGATCGTCGGATCGTCCTTTTCGGAACGACGGTCACGGACGCAGACCCGCCAGGCGAGGGCGCTCAGCTTGTCCGCCGCGGTCTCCACCGGATCGACGCAGGGGAAGGTAGGCACCTCGGGTGCGTGGCCTTGCGCTTGTGCGATCAGAGAGCGGATCGGTCGTTCGATCGGCGGCAGGGCGGGGCTCTCGAACGTCATTTCGATTCGCAAGTGTGGCCGCAGACCAGGTGCTGGAGCGAATTCGCTCGGATAAGCGAAATCCGCGGAAAAGAACCCGCTCACCTTTCCGGCGAAAGGCTCTCCCGCCAGCTCGAAGCCTGCGGCTTCGAGGGCATCGAGCACTTTCTGCCTATACGTGCGGCGCTGCGCGCGAGCCCGTGAGGGATTCTCAGCTGCAGGCATCCCTACCTTGAAATCGACATCCTCCGAGAAGCGCTTGATGAGGCGCCAGCCGATGGACAGAGACGTTCCCCCGGAGAAGGCGGCCCGCGCTTCGCCGTGGTCAAGACTTGCGAGGACGCTAATGGCTCGAACGACATGCCAGTCCTTCTCGATCAGACCTTCGCCACCGGGCCGTATCCGGTTCGCAATGTCTTCAACGAGCTGACGGTCGACCACGCTCGAAACTCAGGAGCACGCCGCTATAGCCGATCTTGCGGCGTACTCTCTTGTCGACGGCGATGCGGCGCCCGGACGGTACCTGCGTCGTCCTCCCCGCACCGTAGGCCTGCTCAAGGCGTGTCGGTCCCGTCCGGATGCCGAGGCGGCGTAGCGCCTCATCGGCTAGGGTACGAAGGCCCTTGATCGGAGTGGGACTGCCGTCGAGCGTCGAGGGGCGTGCGCGCACGTACAAGCCCGAACCGATCTTCAGTAGCTTGCCCCTAGAAACGAGATTCCGGAGCGCGCGGCCTATCTGGTCATACCCGCCGAGGGCCGCAAAATCCGCGCGCAGGAATACGTCGCGCCGCATGCGCGTCATTCGGTCCGAAATCCTGATTTCAAGCGTTTCTCGCATGGTGTCAAAGTACGACATTTCTGAACACTTTTCAACGTCGAATCAATGGATTATCAGGTAGAAGCCGCTTCGGCATCCCACCTGACGGCGCGTCCGGCCCTCGAATCGTCCGGAGCTATACCTTGGCTGATCCCAGAGGCGCACCAGGGGCGCGCAAGGAATATGTCAAGCTGAAGCATTGTGGCGTGCAGGCCATTCGGCGACAACGGACCACTTGCGGCGGCCCGGGTCGATGTCGATTGCCACCAGGTGACCGGGCATTCCTACCCTGTTAAGGCCGATGCACCGGACACCTGCTATCTCACCATCTATGCGCGTGTGGTGATGGCCGAAAAAGCACACAAGCGGCCGCAGGTGATAGATCAGTCGGTCAAGCCCCATGGTTTCACTTACCCAGTCGCTGCCGTGCCGGTACTTCTCGAACCGGATCCCTGCGGGTGCATCGTGGACAAGGAGGATGTCCACAGGGGACTCCTCGCAGAGAGCATCAATCTCATCGCGTGTGTAGTGCCGCTTCGCATAGCCTTGAAGGTGTGTCGACGGGCGCTCGAAGTCGGAGGGTCCGTAACAACCTCCAACTCCGCCTACCCGCAGGGTATCCCCGGATTCGCCGAGGCACAGTGTTTGGCCGTTCCGGAGATAGAAGAACCCGGGCAGCACCTCGGGGGTCTGCTGCGCGTCGAGCCAGCGGAAGTCCTCGTGGTTACCCTTGATGAAAACCGTCCGCCGCGGCGCGGAGCGTCGGTTGGCGAGCCACGCAGAGAAGTCGCCGGCGCCGTCGTGTCTCCTTGTCGCCCTGTCGATGCGATTCGGATCCGGCCAAATACCGAAATCACCCACGTGAAGTACCCACTCAAAGCGTTTCCCAAGTACGTTCTCGAACGCGAGGACATCGTCATACATTCTGTCGATGGCCCCATGGATGTCGCCGGCGGCGCAAAGCAGCATACTCGTAGTTCTCCACTCTTGGTCAGCGCCGACTGCTCGTCTCCACACGGTAGTATTCGACAACTTCGTGCAAGAGGCTAAGGGCTTTTGGGGTTCAGTGATAGCAAGTCAGGATATATTTTGAGCCGCACGTCCCGGTAAGTAAATGCGACAATCAAACACACCGTTGTCCAACGACGTCCGTCGACGCGTCTGCTATTACGTCTATGAGCCCGCAATGAAGCTGACGGGAATTCGCCGGCTTGCGGCGACAGCCAAATATCGGCCGAGACGTGAGACGAGAGCCTTAGCCCACAGCGGACACTGTGCTGCGCCGACGTCTGCTGGAGCAGCACGCTGGTTGGGAATCCCAAGGTCCGTGTTCTGCGCGAATGCTGATGAAATCCGCGCTTTTCTTGCAGAGGCGGTTTGACGTTGCAATCGACGCTCAATCTAAGCGACTGCTGTCACTAGCCTGATCAGCAGGCCGTCGATGCTGGTAGAGTCCGAGCCATGAGGGCGAAAGGTGCAAGCAAGAGCGCATCCAACCGGAATCCGAAGCTTGCTGCACGCGTCGAGCGCGCCTTACTGCGTGCTGGCGAGACTGCTCGGCGTACCGCGCGGATGCATGGGACGCCGCTCTATGTCTGGGAAAATGGCAAGGTCGTCGCCAAACGGCCGTAGCGGCCGCAGAGTGCTTGGGGGGTGTGCCGAGAATGTGCCGAGCTCAGACTGGGTGCGTCAGGAATGTGCCTGGGTGAGGCTGGCATCGGGGCTGGCAAGCGCTGCAAGCTGTTGATTCATAAACCCCTAGAACCACTTGGATCCGCCTGAAAATCCGCGTGTCGGTGGTTCGATTCCGCCCCTGGCCACCACTAACTCACTGTCTATTCCGACGACATGGGTGACGGTTTATACCGGAGACATGGGTGAACCTATGTCTCCGGAATAAACTGTTACCCCTCTTTCCGGAAGGGCATCACTGAACGCGATGCCATATACCGACGTCGGCGGTTTCCTCGTGAAGTCATCGAGGGCTGCGTTCGCCAGTACCTTACCTACCGCCCGAGCTATCGTGATCTCGTGGCGTTGATGGCCGAGTGGGACATGCACGTCAGCCACACGACGATCATGCGCTGGGTCTACCGGTAGGTTCCGGAGTACGAGCGGCGGTGGAACCGCCGGGCGAAGCCAATCGGCTCGTCCTGGCGCGTCGATGAGACCTACATTCGGACCCGGCCGAAAACGGGATACCTCTATCGTGCAGTCGACAAGGAGGGGAAGACGGTCAAGTCGTTGTTCCATCCCGGACGTGGAATCACCGCGGCGATGGCCTTCTTTCGCAAGGCGGCCGCCCTCCTGCGCCCCGCGCTGGCCGCGGAACATCACGCTCGACGGCCATAAGCCCAGTCACTTGGGCCTGCGTCGGCTTCGTCGCGAGGATCATCGTTGGAAGTACGTCCTCGTGCGGAGGAGCCCCTACCTCAACAACTTAATCGAACAAAGATCACCGCGCGATCAAGGGCCGGTGTCAACCTATGCTCGGTTTCAAGTCCCATCGGACGGCAGCGGTCACCTTGGCTTGGATCGAGGTCGTTCTCGGATCCGCAAGCGACAGTTCAAGTTTGGTCCGGGTCGATGGAGTTTCTGGTCATTGAAGAAACAGTGGGATGTTGCGCTTGCTTAACGTCTAACGAACCAAACGCGCTAACTGACCATCGCTCCCCTAATGCACCGGATCGCTGTCCGTCGAGATTCGGGAAATACCAGATCATACGGACTGTTGGGTCATTGACCTCGGCTGTTGTCAAACGGACGTACCCCATTTTGCTTCGTCAGTGCAGGTGCTTGACGAAAAAATTCGTCATGACCTGAAAGGCCTCGCGAGATTCCGGAAGATCGGAATCGTAGAAGAAGCCGTGACCAAGCCCGTCCCAAACGTTCAAGTCGGCGTCCACGCCAGCTTTCACCAGCAGCCGGTGCGTTGTCACAGCCGAGCTTAGCTCCGCGGCACGCGTGGCGGTTATGAGCAGTGTCGGGGGAAAGCGGGAAAGAATCTTCGGCGACTCGATCGGCGATATCAGGGGATCGGAAAGATCATGGTTCCCATAATAGAATCGCTCGTCGAGCGACGGTGCCGTCGCAAATCCCTCGAGCGGCTTTTGCCAGTTCCAGCTATCGCCACCCCAGCGGGCATCGGCGGAGGCGCAGAAGATCCCGGCTGCTCCAGGCATGGGCAAATGCTCCTCTTCGAACCATGCCAGCGACTGCGCAGTCAGCAGCCCACCCGCCGAACAGCCGAAAATGCCGATGCCGCGCGGCCGATAGCGTTTCAGCAGCTGACGATAGACGCCGGCTACGTCTTCGCTGGCAGCGGGAAATGTCGCTTCAGGCGCCTGCCGATAGTCAATTGAAATCACCTCGATCCTGCTGAGCCCCGCGACCGGGATCGACTCCATCAATCCGTTACCTCCGGCGTTGCCCAGCAGGAAACCGCCACCCGGCAAGTTGATCAGGATCGTTCCTGGTCTGCTGTGAGCGGGGATCACTCGATACGCATGAATGCCAGCGATCGTCGTTTCCTCGATGCGCACGGAATAGGTGTCTCGCAACTTAGCAACGTGCGAGGCCGAATCCTTGACGATCCGTGCGCGCACTTCGGCGGCTTTGTGCTGCGACGCCGTTTGCGCCCACCACGTGCCGCCGTCGTCCTCCGCTTTGCGGGGAAGCGCCTTCTTGGCGGCGTCGCTGAGATAGATCGAGGGCGGCAGCTTGAAGCTTGGGACGGTTACCGTACCGTCCGGAGCGATCTCCGCCTTCACGGGTTCGGCATGGCTCGGCGCTGCGCAGAGCACGCACAGGATTGCTGCCAAAGTGGAAATCACCCGCTCACGCATTTCTCCCTCCTGAATGCCTGGTACATGCAATCCGCAAGCTGTCTTAAGGACAAGGGAACCTCGGTTCTTGCGAAGTCCTCCGGCGCCCAGAGCACCCGTGCACTCGCGCACTGGCGGCAGCGTGACCTCGCATCAGTGGCGGCTCCGCGGCGACCGCGAATGAGGTACTCACCAAGTAGTAGTCCGACCTCAGAAGCGCGCGCTGCTTCGGATCCTTAATGGGCTTTAGGACGAACGATCGAAGCCGTCTCTCGTATGAGGGAATCACGGTTGAATGTTGCATCCTGACCGCGGTAACGCGGCCAGTAATAGACGGCCCGCGGAACGGTTTCGCGACATCAATGCACCACCTGAACCATGCATCCATGCAGATATTGCCTTTCGGGCAATCGATCTTCACATAGTCCATGTACACGTTACTGATGGCACGACCCGACACAACGCTATCACCCGCGGCGGCCTCCCGACAGAACGCAAGCATGAAGAATCCAAGAATCCAGAATCTCATTTGCGGCAAGGTGGCGAGCTGGCCGAATCGGGACAGTGTCGCGCTTTCGCTGCCGCCTCGCCAGTGTCCGGTTCTTAAACTCCGAAAGTCGGCTTCGGAGTCATCCCGACCGCCCGCTGAGTCCCCCCATCGGGTATTGGCCGTTCCGCGTGCAAGAGCGGTAACGATCTTCTCCGCTAAAACCATCTCCAGCGGATAGCCTCGAATGAGCAGGGTGCCGTCCAGTAATCGAGGCAGCCGGACTTGCTGTGGCTCCGGCCAGATCGGGTCACCCACATTGATGTCGACGTGACAGTGTCAGAGGTCGGCCACTACAAAGCGGAGATCCGCATGCTCTTCGCTTACGAGGCTTCTTGCTTGCCGTCACGCATCGCTGGAGTAAAGGTAATGCCGACCAGCAATCCTTCCGGTGAGAGAAAGCGGCTGACGATTTGGCCCCAGGGTTCCTTTTTGTTCTTGACCAGCATTTTGTAGCCCTTCGATTCAAGCTCCGCTGTGGACCTTTCTACGCTGTCGACATCAAATTCCAGCCAAGCCTGTGGAACCGGAACATTGTTAGGCCACGAATCTTTGCCGAAACAGGACTGAGCAGCCTGCGATAAGGGCCAAAGCGCAAAGGTCTTAGCGCCGCTCAGAGCCTCTGTATGCAAATACTCTCCGGTCTCCTCTTTGAACCGTATTCCCATGGCGTCGCCATAAAGCTTGCGGCTCTTCGCAGTGTCAGGAACGATCGGGCCAAAGCCCGCGATGAACAGAATGCCTAGGTGTGGGTGCGCGGCGTGCATGGCTTCTCCCGCATGTGCAGTGGAACTACCGAGGAGGTGGTCTCCAATGGAAAGTCAAAAGACAAGGGGAAGTTTCGCCGAAAATTCGGCAAAACCTGTTCGTGCGACTGGTAGCGCATGGTCGCATCCGTCGCGCCCCTTGCCGACTGTCGCGCTTGGCCGACAAACGCACTACACTATGACGACGGCTCACCTGGAGCTTGCGATGCGTAGGGTTCCGCCGCTCGTGCCAAATCACAGACAATCTCACGGAAGATCAAGTAGCCGCATCGCCCCGCTCACTGTCATGGCTGCCCGCATGCCAGTTATGAGATTGCCGTTCCACCGATTGTACGCAAAGCCTCCAACAGTGCCCTCTCACGGACATGTAACTCTCGCACTTGCGCCTCGCTTGCCTGCGCTCTTGCCTCGCTGGCCTCAGCGCGTAGCGCGAACAAGGCGGCGCCGATTTCGTGGGCTACGTGGGCGAGCAACTCGCGTTCCTCAGCCACCGAGTGCTCGCCTGGACGCGGCCCCACTATGAGGACTCCGAGCAAATGGCCGCGCACGCGCAGCGGGAACGCGTAACCATCTTTCCCTATTGCGCTCGGCGCTGCGTGCAAGTTGACCTCTGGGTCATGCGCCCGCAGCTTCACCAGAGCAAGATCGTCGGCTGCGACCCGCGGCGGTAAATTCTGGGTACCACGCTGGCGAACACGAGAATAACCATCGGGCGTGTACTCGTACATGGCGATCCATGGGACACCGGCATGGAGGGTAATCTGCTCCATGGCAAGGTCGAGCAAGTTTTCGGGATGGGTCACGAAAGCGCATTCTTGGGCAAAGCGGCGTAGGGCGATCTCTTCGCGGTACTGGCGGCGAAACACCAGACGATCGACCAAGCTATCGACTCGCCGGTGAACGGTGCTCAGCGAGACACCCAGGCCTAGCGGCACCGCGAGCTCCATCATCAGGCTGGCGTCGTGGCCTAACGCCGAGCGCTCGATCAAACTCTCGAAAAGGGCAAATAGGCCGAGCACGAAGCTTGTGGTTGCTGCGTATACGAGCGTGCGGTTCAGGATCACCGTGAAGTCGACTACCCGGTGACGGAGGATCGTGTACAGGAAGCCGACCCCCGCCATGGCGGACAGAAAGAACGATGCGGCGAGGGATATCGAAGAACCCAGAAGTGGCGTGTTGTTTAGAACAATCGCGGCAAGGAATAATGCGCTGCTCGCTAGCATCCAGCGCAACCGGAGCCGCTGTGCCACCGCTGCACACTGATAGCTCACGAGGAGCAGCGCGACAGGGGGCAGATAGGTCGCGCTGACGATCAGGCCGTATGCGGGTCGCAGCATTTCTGCCCAGCCCGTGGTGACAAAGACGATCGGCCCGATGAGTGCCCGGATGGCCGCGATCGTAAGCAATACAAAGAAGCCAGCACGCCACCATGTTCGCGCTCGCGGGTGAAGCGACCCGGTGATCATGGATTCCGCCATCACGTAGAAACCGACCCGTGCGAGCAGGTAAAAGCTCCACATTGCCAGCACTGGTCCGAGGCCGTCAGACGGTACAAAGGAAATCGCGATCGCCGTCAGAAATGCGGTGGCCCATACTGCAAGCCCCGCTGCGGCTCGGTCCCGACCGCGCCATACGGCGAGCAGCCCGATTACACCGATCAGACTGTCGGTGCAGAACGCGGCCCAAGCGCCCTCGAGATTGCGGTGGACGCTCGTGATCTGGACGGTGATGCGCGCATGGCCGCGACGGACGACGAATGGATAAGTTGAACTCGGCGGAAGGCCTGCCAGATTGAGGGGCGAGTCGATTGCGACGCGGGTTGGCCGCGGCTGCGCCGCCAGATCGATGAGATCACCCGGGCGCAAATCGTTTGGGAACGGGATGCCCTGGGCAGGTCTGATGACCGCCGTGTGGGCATCCAGGAGCTGCATGGAAAAGGGCAGCTGCGGGGAATGGAATATCCCGAAAAGGCTATAGGCGCCGGTCAGCAGGATGATTGCGGTAAGCAGGATCGAAAGTTCGCGGCGGTGACGCATCGCACTCCCCTTATCGACCGACTACAGCGTCACGACAGCAGGGGCGCAGGCGATGACAGCGCTCCCAAGTGTAGTCCGTCCCTGCGCGCGCGCACGGGAGAAAGAGCGGCAGCGCGACGCGACACCCACGAGGATCGCCCACAACTGGCAACGTAAAAAAAAATCATAGTAGCCCTCCGCGTCGGTTCCCCTCGATGTGTCGCCCGGCGCCTCCGGCGATCACACCCGACCGCTTCGGTGAGCGATCTGGGGAAACTTCCGCGTTAGTGGGAGACTCAGCTGCGAATCGCATTTACTCTGTAGCGGCAATTGGCTGCTGGGCTGACTTGTATAGATAGAACGGCACCCCCACCAGGATCAGCAGCATGCCAAGTGAGGAGCGTACTGGCTGCTCGATCCAGAGATTCGTCGTGAGAGCCAGAGTGGCGGCGATGAACAAGAGCGGGGTCCATGGATAGCCCCATGCACGATACGGGCGCAGCAGGTCGGGCTCGGTCAGGCGCAAGCGGATGACCGTCAAAGCTCCGAGAGCCGCAAACATCCACATCACAAAGACATAGAAGGAAAGGAGCTGCTCGAACGTGCCGGTGAGCGCGATGAGTGCCCCCAAGGTCCCCTGGAAGGTCAGGGCTCCTATCGGACTGCGGACACGGGGATGAACGCTGCCCATCCACTCGAAGAAGAGCCCGGCGCGCGCCATGGCGTAGGGCACGCGGGCGTCTTCCATGAGTACCCCGTGAAGAGAGGACAGAGCCGATATCCCCATAGCAATGGTGAGCCAAATCGCGCCCCTCGGACCAATGAGGGACTTGACGACATCGGATGCCACGTCGCCTGACTGCGCCACTTGCCCGAAGGTCAGCACACGGAAATAGATGATATTAACCAGTATGTAGAGGACGCCCACGATGAGCATCCCGAAAAAGAGAGCACGAGGAATGTTCTTCGCGGGTTGTCGTATTTCGGCGCCGAGGTTCCCAAGATATTGAAAGCCATTGTACGCCCACATCACCGGCACGATCGCGGACAGCGTCGCTGCGAACGCCCCGCCGCGTGCTGATGTCAGCTCGTAGCTCACGGCATCGCCCATCGGCTTGGCCAACAGGAGGCCGGTCAGAATGATGATTAGGATTGCTGCAACCTTGAGCGAACTCAGTACGAGTTGAATGCGACCGCCAACATTGACGCTGAGACAGTTCAGCGCCGTCAGGCTCAAGATGACCGCTGCGGCCAGCGGCTGGGCCGGGGTAAGCATGAAGACATGGTGGCCGGCATGAAGTGTGAGCCAAGGGAAGTTGAGTCCAGGAGAGAGAAAGCCGGCGAACTTCATGAGGCCGGCCGCCAGAGTCGCGAACGCGACCGGCCCCATGAGCAGCGAATCCGCCCAGCCGAACAGGAATCCCCAGATCGGACCCAGGCCGCGGGTGAGATACGCAAACAGACCGCCCGCGTGGGGAAGCGCCGCGCCGAGCTCAGCGAAGCAGAGCATTCCGCTGAGCGCAATGACGGTGCCAGCCTGGCCAGCGACAATTAGAACTTTCGGGTAATTGTCGTAGGACGGTCGTCGTAGTTGACGCCGGGTAATTGACGTCGGCGAAGCCGGCCGTGGCGGCAGCGACAATTAGAATTTTCGGGTCCGACCCCTCGCGGCGGTCTTG
>DASRDO010000032.1:0-50071 GCA_035652555.1 Steroidobacteraceae bacterium | reverse complement strand
GAGCGAGCGCGTGACACTGCGGATGCCCGTTATCGACATACCCTTGGATGACTCCAAGTTTCAGCGCTTCAACAAGCTCTTCGGGCAGTACGAGGAGCGGCTCGCGAAGACTCCTGGCGTCTGGCAAAAGGTCGACAAGGCTTTCCGCCAGACGACCGCTGCGATGCTTGCGCAGAACCAGGTGATGCGGGAATTCGGCGGCGGCGACAAAGCGCAGGAGCGTGCCGGACGGATCTGGCAAGGCATCGCGGCTCATTCACGGTCGACCCTCGGGAATGTGCTCCACATCAGTCGCGAGCTCATGAAGTGGGGCACGATGATAGGCGGAGGCCTCCTTGGCGGGTCCCTGTTTGGTATTGACCGAATGGCCGGCAGCCTTGCCTCCTCCCGTTTCGGCTACCAGGGTCTCGGGATGAACTATGGTTCATTCAGGTCCTTTGGGATCAACATGGGTCGCTTCACGGACCCAGGCTCATTCCTCTCATCCATCAACCAGGCGGTCTCGAACCCGGCGCTGCAGGGCCCGCTCTACTCCATGGGCGTCAACCCCAACGGATCGACCGAACAAGTTTCCCTGAAGATGCTCGAGGCTATGAGGCGCTTGGCCATCAACACTCCTCGAGGCCTGCTTGGGACAGCGTCCGATTCGTACGGGCTACAACCTTACGGAGGGCTTGAGACGCTCTTGCGCCTCCGGACGATGTCCGCTTCAGAGTTCTACAAGCAGCTGCAGCACGAGCAACAGGATAGGAACACCCTGGGTCTTCCTCCCAGCGTTGCGCGCAAGTGGACCGACTTCACCAATCAGATGGAGCGTGCGAAGTCGTCCATCTTCAAGACCTTCGTCGTAGGCCTCGTACCTTTGGAGAAGCCGCTCGAGCGGCTGTCGGTAGCGTTCTCGGGGTTTCTCTCGAAGGTGATGACCGGCCCCGAGATGAAGAAGGGCATCGACAACCTCGCGACGATGCTGAACCAGTTCTCAACGCCGAGATTCCTGAAGGCGATGACGGACTTCACGACAGACATCGAGAAGGCCGCATCCGTATTCAACAGGTGGTTCGGCAACCCGACCAACCCAGGCGCTCGCGACCCGCATGATAATTTGAGCAATTGGTGGAGACAACAGAAGGAGTTCTGGAAAACCGGAGTCGATTCGAGTCACTTCAGGTATGGCCACCCCACCTCCGGCGATATGGGGAAGCTCAAAGGGTTTTTAGCCTCGCTGGATAAGGCGAACGGACTACCGGCGGGCACCATGGCGCGTATCGCGCAGACGGAGTCTAGCTTCAATGCCAACGCCGTATCATCGAAGGGCGCAATGGGCATGTTTCAGCTCATGCCCGGGACGGCCAAGATGCTCGGCGTCACGGACCCCTTCGATGCCGTGGAGGAGGGGCGGGCCGCGGCCAGCTATATGGGGAAGCTCTTGAAGCACTACCACGGCAACATTGCCCTAGCGCTCGCAGCGAATAACTGGGGCCAAGGTAATGTGGATGCCGCGCTCGCGCGCGCCGTGAAACGGGGCCGCGGCGTAGGACTTCCGAGATCCGTTCAGACCTACGTTCAGGCGGTCTCGCCCAACAGCGGCATTATCGTCACTGCTCGCCACGCGACCGGCGCTAACCCGGTGTACTCGGTTGCAGGCCTCGCGGGTGTTCCGCGGTGAAGCCGACGGCACGACTGCTCCTTGCGGTGGTGGCATTTCTCGCGATCGCAGCGAGCAGCGTGCTGCTCGTGCTGCTCGAGCAGCTCGCGAAACCGCTGCGCTTCCTCAATGTGCGCTGTCTTGCGCTCATTGCGGGTCTTCATGAGCGCGAGGTCGGGCAATGAGGTATTACAGCCTGACACTTTCGGACCCCAGAACGGGCGAGTCGATAGTTCCGGCCGGCGAACATTTCGCTCCGCGGCAAATCAACTTCAGCCAAGTGGGCCAATTGCTGCGCGGGATCCGGGCGGCGGAAAATCCATTTTCGCCGCAGTTCGGAGCTGCCTTTCCTGACATGGTCCCAGGCCTGATCCCGCGGGGCGTGGGATTCCAGCGTGGCACGGGCCCGACCTTCTCCAGTCTCTACCGGGACCTGTCAGGTCGAATGCAGACCGACCCCGGGGCGCTGCACATCGAGTTTGACATACCCGTCACCCAGCTCGCACAGCCCCAGGGAGGGTTTCTAATCAAGATCTACGGTGTCGGCCTTGGAATGATCAGCCAGGCGGCGAACCTCTCGGGAATGCGCTTTCAACTCAAGGCAGGCATGGCTCCAGGCCTCCCGCTTGCGAACCCCGCGCAGGCTGGTGTGATTGCAGAAGGAAACGTATTTCAGGCATATGGCAATTGGGAAGGCGTCAATCAGACGCTCAATCTCATCGTGAATCCCGGGCCGCCGGGAACGACAGATAGCATTTTCGATCGCAAGGTCTCGTTCTTCTGGCCGGCGGGAACCTCGCTCTACGATGCGATCAATGCAGCCTTGCAGGCGGCGCTTCCGGAGTTCAAGACGGAAGTCTTCATCGATCCGCGGATCGTCCTCCCGAATGATGAGGCGGGCTACTATGCAACTCCATCACAGTGGGCATCTTATCTTCTCGGGGTGACGCAACCGCTCGGCGCGCAGATCCTGGGCTTTGACTACCCCGGCGTGAAGATAACGGCGACCGGAGACACGATCTATGTATTCGACGGGACCGACACCAACAATGGCCTAAGCGCCGTCACCGTACCAATCAACTTCGAGGATCTGATCGGGCAGCCGACCTGGTTGTTGGGCACGCAGATTAGCTTTAAGACGGTGCTGCGCGCGGACATCGGCGTCGGAAACCATATTCGATTCCCGCAAGGCATCGTCGCTCCCTATGCCATCTTGAGCCCCGCAGCCGGCGCGGCGAATACGACGCCCAGCGTTCCCCTGCCTGCCAAAAGCAAGAGCGTCTTCCAAGGTGAGTTTGTGATCAACGAGGTCCATCACTTCGGCAGTTACCGCGAGCCGGATCCGTCTGCCTGGACAAGTGCGTTCGTGGCGAGCCCGGCGCCGCCAGGGAGCTGATCGTGAGCCGCGGCCGCAAACGATCACACGGCGCGTTCCGCCGATACGCCCGGCGACTCCGCAAGATTTTGCGATTGCAGTCACCGAAAGCGAGCCGCTGATGGCGGCGGCCCGCTATCTCGTCCAGTGTTCCAAGCCAAGTGCCGACGGCAAGTGGCACGCTATCCGGCGGGCGATGCGCCGCAGAGCATCTTCTCGGCGAACGCATCGGCCAGGTCACGGGCCGCCGGCGCTCCGCATACTGCCCTGGCGCTGTCGGCGGTTTCCCGAGCGGTAGCGCAGGTCCTCGGCACGCCGAGGACCGCGATCGCGATGAGGAGCCGCGCGGGGGACGTCGCTGCGGCGTCGGGCTTCATCGGCATTCCCGGGCAGACGTTCAACTTCTACATCTCGCCAACGGGGAGCGATTCCAACCCCGGGACGCTGACGCTCCCATGGGCCGTGACAGCAGTCAACACGAAGCGGGCGACGTACGCGGGCCAGCGCGTGGGGTTCCTCCCTGGCAACTACGACGTGAGCGGCCTCATGGGCACCAACGAGGCCGTGGCGGCGCTCACGATCGCGGGCGGCACGAGCTCTGCCAATCAGACCTACTTCGGCTCCTCAGACGCGAGCGGGTTCTACTTGCGGGGCACGGCGACACTCGATGCCAAGGGCGCAAGCGGACTCTTCGGCGGTGGTAACGCCAATGCAAGTCCCATTATGGCGGCGAGGTCCGGGACCAACTTCTGGACCATAGACGGGCTGCGCTTCACGGGATTCTCGATGTGGGCCTTCCACGTCGGCGACTCGCCGAGCGGTGGTAACGGACCCACCAATTGGACGATTCAGTTCTGCGAGTTCACCGGCGGCAGCGCCCAGAACAATACCGTCTCAAACGGCGTCAATTTAGGGCCCATCATCAACTATTCAGGGTCCAGCGGCCTCGTCACGCAAAACTACTTCCACGACAACTTAGGATGGACTGACCCGCTGCACTTCTCGTGCATCTACCAGTGGGGCCTCGGGAACTCGGCTACCGTGGGGAACATCTACTCGTTCAATACGGTGGTGAACAGCAGCAACTTCCAGGGAAAGGAGGCGACGCAGTACAACACCGAGATCGCGTACAACTATTTCGACATGACGCTGTGCGCGAGCGGGACCGACGTCACCGCGGCGCCGATCTTCGGGTTCATGGCCGACAACGGCTTGGGCACGCTCAGCAAGTTCCATCACAATGTGATGCTGCACCAGGGAATGGGCATCGTGCTGTACAACACGAACATCGCCTCGACCTACGTGCGGACGCCAGCCCACGTGTACAACAACACGTTCGTCGCGGTGAGCGAGCACGCGGCTGGCATGCTGATCGGCGG
Organism: Steroidobacteraceae bacterium; assembly: GCA_035652555.1. GTDB lineage: Bacteria > Pseudomonadota > Gammaproteobacteria > Steroidobacterales > Steroidobacteraceae > 13-2-20CM-66-19. The sequence goes on along the minus strand of DASRDO010000032.1, from coordinate 45,672 downwards.
CTACGTCAACACCGGCAGCGGCGGGACGACGCACAATGTCTCGTCGTGGAACAACCTCTTCTGGGACAACGGCATCGCCGCCAACGCGTACGGCTACGTGATGACGGGCATCGACCTCTTCGCGCTGAGCGACTTCAATATGTACGGCGGCTGGAACCTCTGGGGGTCGGTGCCGGACTCGTCGTCGGGCAGCACGCCTTTGACCGCGTACCACACCCTGGCGGCGTTCCGCACCGGGTTTGGCACGGACGCCAATTCGCTCACGAACACGGCGAACCCGTTCACGAACGGCGGCACGTTCGCGGACCAATTCCACGTGCTGTCGGGGTCTCCCGCGTTCAACGCCGGCCGTATAGGCGGCCTCATCACCGGAGCGCAGTGCAACATGGGCGCGTGGGACGGTACGGGCCGGCCGGGCGCAACGTGGGTGAGCTGATATGACGATCTCAACCGGGCGAATTGGGTGAACTCAATATGACAGTCTCTTACGTTCAGCGGGCCGAGGGCATCAACCTTGGATTCGTCAACATCTCCCCGGCCGCGAACAATCTCATTTGCCTAGCGAGCACGACGAGTGCCGGCGCGGGTAATCCCACTGCGACCTTCGCGTTCTTCTCGGGGGCTGGTGGCGCTGGGACCAATCTCGGCTCCCTCACGGTGCCGGCCGCCATGGCGACGGCCAATGACACGAGTTTCTGGGTGACGGGCGCATACGGGAAAGTCCCATCCGGAGCCGCGTCGATCCTTGCGACCTACAGCGGTGGTCTACCTGGTGAGAGCTACTTGCAGGCCGTCGAGCTCACAGGGCAGGACGGCACCTCTCCATTCCTCGCCGGCGGGATGAATCAGCAGTCTGCACCTGGAACGACTGCCAATGCGATCACTTCCGGGTCTATCGCGGTTCCTTCCCGCTGCCTACATTCTCGGCGTGTGCAACGACTCCACGGGCGATGCTGACATGGTCGCGGGGACGGGATTCACCGCAAGAGGGGCGGCGACGAACAATTTTGCAGTCGAGGATCAGACGCAGGCCTCGAGCGGCAGTTTCGCGACGACGTTTACGGCCGCGACGCACGGCGCGAGCGACTACTACCACACGTTCCTATTCGCCATCCAGGCGGCCGCCGTGCGGTTCCAGCCGCTGCCGTACATCCGTCCCGTCATTCTCGAATTCTGACAAAGCCGCACCAGGTCGCAAAAGGGCCCCGGAGGAAGCCAGAAACGAAAACGCCGCCCGAAGGCGGCGCTCTCGTGCAGGCGTCTGCAATTCGTCCTTCAGCTCCCGGCCCGCGCCTCCAGCACCAATTGGTGCATTCGGCGCCGGAGCGAGGCTTGACGCGCCCCGGGCAGCAGGTTGTACAGCGCGACGAGCTCCCCGACCATTCCGACCCACAGGGCGGCATCCTGCGGGCGCTCAGGGGCGTCCACATGACACTGCGCCCCGGGTTCCGGCTCGGGGCAGCGCGCGCCGTTGACGGCCACGAGGCGCAGCGCCGGGCGTGGTCGCGCAGCGCCGGGCGCGAGATCCGCCGCGGCGACGGTGCGTGCCTGCTCACGCTCGCGCAGGATGCGCTCGCGCTCGTTTTTGGCATCAATCGCCGCCGGCCCTCCGGGGAAAGTCATGGCCGTCATCAGCGGAAGGTCGCGCCATGCGACGTCGACACTCTGCACGGCACGAGCTGCGCCACGTCGATAACTGAAGTTCCACCAACCATCGAACGGCCGTCCCAGCGCATCCGTACCCCTGAGCTTGCGGACGTTGCCGGTCGGCATGATGAGCATGTCGTCCGTGCAGATTTCAGCCGCGATCAGCGAATCGGGCTTGCCTCTATAGAACAGGCTCCATTCGCCGGTCCCTGGCCCAGTCTCCATTGCATCAAGGCGCACTCCCTCGGCGACAACCACGCTGCTGTCAATCGTTCCGTCCCGGCGAATTCGGACGCCGGCGCTCATGACTGCACCTCCGCGACCACCTGGGCAAGCCGGCACGCACCGAGGCGCAGAATTCCCTTGATCGGCGAAATTGTCCTGTCGTTCCGAGGGTTAAGCCCGGCTTCGATGAGAGCCGCCGCTGCAGTGCAGGCGTCGAGCGCGTCGAACACGTGCGCATCGCTGGGGCCGCCGGGGGCGGTAACATCGATGCCCTCTAGCCAGGTGGTGAGATTCTGGGCGGCGCAGCGGATGACCTCGCCAACGTCGAAGATCTCGGCGGTGAGCGGTCCTCCATCGGCGAGGAGGCTATCGCAGCAACGCATGAGCCGCAGCGCGCAAGCAAGGTGAGCGCCGCGTATGTTGGTATCGGCGGTGGATCGGGCGGACCGCGCCTTCGCGACGCGGGTAGTAGACTTCTTGGTAGCCATGGTCAGCACCTCTTTGCTGGTTGTGGTGAGGGCCTCTCGCCGGCGCTGAAACGCCGGCAGGGGCCGATACGATCAGACGGGGCAACGATCACCTCCGTCGAATCAAAAAACAGGCGTGGTTGTGATTACCATTGCGGCTCGACGGCTCAGGCGGGGCGATCCGCGTGCCCATCGCCCAGTGCTTGCCGGTGAATCCCCGCCAGTACTCCTCCTCGATGAGCTCCGCATCCCCGTCACTCAGCCACGTCTCGAGCTCCGCGCGGCTGTAGGAGTTGCAGATATAGACCTCCGTCGCGCTGACGGGGTCGGCGCCGGGAACCCGGTAGGTATCGGCGACGAATTCTCGATCGGTGAAGGGGCAGGTGAGCACCAGGTGCCCGCCGGGCCTCACGAGGCGCATCATGTTCCGCATCGCGGCGCGGTGATCCTTCACGTGCTCGAGCACGCTGATGCAGGTGACCATGTCCCATTGGCCTTCGAGCGCCGGTTTCTGGATGTCGCTGTCGATGATGTGCCAGTGCCGGTTCACCATGCCGTCTTCCCAGTAGTCCCTCACATTGTCGACAGCCGTGACCACGACGCCGCAATTGGCGATCGCGGCGGGCAGAGCGGTGGTCCCTGTCCCGATGTCGAGTAGCGTGCGGGGCGCGGTCTTGCCGACCGCTCGGAAGACGAAGGCGAACTCCGCCGTACGTTCATTGTGCCGGCGGAACCGCTGGGACACGTACTCGCGCTTGAGCGACCAGCGCTGGTAAGCGCGGCCAACGTGGTGGAGTACGTCTTCTGATTTGCGCGCCAGGCGCGCGGTGATGCTGATGCGCCCGGATCTCGGGCGCGTAGACTGGATAGCGGCCATGTGACACCCCTTGACGGTGTTGCGTAGCTGAGGCCGCTCCGCCGTGTATGAGCACGGCGCGGGCGGCGCCTTGGCCAGCACCCAGCGTCTTGGGGTATCTAATGGGGTAAGTGCATGTCCAGCGGTGCGCTTATGGCTGGAATTCAGCCTTATTTATTAGGCTTTTATGCTCCGGCCGGGGGCGCCATTAAATCAATAACTTGTAGCATTTTCCTCGATATCTTCTAGGGGCGCCATCACTTCCCTGTCGGTGCCTCGATATTGCCGATCATGGGCAGTACTCCCTTATCGCTCATCACCGTCGGAAGGTGCCCGTCCCATTTGGTGATCGCCTGCTGCTGGATGATCTGGGGTGTCAGGGTCTGTTGCAGGAGCTTCTGTGCCTCTGACTGCGCCTGAGCCTCGACGACGCGCTGCTCAGCGCGGACTTTTGCCTGATCCAGCTCGTACTTCGCCTGGAAGGCGCGCTGTTGGGCGATCTGCTTGCGCTCGATGGCCTGGGCGAACTCCTCGCTGAAGTGGAAGTCCGTGATGTTGACGGAGTCGACGACCACGCGATAAGGCTGCAGCTCCGAGGTCATCTGCTCCTGGATCTGACTGCGCACCTGATCGCGGTGGATGATCAGGTCTTCGGCGTTGTAGTGCGCCGTCACGGCCTTCACGGAGTTGCTGATCGCCGGGCGGATGATCTTGTCGACCAGATCGCCTTCATTGCCGATGTGCTGGTAGACCCACTCTGCATCGGCGGGCAGGATGTGCCAGTTGGTGGCGACGGTGGTCGACACGTTCTGCAGGTCGAGGCTCGCGGAGGTCTCGGCGGCCTGGGCGTTCTGCACCTGCACGTCCATCCTGACGACCGACTGCGCGAAGGGCAGCTTGAGATGCAGGCCGGGATCGAGGACTCCCGTGTGCACCGCGCCGAAGGTCATGAGCACGCCACGCTGCCCGGGACCAATTTGAACGAATACCCCGCCCAGGATCAGCAGGGCGATGATGACGGCGCCTCCGATGATCACCGCGGGGCGCAGAGTCTTGGCATTCGGCAGCGAGGAAATTCCGGTGTTCATGGCGATGGCCTACGGTTGGGGGGCACTGGCACTGCTCGGGCACAGTCTTAGTTTAACTCAGAATCGCAGGCGGACCGTCGCACCGCCCCCTGCGGTCTCCGAAACATCGACGCTGGCGCCGTGGGCCGCAGCGATCTGGCGCACGAGGGTGAGGCCGATGCCGCTGCCCTGGCGCTTGGTCGTGAAGAAGGGCACGAAGACCTTCTCCCTCTGATCGGGCGCGATGCCTGGGCCGTTATCCGACACCGAGATCGCGATCCGCCCGTCCGCCTCGCGGCAGCCCGAGAGCGCGATGTGCCCGGTGGGCGTATCGCGCAGCGCCTCGAGCGCGTTGCGGACGAGGTTGATCAGCGCCTGATCGAGGAGCTCCGCATCCATCGCGAGCTCGAGGGTACCGGGCTCCACCCGGGTCGTCATGCGGATGTCGCGGTCGGCGAGGTCGCTCGCGAGGAGGCGCTGGATGCGCGCGAACAGTCGCTCCACGGGCGCCACTTCGATCTGTGCCGCCAGGGGCTTGGTGAGCCGCCGATGGCTGCGCACGAAATGCAGCAGTCCCTCACTTCGCCTGCAGACGGCCTCCAATGCGTCGCGCGCATCCGCCAACGCCGGGGCGCGGGGGTCTTCGGCCGGGAGTTGCTCGAGAACGTCTCTGACCAACCCGTGCGCGGTGGCCGCGAGAGACGATACCGGCGTAAGGGAGTTCATTACCTCATGCGCCATGACGCGGATGACGGTCTGCCAGGCCTCGAGCTCCTGCGCGCTCATCTCATTCTCGATGTTCTGCAGGGACACGAGGCGCCAGCGCGCTCCGCGTGCGGCAATCTCGGTGGCCGCTCCCTTGAGGAGCAGCGTGCCCGAGGAGCGCTCCATTCGCAGGATCGCGGTGCTCCCCGGCAGGAGCGCCTCCATGCTCACCGCAAAGGGCTCGCCGTAGCGTGAGAGCTGGCTGCTGCGGGTGAGCGAGGTCTCGAAGAGGCGCCGGGCGGCCATGTTGAGCAGCTTCACCGCGCCTTGCTCGTCGATCGACAAGAGCGCCACCGGCACGTGGTTGACCAGTGTTTGAAGATATTGGGCCTGCTCGTCGCGCTCCGAGCGGCTGGCGCGAAGGCGTGCGAGCACCCGCTCCATCGCCGTGCCGAGCTCATGGTGGGCACCGTCAGCGACGAGCCCGCCGAAGCTCTGTGACAGGTCATCGACGGAGAGCGCATCGAGGAAGCGGGCGATCTCGCGGCTCGACTGGGACGCGAACCGTACCAGGGCGACCGTTTGGTAAAGACCCATGGCTACGAAAAGCGTGATCGTGACGTACCACTCTGTATTCGCGATCATCCAGGCGACCGCTCCGATCGTGAGGCAGAGCGCAGCCGCGCGCGCGAGGACACCGGTGCGGAAGGGGCTAGAGACCATGTTTCTGCATGCGCCGGTAGAGCGAGGGACGCGTGAGGCCGAGCGCCTCGGCAGCGCGGCTGATGTTCCTGCCATGCGCCTCGAGCGCGCGCAGGATCGCCTCTTTCTCCACGGCATCGAGCTTGGAGGCTTCTGCCGGGAGAGAGGCGGGCAGCGCGCCGGCCGCGGCCTGCCCCGCCGCGGGCAGTGAGAAGTCATCCGGCTCGAGCATCGTCTCTTCGCTGAGAATGACGGCGCGCTCGACTGCATGGCGCAAGGCGCGCACGTTGCCCGGCCACCCGTGGGCCGTCAGGCGATCGAGAGCCGCCGCGCTCAATCGCTTCGGGGGGACGTTGTATTTCTCGGAATAGATCGCGACGAAGTGCTCGAGGAGCGGGGCGATGTCTTCCGGCCGCTCCCGCAGCGGTGGCAGGCCGATCTCCACCGTGTTGATGCGATAGAGCAGATCCTGCCGGAACACGTTCTCATCGGCGAGGCGGTGCGGTGAAAGGTTGGTGGCACTGATGAGCCGCACGTCGATGGACTGAGCCTTCTCGCCGCCGACCGGCGTGACCTCGCGCCGCTCCAGGGCCGTGAGGAGCTTGCTCTGCAGATGCAGCGGCACGTTGCCGATCTCATCGAGGAAGAGCGTGCCGCCCGAGGCGGCGCGCAGCAGCCCGACCCGGTCCTGTTTGGCATCCGTGAAGGCGCCGCGGCGGTGGCCGAAGAGCTCGCTCTCGAAAAGCTGCGGCGAGAGTGTTCCCAAGTCCACCCGGACGAAGGCCTGCTCGGCGCGGCCCGAGAGCCGGTGGATCTCACGCGCGACCAGCTCCTTGCCGGTGCCGTTCTCCCCCAAAATGAGCACGTTGGCGTCGGTCGGTGCGGCACGGCGGATGATCTGAAAGACGCGCAACATGGCCGCCGACGTCCCGATCATCTGCCCTTCGATGCGGGTCGCTTCCGCGAGCCCCTGGCTGCGGGCGCGGAACTCGGTGGCCTCGACCCGCGAGCGGCGCAGGTTCGACGCCGCGAGCAGTGTTGCCAACAGCCTGTCGTTCTCCCAGGGCTTGGTGACGAAATCCGCCGCCCCTTTCTTCATGGCCTCGACCGCCAGCGAAACGTCGCCGTGCGCCGTGATCAGCACGACGACTGCCTGCGGATCGAGCGCCAGCACCCGCGCGAGGAGCGCCAGTCCTTCCGCGCCTCTCTCGGCGCCGGCCGAGAAGTTCATGTCGAGGAGCAGAACGTCGAATGCATTGCGCTGCACCAGCTCCGCCAGGGTAGCGGGATCGCGCAGGGTCACCACCGATGCGAAGTGCCGCTTCAGCAGGAGGCGCGCGGCAAGAAGGATGTCCTCCTGGTCGTCGATGATGAGAATCCGCGCGGGATGAGGAGCGGTCGGTGCCAAGTGTCCGAATCCGAACGGGTGATCGGATAGTTGTACACGATCGGACACCTCGTTACCACGCGTCCTCGTAAGTCCCTGAAGATACGGGCCGATTTACCCTGGCACGGGCGCTGCAGGATCCGCTGCCGTGCAACTGCGCCGAGTCGGGCGGTGTTGTGCACCCATTTCAGCAGAGGTGAGCGATGAGAAGCGAACGACCGTCTGAGCGCGAGCAGGCCGCTCGAGTGCGCCGCCGCGATTTTCTGACTTCCATGGCCGCGGTGAGCGCCGGTTGCGTGGCGGGCTCGGTCCCCTGCGCCGGCGTCGCGGGTGCGACAGACGAGGCGATACGCGCCAAGCCATTCAGCCGCCGCCAAGCCGCGAGCATCATTGCCAATGCCCGCAGGATCGTCACGCCGAAGGGTATCGAGCGGCTCGAGGCGATCAGGATCGGTGGCATCGAGCAATGGGTATCGATCCGCGGAACGGACAAGCGCAATCCGGTGCTGCTCTTCCTCCATGGCGGTCCCGGCTATGTCTCGATTCCGATGAGCTGGTGGTTCACTCGAGGCTGGGAGGAGTACTTCACCGTCGTCCAATGGGATCAGCGCGGTGCCGGCAAGACGTTTCTCTTGAACGGTCGCGCCGCGCTCGCCCCGACGATGACACTCGATCGCATGATCGACGATGCGCAGGAGATGGTGAGCTGGGCGGCTCGGGAGCTCGGCAAGCAGAGGATCTTCGTGCTGGGACACTCATGGGGAAGCTACCTGGGTCTGGAGCTCGCCAAGCGGCAGGCGCGCTCGCTTCATGCCTACATCGGTGTCGGCCAGATCACCAACGCGCCGGAGAGCGAGCGCCGCGGCTGGCGGTTCGCCATGGAGGGCGCCCGGCGGGAGGGGAACGGGAAAGCCGTGAGGGAGCTCGAGGCCATCGCGCCTTACTTTCCTGCCGGTCGCTCCTCGCCGCTGAAGGATCTGTATGTGCAGCGGCGATGGCTCGAGTACTACGGGGGCTCGATGGCCTACCGGCACGATAGCGCGGCGGAAGGCGACCTCAGCAAGTTGTCTCCGGACTACTCGGATGCAGAGCTTGCGCACATCTGGGATGGCAACGACTTCTCCGAGCATTACCTCCTGCGGCAGGTCCTCGGCATCGATGAGTCGGCGACACGGCAACTCGACTGTCCACTCATCGTGTGCGCAGGGCGCCACGATTTCATCGTCAACTCGGAGCTTGCGGCGCAATGGTGCGCGCAGGTGCGTGCGCCGCACAAGCAGCTGGTCTGGTTCGAGAATGCAGGACATCTCGTCATGACGGATGAGCCGGGGAAATTCCTCGTTTCCCTCTTGCAGCACGCGCGGCCGATCGCCGAGCGTGCGGGAGATGCGCCGCAGCCTGCCTGAGCACGCTCGGGCGGTGACGAACAATGCGATCTTCGTGCCGCGAGCCGCGAGCACCCGCTCTCGGCGCCCCGGAATAGCAGACCAAGTGTCCGAATTCGATCAAGTGTACGGGCGCCTGTTCGAGAGCGAACACTCGATGGCTGAGGGGTGTCATCCAAGCTACTGATATAAATGGCTTTCCTATGTGGTACGGGGGTTGCACCAGGCCTGTTCGTGCAATCCAGCGGACAGTCATCCGAAAGTCGAGTCGTGGACGTCCCAGCCGAGCGGGCGGGCGAGACCGAGCCGGCTCCCCATCCGGCCGGTGGTGGCATGGACAGGCCTCTCGCCCGGCCGCCTGCGTGGCGCCGCTATGCGCCATACGTCGCTGCGGCACTGCTCGTCCTCGGCATCGCTGCGTGGCTGCTCCACGGGGCGGCCATCAGCACCTACCGCGTCCCGGTCGATCAACTGACGATCGGTACGGTGACTCGCGGACAGTTCGAGGACTACATCGCGGTTCGTGCGACGGTGGCGCCGCTCACGACCTACTATCTGACGACCGAGCAGGGCGGCACGGTGAAAGAGGTACTGGCCGAGGATGGCGCAATCGTCAAGGCGGGGCAGCCGCTCATCGGGCTCAGCAACACCGCGTTGCGACTGCAGGTCGCCTCCCGCGAAGCGGACACCGCGAGCCAGATCAACGCCATCGAGAACACGAAGCTGCAGCTCGAGGACACCCGATTCAAGTATCAGAGCCAGCTGCTCGACGTCCAACATCAGCTCGCGGTGCTGAAGAGCGATCTCGTGCGCGACAAGATTCTGCTCGATGGGCACGCCATCGCGCCGACGCTCTATGCGCAGGAGCAGGAGCAATATCGCTATGAGCTCGAGCTGCGGGATGCGACGATCGCCTCGCGCAATACCGAGCAGCAGGTGCGCACGACTCAGCTCTCGCAGCTGCGCAAGACCCTGGCATCGCTCAATGACAGCATCGCGACCGCGCGGGCGAGTCTCGATGCGCTCGCCATTCGCGCGCCGACCGCAGGTCAGCTCACTGCGCTAGATGCCCGCGTGGGTCAGTCGAAGACCCCCGGAGCCGTGCTCGGGCAGGTCGACTCGCTCGATCGCTTCAAGCTGACCGCGCAGGTGGACGAGTTCTACATCGGCCGGGTCGCGCGAGGCCAGACGGCGATCTTCAGCCTGGGCGATCGGGACTTCCGGGCGACGGTCGTCAAGATCTACCCGCAAGTATCCGACGGCACGTTCAAGGTGGATCTCAACTTCACCGGTGCGGTGCCCCAGGGCATCCGCGTCGGCCAGGCGATCGACACCCGGCTCGAGCTCGGGGGCACGGCCACCGCCATGATGTTGCCGAACGGACCTTTCTATCAGGACACCGGCGGCAGCTGGGCATTCGTCGTGACGCCGAGTGGCAAGGACGCCGTTCGCCGTAGGATCGAGCTCGGCCGGCGCAATCCCGAGCAGATCGAGGTCCTCCAGGGTCTCGAGCCGGGCGAGCGGGTCATCGTCTCCAGTTACCAGGGCTTCCAGCGCGTCGAGCGAGTCGAGCTCGAGAAACCGAAAACCAGAACTGATCATGCGGGATGAGTCCATGCTGTCACTGAAACACCTCTCCAAGGTCTATCGCACCACCGAAGTCGAGACCACCGCCCTGCGCGCCGTGGATCTCGAGATCGCGGGGGGCGAGTTCGTCGCGATCATGGGGCCCTCAGGCTGCGGCAAATCGACGCTGCTCAACATCGTCGGCATGCTCGACAGCCCCTCTGCGGGCGAGTACTGGTTCGCGGGACAGGAAATTGGCGGCTGGTCGGAAGGCCAGCTCTCGGACCTGCGCAAGAACAGCGTGGGCTTCATCTTCCAGAGCTTCAATCTGGTGGACGAGCTGACTGTATTCGAGAACGTCGAGCTCGCCTTGCTCTACCACAAGGACGTCTCGGCGCGTGATCGCAGGGCAAGAGTGCGGCAGGCGCTCGAGCGGATGAAGGTGGCGCACCGCGCGAAGCATCGGCCGCAACAGCTTTCCGGCGGACAGCAGCAGCGCGTGGCGATTGCCCGCGCAGTGGTCTCCCGGCCCAAGCTGCTGCTCGCCGATGAGCCCACGGGCAACCTCGACTCCGCCACGGGCGAGGAGGTGATGCAGCTCCTCACCGAGCTCAATGGCGAGGGGACTACCATCGTGATGGTCACCCATTCCCGTCCGCACGCCGAGTACGCACACCGTATCGTGAATCTTCTCGATGGGGCGGTCGTCACCGAAAGCGTGCGAATGGCGGTCTGAGGCGCGCTTCGTGCTGCGACACTATCTCACCATGGCGCTGCGGCGCTTTGCGCGGCAGAAGCTCTACAGCTTCATCAACCTCCTCGGCCTGGCGGTCGGGTTGAGTGCTGCCATCCTCATTCTTCTGTTCGTGCGGGATCAGCTTTCGTATGACGACTGGATCCCGGACACGTCCGATCTCTACCGGCTGGAGGTGACCTTTCATGCACCGGGGCAGGCGCCGCTTGCCCTGGCTCTGTGTCCGTTTCCCGTCCTCACGGCGGTCGGGCAACAGATTGCGCAAGTGAGCGCGGTCACTCATGTCGTGCGTGAGAAGATGACGATGAGCGCCGGCGATCGCCACTTTTCCGAGCAGGTCACGGTAGTCGATCCCGACTTCTTCCAGATGATCAGGCTGCCGCTGCTCGAGGGAAGTGCGGCAGGCGTGCTCGCCCAGCCCGAATCGATCGTCCTCTCCGAGCACGAGGCCCACAAGTATTTCGGCGACGTCGATCCGGTCGGCAAGACCCTGAGAGTGAGCGGCGTTTGGGACAAGTGTCAGCCGAACGATGTGGCCTGCTACGGTCAATCACACATTCTCACGGTGACGGGTGTACTGCGCGACCTGCCGCACAACACCCAGCTCGTGGCTGACTTCGTCATGCCGAATACGTCGCAGGCTGACTTGATGTCCACGGCGGACAAGACGAGCGGCTGGACCAACGCCGGCGGCAACTACGGCTATCTCGCGCTGGCGCCCGGCGCGCAGCGCCGCGCCGTAATGCAGAGTGTGGCCGCGCTGGTCGATCGATCCATCGACGGGCGGCAATTCGGGCTCGACCAGCCGGCCAGCCGCTTCATGCAATTCGAACTCACGCCGTTCCGCGCCGTTCATCTCACTGACGGAAAGCTGGGCGGCCTGACTCCGCCGGGCAGCCGCACGATCGTGTTCGGCTTTGCGTTGGTTGCCGTCCTCATCGTTCTGGTCGCATCCTTCAACTTCATGAATCTCTCGACCGCGCGTGCCACCTTGCGGGCCCGCGAGATCGCCCTGCGCAAGCTCACCGGGGCCAAGCGAGGGCAACTCATGGCACAGTTTCTGGGAGAAGCGGTCCTGACGACGCTCATATCGCTCGTCCTGGCGCTGTCTGCCATAGAGGTCCTGCTGCCGGCGTACGAGCGCTTTCTCGGCGATCCGACCGCCTTCCATTATCTTCGCGACTGGCGGCTGCTCGCCGAGCTCGTCGGCGGCACCATCGTGGTGGGACTCCTGAGCGGATTCTACCCGGCCCTCGTGCTTTCCGGATTTCGGCCGGCCGCAGCCCTGGCCACGGGCGGGCCCGGGGCGAGCGGCTCGGGCCTGCTGCGCTCGAGCCTCGTCGTCGGCCAGTTCGCAGTGTCGATCGGGCTCGCCGTCGCCGCGATCGTAGTCTTCCAACAGGTCCTGTTTGCACGCGCTCGGGATTGGGGCATCGACAGCCGGAACGTGATCGTGATCCGAGACATCGGCAACCTTCCCCTGGCCGCGCGCGAGCGTCTGCAGCAGGTCTTGAGCAACGGGCCCGGGATTGTCGGTGCAGCCTTGTCGACCGCAGTGCCGTTCAGCCTCAATGACATTAACAACATGACGGTGCAGCCACTGGGGTCTAGCACCAAGATCGAAGCTCAGTGGATCGACATCACTCCGGCTTTCCCTGGCCTTTACTCTATGCATCTGCTGGCCGGCCGATTTCTGTCGCAATCGCGCGGCAACGACGTTTCGGCGGACTGGGCGGACAAGAACGTCCTCATCAACCTGGCAATGGCGCGCCGCATGGGGCTGACTCCCGAGCAGGCCCTTGGGAAGCGCTTTGAGCTGCCGGGCATCAGCCTCAAGATGCCGATGCGAATCGCGGGCGTCGTGGCCAATGGCCTGTATTACGACTCGAGGAGTCCCGCGCGAGCCACGGTGTATCTGGTGGACGCCTCGCGATACCTGAGCCTGTCGGTCAAGGTGCGTGCCACTCAGCTGCCCGAAGCGCAGTCCTACATCGACCATACCCTGCGGTCGTTGGCCTCGGATGTCGTGCTGACACGGTACTTCCTGCGCGACTCGTTCGAGGGAATGTTTCGGCCGGACGAGCTGCAGGCCGAGATGCTCGCGGCGTTCGCCGGCATTGCCGTACTGATCGCCTGTCTGGGGCTTTTCGGCCTCGTCGTGTTCACGGCCGAGCGGAGCACGAAAGAGATAGGGATCCGCAAAGTCTCAGGCGCCCGCACCCTCGACGTCGTGCGGCTCATGCTGTGGAGGATCTCGATCCCGGTGCTGCTCGCAAACCTCATTGCCTGGCCGGCCGCATACGTCTATCTGCGGCATTGGCTCGAGGGCTACACCCATCGTATCTCGCTCAGTCCGATTTACTTCCTGGCCGCTGGAGGCGCCGCGCTGCTGATCGCGTGGGCGACCGTATACGCGAACACTCTGCGTCTGGCGCATACCAGTCCTGTGCGTGCGCTGCGTAGCGAGTAGCTCGGGGATGTTGCGTCATTTCCTCATGATGGCGGCGCGAAGCTTGGTGAGACACAAGCTCTACACCTTCCTCAACGTGGTGGGGCTCTCGGTTGCGATGGCCTGCGCCATCCTCATCCTGCTCTTCGTGCGCGATCAGCTCTCGTATGACGACTGGATTCCGGGTACGGAGAATCTCTATCGGCTGCAGGTGACGTGGTATGAGCTGGGAGGCAGCCTTCTGCCGACCGCGCTGAGCCCATTTCCGACGCTGAATGCAATGAAGGCAGAGATCCCGGGTGTGCAGGCCGTCACGCACCTCGTCCCCGAGCAGATGACGGTCCGGGCCGGAGAACGTCAGTTTCTGCAAACGGTCACGGTCGTCGATCCGAACTTCTTGCAGGTCATCAGGCTGCCGCTCATCGCGGGAAATCCGGCAACCGTGCTCGCCCGGCCCGAATCGATCGTCCTTTCGCAAAGCATGGCGCGCAAATATTTCGGCAGATCCAACCCTGTGGGACGCGTCCTGCAGGTGAGCGGCGTGGCGCCGTTCCAATGCAAGCCGAACGACAATGACTGCTTCTCCGCCGCGCATGCGCTTCGGGTGACGGGTGTTCTGCGTGATTTGCCATACAACACGCAGCTCATCGCCGATTTCGTCATGCCGAATACATCGCGGGCGGACCAGCTGACACCCGACGAGAAGGTGACGGGGTGGACGGGGACTTTTGGAAACAACAGCTACATCAGGCTGGCACCAGGTACCCGGCAGGACGAGGTACTGGAGGCGTTGCGGCCGATACTCGACCGATCCGTCAGGATCCAGCCGCCGCAGACGGGCAGCGGGCTCGAGCACTATAGCCTCACGCCCTTTCGGGATATTCACCTGACGGGCGGGCGAGTCGGCGAGATGAGGCCGACCGGAAGCCGCGCCACGGTATACGGCTTCGCGCTCATTGCAGCGTTGATCGTATTGGTTGCAGGCTGCAATTTCATGAATCTCGCCACCGCGCGGGCGATCCTGCGCGCCCGGGAGGTCGGAGTCAGAAAGGTGGTCGGAGCGAGGCGTATGGAGCTCGCCGTGCAGTTCCTGGTAGAGGCGGTTTGCACGACCTTGGTGTCGCTCGCGATCGCGCTCTCGCTGGTCGAGATTTTGCTGCCCTTCTACGACCGCTTCCTCCAGGAGCCGATCCGCCTGCACTACTCGAGCGACGGGATGCTGCTCGTAGTCGCCGCAGTCGCCGGGGCCATCCTCCTGGGCTTGCTGAGCGGAGCTTATCCTGCAATGGTGCTGTCGGGATTCCGGCCGGCCGCGACATTGAAGTCGAGCGGCGGGGCACATGGCGGCTCCGGCCTGCTGCGTTCGGTGCTGGTGGTGGGGCAGTTCGTGGTCTCGATCGGGCTCGGCATCGCCGCCATCGTCATCTTCCGGCAGATCCACTTCGCGCGGACGCTCGATTTGGGATTCGACCGCTACGACATGGTGGTCATCAAAAGCACTGCGAACCTATCCGCGGACGCACGCGTGCGGTTGGCGCGCGTGCTGAGCGCGGGTCCCGGGATAGTCGGCGCCGCTCTCTCCAACGTAGTGCCGTTCGATACCGGATGGTCGTTCAACGAGGAGGTCCATGCCCCAGGGGAGGTCACCGGCACCACGGCCCATCTCGTGACGATCAGCCCGGAGTTCCCTGCGCTTTACGGAATGCGGCTCCTCTCCGGGCGGTTTCTCGCCGAAGATCGCGGGCAGGACATGCGGACGGGCCTGAGCGGTAAGGGTGTTCTGATCAACGCCGAGGCCGCCCGCCGCCTCGGATTCACCGTCGCAGGGGCGGTGGGCAAGGAGATCGATATCGGCACCTCACCGCTGCAGGTGGTCGGCGTGCTCAACGATGCGATGAAGGAGGGCCTGAGAAGCGCCGAATGGCCGGTGATCTATGTGGCCGATACCAACGACAGCACTCTTCTCTCGGTGAGAGTGCGCGCAGATCATCTTGGGCAGGCGCTCGCCTTCATTGATGGAACATGGCGGTCGTTCGCTCCTGCTGCGGCAATGCAACGATATTTCATGAGCGATGCCTTCGATGACCTGTTCACCTCCGAGGAGCGGCAGGGCACGATGTTCATCGCTTTCGTGACGGTTGCGATACTGATCGCCTGTCTCGGGCTTTTCGGTCTGGTGGTATTCACTGCCCAGCGCCGCACGAAAGAGGTCGGCATTCGCAAGATCTCGGGGGCCAGTACCACCGATATCGTGCGGCTGATGCTGTGGCGAATCTCGGTTCCGGTTCTCGTCGCCAACTTGATTGCCTGGCCGCTGGCGTACTACTACCTGCAGCGCTGGTTGCAGGGGTATGCGTATCGGATCTCTCTGGATCCGCGCTACTTCCTTGCCGCCGGGGCTGCTGCGCTGCTGATCGCCTGGGCGACGGTATACGCAAACACGCTGCGCGTGGCGCGTGCCAATCCCGTGCGTGCGCTGCGCTACGAGTAGAGCTGATGCTGCAACACTACCTCCGGATGGCGCTGCGCGGATTCGTCCGCCATAAGCTCTATACGTTCATCAACGTTGTGGGGCTCTCGGTAGCTCTCGCATGTGCCATCCTCATTCTCCTTTTCGTGCGCGACCAGCTCTCCTACGATGCCTGGATTCCGGGCACTCAGAACCTCTACAGGCTGGCGGCCACCTTTCAGCTGCCCGCCAGCCCGCCGTCGCCGACGACCGGCTGCCCGTTCCCTGTCCTCACGGCGGTGGGGGAGAAGATCGCGCAGGTCAAGGCGGTCGTTCACGTGGTTGCGGAGAAGATGACCGTCATGGCCGGCGAGCGCCAGGGACACGAGACGGTTACGGTGGTGGATCGCAATTTTTTCCAGGTCGTGAGAATTCCACTGCTGCGCGGCGACCCGACGCGCGCCCTGGCGCAGCCCGAATCGGTCGTTCTCTCAGAGAGCATGGCGCGCAGGTATTTTGGTGGCGCCGATCCAATGGGCAAGATCCTGCGGGTGAGCGGCAAGCTCATCGACTGGTGCGCGCCACACGATGCTTCCTGCTATGGCTATGGCGTCACGCACCCGTTGACGGTCACCGGGGTGATGCGCGACCTGCCGCACAACACGCAGCTGATCGCCGACTTCGTCGTACCCAACGGCTCGCAGGCCGATGAGGTGACGCGCGCCGAGAAGGAAGGCTTCTGGACCTCGACGCTTGGCGCTTATGGATATGTGGAGCTTGCACCCGGAGCGAGTCCCGCCGCCGTGCTGGCAGCGCTCGTTCCCATACTGGACAGCTCCGTTGACTTCAAGGCGGCCCTGGGCATGCAGGTGCGAGGCAGCCAGGGCGAGCGCTACCGCCTCATACCCTTCCGGGATGTGCACCTGGACAGCGACCGGGAGGGCGGCATGACGCCGGGAGGGAACCGCACGATGGTCTATGGATTCGCCGTCATCGCGCTCCTCATCTTGCTGGTGGCCTGCAGCAACTCCATGAACCTCGCGACGGCGCGCGCCACGCTGCGCGCGCGGGAGATCGCCGTGCGCAAGCTCGCGGGCGCCCGGCGGACTCAGATCGCGTTGCAGGTCCTGAGCGAGGCCGTGGTGACGGCGCTCCTGTCCTTTGCCATCGCGCTCTCGCTCGCCGAGATCCTGCTGCCGCAATACGACCGATTCCTCGGAGAGCCAATCGGCCTTCATTACCTCACGGACGGCTGGCTGCTGCTCGCCATGGCCGGCGGTGCCGTCGCCGTCGGTCTCGTGAGCGGAATCTATCCGGCCCTCGTGCTCTCGGGATTCCGCCCCGCGGTGGCCCTCAAGTCAGGCAGGGCCGAGAACCGGGGCTCGGGGCTGCTGCGATCGGCGCTCGTGATCTCCCAGTTTGCGGTCTCGATCGCAGTGGGTATCGCCGCCATGGTCGTATTCCGGCAGATCAGCTATGCGCGCGGCGTCGACCTCGGCTTCCATCGCGACGATGTGGTCGTGCTCCGCGGGCTCACCAACGTATCGCCCGATGCGCGCGCGAGCTTGGCGCGCATCCTGCGCTCAGGTCCCGGGATCGAGGCGACGGCGCTGTCGGACACCGTGCCACTCGATCTCTGGTCGTCGTTCTTCCTGAGAATTCGCTCGAGTCGGGTTCCCGAGGGCACGAGTGTGCGCTTCATGCGCACCGGCCCGACGTTCGCGCCGCTGTACGGAATCCGCCTGTTGGCCGGACGGCTGCCGCCGGAGTCGCAGGCCAACGAAAAGCTGGGGTCACTGACCGGGCAGGATGTTCTGCTCAATGCCTCCGGTGCGCGTCAGCTCGGGTTCTCGCCCGATCAGGCCGTCGGCCAGACGCTCTCGAGCGGATGGGGAGCTCTGAAGGTGATGGGCGTCCTCGAGGATGCCGCGATCGGCGGGGTGAGTGGGCTGCCGCAGCCCTCGGTGTACCTGCCTGATGGCGGCGAGGCGAGATTTCTCTCGGTACGGGTGCGCGCCGCCGAGCTTCCCCAGGCTCTGCGCTTCATCGATGGAGTGTGGCATTCACAGGTGCCGGCCGTCGCCCTGGACCGCTATTTCCTGACCGATGCCTTCAACGAGCAGTTTGCGGCGGACGAGCGGGAGGGAACGATATTCGCCGCCTTCGTGGCGGTTGCCGTGCTCATCGGTTGCCTCGGACTCTTCGGCCTCGCAGTGTTCACCGCGGAGCGGCGAACCAAGGAGATCGGCGTGCGCAAGGTCTCCGGCGCGCAAACGCGGGACATCGTAGGGCTCATGTTGTGGCGCATCTCGGTTCCGGTACTGGCGGCCAACCTCATCGCCTGGCCGATTGCTTACTACTACCTGCGCCAATGGCTCGAGCACTACGCGTACCGGATCAGCCTGAACCCGAGCTACTTCGCGGGGGCGGGTGCCGTGGCGCTGCTCATCGCCTGGGCGACGGTGTATGCGAATACGCTGCGGTTGGCGCGGACAAACCCGGTTCATGCTCTTCGTTATGAGTAGAGAGCGAGAAGGCGGTACGAGGCGATTGCGGGGGCGATCTGTCGCTGCAGCCGCAGTAGCTGCGCTCCTCACGGCATGTGCCACCGCGCCCCCACGCGCCTTGTCGCCGCAAATCGTTCCCAAGCTCTTCGTGGGGCAGTCTGCACGCTCGCAACCCATCTGGCCGAGGGCCGGGTGGTGGCGTCAGTTCGGTAGCCCGGAGCTCTCCAGCCTCGTTGCGCAGGCCCAGGCCGATAACCGCGATCTGGCGGTCGCCGCCGCGAAGCTCGGGGAGGCGAGGGCGCAGGTGACGATTCAACGGGCGACGCTCTTCCCGACGATCGACGGTGTTGCGCAGGCTGCTCGCTCAGGGGTAGGGCGGGCGGCACTGTCGAGCAACGGACAGCAGGGCTCTACCACGCGCAATTCTTTCGGCGTCAGTGCCGATGCGAGCTACGAGCTCGATCTCTGGGGGTTGTCGCGCGACAATCTCCGCGCGGCTGAGGAAGCGCTCAAATCCTCGCGTTTCGCGCAGCGGGCGCTTGCCCTCACGACCACCGCGGCAGTCGCCGACACCTACTTCGAGATCCTGGCGCTGCGCGAGCGGATCGCCATCGCCAACGAGGACATCGTGGCGATCGACGGAATCCTGAAGATCGTCAAGCTCAAAGTGCATGCGGGCACGGCCTCCCATCTCGATCTCGCGCAGGAGCAGGCGCAGATCGAGGCGGTGCAGGGAGAGCTTCCGCTCCTCCAGGAGCAGGCACTCGAGGCCAAGGTGGCGCTCGCGGTCCTGATCGGCCGGCCGCCCGAAGGTTTCGCCGTAGAGACACAGAGCGCGGGCGCAATTCGGTTGCCGGAGGTGTCGCCGGGCCTGCCTTCGCAGCTCCTTCTACGCCGGCCCGATGTGGCCCAGGCGGAGGCGAATCTCGCGGCCGCACATGCCAACCTGCAGGCGGCCCGCGCGGCCTTCCTGCCTCAATTCGCCTTGAGTGGCGGTGCCGGCTTCAGCAGCGCTGCGACCGATGCGCTGCTTCACGGGCCGAGCTTTCTCTGGGAAGCCGGGGCGCAGCTCGTGCAGACGATATTCGACGGCGGCAAGTTGATCGGGCAGAAGGATCTTGCCTACGCCACACAGGAAGAGCTCATCGCGAGCTACCAGAGCGCGGTACTCAATGCCTACGGCGACGTCGAGAGTGCGCTCGGTCAGGTCCGCAATGACGCACTGGAGGTGCAACACCTTCGTCGGGAAGTGGATGCTGCCCGGGAGGCATTTCAGATCTCGCAGCTCCAGTATCGCCAGGGCGTCGCCGATCTCTTGAACGTGCTGCAGGCACAGCAGACCCTCTTCGGAGCGAGAGATGCCCTCGCACAGGCGAGACTCGCGCGTCTGCGGGCGACGGTTCATCTCTATATTGCACTCGGAGGCGGGTGGCAGGAACCAGCGCGCGAGCGCACCCAGTTCCCGGGTGGGCAGTAACCGGATCGATGTAGCCGTGTCCTTGCCTGACGATGGCTAGCGCGGATCCGGCGAGTGGCGGCCCGCGGCTGCGCGGGACTTGCTGCATCCCGCGCGAGCGGCTGCGGTCTATTGCTGAGAGTCCTGTGGCTGGTCGGCCTGCCGCTGCGCGGTGTTTGTGATGAACGCCGCCACGTTGTCGTGCATCTCCTTCAGTGCGGGTGTATGAGCGTACACCATGTGGCCCGACTCGTAGTAATGATAGGAGATATTCGCCTGCAGCTTGTCCGGCATCGGCAGGTGCGCCATCTCGTACATGCCCTGGTAGAAGGGCGTCGCCAGGTCGAAATAGCCGCCGTTCAGCATGACCTTGAGATTGGGGTTGTACTTCATCGCGTTGGCGAGGTCAGGCATCACGTTGAGCGCCCGCGGGAATGCGGGCGGCGGATCACTCCCCTGCCTGGTTGTCGGTCCTGCGGATGAAGGCCGCGACGTTGTCATGAATCTGATGGAGCGAGGCCTCGTTGGCATAGACCATGTGGCCCGACTGGTAGTAGTGGTACTCGATGTTGGATTCGAGCTTTTGCGGGATATCGAGGTGATGCATCTCGTAAATGCCCTGATAGAAGGGCGTCGCCAGGTCGAAGTAGCCGCCGTTGAGGCAGATCTTGAGGTTGGGGTTGTACTTCATGGCCGTGGCAAGGTCCGGCATCACGTTGGGCGCGATCGGCAGCGCCATCGGCGCATCCGGCGGCTGATGCTTGAACTCCCACGAGGTGGGATTGATCTCGGGGTAGTACTCCTGGTCGGTCGTGTAGTGGAGCGTGCGCCGCGCGTACTCATTGAATATCGAGACGTAGGCCGAGCCGATGGCCGCCGACTGCGGGTCGTACTCCGCCTCTTCGCCCAAGGGGTCCATGGTGGGACCGGAGAAGCGTGTGTCGAGGCGACCCGTCGTGAGGTCGGAGTCGTTCTGCAGCTCGTGCTCGAACTGCGGACCGTTGATGCGCAGATTCGCCTTCTTGATATAGGCGACCGGCAGCCCCGTGTAGTCATGGAGCTTCCCGGCAATCGCGTTGAGCTGATCCTCGGGCAGGTTGGCGCCCTGATCGAGCGCATGCGCGTAGTCTCCCATCGCGAACTGCTCGACTTCCTTCAGGAAGCTCTCGAGATCGGCCGGCTGCGAGGGAAGCTTGTGGTGGTACCAGGCGCTGGCGGCGAACGTCGGCAGCATGACCTCATAGGGCAGATCCACCCCCGGGTTCGACTCCGGCCCATCGGAGTTCAGGTCGAAGTTCAGAACCTGGGAGAGGAGGATGACGCCGTTGAAATCGATGCTGTCATCGGTCTCGAGCTCGTTGACCAGCACGGCGGAGCGCGGCGTGCCATAGCTTTCGCCGAAGAGGTACTTCGGCGAGTTCCAGCGATCGTATTTCGACAGGAACTGCTTGATGAACGAGGCGAAGGCGTAAACGTCCTGGTCGACACCCCAGAAGGCCTTCTCCTTGTCCTTGCCTGCGATGCGGCTGAAGCCCGTGCCGGGCGCGTCGATGAAGACCAGGTCCGAGGCATCGAGCAGGCTGTAGGTGTTATCGACCGCGCCATAGGGGGCGGCGGGCGTGTGCGAATCGTTCCGGGTGACCACGCGCACCGGACCGAAGGCGCCCATGTGAAGCCACACGGTCGATGAGCCCGGGCCTCCGTTATAAAGGAAGGTGACCGGGCGTGTACGCGGGTCGACCCCCTGCTTGAAATACGCAACGTAGAACATCGAGGCGACGGGCGGTCCATCCGCGGTGCCGATCGCATCATTGCCACCCTTGGGTCTGGTGGCGTCGTCCCAGCCCTTCGGATGGACGATGATCCTGCCGGCCATGGCGTCGTAGGCAATCCTGTGGCCTTCGACGGTCACGGTTCCCGTGCTCTTCACCGCCCGCGGCGTGAATACGCTCGCCGGGGCTGCAGACTCGGGAGGGCTCTTGGCCGGTGCGGCTTTCTCGGGGGCGGCCAGCGCCGCGGCGCTCGCGAGCGAGATCGCAGCGATCAGTGCGAACGTGTGCTTCATTTCAAAAACCTCCAATTCAGCCCCGGCGCCGGCCGGGGGCCGGCGCGAGTCTTCTTTAGATGCTGCAGCCGGGTCCGCGGTTGCCGCCAGTGGAATGGTGCGCCGAGCCGGGGCGGCGCTCGGCGGGCGCTCGAGCCCGCACGAGCGCCATTCCTATCTATTGCTGTCCGTCCTGCTGTGCGCTGCGCTGCGAGTGCTCGGTGTTGGCGATGAATGCTGCGACGTTATCGTGCAGCTCCTTCAAGGAGGGGATGTGGGCGTACACCATGTGCCCGGACTCGTAGTAGTGATACTCGATGTTCGCCTGCAGCTTGCGCGGCATCGGCAGGTGCTGCATCTCGTACATGCCCTCGTAGAAGGGCGTTGCGACGTCGAAATATCCGCCGTTCAGCATGATCTTGAGGTTTGGGTTGTACTTCATCGCGTTAGCGAGGTCCGGCATGACGTTGAGCGCCTGTGGCAGGGCGAACGGGATCCCGGGAGCCTGATGCTCGTAGTTCCAAGTGCGGAAGAGCCCGATCGATGGCTTGTAGCGCATTCCCATGCCGTAACGCAGCCCATTGCGAACGTAGTTGTTGAAGGCTGAGACGTACGCGGAGCTGATCGATGCGGATTGCGGGTCGTAGTCCGCGCGCTGGCTCAAGGGGTCGAGCGACGGGCCCGAGAAGCGCGAGTCGAGCCTTCCCGTGGTCGTGTCGGAATCGATCTGCAGCTGCTGCTCGAACTCACCGCCGTCGATGCGCAGGTTGGCCTTCTTGATGTAGGCCACCGGCAACCCGGTGTAATCGTGCAGCTCCGCCGCGATCGCATCCCGCTGGTCGGGACTGAGCGCCGAGCCCTCGCGCAGCGCCTGCCCGTAGTCGTTCATCGCGAAGTGCTCGACCTCTGTGAGCAGGGCCTGCAGCGACTGGCCGCCCTTCGGCAGCTTGTGGTGATACCAGGCGGTCGCGGCGAAGGTGGGCAGCGCCAGCTGGTAGGAGAGGTCGATGCCGGTGTTGTTGTGTCCGATGTCCGGCAGGGCGTCGAAGTTGAGGACTTGCGAGAGGAGAATCACGCCGTTGAAGTCGGTGCTGTCCTTGGTCTCGAGCACGTTGATCAGGTTGGCTGATCGCGGTGTGCCGTAGCTCTCGCCATAGAGGTACTTGGGCGAGTTCCAGCGCCCGTACTTCGAGAGGAACTGCATGATGAACTCGGAAAAGGCATGCACGTCCTGATCGGCGCCATAGAAGTCCTTCTCGGCGCCCGGCGTCACCCGCGAGAACCCGGTGCCCGGAGCGTCGATGAACACGAGATCGCTCGCATCGAGGAGGCTGTAATCGTTGTTGACGACCTCATAAGGGGCCGCCGGGGTGTGGGAGTGGTCTGCCGTCACGACGCGGCGCGGGCCGAAGGCGCCCATGTGCAGCCACACCGTCGAGGAGCCCGGACCACCGTTGTAAAGAAAGGTGATCGGACGGTTGCCCGGATTCTCGCCATCCTTGAAGTAGGCCACATAGAACATCGAAGCCTTGGGTGAGGGCTTGCTCTTTGCGTCATGGCCCGGCGCCATCCCATGGGAGTCATCGGAGGGATCGCCATCGCCCGGCTTGCCCGCGGCATCGTTCCAGCTTTCAGGGTGCACGATCATGAGGCCGGCGACGGCGTGGTAGTGGATCGTGTTGCCTTCGACGCTGACCGATCCTTCGGTGGTGCTGGTGGCCGTGCGGAAGTAAGGATTCATCTTGTGGTGATGCCAGTCCTTCTTCGCATCGGCATCATGCTTCTCGTGCATGCCGTTGCCCGACCCGGAGTCCGCCGACGCCGAATCCGCCGAGGACGAGTCGGCCTGTGCATAGTCGGAGGAGGACGACGAGGAGGATGACGATTGGGTCGGCTGCATGGCGCAGCCCTGCACGAGGGCGAAGAGCGAGGCGGCCGCAACCGCCGGGATGCCTCTGATGAGGAGCTTGCTATGAACGGGATTGCTCATGGTCATTCCCCCGCCTGATTGTCGGTCTTGCGGATGAAGGCCGCGACGTTGTCATGGATCTGCTTCAACGAGGCCTCGTTGGCATAGACCATGTGACCCGACTGGTAGTAGTGGTACTCGATGTTCGACTGCAGCTTCTGCGGGATGTCCAGGTGGTGCATCTCGTAGATGCCCTCGTAGAAGGGCGTCGCCAGGTCGAAGTAGCCGCCATTCAGGGAAATCTTGAGGTCGGGGTTGTACTTCATCGCGGTGGCGAGATCCGGCATCACGTTGACCGTGATGGGCAGCGCCATGGGCGCACCCGGCGGCTGGTGCTTGAATTCCCAGCCCGGAAAGACGTTGATGCCCGGGTGATACTCCTGGTCGGTGGTGTAATGGAGCGTCCGGCGCGCGTAGTCGTTGAACACCGAGACGTAAGCCGATCCGATGGCGGCCGACTGTGGGTCGTAGTCCGCGGTTTCACCCAGCGGGTCCATGGCTGGACCCGAGAAACGGGTGTCGAGGCGGCCGGTGGTTAGGTCGGAGTCGATCTGCAGCTGCTGCTCGAACTTCGGGCCGCTGATGCGCAGGTTCGCTTTCTTGATGTAGGCGACCGGCAGGCCCGTATAGTCGTGGAGCTTCTGGGCAATCGCGTTGAACTGATCCTCGGGCAGGCTCGCGCCCGCATCGAGCGCATTGGCGTAGTCGCCCATCGCGAACTGCTCGACTTCTTTGAGGAAGCTCTCGAGGTCGGCGGGCTGCGAGGCGAGCTTGTGGTGATACCAGGCGGTGGCTGCGAACGTCGGCAGCATGACCTCGTAGGGCACCTCGACGCCGGGATTCGAGTCCGGAAGATCCGCGGCCAGATCGAAGTTGAGGATCTGAGAGAGCAGGATGACGCCGTTGAAATCGATGCTGTCATTCGTCTCGAGGTCGTTGACGACGACGGCGGAGCGCGGCGTCCCGTAGCTTTCGCCAAAGAGGTACTTCGGTGAGTTCCAGCGATCGTACTGGGTAATGAACTGCTTGATGAAGGAACTGAAGGCGTACGCGTCCTGGTCGACGCCCCAGAATGCCTTCTCCTTGTCCTTGCCTGCGATGCGGCTGAAGCCGGCGCCCGGCGCGTCGATGAAGACGAGGTCCGAGGCATCGAGGAGACTGTAGCTGTTGTCGACCCGGTCATACGGCGCAGCGGGCGTGTGCGAGTCGTTCTTGGTCACGACCCGCACCGGGCCGAAGGCGCCCATGTGCAGCCAGATCGTTGCCGATCCCGGGCCACCGTTATAGAGGAAGGTGATCGGACGGGTGCGCGGGTCAACCCCGTGCTTGAAATACGCAACGTAGAACATCGAGGCAACCGGCGGCCCATCCGCGGTGCCGATGACATCATTGCCGCCCTTGAGCTTCGTGGCATCGTCCCAGTCCTTCGGATGCACGATGATCCTGCCGGCGATGGCGTCGTAGTCGATCTTCCGACCTTCGACGGTCACGGTGCCCGTGCTCTTGACAGCCCGCGGCGTAAAGACGCTCGCGGGGGCTGCTGCGTCGGACGGACTCTTGCCCGCCGCGGGTTTCTCGGGGACGGCGAACGCGGTGGCGGCAGTGAGCGAAAGCGCCGCGGCGAGTGCGACCACTGGCTTCATATCGAAATACCTCCAATCGGCTGGCCGCGAGTCAGGGCTGGCGGCGCAATCTCCCTATGATGCCCGATACGCGCCCCGCCCGAGTACGCGCCGGCGGTGAGCTGGGACGGATCTGCGGCAAACGCCCATCGCGCCGCGACGAAACGAAGGCGCAGGAGCTGTCACCGGGGCGTCACACGGCATCGCTAAAGTCGCCGCGACCTACCTGGATCGAAGCTCGGCCACCGATACGCATCCATCCGGCCCAAGTCCATACAAATCACCTGATGAAGGGAGCCCCGGTAATGAGAAGCCTCTGGCGTACGCTACCCAGTCTCGGCGCTGCCGCTGTGGTCGTCTGTGCCGGCGCATCTGCGCTCGCCAACGGCCACAACCAAGGTCACGGGCGCGTGCAGACCAGGCGGCCACGGCCGACCAGAATCACGCGTATACGCCGGGCCAGCAGGCGTACCGCGATCCGCGTTACTACGATCTTGGCGTCTGCGGGCCTTATCGGCGGGACCTGCGCGCGCAGACCCAATACCGCGGGATGGTTCTCACCCCGAGTCCGCGCAACGTCGCAACGAGACATGTCTTCTTCCACAACGGCGTGTTCCACTCCCTCGCGCAGGTGCTCGATTTCTATGTCAACCGCGACCTGCATCCGGAGCGCTTCTATCCGCGCGATGCGGCCGGCCGCCTGCGCCGCCACGATGTTCTGCCGGCGTGCTATCGCGCCAACCTCGATACGAGCGATGCGCCTTTCAATCGCCGTCCGGGTGATCTCCGTGCGCTCACTCGTGCGCAGATCCGCGACCTGATCGCCTTTCTGGGTACACTCAGCCACGGGTATCGCGGCGCCGGCCGCTGACGGGCCGGCTCAATAGCGGATTTCCTGGCGCCCAGCCGTCGTCATTGGATGAGCGGCCCGCCGGCCCGCTTGCATTCGGCTTCCGGAGGGGATCGCAACATGAGGCTAGCGCTCATTCTCGGCGTCGTGGCGACGGTGCTTGCCACAATCGGTGTACCGGCGGGCGCCGCCGCTTCGGGCCTCTCCACCACGGCTAAGGTTACTGCGGGGCATGCGCGCTTCGAGTTCTTGACGCCCTCGCTGGTGCGCATGGAGTACTCACCGGGCGGGACTTTCATCGACGCGCCGACCGCCGTAGTGGAAAAGAGAGACTGGCCCGCCGTAAAGGTGAGGACGACACGCGTGGCAGGTTGGGTCAGCGTCCAGAGCTCCGAGCTGACGCTGCGTTATCGGCCGCAGGAGGGCGCCTTCACGGCCGCCAGCCTGTCGGTGAGCTGGCGGGATCCGCAGGGTGGCACTCACCTTTGGCGGCCGGGTCAGGCGGATCCGGAGAATCTCGGCGGACTCACGTACTCGCTGGACAACATCAGCGCCGCGACCCTGCCGCCACCAGGGGATGATCTCGGCAGCCCGATCAATGACGTCATCCCGGGGATCGAGGTGCGACTGCAGCCGGCGACGCCGGGTCTCATCAGCCGCAGCGGCTACGCCTTGCTCGATGACAGTGTGAGCCCGGTCTGGAACGCGGCACGCACCTGGATCGAGCCGCGCCGCGGCGCGCAAGGCCAGGACTGGTATCTCTTCACCTACGGGCACGATTATGGCAAGCCGCTCGAGGAGTATGCGCAGCTCTGCGGGCCGGTGCCGATGATTCCCCGCTATGCCCTCGGACCCTCGATCACCGATCTCAACTTCGAATACTTTCCCGGCACCGCCGATTCGCGCTCGCCGGCCATGCGCCGTTACGGCCAGCAGCACCTCGAGAGCGAGGTGGCACGCCTGCTCGCGAGTCACATTCCGCTCTCGGGGCTCGTGCTCGATTTTGCGTGGCACAACTACGGCTGGCAGGGCGGATACGACTGGAGTCCGCTCATCCCGCATCCGCGCGAGCTCATCGATTGGCTGCACGCGCGCGGCGTGAAGCTCTCGCTCAACGATCATCCGGGCTATGCCAACACGCAGGAGAGCAGCCTGTCCTACAGTGACAGCCGCGCGCCTGAAGTGTTGCGGGCGCTCGGGCGCCGCATGCCGCCGGCGCCATCCTATGACCAGAGTCTCGCCGGAAGTTGGAAGTTCTCCCCCGACCCCAACGATGCGGGTGTCAAGAACCATTGGTACGCGCGCGGCTACGATGATGGCCGCTGGCATGCGATCCGGACCGATGCGTCCTGGCAGCAGCAGGGCTTTCCCGACTACCACGGCATCGGCTGGTACCGTGCTTCGTTCCGTCTGCCAGCTGCGTTACCGCGGAGGGTCTACTTCTATCTCGGTGAGGTCGCAAGCGCCTACCGGCTCTTCGTCAACGGGCAGGAGGTCG
The DNA here is from genome assembly GCA_035652555.1 of Steroidobacteraceae bacterium. GTDB lineage: Bacteria > Pseudomonadota > Gammaproteobacteria > Steroidobacterales > Steroidobacteraceae > 13-2-20CM-66-19. The sequence goes on along the minus strand of DASRDO010000032.1, from coordinate 18,067 downwards.
AGCACAGTCACGTGCAGTGGCCGCGCCGGCTCACCTACGCCGATGTGACAGCCGCTCTCCATGCAGGAGGGCGCAACGTCATGGCGTTACGCGTCGAGCCGCCGCAGCCGCCGCTCCTCAATCGGCCGGCCGGCATCCTGCGCGGGCCGGTCGCGCTACGCAACCTCGAGCCGCCGCCGCGGATCTACCTCAACCTGGCCGACCGAACGCAGGCGCAGATCTCCATGAGCGATCTGCACGCGCCGCTCATCCGCCAGGGCATGGACTACTGGTGGGTCGACGGCGGCGGTGGCGCGGCGCAGATGCCCGGCCTCGACCCCCAGCTCTGGACCAATGAGGTCTTCTACGATGCCACGGAGCGGCAGACGGGCAAGCGGGCGTTCATTCTCAGCCGCTACGGCGGCTGGGGCAGTGAGCGGTACCCGGGATTCTTCACGGGGGACACGTACTCCGAGTGGCGGGTGCTCGCCTATGAGGTTGCCTACACGGCGCGCGGCGGCAACGTGCTCGTGCCTTACATCAGCAACGACATCGGCGGCTTTCACGGGGCCAAGATCCCCTTCGATCTCTACGCCCGCTGGATCGAGTTCGGCACCTTCAGTCCCATCCTGCGCATGCACGCCGCGCACGAGAATCCTCTCGAGGGCAACACGCGCCTGCCCTGGGTGTACGGGCCGAAAGGCAGCGCGCTCATGAGGAAGTACTTCACACTGCGGATGGAGCTCATTCCTTATATCTACAGCTACAGCTGGCGCGCGCACGAGCGCTCTGTGCCGCTGCTGCGGCCGCTCTATCTGGAGTGGCCGCAGCTCGATGAGGCCTACCGCCACTCACACGAGTATTACTTCGGTCAGGAGATGCTGGTGGCTCCGGTGCTCGGGCCGGGTGGCGAGCGCAGCGTCTACCTGCCTCCGGGCAGTTGGATGGACTTCTTCAGCGGCAGGCGCTATCAGGGCAACACCACGATCACGGCCCGCTACGCGGTCGATGCGACGCCGGTCTTCGTGCGTGAGGGGTCGATCGTCCCCGAGCAGCCGGTGGCGCCGGACAATGGGGATGTAGCGCCGGGTGTCCTGACAGTCAATGTCTACGGCGACGGCAACAGCCGCTTCGATCTCTACGAGGACGACGGCATCTCACTGGATTACGAGCATGGACGTTATGCGCTGACACCCCTGAGGCATACCACCTCGGGTGCGGATCACCGCGTCGTCATAGGACCGACCGCCGGCGCTTTCACCGGCCAGAGCGAGCAGCGGGCCTACGATTTTCGAATCCATGGCGCGCGGCGGCCGGCCGCGATCTCCGTGAACGGCAGGCATGTGACTCACTGGCGCTGGGACGCACACGACTCGACCGCATATTTGATGCTGCCGGCCGAGTCCATCCGTCAGTCGCTCACGGTCGCGTGGTAGGCTTCCGGGCCCCTCGAGGAGGCTCGATGCCCTACAAACAGTCGGCTCTCGCCGCAGTCATGGCCACAGTTCTGGCCGCGACCGTGCTGGCCGCGCTCGCGGGCCGCGCGCGGGCTGCCGCGATAGCCGACCCGAATCCCTATCTCTGGCTCGCGCAGATCCACGGAAAAAAGGCGCTCGCCTGGGTCGAGGTGCAGAACGGGCGCAGCGATCTCGAGCTCGAGGGCGATGCCACCTACGCCCGCGACCGCGCGCAGATCATGGATGTCCTCAACGCCGACACCCGGATTCCGGAAGGCGAGCTCGATCATGGTTGGGTGCTCAACTTCTGGCAGAGCGCCGATCACGTGCGCGGCATCTGGCGGCGCACGAGCATTGCCGAGTACGCGCGCAAGGCGCCGCACTGGCAGACACTCCTCGATGTCGATGAGCTCGACAGGAAGACGCATCAGAGCTGGGTCTGGCACGGTGCCGACTGCACGCCTGCCTTCGATCGCTGCCTGGTGAGGCTCTCTCCCGGCGGTGGGGATGCCGCCGAGATCCGCGAATACGATCCCAGAGCCCATAGCTTCGTCGCAGGCGGCTTCGAGGTTCCCCTCGCCAAGGGCGGCGCGGAGTATCTCAACCCCGATACGGTGCTCGTGGCCACCGACTTCGGCCCCGGCACGATGACACCCTCCTCGTACCCGCGGATCGTCAAGCTGTGGCGCCGGGGCGAGCCGCTGGCGAGCGCCAGGACCCTCTTCGAGGGCAGGCCCGATGACATGTCGGTCGCCTCGTATGTATTTCGTGGCCCCTACGGCAGTGTGGCACTGATCGAGCGGCGGCCGAGCTTCTTCGAGGCCGACTATTACGTGGTGCGCGCCGACGGCACGACACTCAAGATCCCGTTGCCGCAGGACGCTCAGATCGAGGGGGTCACTCGCGGACAGCTCATCGTGACGCTGCAGAATGTCTGGACGGTGGGCGGCCGCACCATCGGCAAAGGAGCGCTCATTGCCTTCCCGGTGATGGCGTTCGAGCGCTCCGGGCGCGCGCAGCCGGTGTCGGTCCTCTACACCCCGGGGCCGCATGCGATGATCGATGAGGTCTCGCCCGGGCGCGATGCGGTCTATGCCTCGGTCTACGAGGACGTCACCGGCTCGATCCGCGAGTTTCGGCCGGGACGCTCGGGTTGGAGTGATGTGCGCCTGACACTGCCGGGCGGGGGTTCCACGTCCATCCTCTCTACCAACGACTGGGGCCCGCAGGCTTACTTCAGCTTCCAGAGCTTCCTCACGCCGCCATCGCTCTACGCCTACGGCGGCAGCGGCGTGCCCGCGCGCATCAAGGCGCAACCGACCGTGTTCGATGGGCGCGACATGTCGGTGAGCCAGTACTGGGCGAGCTCCCGGGACGGCACCAAGGTGCCGTATTTCCTCATCCGGCCCAGGAAGGCGCGGGGCGCGATCCCGACGATCCTCTACGGCTACGGCGGTTTCCAACTCTCGCTCACGCCCTGGTACTGGAATGACGGCCACAAGCCGCTCGATGCCGGTGAGACGTGGCTCAGCCGCGGCGGCGCCATCGCCGTGGCCAACATCCGCGGCGGCGGGGAGTTCGGGCCCGCCTGGCACCAAGCGGCGCTCGAGTACCATCGTCAACGTGCGTACGATGACTTTGAGGCGGTGGCGGCCGACATCGAGCGGCGCAACCTCTCGACACCGAAGCAGCTCGGGATCGTGGGCGCCTCCAACGGCGGGCTCCTCGTCTCGACGGTCATGGTCGAAAGGCCGGATCTTTTCGGCGCGGTGGTCTGTCAGCGCCCGCTCATCGACATGCTGCGCTACACGCACTATGGCGCCGGCGCCTCGTGGGTTGGCGAGTATGGCAATCCGGCCGATCCGAAGATGGCGGCCTACATCCGCACCTACTCGCCGTTTCAGAACGTAAAGCGCGACGTCGCTTACCCACCCATCCTCTTCATCGCCGAGACCACGGACGATCGGGTCACGCCGGTGTTTGCACGCATGATGGCTGCCAAGATGGAGGCGCAGGGCCACGAGGTGCTCTTCAACGAGGCGACCGAAGGCGGCCACGGCCCCGGCGCCACGCACGCCGAGGAAGCGCAATATTGGGCGCTCGCCTACACCTTCTTCGCCAAGCGGCTGGGACTCGGGCGATAGGCACATTCGGGCAGGCACAGGACGTGCCCCGCCGCCGCAGGTGGCGGAGCTTTGGGCAAAAGCCACGCTTTTTGCCCAAGGCAGCGCTGGGCGGGGCAGGGTGCCCCGATCCGGCGCAATGAACTAGGCGCGCACCTTGCTTATCGCCGGGCCCACGGGCCACGTCTGACGGGAGGAGCCATGGCTGCTCGCCTTTTCCTTAGCGCCGCGGCTGCCGGCGCCATCTCCATGTACCTTCTCGATCCGGACCACGGCCGGCGCCGCCGCGCGATCATGCGCGACCGGCTGGCAAGCGGCATGAGCCGGCTCGATGATGCAACGAACGTCGCTTCACGTGATCTGCGCAACCGCGCGCGAGGCGTCGCTCACGAAGTGCGCTCCCGCTTCACACGGGAGGAGGTGCCGGATGAGGTCCTTTGCGAGCGCGTGCGTTCGCGTCTCGGCGGGGCGGTCTCGCATCCTGGCGCAATCGAGGTCTCGGCGTTGTCCGGCAGGGTCGTCCTGAGCGGCGCGGTCCTCGAGCGCGAGTATGTTCGCCTGCTGCGCACTGTCTGGTCGGTCCGGGGCGTCGCGGACGTCGAGGACCGGCTTGCCGTGTACGAGAGCCCGGCGGGCATCTCTTCGCTCCAGGGCGGCGGCAGGGCGCCCGGGCGCCGCTTCGGGCCTCTGCAGGAAAATTGGTCGCCCGGTCTACGGGTCATCATGGGCGCGACCGGTGGCGCACTTCTCATCAACGCACTCGCCGGCAGGCGCAGCGCACTCGGCCTCCTCGGCGGCCTCGGGGGCGCGGCGCTCATCGCGCGCAGCAGCGCCAACATGCCGATCGATCGCCTGGTCGGCGTCCGACGGCCTGCCGTGGAGCTGCAAAAATGCATCGACGTCGCCGCTCCCGTCGAGCAGGTGTTTGAGACGTTCTCCCAGCTCGAGCGTTTCCCCGAATTCATGACACACGTGCACGAGGTGCGTGTCAGGGGAGACGGTACCTCACAGTGGACGGTCGAAGGACCGGCGGGACGGACCATCTCGTGGGAAGCCGTGACGACGCGCCTCGAGCCTAACAGGCTCATTGCGTGGCGGACTCTGCCGGGATCGGCGGTAGAGCACGCAGGTCTGCTGCGTTTCGAGCAGACGCAAGCCGGAACACGCGTCCTCGTGACGATGAGCTACACGCCGCCCGGGGGCGCGCTCGGTCACGCTGTCGCGCGTCTCTTCGGAGCCGATCCGAAGACCGAGCTCAACGATGACCTGATGCGGATGAAGGTTTTCCTGGAGACCGGGCGCCGCGCGCACGATGCGGCTGCCGGTCGGCACTGACACTCAGTGCAGGATCTCCTCCATCGCGACGGGCCCGTTGCGATGGAGGATCTTGCGCGCGCTCGCGATCTCGTACTCGGTGCGTGGATGCACGGTGACCGCCGAGCTGCCACCACGCACCCGGTGCGCGAGCTCATCGGCCTCGCCGTTGTGCTCTGAGTCCTGATCGAGCAGCGTGTGGAAGTAATTGGAGACGCGCGCGACGAAGGCATCGCCAGGCTCGGCATCGGCCTGCCCGGTCTCGAGGAGCGAGGTCAGCTCCACCCGGTCAGTCGGAAAGCCGTCCGCCACGAGCTCGGTGCGCACGCGGTCCGCAATGCCGTAATCCTCGAACAATGCCACGATCACTGGTGTCATATGCCGTGGAAACGGGCGTCCCCAGGTCCCGGTTCCCCGTTGGTCCTGTGCGCAGCGCATGAAAAGTGACCGCCGTCACGCTAGCCCCACGGGCATGGCGACTGCTCCCCCGCTACAATCTCTTCATCCTCCCAAGAAGAAGGCATCGTGCCCATTCTGTTCAATCGTCGCGAGGCCGTTGCCGAGGCCCAGAGCGAGGCCGAGCGGCGGCGCGGACCTGACAGGCGCAAGCGAGTGGCACGGGCGCTCGTCTATGGGAGCCTCCATCCGCGGCGGCTCGGCCCGCGGCGAGAGGGAGAGCACCGGCTCGCCGCCGTCGATTGGCACCATCCCTGGTGGCTCGCAATCGCCACCCTCATCCTCATGCTGTGCGCCGCGGATGCGATGCTCACGACCATCCTCATCAGTCGTGGCGCCTACGAGCTCAACCCGCTGCTCGCGCCCCTCATCGGCGGCTCGGGTGTGCTCTTCGTGCTGGTGAAGGTCGGCCTCACCGGCATCGGCGTGGTGCTCCTCACCCTGCTGTCGCGGTTGAAGGCCTTCGGGCGCCTGCCGGTGGCGATCTTTCTTTACGCCGTGCTCATCGGCTACGGCGTGCTCGTCGGCTACGAGCTGCAGCTCCTCGGCTGGCTGTAAGAACCTTTAATTCCTTTTAATTTCAATGGCCGGCACGCGGCTTTCAATTTCCTCACGCGTGCGTTTCCGCTAGACTAGCGCTTCGCTCGCTGCGCCTCCCCATGCTCGAACCTACACCTCTTTTCGGCGGTAATGCCGCCTTTCTCGATGCTCTCTACGAGCAGTTCCTGCGCGATCCCAAGAGCGTAGAGGAGAAGTGGCGCCGCTACTTCGAGAGCCTGCCGGGCCCGAAAGGCGCCGAGCGCGCCCAGGGACCCATAGAGGCGGCCCTCGCAGCGCGCGCGCGGGAGCCTCGCGCCGCCGCCCACGCGCTTTCCCCTGGCGGGGGCGGGGGCATCAACGCCAAGCAGGCTGCCGTTTCGCGGCTCATCCAGATCTGGACGAACCGCGGTCACCTGGTGGCGAAGCTCGATCCGCTCGGCCTCACGCAGGCGCAGCGGCCGCAAGTGCTCGACCTCGGCTACTTCGGCCTCGGGCCCGCCGATCTCGAGGCGGAATTTTTCACCGGCAGCCGCACCGAGGCGGTGCCGCAAAGGATGAAGCTGCGCGACATCCTGCGGCAGCTCGAGACCCTCTACGCCGGTCCCATCGGCGCCGAGTTCGCCCACGTGTCAGAGTCGCAGGAGCGGCTCTGGCTGCAGGATCAGTTCCAGTCGGGCAGGCTCCTGCACCGCTTCGCGGCCGAGGAGAAGCGCAACATCCTCTGGCAGCTCACCGCCGCCGAGGGGCTCGAGCGCTACCTGCACACCAAGTACGTCGGCCAGAAGCGATTCTCCCTGGAAGGCGCAGAGACGCTCCTGCCGCTCCTCGATGACCTCATCCAGAGCTGCGGCGGGGCGAAGATCGAGGAGGTCGTGATCGGCATGGCGCACCGCGGGCGTCTCAATGTCCTCGTCAACCTGCTCGGCAAGTCACCCGCGACGCTCTTCTCGGAGTTCGAGGGCGCTTATGATCCGAGCCATCTCAAGGGCTCGGGCGATGTGAAGTATCACAAGGGATTCTCCGCCGACTTGAGGACTGCCGCCGGCAACGTGCACACGGTGCTCGCCTTCAATCCCTCACATCTCGAGATCGTCAATCCCGTGGTGGAGGGTTCCGTGCGCGCGCGCCAGGAGCGCCGCGGCGATGCGGCCGGCGATCGGGTGCTGCCGCTTCTCATTCACGGCGATGCCGCCTTCGCCGGCCAGGGCGTCGTCATGGAGACGCTGCAGCTCTCTCAGGCAAGAGGCTTCTATACCGGCGGCACCGTCCACGTCATCATCAACAACCAGGTTGGTTTCACCACCTCGGAGCCGCACGACGCCCGCTCGACCCTCTACTGCAGTGACGTCGCGAAGATGGTGGAAGCGCCGATTTTCCACGTCAACGCCGACGATCCGGAGGCGGCGGTGTTCGTTGCGCGGCTCGCGCTGGAATACCGCATGCGGTTCCACAAGGACGTCGTGATCGATCTGGTGTGCTACCGGCGACTCGGCCACAACGAGGCCGACGAGCCGGCCGCCACACAGCCTGTCATGTACGGCGTCATCCGCCAACATCCCACCACCCGGCGGCTTTATGCCGAGCGGGTGGTGGCCGAAGGCGTCCTCACGCAGGCGGATGCGGATGCCATGCCGGAGAAGTATCGCGACGGGCTCGACCAGGGCCGCCCGCAGGCGCGCGCCGCGCTCGGCATGATCGGCAACAAGTTCACGGTCGATTGGAGCGGCTATGCCCAGGCCGATTGGACGGAGCGGGTGCTCACCGGCATCGAGCCGGCGCGGCTCAAATCGCTCGGCGAGCGGCTGACCGCGCTGCCCGCCGACCTGACACTGCATCCGCGCGTGGCGCACATCATGAGCAACCGGAAGAAGATGCTCGCCGGTGAGACGCCGCTCGATTGGGGCTGTGCGGAGACCCTTGCCTACGCCTCGCTCATCGCGCAGGGCTTCCCGGTCCGCCTCTGCGGCCAGGACAGCGGGCGCGGGACTTTCTTTCACCGCCACGCCGTGCTGCACGATCAGGGGTCCGATCGGGTCTACGTTCCGCTGCAGCACATCGCCGATCCGCAGCCGCGCGTGCAGATCATCGACTCGGTGCTCTCCGAAGAGGCCGTGATGGGCTTCGAGTACGGCTACTCGACGACCGAGCCCAAGTGCCTCTCGATCTGGGAAGGCCAGTACGGTGATTTCGCCAACGGCGCCCAGGTGGTCATCGACCAGTTCATCAGCTCGGGCGAGGCCAAGTGGGGGCGCTACTGCGGACTCGTGCTCCTTCTGCCTCACGGCTATGAGGGCGCAGGCCCCGAGCACTCCTCCGCGCGCCTCGAGCGCTACCTGCAGCTCTGTGCGGAATCCAACATGCAGGTGTGTGTCCCCTCCACGCCGGCGCAGATGTTCCACATGCTGCGCCGGCAGATGCTGCAGTCCTTCCGCAAGCCGCTCATCGTCATGATGCCGAAGAGCCTGTTGCGGCACGACCTCTCGGTCTCGAGCCTCGAGGAGCTCACCCGCGGCAGCTTCGCCCGGGTGCTCGGCGAGAGCGACGAGCTGCCCGCGCAGGGCGTGCGCCGCGTGGTCTTCTGCAGCGGCAAAGTCTATTTCGACCTGCTCAAGGCACGGCGCAAGGATGCCCAGCGGGACGTCGCGCTGGTGCGCATCGAGCAGCTCTATCCGTTTCCGGCCGACGAGTACGAGGCGGCGCTCGCACGCTATCCCAACCTCAGGGAAGTGGTCTGGTGTCAGGAGGAGCCGCAGAACCAGGGCGCCTGGTACCAGATCCGCCACCGGCTGCAGGAGCCCCTGGGTCAGCGGCGCACCGTGCTCTACGCCGGACGCGCACCGGCCGCGGCGCCGGCCACCGGAATCGGCAAGATTCATGAGGCGGAGCAGCAGGCGCTCATCAATGCGGCGCTGCACGCGACGGCCACTGAGGATTCAGCGAGAGAGACGAGTCGGCTCACGCCGGGCGCCGCTCCCGCAGCGGGCAGCCAGACGGCGCCTGCGACACCGCTCAGAAAGAAATCATCCTGATGACCGAGATCAAAGTTCCGCAACTGCCCGAGTCCATCACCGACGCGACGCTCGTCGCCTGGCACAAGAAGCCTGGCGATGCCGTCAAGCGCGATGAGAATCTCGCCGACCTCGAGACCGATAAGGTGGTGCTCGAAGTGCCCGCGCCGGCCAATGGCGTGTTGCGTGAGGTGAAGGTGCAGACGGGCACCGTGGTGAAGGCAGGGCAGCTGCTCGCGCTCGTCGAGGAAGGCGCGCAGGCCGCCGCCGCATCGGTGGCCGCCAAAGAGGCCTCGCCGGCCGAAGAGCTCCGGGCAACCGGCACCGATGCCGGCAAGGAGAAGCTCAGCCCCTCCGTACGCCGCCTCATCGAGGAGAACCGGCTCGATGCAGCCTCAATCCAGGCGAGCGGCCGCGATGGACGGCTGACCAAATCCGACGTCGTGGATTTCCTCGGCAGAAAGTCGAACACGGCATCGGCAGCTTCCCCGACCGCAGCCACTGCCGCATCCGCGACAACGACTTCCGCAGCTGCCCCGGCTGCACGCGCACCCACACCGACGGCGCCGGCACTCCCAGCCAGCGCTCGCGGTGAGCATCGTGTCCCCATGACGCGTCTGCGCCAACGCATCGCGCAGCGTTTGGTTGAGGCGCAGTCCACGCAGGCATTGCTGACTTCATTCAATGAGGTCGATCTGACCGCGGTTCAGGAGCTTCGGGCGCGCTACAAAGATCGCTTCGAGAAGGAGAACGGCGTGAAGCTCGGCTTCATGTCTTTTTTCGTCAAGGCATCCATCGAAGCGTTGAAGAAGTTTCCCGTCGTCAACGCCTCGGTCGATGGCAGTGACATTCTCTACCATGAGTTCTATGACATCGGCGTCGCGGTCTCCACGGAGCGCGGGCTGGTGGTGCCCATCGTCAGGGATGCCGACCTCAAGAGCTTCGCAACCCTGGAGAAGGAGATCGGCGAGTATGCGAAGAAGGCGCGCACGGGCGGTCTTGCGATCGAGGATCTGACGGGCGGCACGTTCACCATCACCAACGGTGGGGTGTTCGGCTCGCTCATGTCGACACCGATCGTCAACGCGCCGCAGAGCGCCATCTTAGGAATGCACAAAATTCAGGAGCGCCCGATGGTGGTCGATGGTGAGATCGCCATCCGCCCCATGATGTACATCGCGATTACTTACGATCACCGTATCATCGATGGCCGTGAGGCCGTGCAGTTCCTCGTGACGGTCAAGGACTGTCTCGAGGATCCCGGCCGTATGCTCCTGGGGATTTGACCATGGCAGATTCTTTCGACGTCGTCGTCATCGGCGGCGGCCCGGCCGGCTACCCGGCCGCGATCCGCGCCGCGCAGAACAAGCTCTCCGTCGCCTGCATCGATGAGTGGAAGAACCGCGACGGCACGTTGTCCTTCGGGGGGACGTGCCTCAATGCGGGCTGCATTCCCTCCAAGGCGCTGCTCGAATCGACCGAGCTCTACCACCGGGTTCAGGAGGAATTCGCGGTGCATGGCATCCGCGCGAGTGGTGTGAGCTTCGATGTTGCCCAGATGCAGAAGCGCAAGGGCGGCATCGTCAAGACCATGACGCAGGGCATCCTCGCGCTGTTCAAGGCTGCGGGGGTAACGCCGCTTCAGGGGCATGGCAAGCTCCTTCCCGGCCGGCGCGTGGAATTCACCAGGGCCGATGGCACGCGCCGCGAGCTGACTGCGAAACAGGTGATTCTCGCCTCGGGATCGGCGCCCATCGAGCTCAAATCCGCGCCCTTCCAGGCGCCGTACATCATCGACTCCTGGGGCGCCCTCGATCTCGATGCGGTACCGAAGCGTCTCGGCGTCATCGGCGCCGGCATCATCGGCCTGGAGCTCGGGAGCGTCTGGCGCCGCCTCGGAAGCGAGGTTACGGTGCTCGAGGCACTGCCTGACCTCCTGCCGAGCGCCGATCAACAGCTCGCGAAGGAGGCTGCGCGGCACTTCAAGAAACTGGGGCTCGACATCCGCCTCGGGGCCAAGGTGACCGGCGCGCACATCACCGGAAGCGCCGTCGAAGTGACTTACGCGGACTCCAAGGGTGAGCAGACACTGACGGTCGACAGGCTCTTCGTCGCGATCGGCCGCAGACCCTACACGCGCGACCTTCTCGCGGCCGGCACGGGTGTGGACCTAGACGAGCGCGGGTTCATCAAGGTCGACCATCAATGTCGTGCGGGAGCCGAAGGAGTCTGGGCGGTAGGTGACTGCGTTCGCGGGCCAATGCTCGCGCACAAGGGCAAGGAGGAGGGCGTCATGGTGGCCGACCTCATCGCCGGCCGCTTTGCTGAGGTCAACGCCGAGACTATTCCGTCTGTCATCTACACCGCCCCGGAGATCGCCTGGGTGGGTCAGACAGAGGAGCAGGTGAAGGCGAGCGGCCGCCCGTACAAGGTCGGTGTGTTTCCCTTCCTCGCGAGCGGCCGGGCGCGCGCCATGGAGCAGGCGCAGGGCTTCGCCAAGATCGTCGCCGCGAAGGATGATGACGAGATCCTCGGCGTACACATCATCGGCCCGCTCGCCGGCGAGCTCATTGCCGAGGCGGTGTTGGCCATGGAGTATTCCGCGAGCACCGAGGACCTGCAGCGCACCATTCACGCGCACCCGACGTTGTCGGAAGCGGTCCACGAGGCTGCACTCGCAGCTGACAAGCGCGCGATAGATTCCATCAACCGATAGTCGGACGCTGCCTACCGCGCCCGGCGTGCCTGGATGACGTTGGGTACGGCGCCCAGGCGATGTAGGACCCGCGCAAGCTGCTCGAGGTTACTCACGGGTACTGTAAGGCGCACGTGCGCGGTGCCAGCGTCGCGGTCCGTCGTGGTCGACATGGCATCGATACTCAACCGCTCGACGGCAAGCACATCCGTCAGGTCCCGCACGAGGCCGCGGCGATCATATGCGGTAACAGCGATCTCAGCGGTCAGTCCCGTCGCATCGCCGGAGCTCCATTCCACCTGCAGCACTCGCTCCGGCTTGACGTCACGCATGCGTGCGAGACTCGGGCAATTGCTGCGATGGATGGTGACGCCGCGTCCGACTGTGACATAGCCCGTGATCGGCTGCGGTGGCAGCGGTGCGCAGCAGTGGGCGCGGGTGATTGGTAGATTGCCGACGCCTTCGACCTCGACAGGGGATTTCCCACGTCCACCTGCGGTCCGTGCAGGACGCGCCGGGGGCAGGGGCGGCTCCGGTGGGAGGCTGACTCGATCCTCCTCGGGCAGCGGACCGTGGCCGTCGGCCGCATCCAGATCGTGCTTGCGAAACCAGGCACGCACCTTCGCGCGATTGCGCGGTGAGGCGAGAAAGCCCTGTTCGGGCGCGAGCCAGTCCCGGCTCGGCGCATCCTGCTTGCCGGTGATGATCTCGACGATCTCGCCATTCGAGAGCGTGTAGGTCAAAGGCACGATCCGGCCGTTCACCTTGGCGCCCCGGCAGCGATGGCCGAGCGAGGTATGTACGCTGTAGGCAAAATCGAGCGGCGTTGCGTCGCGTGGCAGATCGACCACTTCTCCTTTTGGCGTGAGCGCATACACGCGATCCTCGAACAGCTCCGAGCGCACGTGCTCGAGAAACTCCCGATCGGCCTCCGGCCCGGCCTCGGTGCGGCCCTCCTCGGCCTGGGGCTCGAGCAGGCGCCGCACCCACTCGATCTTGCGCTGATATTGCGCATCGGGCGCCGCGCCCTCCTTGTAGGTCCAGTGAGCGGCGACACCGAGCTCGGCGTGCTCGTGCATCTCGCGCGTGCGGATCTGCACCTCGACGCTCTTGCTCTGAGGTCCGATCACCGCGGTGTGGATGGAGCGATAGAAGTTGCCTTTGGGTGTGGCGATGTAGTCGTCGAACTCACCCGGGATGTAGGTCCAGAGGCCATGCACCACGCCCAGAGCGGCGTAGCAATCGCGGAGGGTCGCGACGATGATGCGTACGGCGCGAACATCGAAGAGCTGCTCGAAGGCGAGCTGCTTGCGCTGCATCTTGCGGTAGATGCCGTACATGTGCTTCGGACGCCCGTAGACCTCCGCCTCGATGCCCGAGGCCTGAAGCTGGGTGCGGAGTCGTACGCAGAGCTCCTCGATGTACTGCTCACGATCGGCGCGGCGCTCATTGAGAGCATTCGCGATCCGGCGGTACTCCTCCGGCTCGAGATACCGGAACGCCAGGTCCTCGAGCTCCCACTTGACTTGCCAGACCCCGAGCCGGTTGGCGAGCGGAGCAAAGACTGCGCGCGCCTCGATCGCACGACGTTCCTGCTCGGCGAGACCGGCAGCATCGGTTGGCAGGTCCTTGGCATGGCGCAGAGCCACCAGTTGCTCGGACAGACGCGCCAGGATGAGCCGCGGGTCGCTGACGACGGCCAGGAGCATTTTGCGCAGCGTCTCGGCCTGGTGGCCGTCGAGTCCCTGGGAGGGGGACCAGTTGCGCGGCAGTCCGAGCTCACCGAGCTTCACGAGAGCGCTCGCGGTGTCGGCAGCGGATCGTCCCGCGACGGTGGCGAGCCGTTCGGCTGCGCGGCGGCTATCCAACCCTGCCTGATCGGTGAGGGCGATGGCCGCCTTGACCAGCACCGCATTCGCGAGGTCCGGATCGGATGTGAGAGCACCCAGCACCTCGGCAGCTTCGGCTGCCAGGGCCAGCGTCCCGGGCGCGAGCGCGCCCAGCTCCTCGAGACCGCGCTGGGTGGCGGCGATCGAGTCGATCAGCTCGGGCGGGCAGAGTTGCCGGGTTTCCATTGTGCTTCGATTGCCGTGCCTCGCATCTCCCTTTGCGGCTATCATCGTACTATGGCGCGCAACCTTCGGGGTTCTCGCGCGAAGCGCAGCGCTGCCCGATCTTGACTGTACAAATACACAGGGATAGGATTTTGAGTCGGCCTCCGGCGGTACGCCTGCCTGATTCTGGAGGTCTGTGTCCTCATGGGCGGAAAATCCCCGTCCTCCGGACGGAGAAGACGTTACGGCCAGTCACACCAAGTGGGCGAATGTCCAGCATGTCACCGGGCGCGCCGCCGAAGCGGCGCGTGCGCGGGCGAGATTGCGCGGCCGCTCCGACATCGACAGCCTCGAATCAGTCCGTTACGAGGGCTATGGTCCCGGTGGCGGGGCCGTGCTCGTCGAATGCATCACCGACGACCACGACCGCACCCGGGCGGATCTGCGCCGGGCCTTCAGCGAGCACGGCGGACACCTGGGCGCCACCGGCTCGGTGAGCTACCTCTTCAACCATGTCGGTCTCATGACTTTTCCACCCGGCACCGATGAAGAGCGGCTCATGCGCGCAGCCCTCGAGGCCGGTGCCGAGGACGTCGTTCCCAACTCCGATCGCTCGATCGAGGTGCTCGCAGATCCGATCGAGTTCGATGCGGTACGCGCGATCCTGACGGACCGCGGCTTCGTACCCGCAGCTGCGGAGGTGACCGAGCGTGCTTCTCTGACGACACCACTTTCGGGGGAGCCAGCGGAGCGGATGGTGCGTCTGCTCGAGACGCTGGAAGACCGGGATGATGTGAGGAACGTGTATTCGAATGTCGAGATATCGCACGAGGTCCTGGCGCGCCTTTGATCCGGGCGCGGCGCGCCCGCAGCCCGCTTGCGCCGCGAGCCTGCGAATCCTGGGCCTCGACCCGGGATCGCGGCGGACGGGGTACGGAGTGATCGAGCGGCGCGGCGCAGATTGGGTGCACGTGGCCCACGGTTGCGTGACTGTGGCCGCGATGCAAGAGACTCTCCCTGAGCGCCTGCGGGTCATCTTCGAGAGCCTGCGCGAGCTCATCGCTACGCACGGCCCCGGAGAAGTTGCCATCGAGCGGGTGTTCGTCAACAGGAACGTCGATAGCGCCCTCAAGCTCGGGCAGGCGAGGGGGGCGGCGCTGTGCGCGGTGCCCAAGGGCCTGCCTGTATTCGAGTACGCGCCGCGCGCGATCAAACTCGCGCTGGTGGGCTCGGGTGCGGCGGAGAAGGCGCAGGTGGCCCACATGATTCGCACGTTGCTGGGGCTCCAGGGGCGTATCGTCGCGGATGCCTCCGATGCGCTCGCCGTGGCCGTCTGTCATGCCCATTCGCGCCGCCTTCAGGAGCTTGCGTTGCAAGCGGAGAGGCCACCGCGCGGGCGTACAGAGCCGTCTGAAGTCATGCAGTCCCCGTCGCGATGATCGGATCGGTACGGGGGCGCATCCTCTCGAAGACCCCGCCGCAGCTGCTCGTGGAGGCCGGCGGCCTCGGCTATGAGCTCGAGGCACCGATGTCGACTTTCTTTCACCTGCCGCTGGTCGGGGAAGAGGTGCGGCTTCTCACTCACCTCGTGGTCCGCGAGGACGCTCACGTGCTCTATGCATTCGGCACGGAGGACGAGCGGCGTCTCTTTCGCAGCCTGATCAAGGTCTCCGGTGTCGGCCCGAAGATCGCCCTGGCGCTGCTCTCGGGCATCAGTGTCGAGGCGTTCGCGCAGTGCGTGCAGAGCCAGGATGTGGCCGCGCTCATCAAAGTGCCGGGCATCGGCCGCAAGACCGCCGAGCGCCTGCTCATCGAGATGCGCGACCGGCTGCAGGCAGGCGGCCCGGCGGCAGCGAGCGCCGTGCCCGTGGGGGCGAGTCCCGAGGCAGAGGCTTTCGGTGCGCTGGTGGCCCTCGGCTACAGGCCCGCGGAGGCGACGCGCTTGCTCAAGGCGGTGGGCCCGGGTACACATTCCACCGAAGAGCTGATCCGACGCGCCCTGAAGGGCGCGGCGCCGGAGTAGACCCATCTTGCAAGCAGAAAGAACGATCGACGCCGAAGCCACGCGGGAGGATGAGGCGGTCGATAAAGCCATCCGGCCGCGGCGCCTCGCCGAGTACGTCGGCCAGCCCAAAGTGAAGGCGCAGCTCGACATCTTCATCAGCGCGGCGCGCCAGCGCGCCGAGGCGCTCGATCACGTGCTCATCTTCGGGCCGCCGGGTCTCGGCAAGACCACACTCGCCAACATCATCGCCGCCGAGCTCGGCGTGAGTCTGCGCCAGACCTCGGGTCCCGTGCTCGAGCGCCCCGGGGATCTCGCGGCCATCCTGACCAACCTGCAGCCGCGCGATGTGCTGTTCGTCGATGAGATCCACCGCCTCTCGCCGGTCGTCGAGGAGGTGCTCTATCCGGCCTTGGAGGATTGCCAGCTCGACATCATGATCGGGGAAGGCCCGGCGGCGCGCTCGATCAAACTCAATCTGCCGCCCTTCACCCTCGTCGGCGCGACGACCCGCGCTGGACTTCTGACCTCACCGCTGCGCGATCGCTTCGGCATCGTACAGCGCCTGGAGTTCTACGGGGTCGAGGATCTCGAGCGCATCGTCGTGCGCTCCGCAGCCATACTCGGCGTTCCGGTCGAAGGTCAGGGGGCGCGCCGCATCGCACAGCGCTCCCGCGGGACGCCGCGGATCGCCAACAGACTGCTGCGGCGCGTACGCGACTACGCCCAGGTTAAGGCCGACGGGCGCATTGCCGAGGCAGTCGCGGAGGCCGCGCTCGACCTCCTCGAGGTCGACCCCCAGGGCTTCGATACGCTCGACCGCAAGCTGCTGCTGACGATCATCGAGAGGTTCGACGGCGGCCCGGTCGGCATCGACAGCATCGCGGCGGCCATCGGCGAGGAGCGTGGAACACTCGAGGATGTGATCGAGCCCTTCCTCATCCAACAGGGATTTCTCGTGCGCACCGCGCGCGGGCGCATGGTCACCCGCGCCTCCTACCTGCACTTCGGCCTCAAGGCCCCGGAGCGCGCCGCGACCCCGCTGTCGCTTTTCGAGGACGACCGGTGAAGGTCTTCTCGTGGCTTGCCCGTGTATACTGGGAGGATACCGACGGGGGTGGGATAGTCTATTATGCGAACTATCTGCGCTTCCTGGAGCGGGCGCGCACGGAGTGGCTGAGGTCGCTCGGCTACTCCCAGCAGATCCTCGCCCGGGAGCCCGGCATTGTGTTCACGGTGGCCGGTCTCACCGCCGAGTACCGCCGCCCGGCGCGGCTCGACGATGAGCTCACGATCACCTGTGTGCCACACCCCGAGCGGGTGGCCACGATCCGGTTCGAGCAGGCGATTTTCCGGGGCCGCGATCCCGGAGAGGAGCCGCCGATCTTCACCGCGGAGGTGAGGGTCGTCTGCGTCGATGCGCATACGCTGAAGCCGAGAAGGCTGCCCGAGTCCCTGATGAACGTGTTGACCTGACCGCTTGCAGACATGAACGGACAACTCTCCATCATCCGCCTGGTGGTCGAGGCCAGCATCCCCGTGCAGATCGTGGTGGGGTTGCTGCTGCTCGCCTCGCTGACCTCCTGGGCCATCATCTTCCGGAAGCGCCTGCTCCTCGGGCGCGCGGCGCGCGAGGCGGACCAGTTCGAGAACAACTTCTGGTCGGGCGGTGACCTCGCGCAGCTCTATCGCGCGATCGAGTCGCACGGCGGCGCGACCGGCATGGCGAGCATTTTCGAGTTCGGCTTTCGCGAGTTCGCCCGGCAGCGCCAACAGGGGTCGGTCTCCTCCGATCAGCTCCTCGAGGGTGCGCGGCGTGCCATGCGCGTGGCGCAGCTGAAGGAGATCGATCGGTTGGAGCACAGCCTGGCGACGCTCGCGACCGTCGGCTCCACCAGTCCTTACGTCGGCCTCTTCGGCACGGTCTGGGGCATCATGACGGCGTTCTCCTCGCTCGGCGATGTCCAACAGGCGACCCTGGCCTCGGTCGCGCCCGGCATCTCCGAGGCCCTGGTGACGACCGCGATCGGCCTCTTCGCGGCGATCCCGGCCGTCGTCGCCTACAACCGCTTCGCCGACCAGGTCGGCCGCCTGGAGGTCCGCTTCGACGCCTTCATGGAGGAGTTCTCCACCATCCTGCAGCGGCACGCGAGCCGCGGGACGCCGGCAACATCGCCCGTGAACACGGCGACCGCCCCGGGCAGCGCCGGCGGAGTGCCGTCGGGCGTCCTGCCGGGCACCGCGGGAGCCCGTTAGGAGATCCGCATGGCGCAAGTCTCCCGCGGCCGGCGGCTGATGGGCGAGATCAACGTCGTCCCCTACATCGACGTGATGCTCGTGCTGCTCATCATCTTCATGATCACGGCGCCGCTCCTCACCCAGGGCGTGAAGGTCAACCTGCCGAAGGCGGCGGCGGAACCTCTGCCGGCCAAAGATGCC
>DASRDO010000031.1:0-116429 GCA_035652555.1 Steroidobacteraceae bacterium | reverse complement strand
ATCGTGCAGTTCGGCGGCCAGACGCCGCTCAAGCTCTCGCGCGCGCTGGAGGAAGCGGGCGCCCCGATCATCGGCACCTCGCCGGATTCGATCGACGTCGCCGAGGACCGCGAGCGCTTCCAGACGCTGGTGCGCAAGCTCGGGCTGAAGCAGCCCGCCAACGCGACGGCGCGCACCGAAGATCAGGCCGTGGTGCTCGCGCGCGAAGTCGGGTTTCCGCTCGTCGTGCGTCCCTCCTACGTGCTCGGCGGGCGCGCCATGGAGATCGTCTTCAACGAGGAGGACCTGCGTGCCTACATGGGCCACGCGGTGCAGGTCTCCAACGACAGTCCGGTGCTGCTCGATCGCTTTCTCGATGTCGCGATCGAGGTCGATGTCGATGCGGTGTGCGATGGCGATGAGGTGCTGATCGGCGGCATCATGGAGCACGTCGAGCAGGCCGGTGTGCATTCCGGCGACTCCGGCTGCTGCCTGCCGCCAAACAGCCTCAGCCGCGAGATGCAGGAGAGCCTGCGTGATCAGACGCGCAAGCTCGCCAAGGCGCTTGCCGTCGTGGGCCTGATGAACATCCAGTTCGCCATCCAGAACGGTGTCATCTACGTGCTGGAGGTCAACCCCCGCGCCTCGCGCACCGTGCCCTTCGTCTCGAAGGCGACGGGTCTGCCGCTTGCGAAGATCGCAGCGCGGGTGATGACCGGCAGGACGCTGCGGGACCAGGGCGTGACCGCAGCTCGCGAGCCGCCGTATTATTCGGTGAAGGAGGCGGTGTTTCCGTTCGTCAAGTTCCCCGAATCCGACCCGATCCTCGGCCCGGAGATGAAATCGACCGGCGAGGTGATGGGGACGGGCCGCACTTTCGGCGAGGCATACGCCAAGGCGCAGACGGCCTCCGGCGTGACGCTGCCGCGCAAGGGCGTTTGCTTCATCAGTGTCCGCGACCGGGACAAACCGGGCGCAGTGGAGCTCGCGCGCCGACTGATCACCAGGGGATTCGAGGTGGTGGCGACCGAAGGCACGACGCGCGCGCTGACGGAAGCCGGCATCACCTGCCGCAAGGTGAACAAGGTACGGGAAGGACGGCCGCACATCGTGGACATGATCAAGAACGACGAGATCGACCTGATCGTCAACACAACCGAGGGCAAGCTCGCGATACGCGAGTCCAACTCCATACGCCGCGAGGCGGTGCACCACCGCGTCACCTACTACACGACACTGGCGGCAGGGCTCGCCACGTGCGAGGCGATGGACCATCTCGATGAGGTCGAAGTAAACCGCCTGCAGGATCTGCACAACGAGGCGTTAAGTGCATGAAACGCACTCCCATGACTTTGCGTGGCGCCGAGGCGCTGCGTACTGAGCTCAAACGGCTGAAAACAGAGGCGCGCCCGGCCGTCATCAAAGCGATCGCCGAGGCGCGCGGCCACGGCGACCTCTCCGAGAACGCGGAGTATCACGCCGCGCGCGAGCAGCAGGGCTTCATCGAAGGCCGGATCTCCGAGATCGAGCAGAAGCTCGGCAGCGCCGAGATCATCGATCCGAGCAAGCTCACGAACACCGGCAAGGTCGTTTTCGGTGCGATCGTGGAGCTCGAGGACCAGGATGGCGGCAACCGCGTGGTCTATCAGGTGGCCGGCGAGGACGAGGCCGACATCCGCGCCGGCAAGATCTCGATCAGCTCGCCCATCGCGCGCGCCCTCGTCGGCAAGTCCGAGGGCGATGTGGTCGACGTCGCCGCGCCGGGCGGCATCCGCTCCTATGAGATCGTGACGGTCCGCTTCGAGTAAAGCGGACCTGCTAGTCTGGAATGACGATTCGCGGCAACTCGGGGCGCGGACGGTAGAGAACGGCCACGTTGCCGATCCGGTGCACGAGTGAGCTGCCGGTGCGCCGGGCGAGCTCTGCGAAAAGCGAGTCGCGGGCCTCCCGATCGCCGCCCGGGGCCTTGATCTTGATGAGCTCGTGGTCCGTGAGCGCCCGCTCGGTCTCGCGGGCGACCGCCTCCGTCAGCCCGGCCGACCCCAGCCGGACGACGGGCTGCAGGTCATGAGCCAAGCCGCGCAGGTGACGGCGCTGGCGATCGGAAAGCAGGGGTGGAGAGGGCGCGCCCGGCATCCCGGCGATTCTACAGGCAGGTAATGGCCAAACGTTTCAAAAGCAGTGAAAAGCTGCTCGCGGCGAGGTCTATCTGCCGCGATCCTGGCGCGGCGCCCCGGCGCCGGAGCCGGTACGCGCTGCCGCGGACAGGGCGTTTATGTGGCGGAGCTGGCGCTCGAGATGGCTGCAAAGGGCCTTGAACGGCGGGGGGATGCCCTGATCAAGGTCTTTCTAGGGACTGGGTGTATCTGCTGGCCAAGGATTTTCGCTTGGTGTAGCGTGCTGGAGGCTGGACCGAGTTCAGGAGTGCACACATTGCCGGGTGCCGGTAGGCGAGGCCGCTTTTGAAGATGAATGATTTGACGAAAAACATCCTCCTATGGGTGGTGATTGTCCTCGTGCTGCTGGCGGTATTCAGCCGCTACATGCCGACCGTCGGCCAGCCGGAGGAGATCAAGTACTCCACCTTCCTGCAGGATGTGAGGGCGCACCAGGTCGACAGCGTCGTCTTCCAGGGGGACATGCTCTATGGCGTGATGAAGGATCACACGCAGTTCAAGACCTACAACCCCGAGACTGACTACACGGCTCTCATCGGCACGCTCGAGAAGAGCGACGTCGGCATCGAGGGGCGTCCGCCGAAGCAGCCGAACTTCCTCGCACAGCTCCTGCTGCAGCTCGCGCCGGCGCTCCTGTTGATCCTCGTTTTCGTCTACATGTTGCGTCAGATGCAGGGTGCCTCCGGCGGCCGGGGCGCGATGTCCTTCGGCAAGAGCCGCGCGCGCCTCCTCGGGGAGGATCAGGTGAATGTCACCTTCGCCGATGTCGCGGGGGTGGATGAGGCCAAGCAGGAAGTCTCCGAGATCGTCGACTTCCTCAAGGACCCGGGAAAATTCCAGAAGCTCGGCGGCAAGATTCCGAAGGGCGTGCTCATGGTGGGCTCGCCCGGGACGGGCAAGACGCTGCTCGCGCGCGCCATCGCCGGCGAGGCGAAGGTTCCCTTCTTCACGATCTCAGGCTCGGACTTCGTGGAGATGTTCGTGGGCGTTGGTGCCTCGCGCGTGCGCGACATGTTCGAGCAGGCGAAAAAGCACGCCCCCTGCATCATCTTCATCGATGAGATCGATGCGGTCGGCCGTCACCGTGGCGCGGGCCTCGGTGGCGGACACGATGAGCGCGAGCAGACGCTGAACCAACTCCTCGTGGAGATGGACGGCTTCGAGGGCAACGAAGGCATCATCGTCATCGCGGCCACCAACCGTCCGGACGTTCTCGACCCGGCGCTGCTGCGGCCGGGCCGCTTCGACCGTCAGGTCGTCGTGCCGCTGCCGGACGTGCGCGGACGGGAGCAGATTCTGCGCGTGCACATGCGGCGCGTGCCGCTTGCGGACGATGTCAAGCCGGCGCTGATCGCGCGCGGCACGCCGGGGTTTTCCGGAGCCGACCTCGCCAACCTGGTCAACGAGGCCGCCCTGTTCGCCGCCCGAGCCAACAGGCGCATCGTCGGCATGGAGGAGTTCGAGCGGGCCAAGGACAAGATCATGATGGGCGCGGAGCGGCGCTCCATGGTCATGACCGAGGACGAGAAGCGCATGACGGCCTATCACGAGTCCGGCCACGCGATCGTCGGCATGACCGTGCCGGAGCACGATCCGGTCTACAAGGTGACCATCATTCCGCGCGGCCGCGCCCTCGGGGTGACGCAGTTCCTGCCGGAGCAGGATCGCTACAGCATGTCGAAACGGCGGTTGGAGAGCGCGATTGCGACGCTCTTCGGCGGCCGCATCGCCGAGGAGCTGATCTTCGGGCCGGAGTCGGTGACGACCGGCGCCTCGAACGACATCGAGCGGGCTACGGAGCTCGCGCGCAACATGGTCACGAAATGGGGTCTGTCCGACAAGCTCGGGCCGCTCACGTATTCGGAGGAAACCGGTGAGGTGTTCCTCGGGCGCAGCGTGACGCAGCACAAGCAGGTGTCGGATGTCACGGCGCATGCAATCGATGAGGAGGTGCGGCGTGTCATCGAGGGCAACTATCAACGGGCGCGTCAGATTCTGACGAGCGCGCTGGAGAAGCTGCACATCATGGCGGATGCGCTCATGAAGTATGAGACCATCGATGAGGAGCAGCTGAAGGACATCATGGCGGGAAGGCCGCCCAAGCCGCCGGCGGGGTGGGACGATACGCTGTCCAACCGGCCGCCGTCAGCGCCTGCGGTGGGGACTGCAGCGGCGGCTCCGGGCAGCGCGATCGGGCCGCCTGCGGGACAGCACTGACAGTAGGAGCTTAGGAGGGGATTTCACTCGGGTGTCCGCGAGGGCACGGCCGTGAAATCTTCTTGCCGGGGGACGCCGTGAATCCTGGCTCGCGGGCTCGCGCCCGTTCGCCTCATCCCTGGAGGCTCAGTTCCGCCATCCCTGGCTCCACAAGCCCCCGGCAAGAAGATTTCACGTCCATGCCCTTGCTCTTTCACGAGATCGGGCTTGGATAAATCACATTCGGTGCTTCATTGCAGGGGACGGGTGCTCGGGCTCGAGCGACCTGCCGTCATGGGGGTCCTGAACGTGACGCCTGATTCGTTTTCGGACGGCGGGCGGTTCGTTCGGCTGGACGATGCAGTTGCACGGGGGCTGCAGATGGCGGAGGAGGGGGCGGCCGTCATCGATGTGGGCGGAGAATCCACGCGGCCTGGGGCGCAGCCCGTAGACCTCGACGAGGAGTTGCGACGGGTCGTCCCGGTGATTGCGCGGCTGCGCGATCGCACGCCGGCCATTCTCTCGGTTGACACCAGCAAACCGGAAGTCATGCACGCGGCGGCCGCGGCGGGCGCCGCCATGATCAACGACGTACGGGCACTTCAGGCGCCGGGTGCTCTCGAGGCAGCGGTGATATCCGGCTGTGCGGTTTGTCTCATGCACATGCTCGGCGAACCGCGCTCGATGCAGGACTCGCCTGAGTACGTCGATGTGGTGGCGGAAGTCCGGGAGTTCCTCGGGACGAGGGTTGAGGCCTGCCTCGATGCAGGGCTGCCTGCCGAGCGCATCGTGCTCGACCCCGGGTTCGGCTTCGGCAAGACCCTGGCGCACAATCTGGAGCTGCTGCGCCATCTCGGCGAGCTGTCGGTGCATGGGCTCCCCATCCTTGCGGGTTTGTCGCGCAAGTCGATGGTGGGGGCGCTCACCGGGCGGCCAGCGGGCGAGAGGGCCCATGGCAGCATCGCCCTTGCGGTGATTGCAGCCCTCAATGGCGCGCGTATCCTTCGTGTCCACGACGTGGCCGCGACCGTTGACGCACTGCGTGTGGCGGCCGCGGTCGCTGGCATGCCCGGTCGGCAAACCTGAGAGGCGCATTCATTGACGCGAGAATATTTCGGCACTGATGGTGTCAGGGGCAGTGTGGGGGAGCACCCCATGACCGTGGACTTCGCGCTGAACCTCGCGAGCGCTGCGGCGCGAGTGCTCGTGCCCGAGGGGGGTACCGTCCTCATCGGCAAGGACACGCGGCTTTCCGGCTACATGTTCGAATCGGCCCTCGAGGCTGGCTTCGTCGCTTCCGGCGTCAACGTGATGCTGATAGGGCCGTTGCCGACGCCGGGTATCGCCTATATGACGCGCCATTTCAACTGTGACTTCGGCATCGTCATCAGCGCCTCGCACAATCCGTACGACGACAACGGCATCAAGTTCTTCGATCGCAGCGGCGCGAAGCTCTCCGATGAGCTCGAGGAGCGCATCGAGGCCGAGCTGTCCAAACCCGTCGTCACCCGTACTTCCCGCAGCCTGGGAAAAGCCAGCCGCGTCGACCGCTCGCGCGTGCAGTACCAGGAGTTCTGCGCCTCCACGCTGCCGAGCGGCGTTGACCTCGCCGGACTGAAGATCGTCGTCGATTGCGCCAACGGCGCCGCCTACAAAGTCGGTCCCCGGGTGCTCGCCGACCTCGGTGCCGAGATCGTCCCCATCGGTTGCTCGCCGAACGGCCGCAACATCAACGACGGTTGCGGCTCCACGGCGCCCGAGCTCCTGCAGCTGACCGTCCCGGGCGTGCGCGCACACGTGGGCCTCGCGCTGGATGGGGACGGCGACCGCCTCGTCATGGTCGATCACCTCGGCCGCATTCTCGATGGCGATCAGCTCCTTTACATCATTGCGCAGGCGCGCCGCAGCAGCGGCTCCCTCAAGGGTCCGGTGGTCGGCACCGTGATGAGCAACCTCGGTCTGGAGGTGGCGCTGCGCGAGGGTGGCATCGATTTCCAACGCGCGCCGGTCGGCGATCGCTACGTGCTCAGCCTCCTGCGCGAGACAGGCGGCATCCTCGGCGGCGAGACCTCCGGCCACATCATATGCCTCGACAAGACCACGACCGGTGATGGCATCGTGAGCGCTCTGCAGGTGCTCGCCGTCATGAAGCAGACGGGACGGTCCCTCGCCGAGCTCGCCTCCGGCATGCGAAAGTTCCCACAGGTGCTGCTCAACGTGAAGGTCGCGGCCCGCTTCGATCCTGCCACGGTGCCGGCCGTCCGCGAGGCAGTGCAACGCATCGAAAAACGCATGAACGGCCAGGGCCGAGTGGTGTTGCGTCCCTCGGGCACGGAGCCCGTGATCCGCGTCATGGTCGAAGGTCGCGATGAAGGCGCCACCCGAGCCGCCGCCACCGAACTCGCCGAGGTCGTCCGCACCGCCGCCGGTTGAGCGTTGCGCTGTCTAGCCCCCGCCGCTATCATCGCGCCCCCGTCCGCCGGGCGGGCGGCTGGACGACGACGCCGGTCCGCAGGGCTCGGCGCACGATGCGCCGAGCAACCGCCGCAGGCGACTACAGCCCAAATAGGTCCGATATAGAATGCGCCGCCCCATCGTTGCCGGTAACTGGAAAATGCACGGGACGCGCAGCGAGAATGCGCGCCTCATCGAGGAGATCGTCTCCCGCTATCCCGCCGCTCCGGCTGCCGACTGCATCGTCTGCCCGCCTTACGTGTATCTGCAGGAAGTCGGCAGGCTGTTGCGGGATTCCACCGTCCTTCTGGGCGCACAGGATGTTTGCGCCGATGCCCAGGGCGCGTTCACCGGCGAGGTCTCGGCCACGATGCTCAAGGACATCGGCTGCCGGTACGTCATCGTCGGGCACTCCGAGCGGCGGCTTCTTTATCGCGAGAGCGATCAGCTCGTCGCCCGCAAGTTCGCGGCGGCTCACGCCAAGACCCTGGTGCCCATTCTCTGCGTCGGCGAGCAGCTGGCGGATCGTGAGACCGGCCGCACCGGCGAGGTAGTGGCGCGTCAGCTCGATGCGGTCCTCGAGCTTTGCGGTGCGGCGACGTTGGCGAGCGCCGTGATCGCCTACGAGCCGGTCTGGGCGATCGGCACCGGGCGCAACGCCACGCCGGAGCAGGCCCAGGAAGTCCATGCCTTCATCCGCGCCCGCATCGCCGCCCGGGATGCTACAATCGCAGACGGCACCCGTATTCTTTACGGCGGCAGCGTCAAGGCGAGCAATGCAGCGGAGCTCTTTGCCATGCCCGACGTCGATGGCGGTCTGATCGGCGGCGCGTCGCTCAAAGCGGATGAATTCCTTGCGATCCTGACCGCGTCCGGATCGCGGTAGATATTTATGTTGCACGCATTTCTGATAGTCGTTCAGGTCGTCTCGGCGCTCTGCATCCTCGCACTGGTGATGCTGCAGCGCGGCAAGGGGGCGGAGGCGGGCGCCGGTTTCGGCGCGGGCGCCTCCGGCACCGTTTTCGGTGCCCGCGGCGCGACCACCGCGCTGTCGCGGGCCACCGCGATTTTCGCCGCGATCTTCATGCTCAACAGCCTGGCGCTGACCTACCTCGCGACCCACTCGCACGAGCAGACGAAGACGATTCTGGACATCGCCGGTCAGCCGCAGGCGCCGGCACCTGGTACGACGCGCCCGTCCAACTCGGCGCCAGCGCCGCAGCGCGCGCCGGCTCCGAGGCCGAGCGCGCCGCCGCAACCGCAGAAGTGATCCCGGTCCTCCGCAGGCCGGAGCCCGGATCGAGCGCACGTTTGATATTGCCGACGTGGTGGAATTGGTAGACACACTAGCTTGAGGGGCTAGCGCCGCAAGGTGTGGGAGTTCGAATCTCCCCGTCGGCACCAACGAACCGCCGGGAGCGGTTCATAACGACAGACATGTCGGCCCCGGCGGTAGCCGGGGCGAGGCCCAGGAGGGGCCGAGTAAAACGTTTCGAGCGCTGCTACAATGGGCGGCTTCCAGCGGGAGCACGCAGCGACAAGACTCGCGCAGCTCGTCGTGGCAGCTTTGTTTCGGGCGAGACGCATGCTGACCAATTATCTGCCGATACTGATCTTCCTCGTCATCGCGACAGGACTCGCGCTGGTCCTGCTCACGCTCGGCACGGGCATTGGACGGTTCTTCTCCCGCAACCCGGGCGATCGCGACAAGCTCTCTCCGTACGAGTGCGGCTTCGAGGCGTTCGAGGACAGCCGCATGAAGTTCGACGTGCGCTACTACCTCGTCGCCATTCTGTTCATCGTGTTCGACCTCGAGATCGCCTTCCTCTTTCCATGGGCGGTGGCACTCGGCAAGATCGGCCTCGCGGGCCTCATCGCGATGGGCGTATTCCTCGCCATCCTCGTCGTCGGATTCATCTACGAGTGGAAGAAGGGGGCGCTGGAGTGGGACTAGATCCGGAGGGCGCAGAAGGCTTCGCGCAGCGCGGCTTTCTCACCACGCAGGTCGACAACCTTCTCAACTGGGCGCGCACCGGCTCTCTCTGGCCGATGACCTTCGGGCTGGCCTGCTGCGCCGTGGAGATGATGCATGCCGGCGCCTCGCGCTACGATCTCGATCGGTTCGGCGTGGTCTTTCGTCCGAGTCCGCGCCAATCCGATGTGATGATCGTCGCCGGGACCCTGGTCAATAAGATGGCCCCGGCCCTGCGCAAGGTCTATGACCAGATGGCAGAGCCGCGCTGGGTGATCTCCATGGGGTCATGCGCCAATGGTGGCGGCTACTACCACTACTCGTACTCGGTGGTACGCGGCTGCGATCGCATCGTGCCGGTCGATGTCTACGTGCCGGGCTGTCCGCCGACCGCCGAGGCGCTGGTATACGGCATCATCCAGCTGCAGAAGAAGATCGCGCGCACCAGCACGATCGCCAGGTAGACCGGACACCGAGATGGCAGAACCAACTCCCTCGCCGGACGAGAAGGCCGTGGACGGCGCAATCCCGACTGCGGCCGATCTGTCGCACAACATCGAGGCGCGCCTGCAGGCTGCGGTACAGCGCCTGCCGTCGCTGCCGGGTGAGCTCGCCTACGAAGTGAGGCCGGAGGCGTTGCTCGAAGTCTGCCGGACGCTGCGGGATGCGCCGGAATTCCGGTTCGAGATGCTGATGGATCTCGCGGGCGTCGACTATCTGCACTACGCGCGCGACGAATGGCAGACCGACACCGCCACCCGCTCCGGCTTCAGCAGGGGCAGGGTCGCGCGCACGGCAGCCCCTGAGCCGGACATGGCGGGCCGCTTTGCCGTCGTCTATCAGTTGCTCTCGATCACCCACAACACGCGGTTGCGGCTGCGCGTGAAGTGCCCCGACACGCAGGAGCCGACGGTCGATTCCGTAACGGAGGTATGGGCGGGCGCCAACTGGTTCGAGCGCGAGGCGTTCGATCTTTTCGGTATCCTCTTCCGGGGCCACCCGGACCTGCGGCGGCTGCTCACCGACTACGGCTTCATCGGACATCCGTTCCGCAAGGATTTCCCGCTCATCGGCAACGTCGAGGTGCAGTACGACCCGGAGAAGAAACGCGTCGTGTACCAGCCCGTGAGCATCGTGCCGCGCGTGCTGGTGCCGAAGGTGATCCGCCACGATCACCGCTACGAGGCGGCGCTCAAAGACCCGGAGGCACCCCGCTGATGGCCGCGACCCCGCTGAGCGAGATCCGCAACTACACGATGAACTTCGGCCCGCAGCATCCGGCGGCTCACGGTGTGCTGCGCCTCGTGCTGGAGATGGACGGCGAGGTCATCCAGAAGGCCGATCCGCACATCGGCCTGCTGCACCGGGGGACGGAGAAGCTCGCCGAATCGAAGCCCTTCAACCAGTCGATCGGCTACATGGACCGGTTGGACTACGTCTCCATGATGTGCAACGAGCATGCCTATGTGCTCGCGATCGAGAAGCTCCTCGGCATCACGCCGCCGGAGCGCGCGCAATACATCCGCGTGATGTTCGATGAGATCACGCGCATCCTCAATCACCTCATGTGGCTCGGCGCCCATGCGCTCGACATCGGCGCGATGACCGTGTTCCTTCTCTGCTTCAAGGAGCGGGAGGAGCTGATGGACGTGTACGAGGCGGTCTCCGGCACGCGCATGCACGCCACCTACTATCGGCCCGGCGGCGTCTACCGCGATCTGCCGGCGACGATGCCGAAGTATCAGCCATCGAAGTGGCGCTCGCAGAAGGAAGTCGACCGGCTGAACGAGGCGCGCGCCGGCGGCATGCTCGATTTCATCGAGACGTTCACCCAGCGGTTCCCGGCCTCCATCGACGACTACGAGGCGCTGCTCACCGACAATCGCATCTGGAAGCAGCGCACGGTCAACATCGGCGTGGTCTCGCCGGAGCGGGCGATGCAGCTCGGGTTCTCGGGACCGATGTTGCGCGGATCCGGCATCGTGTGGGACCTGCGCAAGAAGCAGCCCTACGAGGTTTATGACCGCATGGACTTCGACATCCCGGTCGGAGTCAACGGTGATTGCTACGACCGTTACCTCGTGCGCGTGGAGGAAATGCGGCAGTCGAACCGCATCGTGCGCCAGTGCATCGACTGGCTGCGCAGCAACCCCGGCCCGGTGATGATCGATGACCGCAAGGTCCGCCCGCCGCGCCGCGAGCAGATGAAGGCCGACATGGAATCGCTCATCCATCACTTCAAGTTCTTCACCGAGGGCTACGAGGTGCCGGAGGGAGAGACTTACGCCGCGGTGGAGGCGCCGAAGGGCGAGTTCGGGATCTATCTCATCTCCGATGGCGCCAACAAGCCCTATCGCCTCAAGTGCCGCGCGCCCGGATTCCCGCACCTCGCCGCGCTGGAGGAGATGGTCAGGGGCCACATGCTGGCGGATGTGGTCGCGGTGATCGGCACACAGGACATCGTCTTCGGGGAAATCGACCGTTGAGCACCGATACCGAGACTCGAGCCGCCGGCGCGCAACCGGGCGCCACTTCGGCCCTCTCCGAGCATACCCGGCTGGAGATCGATCACTGGGTCGCCAAGTTTCCGCCCGGAAGGCATCGCTCGGCGTGCATCGCTGCGCTGCGGGCCGCCCAGGAGCAGAACAACGGCTACCTGACCGCGGAGCTGATGGATGCCGTGGCCGCGTACCTCGGCCTGCCCCCCATCCAGGTCTACGAGGTCGCCAGCTTTTACTCCATGCTCGAGACGCACCCCTGCGGCCGGCACCACGTCAGCATCTGCACCAACATCTCCTGCATGCTGAATGGCGGCGAGGATCTCGTGGCACATGCCGAGCGCAAGCTCGGCATCAAGCTCAACGAGAGCACTCCCGACGGGCGCATCTTCCTCAAGCGCGAAGAGGAATGCCTCGCAGCCTGCACCGGCGCGCCGATGATGATGGTCGATCATGTCTTTCACGAGCATCTCACTCCGGAGAAGCTCGATCAGATTCTCGATGAGCTGAAATAGCGACCATGGCCGTAAGTCCCGACAAGATGAATCTAGTCGTGTTCGAGCCCCTGAAGCTCGAGCGTCCCTGGGAGCTCGCCACTTACCGCAAGATCGGCGGCTACGAGGCGTGGGAGAAGATCCTCGCCGAGAAGCCGCCGCGCGAGCAGATCATCGATGCGGTGAAGGCATCGGGTTTGCGCGGCCGCGGCGGCGCGGGCTTTCCGACCGGCACCAAGTGGAGCTTCATGCCGCGCAACTCGCCGGTGCAGAAGTATCTCGTCTGCAACTCCGATGAGAGCGAGCCCGGCACCTGCCACGACCGGGACATCCTGCGCTACAACCCCCACTCGCTCATCGAGGGGCTCGCGATCGGTGGCTACGCCACCAATTCGACCGTCGCCTACAACTACATCCGCGGCGAGTTTCTCGGCGAGCCGGTGCCGCGCTTCGAGGCGGCGCTGCAGGAGGCTTACGATGCGGGCCTCCTCGGCAAGAACATCCGCGGCACCGGAATCGACTTCGACATCCATACCTTCGTCGGCGCAGGCGCCTACATCTGCGGGGAGGAGACCGCGCTCCTCGACTCGCTGGAGGGCAAGACCGGCAAGCCGCGCTTCAAGCCGCCGTTTCCGGCCAACTTCGGGCTCTACGGCCAGCCGACCACGATCAACAACACGCAAAGCTATGCCTCGGTGCCGACGATCCTGCGGAAAGGGCCGCAGTGGTTCGCCGCGCTCGGGCCGCCGAACTCCGGCGGCACCGTGATCTTCTCGGTCTCGGGCCACGTGGCGAAGGCCGGGAACTTCGAGGTGCCGCTCGGCACCCCGTTCAAGGACCTGCTCGAGCTCGCGGGCGGCGTCCGCGGCGGCCGGGTCCTCAAGGCGGTGATCCCGGGTGGCGCGTCCGTTCCCGTGGTGAAGGGCGAGGTGATGCTCAAGACCAACATGGACTACGACTCGCTGCGCGCCGCCGGCTCGGCGATCGGCTCCGCGGCCGTCATCGTCATGGACGAGACCACCTGCATGGTGCGGGTGCTCGAGCGGATCTCGCGCTTCTTCATGTCGGAGTCGTGCGGCCAGTGCACTCCCTGCCGCGAAGGCACGGGCTGGATGAACCGGCTGCTGAAGCGGGTTCTCGCAGGCCAGGCGCGCCGCGAGGAGCTGTCGCTCCTCGTCGATGTCGCCAACCGCATCGAGGGTCATACCATCTGTGCGCTCGGGGATGCCTCCGCCTGGCCGGTGCAGAGCTTCCTCAAGCACTTCCGGCACGAGTTCGAGTACATGATCGATCACGGCGGCCGCAGCATCGTCGCGGACCAGCTCGGGGCGCGGGCGGCATAACATGGCTGAAGAGTTCGTCAACGTCGAGATCAACGGCAAGCCGGTCAAGGCCCGCAAGGGCGAGATGATCATCCGCGTCACCGACGCGCACGGCACCTACGTGCCGCGCTTCTGCTATCACGACAAGCTCTCCGTGGCGGCCAACTGCCGCATGTGCCTGGTCGAGGTGGAGAAGGCGCCGAAGCCCATGCCGGCCTGCGCCACTCCGGTGGCCGAGGGCATGAAGATCTTCACGGACTCGCCGCGGGCGATCGGTGCACAGCGTGCGACCATGGAGTTCCTGCTCATCAACCATCCGCTCGACTGCCCGATCTGCGATCAGGGCGGGGAGTGCGAGCTCCAGGACCTGGCGGTCGGCTTCGGTCGCGACATCTCCCGCTTCAGTGAGCGCAAGCGCTCGGTGCAGGATGAGAACCTGGGTCCCCTCATCGCCACCGACATGACACGGTGCATTCACTGCACCCGCTGCATCCGCTTCACCGAGGAAATCGCCGGCATGCAGGAGCTCGGCATGATCGGCCGCGGCGAGCAGATGAAGGTGCGCACCTACATCGAGAGCACCGTGCATCACGAGCTCTCCGGCAATGTGATCGATCTCTGCCCGGTCGGCGCCCTCGTATCCAAGCCCTACCGCTTCACCGCCAGGGCCTGGGAGATGAGTTCGGTGCCGCTCGTCTCGCCGCATGACGGCACGGGCAGCAACCTCTTCGGACACGTGCTGCGTGGCCGGCTCATGCGGGTGGTGCCGCGGGAGAACGAGGCGATCAACGAGACCTGGATCGCCGACCGCGACCGCTTCAGCTACGAGGGCATCTACTGCGACGACCGGCTGGAACGCCCGATGATCCGCAAGGGCGGCGCCCGCGATGGAGAGTGGGTCGAGACCGACTGGGAGACCGCACTGGCCAAAGCAGCGGAAGGGCTGCGTGACCGTGGGGCGGATCTCGGTGTACTGGCGAGTGCCTCGGGGACGCTCGAGGAGCTCTATCTCGCCGGCCGCATCGCCCGTGGGCTCGGGAGCGGCAACATCGACTCGCGCCTGCGCCAGCGGGATTTCCGCGATCAGGTCGCGGATCCTCTCTATCCGAATCTCGGGCTGCGCATTGCCGACATCGATGTCCTGCAGGGCCTGCTGCTCGTCGGCTGCAACCTGCGGCGGGAGGTGCCCATCCTGGCGCACCGCGTGCGCAAAGCGGCGCGGCGGGGCGCGAAAGTGGCGCTGCTCAATCCGGCCGTTTTCAACTACTACTTTCCGGTCACGGCCTATGTCGAGTCGGCGCCCGCCCGTCAGGTGATCGATCTCGCGGCCGTCCTGCGAGCGGCTGCGGAAGCGGCGGGCGCCGCGGTTCCGGCGCACCTCTCTCAGGTGGTGGGTGGCGCGCAGATCGGCGAACACCATCGCGCGGCCGCTGCGGCGCTGGCCTCAGGAGAGAAGCGGGCCGTGTGGCTGGGCGCGCTCGCGCTGCGCCATCCCCGCTTCGCCGACCTCAGGGCCCTCGCCGCAGCCCTGGCCCAGGTGACCGGGGCCACTCTCGGCGTGCTTGCGGAGGGCGCGAACGCCGCCGGAGCTCATCTGGCAGGCGCCGTGCCGCACCGGGAGGCCGGTGGCAAGCCTGCGGCCTCGCCCGGCCTGACGGCGGCCGACATGTTGGATCGGTCGCTCAAGTCCTATCTTCTGCTCGGCGGTCTCGAGCCGTGGATCGATGCGCCGGAGGCCGATGCCGCACGCTCGCTCGCGCAGGCGGAGGCCGTCGTCGCCATCACGCCTTTCGTGAGCGAGGCTCTGCGCAAGGTCGCTCACGTTCTGCTACCCGCAGGGACCTTTGCTGAGACTTCCGGCACGTACGTCAATCTGGAAGGGGTCTGGCAGAGTCAGACGGGCGCCGCCGCCCCTGTCGGGCAAGCGCGTCCGGGCTGGAAGATCCTGCGCGTGCTCGGCAACCTGCTCGGTCTCACCGGCTTCGATTACGAGTCCTCGGAGGATGTCCGGGCCGAGTTGGAGACACTCGTGGGTGCGCCAACGGCCTATTCGATGCCGGCCTATGCAGGCAAGCACGCGGTCGGGCAGGCTGCGGACGGCGAGCCTTCAGCGGGCGTAGTCGATATTCCGATGTACCAGATCGATGCGTTGGTACGCCGTGCTCCCTCCCTGCAAAGAACCCGCGAAGGCCGCACGCCCGCGGTGACCTACTGACCATGCCGCAACAACTTGCCATGGCCTGGGCCTCGCTCCCGGGCATCGTCCGGACGACGGTATGGATCGTGATCGTCACGGTCGCGCTCATCATCTGCGTCGCCCTCCTGACGCTCTGGGAGCGCAAGGTCATCGGCTGGATGCAGCTGCGCCGGGGTCCGAACCGCGTGACTCTCTTCGGCCTCTTCCCGGGACTTGGGCAGCCGTTCGCGGACGTCTTCAAGCTGCTCACCAAGGAAGTGGTCATCCCGACGAACGCCAACAAATTCCTCTTCCGCGTGGCGCCGATGATCGCGCTCATCCCGGCGTTCGCGGCCTGGGCGGTGATCCCGCTCTCGCCGGAGCTGGTCATCTCCCAGGCCAACGCCGGGCTTCTCTATCTGCTGGCGCTCACCTCCATGGGGGTGTACGGAGTCATCATTGCCGGCTGGGCCGCGAACTCGAAGTATGCGTTTCTCGGCGCGTTGCGCTCGGCAGCGCAGATGGTGGCTTACGAGATCGCCATGGGGTTCGCCCTCGTCGGTGTGCTGATGGCCGCCGGCAGCATGAATCTCGGCACCATCGTTCGCACCCAGGAGGGCGGGGTGCTCTCCTGGAACTGGTTCTGGCTGTTCCCGCTCTTCGTCGTCTACTTCATCTCCGGTGTCGCCGAGACCAATCGCGCGCCGTTCGATGTCGCCGAGGGCGAGTCGGAGATCGTCGCGGGCTTTCATGTCGAGTATTCCGGGATCGCCTTCGCGCTCTTCTTCCTCGCCGAGTACGCCAACATGATTCTCATCTCGGCGCTGACGGCGGTGTTCTTCTTCGGCGGGTGGCTTTCGCCCTGGCAGGGGTATCCGGGCATTGGCGGCACCATTCTCGGTGAGCCGAGCTTTTTCTGGCTGGGATTGAAGATCTTCCTGTTCCTGTTCCTGTTCCTGTGGCTGCGGGCCACATTCCCGCGTTACCGCTACGATCAGATCATGCGGCTCGGCTGGAAGGCGCTGATTCCCGTGACGCTCGTGTGGATCGGGGTGGAGATGGTGCTCGAGGCCTATCACATAGGCCCCTGGGCGAGGCCCTGGTTTCACTAGAAGGAGGTGAGGCAATGGCGAATCCGCTGAAGACATTCCTCATGCCGGAGCTCATCAAGGGACTCTCGGTGACGGCGCGCACTTTCTTCGCGCGCAAGTACACGCTCAACTACCCGGAGGAGAAGACTCCGCAGTCGCCGCGCTTCCGCGGGCTGCACGCGCTGCGCCGCTACGGCAACGGCCAGGAGCGCTGCATCGCCTGCAAGCTCTGCGAAGCGGTCTGTCCTGCCGTATGCATCACGATCGACTCGGATGTCTCCCAGGATGGCACGCGGCGCACCACGCGCTACGACATCGACCTTTTCAAGTGCATCTACTGCGGCTTCTGCGAGGAGGCCTGCCCGGTGGATGCCATCGTGCTCACCCGCATACACGAATACCACATGGAGCATCGCGGCGAGAACATCATGAGCAAGGACAAGCTGCTCGCGGTAGGGGAGCGCTACGAGGCCATGATCGCCGCCGACAAGGGGGCGGATGCGCCGTACCGCTGAAGGCGCCCGAGGCTCGAACATGCTAGTCCAGATCCTCTTCCTGATCTTCGGCACGCTGCTGGTAGTCTCGGCGCTCGGGCTCATCACCGCGCGTAATCCCGTGTACTCGGCGCTCTTCCTCGTGCTGTGCTTTTTCAACTCCGCGGTGATCTGGCTCCTCACCGGGGCGGAGTTCCTCGCCATCGTGCTCGTGCTCGTCTACGTGGGCGCCGTGATGGTGCTCTTCCTCTTCGTGGTGATGATGCTCGACATCAATCTTGCAGAGTTGCGGCGCGGCTTCACGCGCTTCGCCTGGCTCGGGTGGCTCACGGCCATCGCGGTGATCGCGGAGATCGTCGGCGTAGTCTGGTCGCATGGGCTCACCGGGCTCGATGTCGGCCGCAGCGCCATGTCCGAGCCTGAGGGCTACAGCAATACGCTCGCGCTCGGTCAGGTCATCTACACCCGCTACGCGTATCCCTTCGAGCTTGCCGCGGTATTGCTCCTCGTAGCGATCGTCGCGGCCATCGCGCTCACCATGCGGCGCCGACAGGGGCTGAAGGCCCAGGACATCTCGCGCCAGGTATCCGTGCGCGCCTCGGACCGGGTACGCATCGTCAAGGTGGCGGCGGAGAAACGTACATGATCCCGCACGCGCTCACCCTGGCGGAGCTCCTCACCCTCTCCGGAATATTGTTCGCCCTCGCCGTGGCGGGCATCTTCCTCAACCGCAAGAACGTCATCCTGCTCCTCATGTGCGTAGAGCTGCTGCTGCTTGCCGCCAACTTCAACTTCGTCGCCTTCTCGCGGGTCTCGGGCGATATCAGCGGCCAGGTGTTCGTATTCTTCGTCCTCACCGTGGCGGCGGCGGAATCGGCGATCGGGCTCGCCATCCTGGTCGTCCTCTTCCGCGAGCGGCGCAGCATCAATGTCGACGATATGAACACTCTGCGAGGCTGACGCCGCATGAATCAGCACTTGCTCATTGCGATCCCCCTGCTACCGCTCGTGGCTGCCGTGATAGCAGGCCTCGGCGGGCGCCTCATCGGCCGCGCGGGTGCGCATACCGTCACCATCGTGGGGGTCGGCGTCTCCTGCGCCCTCTCGATGTACGTGCTCAAGCAGCTCTACGCCGACGGCATTCCGACTTTCAACGGACCCGTGTATACGTGGGCCCTGACCGATGGCGTCCACATCGATGTGGGGTTCCTGATTGATCGCCTGACGGCGCTCATGATGGCGGTGGTGACGTTCGTATCGCTCTGCGTGCACGTCTACACCATCGGGTACATGCGTGATGACCCCGGCTACACCCGTTTCTTCTGCTATATATCGTTGTTCACCTTCTCGATGCTGATGCTCGTGATGTCGAACAACTTCATGCAGCTGTTCTTCGGCTGGGAGGCCGTCGGCACGGTCTCGTACCTGCTGATCGGCTTCTGGTACACGCGGCCGAGCGCGGTGTTCGCGAATCTGAAGGCGTTCATCGTCAACCGTGTCGGCGATTTCGGCTTCGTCATCGGTATCGCGGGCGTTTTCGCGTATACGGGCTCGCTCTCCTATGACACGGCGTTCGCAGCCGCGCCGCACCTTGCCCATCTGGTCACTCCGGTCACGGCGGCTAGCGGGGTGAATGCGCTCACGCTCATCTGCATCTGTCTCTTCATTGGAGCGATGGGCAAGTCCGCGCAGGTGCCGCTGCACGTGTGGTTGCCCGACTCGATGGAGGGCCCAACGCCGATATCCGCGCTCATCCACGCGGCCACGATGGTGACCGCGGGCATCTTCATGGTCGCGCGCATGTCGCCGCTCTTCGAGTATTCCGATGCCGCGCTCTCTTTCGTGCTCGTCATCGGCGCGACCACGGCGTTTTTCATGGGACTCCTCGGCGTCGTCAACAACGACATCAAGCGCGTGATCGCCTATTCGACGCTCTCGCAGCTCGGCTACATGACCGCGGCACTGGGGGTATCGGCGTACAACGCTGCGATCTTCCACCTCATGACCCACGCCTTCTTCAAGGCGCTGCTGTTCCTCGCCGCAGGCTCGGTGATCATCGGCATGCATCACGAGCAGGACATGCGCAAGATGGGCGGTCTCGGCAAGTACATGCCGATCACCGCGGTCACCTGCTGGATCGGCGGACTGGCACTCGTTGCGACGCCGTTCTTCTCGGGCTTCTATTCCAAGGACGCCATCATCGAGGCCGTCGGCGCCTCGCATCGTTGGGGTGCCACCTACGCCTGGTGGTGCGTACTGCTCGGCGCGTACGTCACCTCGCTCTACACCTTCAGGCTGCTCTTCATGACCTTCCATGGCGAGGAGCGCTTCCGCCATGCGGCGGCGGCTCACGATGCCCACGATCACGAGGGCTCGAAGACCGTGGGGCACGAGGAGGAGGAGCAGGAGCCGAGCGCCGCCGGCAAGGTGCCGGAGGCCGCGCACGGCGGCCCGACTCATGCGCACGCGCAGACCGCGGCGCATCCGCCGGAGCATGGCCATCACTCGGCGGAGCCACACGAGAGCCCCTGGGTGGTGACCGTGCCGCTCATCGCGCTCGCCATTCCATCGCTCCTCGTCGGCTACTTCACCGTGGGTCCGGTGCTCTTCGGCAGCTATTTCGGCAGCTCCATCTTCGTCCTGCCTGCCAACAACATCGTCGGCGAGATGGCGCGGGAATTCCTCGGTCCGGGGCAGTTCGGGCTCCACGGTTTCCTCGGCGCCCCGTTTTGGCTGATGATTGCGGGGCTCGCGACGGCCTGGATCTGTTTCCTCTGGCGTCCGGCGCTCGCGGATCAGGCGGCACGGACTTTCGGCTGGCTGCGCTCGCTCCTCATCGAGAAGTACTACTTCGACTGGATCAACGAGAAGCTGATCGCACCGCTCGCGCGCGGCATCGGCTTCGGCTTGTGGAAGGCAGGCGATCAGGGCGTCATCGACGGGGCGCTGGTCAACGGTTCCGCGGCCACGGTCGGATGGTTCGGCGGCGTCGTGAGGCGCGTGCAGAACGGCTATCTCTACTCGTATGCCTTCTGGATCGTGATCGGCCTGGCGGCGCTGCTCGGCTGGTTCCTCGCCCGCGCCTGACGAAAGCAACAGAATGCACTCACCTCTGCTCTCCCTCCTGATCTGGCTGCCGATTGCCGCCGGCGTCGGCGTGCTCCTCCTGGGGGAGCGCTTCGTCGCGGCTGGACGCTGGCTGTCGCTGCTCGCCGCCATCGCGACACTCGCCTTGTCCTTGCTGCTGCTCGCGGGCTTCGATACTCAGACCGCGGCCTACCAGTTCGTGGAGAAGGCCGCTTGGATTCCGCGATTCAACGCCTTCTACGCGCTCGGCGTCGATGGCATCTCGCTGCCTCTCGTGGTGCTCACGGCGGTGATGACCATCCCGGTGATCATCGCCGCCTGGACGGTGGTCAAGGCGCGCGCCGCACAGTACTTCGCTGCCTTCCTGATCATGGAGGGGCTGATGATCGGGGTGTTCTCCGCCACCGACGCGCTGCTCTTCTACTTCTTCTGGGAAGCGATGCTGATCCCGATGTTTCTCATCATCGGCATCTGGGGCGGCCCGCGGCGGGTTTACGCCACCATCAAGTTCTTCCTCTACACCTTTCTCGGCTCCGTCTTCATGCTGGCGGCGCTCATCTACATGTACGTGAAGGCGGGCGATTACTCGATCGCGAGCTTCCAGGCGCTGCCGCTCACGCTGGTGGAGCAGCGCTGCATCTTCGCGGCCTTCATGCTGGCCTTCGCGGTGAAGGTACCGATGTGGCCGGTACACACGTGGCTGCCCGATGCGCACGTCGAGGCGCCGACCGGAGGGTCGGTGATCCTCGCGGCCATCATGCTCAAGATGGGTGGCTACGGATTCCTGCGCTTCAGTCTGCCGGTCACACCGGACGCATGCCGCGAGCTCGACCTCTTCGTCATCACGCTGTCGCTGATCGCGGTGATCTACATCGGTTTCGTCGCCATCGTGCAGGCCGACATGAAGAAGCTGATCGCCTATTCGTCGATCGCGCACATGGGCTTCGTGACGCTCGGCGCGTTCGTGGTGTACGAGATTGTCCGTACGACCGGGCAGGTGCAGGGTGCGGCCATGGGGATGGACGGCGCGATGGTGCAGATGATCTCGCACGGTCTCATTTCCGGCGCGCTCTTCCTCTGCGTCGGCGTGCTCTATGACCGGGTGCACAGCCGGGAAATTTCCGCTTACGGCGGCGTCATCAACACGATGCCGATCTTCGCGGCCTTCATGGTGATGTTTGCGCTCGCCAACACCGGGCTTCCGGGGACCTCGGGGTTCGTCGGGGAGTTCCTGGTGATCCTCGCCAGCTTCAAGGCGAGCTTCTGGTATTCGACGCTCGCCGCCGTGACGCTGATCCTGGGGGCGTGCTACACACTCTGGCTGGTCAAGCGGGTGCTCTACGGTCCGGTGGCCAATGATCAGGTCGCGCACCTCACCGACCTCAACGGCCGGGAGTTCATCGTGCTCGGCATGCTGGCGGTCCTCGTGCTGGCGATCGGGATCTGGCCGCAGCCGCTCCTCAAGATCATGGAGCCCTCGATCCATCATCTGGTCACCCAGGCGGTCGCCACCAAGCTGCCGGTGTGATCCGGTCCGCAGGTCCTCCAACGTGAAGACTGGCTCAAACATGAAGACTGGCGAATGATGACCCTGCACAGCATGGCCCCCGCGGTCCCGGAGATCTACCTGGCGTTCGCGGTCTGCGTGGTGCTGCTCTTCGAAGTTTTCGTTGGCGAGAAGCGCCCGGGTGCGACCTCGACGCTCACGCTCGTCGTCCTCGCGATCGGCGCAGCGCTCACCGTGCGCTACGCCAACATCGGCCATCATGCCGTCCTCTTCGATGGCATGTACGTGACGGACCCGCTGGCCTTCGTGCTGAAGCTCGCCGGGTTCCTCTTCGTGGCCGTGGCGCTGCTTTACTCGCGCATGTACCTCGAGAACCGCGACATCCTGCGCGGTGAGTACTACGTCCTCGCACTTACGGCACTCTTGGGCGTCTTCGTCCTCGTCTCGGCCAATAGCCTGCTCACCGTCTACATCGGCGTAGAGTTGCTCGCGCTCTCGGTGTACGCAATGGTCGCGTTCGACCGGGATTCGGGGATCGCTGCTGAGTCTGCCATGAAGTACTTCGTACTGGGCGCGATTGCTTCCGGCACGCTGCTCTATGGCATGTCGATCATCTACGGCCTCACCGGGACGCTCGATCTCGAGGTGATTGCGACGAGGCTCAACACGCCGGGCAGCCTGGGCGTGATCCTCGGTCTCGCCTTCATCGTGGTTGCCGTCGCCTTCAAGTTCGGTGCCGTCCCGTTTCATATGTGGCTGCCGGACGTCTATGAGGGGGCCCCGACGAGCGTGACGCTCTTCGTCGGTACTGTGCCCAAGATCGCGTACTTTGCGCTGACGCTGCGCCTGCTTGCGCACGGCCTTGCCGGCACGTCTGCCGACTGGACGCTGATGCTGACGCCGCTCGCAGTGTTGACCCTGATCGTCGGCAACGTGGTGGCGATAGTTCAGTCGAACCTGAAGCGCATGCTCGCATATTCGACGATCGGCCACGTCGGCTTCATCGTGCTCGGTTTCGTCGCGGGTACGCCGAGCGGCTACACGGCCGCGCTCTACTACATGCTGGTGTATGTGCTCATGGCGCTCGGTGCGTTCGGCGTGATCCTGCTCGCGAGCCGCAAAGGCTTCGAGGCTGACAGGCTCGATCACTACAAGGGCCTCTATCAGCGTGACCCGCTGCTCGCGCTGGTCATGATGGTGCTGATGTTCTCCTTCGCCGGCGTGCCACCCTTCGTCGGCTTTTGGGCGAAGCTGAGGATCATCCAGGCGCTCTGGGAGACGAGCCATCTCGGCCTCGTCGTCGTTTCCGTGGTGATGTCCGTGGTGGGCGCGTTTTACTACCTGCGGGTCGTCAAACTGATGTATTTCGATGCGCCGCCGGAGAATCTGCCGGCCACTCTGCGGCCGCTCGGACCGCGCCTGGTCATCGGCGTCAATGCCGCGGCAGTGCTCGCGCTCGGTGTGCTGCCGAGCCCGCTGCTGGATCTTTGCAGTCGCCTCATTCACTAGAAGCCTGTCCCGCGATCAGAACACCAGTTCCGCGCCTGCGTGCGGCGGCAGTGGCGGCAGGCTGCGCAGTGTGAGTGTTGCACCACGCGACGCAGATGCGAGTCACGGGCAACCGTGGGATCGACCGCGCGGCGCGAGGCACAGCGGGCCGACTACGTCGCGCTCACCGATCGCCTGCGTGGCCGGCATTGGGGCGCCTTCCGCATCGGCTAGCGCCAATAACGGCGGCAGGAATCGCGGGCCTCGCGCTTGCTGTAGCGCCCGAGGCATGAACAGACGCTACGACCTCATCGTTGTCGGCAGCGGTGCCGCGGCCTCGGGCGTGGCCTCCCGGGTTCGACAGGCCGGCCGCAGCGTTGCCATCGTCGACTGCCGGCCCTTCGGCGGGACCTGCGCGCTGCGCGGCTGTGATCCCAAGAAGGTGTTGGTATCCGGTGCGGAAGCGGTGCGGTCGGCGAGGCGGCTCGCGGGCCATGGCGTTCGGGGGGAGCCGTCGGTCGATTGGGCCGATCTCATCTCGTTCAAACGCACCTTCACCGACCCGGTACCGGCGCAGCGCGCGCGGGAGTACCGGGAGGCGGGCATCGATGCCTTTCACGGCGTGGCGCGCTTCAAAGGCCCGAGCGAGCTCGCGGTGGAGGACACCGCGCTCGAGGCTCGCAACGTCGTGCTGGCCGCGGGTGCGGAGCCCGTACCGCTCGGCATTCCGGGACAGGAATACGCGATCACGAACGAGGAGTTCCTGTCGCTCGAGTCGCTCCCCGAGCGGGTCGTCTTCATCGGCGGCGGCTACATCGCCGCGGAGTTTTCCAACATCGCGGCGCTCTCGGGGGCGCGGGTCACCGTGCTGCAGAAGAGCGAACGGATGCTGACGGGGTTCGATGCGGACCTGGTCGGCTGGCTCATGGAATCGTTCCGCGCCATGGGCATCACCGTCGCGACCGGCGCCCGGGTCGAGGCCATCGAGCGCAACGGGCAGGGGTTGACGGTGCGGTATTCGGCGCGAGGCGTTGCGACCGCGCTCGAGGCGGACCTCGTGGTGCATGCCGCAGGACGCCGGCCCGCGCTGGAGACGCTCGAGCTCGAGGCCGCGGGGATCGCCGTCGACGAGCACGGCCGCCTGCGGCTCAACGATTGGCTGCAGAGCGTGTCCAACCCCGCGGTCTATGCGGCGGGCGATTCCGCACAGCGCGGTCCGCCGCTGACGCCCGTCGCGGGCCGGGATGCGGAGATCGTCGCGGCGAACCTCCTCAGCGGCAATACCCGCATCGCCCGCTATCACGCGGTACCGACGGTGGCCTTCACCATCCCGCCGATCGCCGCAGTGGGGCTCGATGAGGGGGCGGCGCGCAAGGCCTGCCCGCGAGTACGAGTCCGCTGTGCGCGGGCTTCCGAGTGGTACACCGCGCGGCGGCTCGCCGAGCCGGTCTATGGTTTCAAGGTTCTCATCGACGAGACCAACCGGCACATCCTGGGAGCGCACCTCGTCGGCCCGGCCGCCGAGGACACCATCAATCTGTTCGCGCTGGCGATCCGCGAGAACCTGAGCGCCGATGCCCTGCGGCAGGCGCTGTTTGCCTACCCGACAGCCGCATCGGACATCGGTTATATGTTGTAGGCAGCGTGTGGTGCGAGCACGGTGCCGCTCGCCTCGCCGAAGCCGATGCGCGCGCGGCCCTGGCGCTCGCACCAACCCCTGAGGATCACCCGGTCGCCGTCCTCGAGGAACGTGCGCGTCTCACCGCTGCGCAGCTCCAGCGGCCGCTTACCGCCATCGGTGAGCTCGAGGAGGGAGCCGGCTTCCGCGGGCGCCGGTCCCGACTGAGTGCCGCTGCCGAGGAGGTCGCCGACTTCGAGGTTGCAGCCGTTCACGGTGTGATGCGCGACCATCTGCGCGAGCGACCAGTAGCTGTGCCTGAAGTTGGTTCGTGCCAGCGATTGCGGCGCGGCCGCGGCAGCGCGCATGGCTGCGCTCTCCAACGCAACCTCGAGATGCAGATCGAGCGAGCCTGCGGCGCGCAGCTCCGGGCAGTCCAGATAAGGAAGCGGCTGCGGGTCGGCGGCCGGCCGGGTCCAGGGCAGGCGGAACGGCGCGAGCGCCTCGAGCGTCACCACCCACGGGGAGATCGTGGTGGCGAAGCTCTTGCCGAGAAAGGGGCCGAGCGGCTGATATTCCCACGCCTGCACATCGCGCGCCGACCAGTCGTTGAGCAGGCAGAGACCGAACACATGGTCCTCGGCCGCGGCGACCGGGATCGGCGAGCCGAGGCGGTTGCCGCAGCCGATGATCACGCCGATCTCGAGCTCGTAGTCGAGTCGCACGCTCGGCGCGAGCTGCGGCTGCCCGGCTCCGCGCGGCATGACCTGGCCCCACGGCCGGCGCACCTGCTGGCCGGAAATGCCGAGCGAGGAGGCGCGGCCGTGATAGGCGATGGGCACCCACTTGTAGTTGGGCAGCAGCGGCTGCTCGGGACGGAAGAGGCGTCCCACGGCGGTCGCGTGATGGATGGAGGTATAGAAATCGGTGTAGTTGCCGATCCTGACGGGCAGTGAGAATTCCGCGTCGCTCTGCGGGATGAGTGCGGTGGCGAGCTCGGTCGCGCGCGGTGCGCTCTCCCGCAGACACTCCGACAGCCCGCGGCGCAGCGCGACCCAGGCGCTGCGGCCGAGTGTCATCAGGCGATACAGCGAGGGCTCGCCGCAGGCGGCGAGCGCTTCGGCTCCGAGGCCGCCGAAGGGGCTCAGCATGTCGAGCGCCCCCAGGTCGAGCACGCTGTCACCGATCGCCACGCCGCAGCGGAAGTTCTCACCGCGGCCCGCGCGCCTGAAGACGGCGAGCGGCAGGTTCTGAATGGGAAAGTCGCAGCCCGGGAGGTTGGCGGAGCTCACCCAGCTGCGCAGCTGCGGGTCGTGGGTCGCATCGAGCGCGGCGCTCATCGGCGGGCTCCTTCATTCCTGAGTCGGTGTGGCCGGCGGGCTGAAGCGTCGCGCGAGGCCGCGCCAACACTGAGCATAATTGCCCTGCAGTCCCGGCAGCTCGAGCGCGAGGCGCGTGGGCCGGATCACGGTGCGCGTCTCGAACATGAACGCCATGGTATCGCTGATGCG
This sequence comes from Steroidobacteraceae bacterium, assembly GCA_035652555.1. Lineage (GTDB taxonomy): Bacteria > Pseudomonadota > Gammaproteobacteria > Steroidobacterales > Steroidobacteraceae > 13-2-20CM-66-19. Next base: position 90,365 of record DASRDO010000031.1, on the reverse strand, counting down.
CTGCGGACGGGTGGTGTCGGCGCGCAGGGCGCGCTCGAAGGTCTCGGCGTCCGGCCCGTGGCCGGTCATGCAGTTGTGCAGCGATGCGCCGCCGGGCTCGAAACCTCCGGCTTTGGCGTCGTACACCCCATGGATGAGCCCCATGCATTCACTGGCGACGTTGCGGTGGAACCAGGGGGGGCGAAAGGTGTCCTCCATCGCGAGCCAGCGCGGCGGAAAGATGACGAAGTCCACCGAATCGACGCCCGGGGTGTCACTCACCGATTGCAGCACGAGGAAGATCGAAGGATCCGGATGATCGTAGCTCACCGAGCCGATGGTGTTGAAGCGGCGCAGGTCGTACTTGCATGGGGCATTGTTGCCGTGCCAGGCGACCACATCGAGCGGCGAATGATCGAGCCTCGCCGTCCACAGCTCGCCGCAGAATTTGGCGATGAGCTCGATGTCAGCGGCGCGATCCTCGTACCAGGCGACTGGAGTCTGAAAGTCGCGTGGATTGGCGAGCCCGTTCGAGCCGATGGGGCCGAGGTCGGGCAGGCGCATCGGCGCGCCGAAGCTTTCGCAGATGTAGCCTCGCGCCTCACCGTCGGGGAGCTCGACCCGGAAGCGCAAACCGCGCGGAATCAGCAGCACCTCCTGCGGCATGATGTCCAGGATCCCGAGCTCGGTCGCGACGCGCAGCCGCCCGAGCTGCGGCACGATGAGCAGCTCGCCGTCCGCGTCGTAGAAGAACCGGTCGCGCATCGGCCGGTTGGCAAGGTACCAGTGAATGCCACAGCCCGCGTGGCTCTCCGGCGAGCCGGTGCCGCCGAGTGTGAGCAGGCCATCGACGAAGTCGACCGGCTCCCGGGGGATGGGCGGTGGGCTCCAGCGCAGCGGGTTCGGTGCGACCGGGAGTGTCTCGAAGCGTCCGGTGAGACCCCGATGCGGCAGCGGGCGGAAGGGGCTCTCGAGCGCCGCTGCCGGGCGGATGCGATAGAGCCAGCTGCGGCGATTGGCCTGCCGCGGTGCCGTGAAGGCGGTGCCGGAGAGCTGCTCCGCATAGAGCCCGTACGGGCAGCGCTGCGGGGAGTTGCGGCCCTCCGGCAGGGCGCCGGGCAGGGCCTCGGTGGCGAAGTGGTTGCCGAATCCCTGCAGGTACTTCAGGGGCGCCGGCGGCGCGCCGTCGTCAGCAGCAGTCACGGTGCTCATCGCTCACTCCGGTATGCTTTGCGCCTATGATCGCACAATTAGTTGCGCGCGCAACCGTATCGGGGATGAGGCGGTGAGCATTCGGGCTGCGGGCGAGCTCGGCCTCGAGCTCGCGGGCTTCATGCCCTACCGCCTCAACCGCCTCGCGGTCGGGGTCAGCAATCATCTCTCCGAGATCTACCGGGATCGGTTCGGACTCGATATCCCGGAGTGGCGGGTCATGGCCACCGTGGGATCGCGCCACGGCTGTACCGCCCAGCACATCGCCGGGAGCACCCGGATGCACAAGACGCGAGTCAGCCGTGCAATTGCCCATCTCGAGGAGCTGGAGCTCGTAGAGCGGGCTTCCAGCGCGGCTGACCGGCGCGAGCGGGAAGTGCGCCTGACGAAGGCAGGGCGGCGCATGTATGCCGAGCTGGTGCCGCTCGTGCTCGAGCGCGAGCGGGAGCTCCTCGCGTGCCTCACGAAGGAGCAGCTGCGCGGCTTCGTGGCAGGCATGGAGGGGCTCGAGACTTTCCTCGGCCTGCAGGATTAGCCGATGACCGCCACCACCGGCTCCGGGAATGGCTCGGTCACCGTGGCGCGCTCGGCACTGCTGACGGTCACCGTTACTCCCTCCGACGATGCCCTCTCCCTCGAGGTGCTGCGGCTCGCGGATCGCCACCTCATCGCGGGTGCGGGAAAAGTGACGGCAACACTCGATGGTCGCGCGTTACCACTGACGGCACAGCCGAATGGCGTCTATCTCGCCTCGACGCGTGATGAGGGCGGCGGTGCACATACTCTCGATGTGGTCGTGTCCCACGACGGCATCCGCGAGCTGCTCACCGGTACGGTGGCGTTGCCGAGCAGGACGAGCGCGCTCGATTTCCTCCAGAGCCACGGTATGTCTGCCTGGTGGGTGCTCAACATCGCGGTGGTGCTGATCGCCGTTCTCGTCATCTCCCGTCGCAGGCGCTGAGACCGTGAAGAACTATAAATACTATGACCTCATCCTCGGCGCTTACGTGTGCGTGCTCCTCTGCTCGAACCTCATCGGGCCGGCGAAGGTCTCCACCATCCAGGTGCCGCTCGTCGGCTCGGTGACCTTCATGGCGGGAGTTCTGTTCTTTCCGATCTCCTACATCTTCGGCGATATCCTGACCGAGGTCTATGGCTATGCGCGCGACCGGCGCTGTGTCTGGGCGGGCTTCGCGGCGCTGCTGTTCGCTGCCTTCATGGCGTATGTGATCGTGCACCTGCCGCCCGCGAAATTCTGGGCGGACAAGCAACCGGCGGTCGAGGCGATCTTCGGCAGCACTCCGCGCATCGTCGCCGCCTCGATCATCGCTTTCTGGTGCGGCTCGTTCGTCAACAGCTACGTGCTCGCGCGAATGAAGATCCGGACCAACGGCCGGCGGCTGTGGACGCGCGTGGTCGGATCGACGATGTGCGGCGAGCTCGTCGATTCCGGGCTCTTCTATACCATCGCCTTCATGGGGTCCTGGACTCCCGCCGAGCTCATCACGGTGAGCGCCACGCAGTACGTGCTGAAGTCGGGGTGGGAGATAGTGATGACGCCGGTGACCTACCGCATCGTCGCGTTCCTGAAGCGCTCGGAGCAGGAGGACTATTACGATCGAGATACGGACTTCACGCCGTTCTCGCTCAGCGTCGAGGAATCGCGCCTGTCAGGACGGGGACCGCGCGTCGCGGTCCCGCCCGAGGTTGGATAACGAGCTACTTGCCGATACGGTGGCTGACGTGGTTCTCTTCGCGATTCAGCCGACGCTGCTCGTGCTTGGTGAGGTGACCGCCATGCCTGGCGGCCATGCGCCGCTCCTGCATGCGGATGCGATGGTCGGCGCGGTGCAGGCGGGCCGCCTGGCCATGCGACATCTCACCCTCTCTCACCTCCTGGTGGATGCGGGCGTTCTGGTTGCCGAGCCGGCTGTTGACTTGCTCGCGCCGGGGATGGTTCGCCTGCCACGGAGTGTCCGCCATGGCAGGTGCGGCGAGACATGCCAGCGACAGGGTTGCCGCGATGGCAGTGAGAACGGTGCGGATCGATTTCGACATAAGCAGGGCTCCTCTCGGCACCATTGCCGGGGTCGCATTGCGCCCGATATCGCGGGCTCTCGGACAGTAACAACGTCGCAGTTCCGCGCGCGATGACGACTATTACCAAAAGTTAACACTCTCGCCAGGCAGTGCTTCACGTATGAACGACAGGACAGTGTCGGGACCCGGCGACGCTCAGGCGCGGGAACCCTCTGCCTCACGCCGCGGACTGAGCGCGCGCGAAGCGGCGGAACGGCTGCGGGCCGAAGGCCCGAACGCGCTCCCGGAGCTCGAGCGCCGTACGGCGCTGCGCATCGTCGTGGAGGTCGTGCGGGAGCCCATGTTCGCGCTGCTCCTCGGCGCCGGCGTGTTGTATCTCGTGCTCGGCAGCCACGGTGAGGCGCTCGTGTTGTTCGGATTCGCCTGCTTCTCCGTGCTGATCGCGATCATTCAGGAGGGCAGGAGCGAGCGGGTGCTCGAGGCATTGCGCGACCTGACCAGCCCGCGTGCTCTGGTCATCAGGGACGGCGAGCAGGTCCGCATCCCGGGCCGGGAGGTCGTGCGCGGTGACCTGCTGGTCCTCGCGGAAGGCGACCGGGTTCCCGCGGATGCGATGTTGATTTTCGGAGACGACGTCCAGGCGGACGAGAGCCTGCTCACGGGAGAGTCGGTGCCGGTGCGTAAGCGCGCATCTCTGGCGCCACACCCCCCGGTGGCGCCGCCGGGGGGCGATGATCTGCCGCTCGTCTTCTCCGGTACGCTGATCGTCACCGGCGGTGGCCTGGCACGGGTCACGGCGACCGGACCGCAGAGCGAGATCGGCAGGATCGGCCACGCCGTCACCCGCATCGCACCGGAGCCGCCGCCGCTGCAGGCCCAGACCCGCCGGTTCGTGACGGGGTTCGCCATCGTCGGACTGTCGGTGAGCGCCTTTGCGGCGCTCCTCTACGGCCTTCTGCGTGGTGAGTGGCTGCAGGGCCTCCTCGGGGGCATCGCGCTCGCGATGTCGATGCTGCCTGAGGAATTCCCCCTGGTCCTGACGGTGTTCATGGTGATGGGCGCCTGGCGGCTGTCGCGCTCGCAGGTGTTGACTCGCCGGCCGGCGGCGATTGCCACCCTGGGGGCGGCGACGGTGCTCTGCACCGACAAGACCGGGACATTGACGCGCAACCTGATGTCGGTCGAATGGCTGGAGCGCGATACGCTCGCCGCGGCGGTGGACCCGCTCAAGGCGGGGGGCGCGCTACACCCGGTGTTGCAGGCGCTCCTCCAGACCGCGGTGTTGGCAAGCCGTCCTGAGGCGGTCGATCCCATGGATCGCGCGCTCGTGCGACTGGCGGGCGAGGCGGGTGGCGCCGCAGCAGGGGTGGAGCTCGTGCGCGGCTATCCCTGGATCCCGGAGCTGCCGGCGCTGGTGCAAGTCTGGCGGCGCCCCGAGGGGAAGCTCGTCGCGGCCGCGAAGGGTGCGCCGGAGGCGATCGCCACACTCTGTCGTCTCGATGCCGCGCGAGTGCAGGCCATGCGGGTCAGAGTGGAGGAGCTGGCACACCGCGGAATGCGGGTACTGGCCGTGGCGGCCGCAGAGCTCACGACGGCGGCCCCACCTGAGCGCGCGCTCGATCTGCCTCTCGAGCTCGTGGGCCTCATTGGGTTCGTCGATCCGTTGCGCGAGGGCATCCCGGGAGCCGTCCGCGAGTGCCGGTCGGCGGGCATTCGCGTGGTGATGATCACAGGCGATCATCCGGAGACCGCCCGTGCCATCGCCAGGCAGGCGGGCATCGAGCACGCGCAGGTCATGACCGGCGCCGAGCTGGCGCGCCTCGATGAGGCGACGCTGCTCGAGCGAGCGCCGCAGGTAGCGGTATTCGCGCGGATCACGCCCCAACAGAAGCTGCGCATCGTTGCGGCGCTGAAGTCCAGGGGTGAGGTCGTCGCCATGACGGGCGATGGCGTGAATGACGCTCCGGCCCTGAGGTCGGCGCATATCGGTATCGCCATGGGACAGCGCGGGACGGATGTCGCGCGCGAAGCCTCCTCGCTCGTGCTCCTGGACGATGATTTCAACTCCATCGTGCGCGCGGTGCGGCTCGGACGGCGCATCTACGACAACCTGATGAAAGCCGTCAGCTACATCCTCGCAATCCACCTGCCGATCGCCGGCCTGGCGCTCCTGCCCATTGCCATGGGCCGGCCGCTGGTGCTGACACCCATGCTGATCGCCATTCTCGAGCTCATCATCGATCCGTTGTGCTCAGTGGTGCTTGAGGCGGAGCCCGATGAGCAGAATGTGATGAGTCGACCGCCGCGCGATCCGGATGCCGCGCTACTGTCGCGCTCCCTTCTGACCACGGGCTTCCTTCAGGGCGTGCTCGCGATCCTCGCGGTATGGGCGGTATTTCTCTACGCCGTGCTCAGCGACTCGTCCCCCGAGCAGGTGCGCTCGATGGGCTTCATCAGTCTGATTTGCGCCAACTACGCGCTGATCTTCGCCAACCGCAGCTTCGGCGCCGCGCCGCTCGCCGGCTTCGCGCGCCCGAATCCCTCGCTATGGGTGAGCCTCGCAGCGGCAGCCGGTGCGCTCGTTGCCATAATCTGCGTGCCGCCGGTCCGTATCTTTCTGCACCTCGGGCTCATCCACGCCGATCAGGCCCTCCTTTGCCTCGGGGCGGCGGTGGTGCTGCTCGGCGCTCTTCAGGCGCTGAAGCTCCTGGCGGGGCGTATCGGGGCACAGCCGCAACCGGGACCGTGAGCCCGGTCAGCGCCCGGTCAGGATGCGCGTTCTACCCTTTGTACGGTGGGCCCCGGAGCGGACGGCTCGCTGAACGAGGGCGACCGTGACCGGTCGAAAGAAAGGCAGCGCAGGGCGCATGAGCACTATGGCTAGACTAATGAGACATGGCTTGGGCGGTGCAGTGGCGGTGGCGGCATCGCTTCTGCTCGGGATGGCTCCGCTGGCGAGCGTTGCAGCGCCGCAGCACCACTACGAGGGACCCCATGGTGGACACTACTATGGTGGGCCGCACTATGGTGGGTCGCACTATGGCGGCCCCCGCTACGCCGTCCCTTCTCATTGGGTGGGCATGCACCCGCATTGGGGTGGGCGTCCCGGATACTGGGTTCGTCCCTGGGGTCCGCGCTGGGTGCCGCACTACTGGGCCGGCGGCTACTGGGGCGGCAGGTTCTGGCCGCACGTGTATCTCGGCTGGGACTTCCCGTGGTTCCTGGCGGCCTTGCCGGTCGGATACGCCACCTACTATTGGGGAGGGGTTCCGTACTATTACTACCAAGGGGTGTACTACGCCTATAACCCAGACTACGGTCAGTACGTGGTAACCGATCCGCCGCCGGTCAGCGGAGGAGCGGTTGAGGGTGCCACCGCGCCTCCGCCCGAGGGTGCGGCTGGGCAGGTCGCCGGAGGCGACACCCGCGGCGCGATGAGCCTTTTCGTCTATCCGAAGCAGGGCCAGAGCGAGCAGCAGACGGACAGCGACCGTTACCAGTGCCACCAGTGGGCGGTCGGCCAGACCGGTTTCGATCCCACCAATACCGCCGCCAACAATGGCGCTTCCACGGCGACGCCGGCCAACTACAAGCGCGCGGTGACGGCGTGTCTCGAGGCGCGTGGCTACAGCGTGAAGTAGGCGAGGAGCGCAACGGCTGGCACGGGACGTGATAGCGTGGGATGGCAAATCCCCACGGCGAGATCACCCGCATGCCGCAGCCCACGCCGCTCGTGTTCCTTTTCGATGTCGACAACACACTGCTCGACAACGATGCCGTACAGGATGACCTGAGCAGGCACCTCGAGCGGGAGTTCGGCCGGGCGCATCGCGATCGTTACTGGGCCCTGTTCGAGGCTTTGCGTACCGAGCTCGGGTATGCCGATTATCTCGGCGCCCTGCAACGCTATCGTCTGGAGAATCTCGACGAGCCGCAGCTGCTGCTCATGTCGAGCTTCCTCGTCGACTATCCCTTTGCGAGCCGGCTCTATCCCGAGGCGTTGGAAGTCCTTCAGCACTGCCGCCGCTTCGGCCCTACCGTCATTCTTTCGGATGGAGACGTGGTCTTCCAGCCGCGCAAGGTGCGTCAGTCCGGTCTCTGGGACGCCGTGGAGGGCCGGGTCCTCATCTACCTGCACAAGGAGCGCATGCTCGATTCGGTCGTGCGCCGTTACCCCGCGTCCCGTTACGTGATGGTGGACGACAAGGTGCGCATCCTTGCGGCGATGAAGGGCGCGTGGGGCGCATCCCTGACCACGATCTTCCCGCGACAGGGTCACTATGCCCGCGATCCGCAGCAGATTGCCGCGTACCCTGCGGCAGATGTGACGGTGGAGCGCATCGGCGATCTGCTCGATTGGCAGCCTTAGCGCGCGGCGCTCACGCTGGCTCGCGGCCCGCGCAGGGCGCTATGCTCCGCGACCGGCGCTTCACGATCCCGAGGAGTGGTCATGGGCCAGAACAGCATCCCCGAGTCCCACGTCGATCTTTTCCACAAGAAGGCCTTCGCGAATCTCGCGACGCTGATGCCCAACGGCTCGCCCCAGGTCACGCCCGTATGGGTGGATTACGACGGGCAGTACGTAGTCATCAACACGGCGGAGGGTCGGCAGAAAGACAAGAACCTGCAGCGCGACGGCCGGGTGGCGATGTCGATCATCGACCCGGAAAATCCCTACCGTTACCTGGAAGTGCGGGGCCACATCGCGCAGCGCACGCGCGAGGGCGCGGATCAGCACATCGATGCGATGGCGCGCAAGTACCTCGGGCAGGACAAGTATCCCTACCGCCAGCCCGGCGAGGTGCGGGTCCTGTACAAGGTCGCGGCCGACCGGTGTACGTTCAGTTGATCATTTGGTGTTTGCCGGCGGCTCGGGCTTGCCAGCCGGCTCGGCGGCGAGGAAGACGAGCGAGCACTCCGCGTGCTCGAGCAGCACCGAGGCAACATCCCCGAAATTGAGCGGGTCGTCGCCGGGTCGCGGGCTGACACCCATGACCAACACGTCGTGCCGGCCTCTGCCGATCTCGCGGAGGATCGCGGCGTCCGCATCACGGTGGCTGCGTACGACGGATCGCACGCTCACTGAATAGGCCCGAGCCAACTGCACGATCTCGTTGGTGATCGGGTTGTTGGAGGGTCCCTCGATCTCGTCCTGCCTGCCGAAGAGCGCGCCGAAACGGCTGCGAAGCGGGCTACGGGTGGCCGTGCGGCCCGCGATGTGCAGTGCGGTGACGGAACCGCGCGAGCCCTGTGCCAGCGCGACGGCGAGCTCCGCTCCACGGCGTGAGACGCTCGTGCCGGACACCGGCACGAGAATATTGAGCGGCGTGCGCAGCCGCCCGGAGCGATGCTCGCGCCGGGCGAGCACGACCGCGAACGGCCCCGAGAAGCCGGCGGCGCTCTGCGCGATCGCGCGATGAAACGTCGCGCCGCGGGAGGCAGGCTCGCGTCCGATGAGGAGGAGACCATAACCCTTGCGATCCTCCGAGCGGATCGCATCCTCTTGCGGGTGCGGCTCCTCGACCTTCAGTGTCAGGTCGAGCGGCCTGGGCCGGCCGTTCTCCGCACCGCCTGATTCGGCCGCTTCGCGGATCACGGCCGTCGTGTGCTCCGCGGTGGCGCCCTCGGTGACCGGGTGCTCGAAGTGCAGGGCAGTCGCCGGAATCTGGCGCACCCCGGCAATGATACCGGCGAGGCGCGAGGCGAGTTGCCCGCTCGGGCTCGCATCGGCCGCGAGCAGCAAGCGCTCGACGGTCGAGAGAAAGCCGCGCGCCTCCAGAGACTCGCGCTCGAGCCGTGCAGCTTCTTCCGGACGTACCGGCAGACGCTTCAGTGACCAGCGCAGCATCGGCGGCATCGCAAGGGTGGTTACCACCGCCATGACCACGATGGCAGTGAAGAAGCTCTCATTGAGGAGTCCCATTGATAGGCCGATTGAGGCGATGATCACTTCCGTCGACCCGCGGGCATTCATGCCGGAGCCTACGGCGAGGGATTCACCGGCCGAGAGTCCTGCGAAGCGGCCGCCGAGGGCCGCGCCCGAGAACTTGCCGATGCTCGCTACGGCTACGAGGCCGGTCGTCAGCAGCAGCATGTTGGGACGTCCAAGGGCGGCGACGTTGGTCGCCAGACCCGCGAGCCCGAAGAACACCGGCATGAAGAGCGCCACGATGAGGCCCCGCAGCTGCTCCTCGATGTGCCGTGTGAGAATGGGCGACTCGCCGATGAGGATGCCGGCGACGAAGGCGCCGAGCACGGTCTGGACGCCGATGGCATTCGTCGTGAGGGCCATCAACCCCATGATCACCAGAATGACGGTGATCACCGGCAGCTCGCTCACGAAGTGATCGTTGGTCCAGCGGATTACATGGAAGACGAGCCGCCGTCCCAGGGTGATGCTGAACGCGAGAAAGGCGAGGGTACCGAGCACGCTGCGCGCGACGCCGCCCACATCGATGCTGCCACGCTGGGCGAGTCCGAGGAGCACCGACACGATGATCCATCCGATCGCATCGTCGATGATGGCCGCGGCCAGGATGATCTGGCCCACGGTGCGGCGCATGAAGCCGAGCTCGCGCACCAGAGCGGCGACGATCTTGACCGAGGAGATCGCGAGGGCGGTGCCGATGAAGAGCGCGAGCAGCAAGCGCTCATCCGGCCGCGCCAGCATCGAAGCCGGCAGCAGCTCGATGGCTGCCACGCCGAAGAGGAAGGGTACGGCGATACCGGCCAGCGAGACACTCACGGCGGCGCGCCCGGAGTGACGCATGACCGACAGGTCGGTCTCCATGCCGGTGAGCAGCAGCAGCAGGAGCACCCCGAGCTGTGCCACCGCATCGAGCATCGCGCGTTGCTGCGGCACGTGTGGGAAGAGGGCGAGCTCGGCCGCGGGGGCGATGTGGCCGAGGATCGAGGGACCGAGGAGAATGCCGGCGAGAAGCTGTCCCATCACGGGCGGCTGACCCCAGCGGCTCACGAGCTCGCCGAGCAGGCGTCCGGTGAGCAGGAGCACCACGATCTGCGCAAGGAAGATGGCGCCCGAGGCGCCGAGCTCCGAAGCATGTAGGCCGGTCATCCCGGCAGCATGCCATAATTCCCGGATGCTGCCGGCCGAGCACCTTTCCGGCGCGAGCGCCGCAGGCTCTCTGACTCTGCGGGACGCAAGCGCCACTATCCTCATCTGTCGCCCGAACACCCGGCTCGGCAACACCCTGCTGATGACGCCGCTCCTCCAAGAGATCGAGGCTACTTTGCCGCTGGCGCGGGTGCAGATCCTGACGGCGTGTCCGGCCGCGCGCGAGGTATTCAGTGAGTTCCCTGCGGTCGAGCATATCCACCAGCTCCCGTTTCGCGGTGCGCGCCATCCACTCGAGCACCTGCTGACACTGCTGCGCGCGCGACGGGTGCGTTACGATGTGCTCATCGACCCCTGTCCCCGGTCCTGGACCTCGCGGTTCCTGACGCGGCGGCTGCCGGCGCGCCTGAAGCTCGGCTTCTCCAGTGCCCACAAGGATCGGGGCATCGATGTCAGCGTGCCGTTCGCGGGTGCGCCGGTGCACATGGGCGACTATCCGGTCTATCTTTTCAGGCGCGGGCTTCTGCGGCTCGACGATGAGCTCGCCCGTGCGCGCACACCGGCCCTCAGCATCCGCTTGACCGAGGCCGAGCGTAGGGCCGGGCGCGAGGAAATCCAACGCCTCCGCGGCCCCGACCATCGCGGCCCGGTGGTTGCAGTCGCAGCTCACGCGACCGGCGCGAAGCGCTTCGCCGTCGACTGGTGGCGCCGCATGATCGCGAGCATGGGAGTACGGCTGCCGGTGCGGGTCGTCGAGATCCGGCCGCCGAGCGGCGTGCCGGCACTGCCGGAGCTGCCTGCGTATTACTCGACCCGCGTGCGACAGGTTGCCGCGGTGGTGGCGGCGGCGGATTGTTTCGTATGTGCCGACTCGGGCCTCATGCACCTCAGCGCCGCCACGGATGCGACCACCGTAGGGCTCTTCAAGGTTACCGAGCCGCGCCTGTACGCTCCGCGCCGTGGAGCGAGCTGCGCATTGACGGCGAGCGACAGCGCCCCGGAGCTCGTGGCGGAGCAGATCGGTCACCTTCTGCAGCGCCAGGCATGAGTCGTGCGCCGCGCCGCGCGGGATGAATGTCGAGGTTAGCCCGTCACCTGCAGCCGGCCCGTGAGCAATGAGGAGAGCTCCGCGCTCGGTCCGACGAGAATCTCGAGCGTACCGGCCTCGAGCACCGGCTCGAGATCCAGTCCCGGGAATTGCAACTGCGCGACGGCCAGGCGCAGAGTCATCGTCCCGCGCGCCCCGGGATCGAGCGTGATCTTGCCGACACCCTGCAGCTCGAGACTCGGCGGGGCGACTTGCGATTTGAGGCGCCGCGTGAACAGGAACACGGTCTCCTCCGCCCGCCGGGCGCCGTGGTTCTCGACATCGACCTTGATGTCGACCGTTGTTGCCGCATCGGCCGCTTCCGGCGTGATGCGCAGATTCGTCAGCACGAAGCGCCCGTAGGTAAGCCCATGCCCGAAGGGGAAGAGCGGCTCGTTCGACTCATCGAGGTATTTGCACGAGAACGGGTTCCCCGGCTCCGCCGGCCGGCCGCCGCGGCGCCGGCCGAAATGAATCGGGATCTGCCCGACCGCGCGCGGCCAGCTGATGGGCGTTCGTCCGCTGGGGGAGGCCCGCCCGATCAGGATGTCGGCGAGCGCGCGGCCTGCCTCGCAGCCGGGAAACCAGGCTGCGATGAGCGCCGTCGCCTCACCGGCGAGCCAGGGGACGATGAGCGGGCGCCCCGAGAAGAGCACGGCGATGACCGGGATGGCGAGCTCACCGGCGCGCTGCAACACCGCTTGCGCAAGCTCCTGCTGCCGGCCGGGCAGGCCCGGGTGGGCGCGCGATGCCGCTTCGCCGCTCATGGTCGCCGCCTCGCCGAGGCAGAGCACCACTGCCTCGGCGCCCTCGCAGGCGGTGAGAGCGGCTGCGATACCGTCCTCGTCCGGCTCTGCGATGTCGACGCCACGCTCATGAAGGATTTGAGTGTGCGGCAACGCCTCGCGAATGCCGGCGAGCACGCTCACCTGCTCATCGGGTGTTGCTGCCGACCACCACGGACCCCGCATCTCGGCGGGCGCATCGGCCAGTGGACCTATGAGCGCCAGATGGCGGATGTTGTCCGGCAAGGGCAGTGCGCCGTTCCGGTTGGTCAACAGCACGATGGCGCGTGTTCCAACATCGCGGGCCAGCCGCCGCCGCCCGGCAACCACCGCGGCGCTCTCGGGCGTGGCGCCCCGGCGGTAGGGGTCCTGGAAGAGGCCGAGGCGCGCCTTGAGCGCCAACACGCGCCGTACGGACTCGTCGACCTCATCCATGCGCACCATCCCACGCTCGATGGCCGTAGGCAGACCGTTGAGATACGCCGCCGAGACCATGTCGATGTCCACGCCGGCAGTGAGGGCGAGGGCGGCCGCCTCGATGAGGTCGGCAGCAACGCCATGTTGGATGAGCTCGGCGATGGCGTTGTAGTCGCTGATGAGTACACCCTCAAAGCCGAGCTGCCGGCGCAGGCGCCCGCGCAGCATGCCGGTATGCGCGGTCATGGGAATGCCGGCGAGGTCGGTAAAGGCCGGCATCACGGCGAGGACGCCGGAGCTCACTGCAGCGGCGAACGGGGGCAGGTATGTCTCGAGAAGCGCTCGCTCGGAAACATCCACCGAGGCGTAGTCGCGCCCGGCAGTGACCGCGCCGTAGGCGCAGAAGTGCTTGGCCACGGCGGCGATGGAGTCAGCGGCCGCGAGATCGCTCCCCTGGAAGCCGCGCACCTTGGCCTCGGCCAGCCGCGCGCCCACCCACGGCGACTCTCCCGGCCCTTCGACGGTACGTCCCCAGCGCGGGTCCCGGGAGATATCCAGCATGGGTGCAAACGTCATGGCGATGCCGTCGGCAGCGGCCTCCCGGGCTGCTTCCCGCGCCGTCTGGGTCCAAGCTTCGGGATCGAACAGTGCGGCCTCCGCCAACGGTGCCGGAAAAAGAGTACGGTGGCCGTGGATCACATCGAGGCTGATGAGGAGCGGAATTCCCAGGCGGGATTCCTCGACTGCGATGCGCTGCATTTCTCGGGCGGCGGCAGCCCCGATAAGATTGAGGAGATTGCCGATCCTGCCGGCGCGGATGTCCTCGGTCGAATGGCCGGGGATCACCGGTCCGGTGACGGTGTGGCTCGCGGCCATCATGGTGAGCTGACCCAGCTTCTCGGTCAGGGTCATCCTGCCGAGAAGGGTCTCGATGTGCCGTGCGTCTTGCGGTTTCAGTGCCCTCATGAGGTATTCCCGCTTGCCAGTAGATGCGGATAGCCCGCCACGATGACGATACGATGATAGATCGCGCCGATCACAGCAGCGACAGCCATGCTGCAGAGACGGAGGCCGCCCATTCGGGGCTGGTGCCCCAGCTGCGCATGATCGTCCGGGCTCTGCTCGCCTCGCCGGTCGGCAAGTCGCTGGTCGCGCTCGTCGCCGCGATCTTCGGCGTGATCGCCGCCACGGCTTACGGGCAGGTACGCCTCAACAGCTGGAATCAGCCTTTCTACGATGCGCTGTCGCGGCGGGACTTCCGCGACTTTCTCTATCAGCTCCTGGTGTTTTTCGTCATTGCCAGTGCCCTCCTGGTCCTGAACGTGGCGCAGCGCTGGCTGGTCGAGACGCTCAAGGTGCGGTTGCGCGAAGGTCTGGTGGGGGATCTCATTCGCGATTGGATGAGTCCCCGGCGGGCTTTCTGGCTCGCCAACGCAGGGCCCATGGGGGTCAATCCGGACCAGCGAATGCACGAGGACGCGCGCCATCTCTGCGAGCTCTCCGCTGACCTGGGTACCGGGCTCCTGCAGGCCTCGGTGCTGCTCGTCACCTTCATCGGCATCCTCTGGGTCCTCTCCCGCGGGTTCGCGATCACCCTCGGCGGGCACGACGTTCCGGTACCCGGGTACATGGTGTGGGCCGCCCTTCTCTACGCGGGATTCGGCTCGCTTCTTTCCTATTGGGTGGGTGGCAGCCTCATCGGCCGCAACGCCGAGCGTTACTCGCGCGAGGCGGACCTGCGCTTCGCCCTGGTGCGGGTCAACGAGCACCTGGACGGTATCACCCTCGCCGCCGGCGAGGAGGGCGAGCGGCGGCGGCTCGAGGCGAGCCTCGATGCCGCCCTCGTGGCCACCCGCCGCCTCGTCACCGGGCTCACCAACCTCACCTGGATCACCGCCGGCTTCGGCTGGGTGATGCTGGTAGCGCCCATTCTGGTAGCGGCGCCGCTTTATTTTGCCGGCCGCCTCACCTTCGGTGGGATGATGATGGCCGCCGCCGCCTTTACCCAGGCGCAGTCCTCGCTGCGCTGGTTCGTCGACAACTTCAGCCAGATTGCCGACTGGCGGGCGACCCTGCTCAGGGTGGCCAACTTCCGCCGGGCTGTCGTGACCACTGACGTGCAGCATGAGGTCGAGAGCCACATCACCTACACGGAGGGGATCGCCGGCCGGATCGTCATCGAGGGACTCGAGGTGTCCTCGCCCACCGGCCACGACATGCTGCGCGAGCGGATGGTGGAGGTGCGTACCGGAGAGCGCCTGCTCATAGTGGGCGAGTCCGGAACCAACAAGACGCTGTTGTTCCGCGCCCTGGCAGGGCTCTGGCCCCTCGGCACGGGGCGTGTCGTCATGCCCGCGGGCGAGCAGATTCTCTACTTCCCCCGCGGCACGCCGTACCTGCCGCAGGGATCCCTGCGCGAAGTGCTGGCCTATCCGCTCAAGTCGGACAACTTCGATCCGGACGCCTGCGCGCACGCGCTGCAGCGGCTCGGGCTCGAGCGGCTGGTGCCGCTCATCGATGCCTCGCGTCGCTGGGACCGCGAGTTGAGCGGGGACGAGCAGCTCGGGCTCGCCTTCGCGCGGGTGCTGCTGCAGGCGCCGCAATGGCTCCTCATCGATGATGTGTTCGGGTCGCTCGATGGCGATACCCTCGAGCGGGTCATCGAGATGTTCGGCCACGAGCTCGCCCGCACCGGTGTCATTCACATCGGCGGCGCGCAGGTGCGCGATCCGCTCTTCGCCCGCGTGGTCCACCTGGTCAAGAGTCCCGCGGGACGCGCCGCCGACCCTTCGGGAGTGCGTGGCAAGACTTCCAACCTCCGTGAAGGAAGGAGTTGACGTCCGTGTACGATACCGCCCGATCCGAGGAAATGAGCCCGGCGCAGCTCGCCACTCTCGCCGATGAGGCGCTGCTCGAGCGCGTGCAGCGGCAGACCTTCCGGTTCTTCTGGGAGGCGGCGCACCCGGTGAGCGGCCTCGTGCCCGACCGGCGGCCGACCCTCGCAGGGCAGAGCAATGATCTCGTCACCGCGGGCGGCTCGGGCTTTGCGCTCATGGCGCTCGTCGTTGCGGTGGAGCGCGGTTGGATCTCGCGCGAGCAGGCCCTCGCACGGTTGGATGCCATGCTCACCGTCCTCGTGCGCGCCACCTGCTATCACGGCGCTCTGCCGCACTTCCTCGATGGCCGCACCGGAGCAACGATTCCCTTCTCCCGCAAGGATGACGGCGGCGATCTCGTGGAAACCTCGTTGCTTTGCATGGGTCTGCTCACGGCACGACAGTACTTCGACCGCGACACGGCGGCAGAAACGAGGCTGCGGAACATGGTGAGCTGGCTGTGGGAGGATATAGAGTGGGACTGGTATGCGCGCGGCGGCCGCGGCGTGCTCTACTGGCATTGGAGTCCCAACAACGGCTGGGCGCTCGAGCACGAGATCCGCGGCTGGAACGAGTGTCTGATTACCTACGTGCTCGCGGCCGGCGCGCCGCGTTATGCCATCGATCCGCACATCTATCACCGCGGCTTCGCTACGGGACGGGACTTCACCAACGGCAGGAGCTGGAGCGGAATCGAGCTGCCGCTCGGCCCGGCTTTCGGCGGCCCGCTCTTCTTCGCGCATTACTCGTTCTGCGGCCTCGACCCGCGCGGGCTCGAGGACCGCTACGCGAGCTACTGGGAGCAGAACCGCAGCCACGTGCGGATCAACCACGCGCACTGCGTCAGCAATCCCAAACGGCATCGCGCGTACGGCGAGCACTGTTGGGGTCTGACTGCGAGCGATGATCCGGACGGATACGCGGTGCACGCGCCCGATAACGACAACGGCACGATCGCCCCGACTGCGGCGCTCGCGAGCTTCCCCTATGCGCCCGAGGAGGCGATGAAGGCGCTGCGGCATTTTCTCGGCGCCTTCGGGGAGAGGATCTGGCGACGCCACGGGTTCGTCGATGCCTTCTGCCCGCAACGCGACTGGTATGCGGATACGCACCTGGCGATCGACCAGGGTCCGATCATCCTCATGATCGAGAATTTCCGTACGGGCCTCCTGTGGAAGCTCTTCATGAGCGTGCCCGAGGTCCGCACGGGACTGCGCCGGCTCGGCTTCTCGAGTCCACACCTTCCAGGCTGAGGATGACCGTGGAGACGCTCGATGCCTGGATCGACCGGCAGCACGCGCATGCGGCGCGGGAGATGTTGCGCAGCATCTCCCCGATCGGGATCGTCAAGGCGAGGCCGGGCTTCGACCAGGTCATCCACCCGGTGCGTGGCGCGGTGATCGCATCGCCCATTCCGGCTGCCTACGATCCTGACCCGGATTATTTCTTCCACTGGTATCGCGACTCCGCGATCGTGATCGACGCTCTTCGGCTCCTTCATGCGAGCGGGCGCGCTGACTCACGAGACGAAGACCGCGGGGCGCTGGCGCTCTTCGGCGACTTCGTGCGCTTCAGCGCGGCGCTGTCCCGGCTCGACGGCCGAAGGCTCGCGGCCGCATCGGGTGAGTGGCGCCCGCGGGTGGCCGCGGACTTCGTGCAGTTTCTGCGCCCGGATGCGGAGCTGCAGGGCATCCATGGCGAGGCGGTCGCAGGGGAAACCCGTGTCAATCCGGATGGCACTCTCGATATTTCCAACTGGGCCCGCCCGCAGAACGACGGCCCGGCGTTGCGCGCACTGACGGTTCTGCGTTGGCTGGACGGCTTCTCGCTGGATGCGGAGCTGCAGGCGAGCTGCGCAAGGTTGCTGCACGATGATCTGAGCTTCACGGCAGATCACTGGCGCGAGCCGTGCTACGACATCTGGGAGGAGGAGCGGGGTCGGCATTATTTCACCCTGCGCGTCAGCGCTCAGGCGCTCGATGACGGCGCCGCCTGGCTCGCCGCGAGAGGTGAGGAGCGCCAGGCGCAGGGCTACCGGACCGAGAGTCAGGCGATTCGAGAGAAGCTCGATGGCTACTGGCTGGCGGATCAGGGTTACTACCGCTCCCGGATGCTCGACTCAGGCGAGCGATCGGCGAAGGAGCTGGACATCGCAGTCATTCTCGCGGCGCTGCACGCCGCGGACGACAGCGCGACTCACTCGGCGCGCGACCCGCGCATGCTGGCCACTCTCGGCGCACTCGACAGCGCGTTCGAGACGGACTATCCCATCAATCACGGACGACCGGCCGGGCGTGGGCCGGCGCTTGGGCGTTACCGCGGCGACCGTTATTATTCGGGCGGCGCCTACTACTTCTCGACACTGGCGGCCTCCGAGCTCTGCTTTCGCGCCGCCGGCCGCGGTGGCGATCGTGATGCGCTGCTCGCACGGGGCGACCGGTACCTCGAGACGGTCCGGGCCTTCACCCCTGAAAGCGGCGACATGTCCGAGCAATTCGATCAGCGCACCGGCGAGCAGACTTCCGCCAAGCACCTGGCCTGGAGTTATGCCGCCTTCATCACCTGCGCGGCGGCGCGGCGCGCGGCGATGATTTCCTGCGCGGGGCTCGGGGCCGCCGCGGCACCGGGCAGCCCGCAGGAAGGCTCCTGTCCCCGGGGAGCGGCCCGGTAGGGGCCGCCCGCATGCGCAAACACCTGCCCATCCTTCTGTCGGCTCTCCTGCTGCCCGGGCTCGCCGCAGCGCAGGGCCTGGAGTTTCGCGCTCCGCCGTCGGTTTATGATGCCGCGACGCCGGCGGTCATGCGCGATCTCGCCTCGCGCATCATCCCGGTGTACCGGAACGACAACCGCGAGCAGTACCTCGCCAACATGTCGGCCCTGCAGCTCGTGGCCGAGAACTTCGAGCCGGCCTACTCGGCGCGCCTCGAGCTGCGGCAGATGCACGGCGAGAATCCGCGCCGGCCCGCCGTCGACCCGGCGTTGGTCTACGATCTGTTCGCGCATACCAAATCCCTGCAGGCGCAATACCGGTTGCCCTTCTCACAGGCTTTCGATCTCGCCTTCTGGGAGACGATCCCGATATTCAACAATCTGGATGCCTTTCGGCTGGAATCCTGGCTGCAGGCGCCGGTGGACGCGTACGCCAAGGCGCTGCAGGCGAGCTTCGATCGTACGCGGGGTCATCCCCGCATCAACCAACGCGATGCGCTCGGGCTCATCTGGCAGTACCTTGCCTTCGACGCCTACCGCAGCTTTGCTCCCATCGCTCCCGGGCTCATTTCGCTCGACGAGGACCGGCGATACACCATCCAGGAAAACGTGCCGATCGAGACCCCTCACCATCACGGCGAGCTGGTGGCGCTGCTCGTTCGCCCCCGCAGCTCGAGCGGCCGCCTGCTGACGACGCTGCTCGAGTACCGTATCGCGCCGGGCGGCCACGAGGACGCCATCGAGGCGGCCGCCTATGGCTTCACCGGTGTGGTGGCTTTCACGCCGCGGGTGCGCGCCGGCCGGCATGCCTGGCAGGTGATTCCGTTCGAGGGTGAAGGCGAGCGCGCCCGCGCCGTCATCGACTGGATCGTCAAGCAACCCTGGAGCGATTCCCAGGTAGGCATGTACGGGGATGGCTACAGCGGCTTTGTCGCGTGGGCAGCGGCGAAACGCCTGCCGCCGCAGCTCAAGGCCATTGCGACCTTCGATGCGATGGCGCCGGGAGTCAACTTCCCGATGGCAGGCGGCATCGAGCTCAACTCCGCTTACTGTTGGTTGCAGCGGATCGAGGCGGAGCGGGACGAGAGCGCCGGCGCGCCCGATGCCAGCGCGGGCTTGCTGCCTCAGGGCGGATCGGGGAGCGCGGACTCGAGCAGCACGAATGCCGCGGCGCCGACGCCTGCTCCGGGGACGCGGGCATGGTGCCGTGCGCTCGATGCCAAGTGGTACGCGAGCGGCAAGCCGTTCCGCGATCTGCCGCGGCTCGCCGGCCGGCCGAGCCCGATCTTCAGCCGCTGGCTGGCGCACCCTGCATATGATGATTTCTGGCGGAGCCTCGTACCCTCGCCGAGCGAGCTCGCCCGCATCGACATTCCCATTCTGTCGATGACCGGCTATTACACTTCCGGGGAGGCGGGCACGCTCTTCTATTTCCTCCAACACTACGAGCACGACAGCCACGCGGACCAGATACTGCTCGCAGGTCCCTACGATGGCGGCGCGATGCGCGAGGGCAGGGCGCAGGGGATGGTACGCGGCTACCGCACCGATGCGGCGGCGGTCATCGACCTGCGCTCGCTCGAGCTGCAATGGTTTGCCTACCTCTTCCTCAACCAGACGAAGCCCGCGGTGCTCTCGGATCGCGTCAACTTCGAGGTCATGGGCGCCAATGGGTGGCAGCACGCCGCGACACTGGATGCTCTGGCGAGGGACCAGGTGCGGCTCTATCTCGCCGCCGAGCCCCGCGCCGGCTCCGGTCTGCTCATTCCACGCGAGCCATCGAGCCGGGCCGCCATCCATCTCACGGTCAACCTGGCGGCCCGCCGCGATGGCGGCGAGCCCGAGCCGGATGATCTGCTGACGGCCAGCGTGCCCGTGGAGAACGGCTTCGCCTTCGTGAGCGGGCCGCTGCCCGGAGGACTCGAGATCGATGGCCGCTTCAGCGGACGGCTGCACGTGAGCAGCAACAAGCATGACCTGGACCTCACGGTCTCGCTCTACGAGCTACAGACTGACGGCACCTACTTTCATCTCTTTGCTCCCGCTGAGGAGTTTCGCGCCAGTTATCTCAAGGACCCCAGCCGCCGCCGCCTGCTCGTGCCGGGGCAGGCGCAGTGGCTGAGCTTCACCAGCGCGCGCATCACGGCCGTGCGCATGGAGTCGGGAGCCCGGCTGGTGATGGTGTTGAGAGTGAGCAAACGCCCGAACCGGGAAATCAACTACGGGTCGGGCAGGGTCGTGAGCGGCGACTCGGTTGCATCGGGACGCGTACCGGTCAAGCTCAGCTTGCTGCGCGGCAGTTACATCGCTCTGCCCATCACGGAGGAAGCTGCGGCGCCGCCGCGGCCTGTTGCCAGGCACTGACAGGGAACTTCCCGCGAGGGAACCGGCGCGCCCGGCGAGGCGTTGGCCTGACATGTGCCATTGGCGGCCCCGAAGGGCCGAGGAGGAGCTTATGATGACAGCGCGACAGGCCGGGTGGCTCACGGCCCCGCTCATGGCCGTGGCCCTCGCCGGCTGTGTGACGACGCACGGGGGCCTCGACACCTCTGCGGACCGCCTCGATCGGAACGCCCAGGCGTTTGCGCAGGATAGCGCGGAGGCGCCGCGCGGCTATGCCGAGAATACGAGTTACACCGAGGATGCTCGGGACTTCGCGGATCGCGCGCACGAGTTTCGCCGCACGGTCGAGGACCGGGACGAGGGTGCGGACAATCGCGACGTAAGAGAGGCCTTCCAGGAGCTTTCGCGCAGCTATCACGCGTTGCGCGATGACGTCGAGCGCTCGGATGACCGTGAGGCCAGGCGCGATCTGCATCCGGTGACCCAGGCCTACCTCGACGTCGAGGACAACATGGGCGGCGCCGGGCCGCCGAGCCGGTACTCGGACAGCGACGACGATCGAGGCCCGCCGAACTGATTGCCGCCCGGCCGCTAAAGCAGGAGGAAGCGCACCGGAATTCAGTCTAGGATACGCGTATCACCGCGGCCTGGACTGAAGATCCGGATGACGACGACAGCTCGGCTCCAAGACGCCATTCGCGTCATCGACTCGCACACCGAGGGCGAGCCGACGCGGCTCGTGATGGAAGGGGGACCACACCTTGGAGAGGGGCCGCTGGCGGAGCGGTTGCAGCGGTTCCGGCAGCAGCACGACGCCTACCGCCGCGCCATCGTCAACGAGCCGCGTGGCTCCGATACTCTCGTGGGCGCGCTGCTCTGCCGGCCGCACCGGCCGGATTGTCAGGCGGGGGTCATCTTCTTCAACAACGTCGGCTATCTCGGCATGTGCGGCCACGGCACGATCGGCCTCGTGGCCTCCCTCGCGCATGTCGGCCGCTGTGCGCCCGGACCGCTGCGCATCGATACTCCCGTCGGGCCTGTCGATGCGCGCCTGCACGCCGACGGCCGCATCGACGTGATCAACATCGCGAGCTTTCGCAAGGCGAAGCAGGTGTGCGTTTCGGTCCCCGGCATCGGGGAGGTTCGGGGTGATGTCGCCTGGGGCGGCAACTGGTTCTTCCTCACGGAGGCGGGATCACTCCAGGTCGACCTCGCCAATCTCGAGGCTCTGACGGCCTTCTCCACGCGCGTGCGCCGCGCCGTCAACGAGCAGGGCTTCCCCGAGGTCGACCACGTGGAGCTCTTCGGCGCACCGACGCTCGCGCAGGCGAGCAGCCGGAATTTCGTGCTCTGCCCGGGAGGCGCCTACGACCGCTCCCCCTGCGGCACCGGGACGAGCGCGAAACTCGCCTGTCTCGCGGCCGACGGGAAGCTCGCGGAGGGCGAGCCGTGGGTGCAGGAGAGTCTCATCGGCAGCAGCTTCACCGGCCGCTTTCGCTGGCTGGATCGCGGCAAGGGTGAAGTGGTGCCCACCATCACCGGGCGGGCGTACGTGACCGCGGAAGCGGTGCTTCGCCTCGACCCGGCGGATCCGTTCTGCTGGGGCATCGTCCCGGGATGATCCGCGCCGTCATCATCCCGGTCACGCCATTCCAACAGAACTGCTCTTTAGTCTGGGACGAGCAGAGCCGTCGTGGCGCGGTGATCGACCCGGGCGGTGATCTCGATCGGGTACTCGCCGAGGCGGACGGACGCGGACTGACTCTCGAGAAAATCCTCCTCACGCACGCGCACCTCGATCACTGCGCAGCAACCCTGGATCTCGCGCGTGCGCGGGCGCTTCCGGTCGAGGGACCGCAGCGGGAGGACAGGTTCTGGATCGAGGCGCTGCCCGAGCTGACCGCGCAGTTCGGCTTTCCGCCCGCTGAATCCTTCGAGCCGGATCGGTGGCTCGAGCACGGTGACCGGGTGACCGTGGGCGGCCAGAGCCTGGAGGTGCTGCACTGTCCGGGCCATACGCCCGGGCACGTGGTGTTTTTTCACCCGGCGGAGCGCTGTGCATGGGTGGGTGATGTGCTCTTTGCCGGCTCCATCGGCCGCACCGACTTCCCGCGCGGCAATCATGAGACTCTCATCCGCTCGATCCGTGAGCGGCTCTTTCCGCTCGGCGATGATGTGCGGTTCGTGCCGGGGCACGGGCCCATGTCGACCTTCGGCGCCGAGCGCAGGGGCAACCCCTTCGTCGCGGATCGCCTGTTCGCGCGAAGTTGAGGTGAGCATCCGATGAACGGCGCACAGCTCCTGGTGGCGGCTCTCGAGAACGAGGGCGTGAAGCGCATTTTCGGCGTCCCGGGCGAGGAGAACCTGGATGTCGTCGAGGCGCTGCGCCGCTCGGGCATCGAGTTGGTGTTGACACGCCACGAGCAGGCGGCGGCGTTCATGGCGGCGACGCATGGCAGGCTGACGGGACAGGCAGGGGTTTGTCTCACGACGCTCGGTCCCGGCGCCCTCAACCTCACGACCGGTGCGGCGTATGCGCAGCTCGGCGCGATGCCGATGGTCATGTTGACCGGCCAGAAAGGCATCCTGAGCCGCAAGCAGGCACGCTTTCAGATCGTCGACATAGTTTCGACGATGGTGCCGCTCACCAAGCTGGCGCAGCGGATCGTCGGCACGGCGACGATTCCAACGACCGTGCGCGAGGCCTTCCGCATGGCGCAGCAGGAGCGGCCGGGCCCGGTGCATCTCGAGCTGCCGGAGGACATCGCTGCGGAGGAGGCGCCTGATATGCCGCTCGTGCCTCCGCTGCCAACCGCGCTGCCGGTCGCCCCTCCGGCATCGCTCGAACGCGCCGCGGAGCTCGTCCGGGCGGCAGAGCGGCCGCTGGTGATGCTCGGAGCGGCCGCGAGTCGTCCGCGCCTGGCAGAGGCTCTGTCGGCGTTCGTGAGGCGTGTACAGATTCCTTTCTTCAACACCCAGATGGGCAAGGGCTCCGTCGCGGGCGGATCGGGGCTCTACATGGGCACGGCGGCCCTTTCCGAGCGCGACCACATCCACAGGGCGATCGATCGCGCCGACCTCATCATCTCGATCGGACACGATACGGTCGAGAAGCCCCCCTTCCTCATGGGCCCGAAGGGACCGAAGGTCCTGCACGTCGGCTATCTCCCGGCGACCGTCGAGGAGGTGTACTTCCCGCACGCCGAGCTGATCGGCGACATCGGGCCCAGCCTCGCCCTGCTCGCCGACCGCCTCGAGGGGAAGCTGCCCAGGGCCGGTGCGCTGCTCGCGCTGCGCCAGGAGATTGTCGCGCGCATCGCCGAGCGGGCGCAGGAGAGCCGTTATCCCCTGACACCGCAGCGCATCGTCCACGATGTGCGGCAGGTGATGCCGGAAGACGGCATCGTCTGTCTCGACAACGGCATGTACAAGATCTGGTTCGCCCGCAACTATCGCACGCGAGTTGCCAACACACTGCTGCTCGACAATGCGCTCGCGACCATGGGGGCGGGGCTGCCCTCGGCAATGATGGCCTCGATGCTCCACCCGCAGCGGCGCGTTCTCGCCGTATGCGGCGACGGCGGCTTCATGATGAGCTCGCAGGAGCTCGAGACGGCGGTACGTCTCGGACTGAATCTCGTCGTGCTGATCCTGCAGGATGATGCCTACGGCATGATCCGCTGGAAGCAGGCGGTCGACGGCTTTGCCGATTTCGGCATGAGCTTCGGCAATCCCGATTTCGTCGCGCTTGCGCGCGCGTACGGCATTCCCGGCAGCCGCGTGGAAAGTGCCGAGGGTCTGGCGCCGACGCTCGAGGCAGCGTTCGCAGGCGGCGGTATGCACCTCGTCACCGTGCCCATTGACTACTCGGAGAACATGCGGGTGCTGATGGAAGAGCTTCGCGGCGCAGGGCAGCCCTGACCCTCGAGGAGGAGGGCGGGACCGGTTCTTGCGCGCCGCCGCGATCGCGAGGCAACTGCGCCTCGCTCTCAAGTGCGATGGCAGCAACCAAGAGCCGGTCCGCCGTTATTCCACGCAGCCTCGAGCCGATGGAGGCGCGGCTCGTCGCGGCGCTGCCGAGCGATGAGGGTTGGCAGTACGAGCCTAAATGGGACGGCTTTCGCTGTCTCGCGCTGCGCGATGGCGCGCGCATCGAGCTGCAGGCGCGCTCGGGCAAGAGTCTGTCGCGTTACTTTCCCGAGGTGGTGGCTGCCGTGGCGGCGCTCGAAGCACAGCGCTTCGTCCTGGACGGCGAGCTCGTCATCCCGCGCGGCGAGACCTTGTCGTTCGAGGCGCTGCAGATGCGCCTGCATCCGGCGGCGAGCCGCATCGCCAAGCTCTCCGCCGCGACACCGGCAACCCTCGTGCTGTTCGACATGCCCTTCGGCCCGAGTGGTGTCAGTCAGTTGGATCGTCCCCTGCACGAGCGGCGCGCCACGCTCGAGCGGTTCTTTGCCGAGTCGATCACGGCGCCTGCCCGGCATTTCGTCCTGACGCCTTACACCCGCGAGGTCAAACGAGCGCGGAAATGGCTCGAGCGGGCCGGCGGCGCGCTCGATGGTGTCGTCGCCAAGCGGGTCGACGGCCCTTACGTGCCGGGGGAGCGCGCGATGTTGAAAGTCAAACGGCTGCGAACCGCGGATTGTGTCGTGGGCGGCTATCGGTTGGGGACCCACAGCAACGAGGTGGGCTCCCTGCTCCTCGGGCTCTTCAACGAAGATGGACTCCTCGATCACGTCGGGTTCACCGCATCGATTCCGGCGCGCGAGCGCAAAGCACTCACCACACGGCTGCGGAAATTGCACGGTGGCGCCGGATTCACCGGGAATGCGCCTGGCGGCCCGAGCCGCTGGAGCACCGAGCGGTCGGGAGAGTGGTGTCCGCTGCGTGCGGAGCTCGTGGTGGAGGTCTGCTACGACCAGGTCACCGGCCAACGGTTTCGCCACGGTACCCGGCTGCTGCGGTGGCGTCCGGACAAAGCGCCGCAGCAGTGCACCTATGAGCAGCTTGGGCGCGAAGCGCGGCCCTCGCGCCTGATCGCAGAGCTCATGGGGCCCCGCAACAAGGCCTGAAGGGTCACGGGCCGGAGCGCACCGTCTACTGCATCACCGATGCGGGGCATCTCGAGCTCATCGACTGGCTGAGCGCACTCCTCAGCCGTCCGGCCAAGGAGTGGACCCGCTTCGAGGCGGGGCTGTCGCTGCTGCCGGTGTTGCCCCCCCCCGAGGATGCCGTGACGCTGCTCGAGCAGCGCTGTCAGGCGCTCGAGGTCCGGGCAGCACAATCGCAGTCGGTACGCGAGCTCCTCGCCAAGCGCAGCTTCCCCCGCCTCTTTACGATCGAGGCCGAGTACCGCTGGGCGCTCGAGGCGGCGGAGCTCGACTGGACCCGCCGGCTCATCGCCGACATCCGCTCGGGCTCGCTCGAGGGGTTGGAGCTGTGGCGCGGATCTCACGCACGGCGGGGCTGAGCGAGTCAAATTCCTCCGCGGCAGATAAACTCTGCCCCGGGCAATCCCGCCCATCGCGACGGAGGCGAGCTCGGCGTGGCCACTCGCACGGGCCTTTCGGCCTGCATCATCACTTACAACGAGGCCGACCGGATCGACGACTGCGTGCGATCGGTCGGTTTCTGCGACGAGGTGATCGTCGTCGACTCACATTCGACAGACGCCACGCGGGAGCAGGCCGCAGCGCGCGGCGCACGGGTGATCGAGCGGGACTGGCCGGGATATCGCTCGCAGAAACAGTTCGCGGTGGAGGCGGCTCACCACGACTGGGTGCTTTGTCTGGATGCCGACGAGAGGGTGAGCGATGAGCTGCGCGCTGAGATCGAAGGCTGGCGCCAGCGCGGCTTCGGGGATTTTGCGGGCTGGTCGGTGCCCCGGATCACCGACTACTTCGGCAGGTTTCTGCGTCACGGCAATGCCTACCCGGACCGGCTGGTCCGGCTCTTCGACCGGCGGCGCGGCGGCTGGGTCGGCCGCGAGATCCACGAAAACACCCGCGTTCAGGGGCGCCTCGGCCGGTTGCACGGCCACCTCGAGCATTATGCCTACCGCAGTCTCACGGACCACCTGAGCCGCATGCAGCGCTATGCCGACCTCATGGGGCAGGCGCTCTACGAGAGCGGCAAGCGATGCGGGCTGGCCAAGGTGCTGCTCAACCCGCTATGGCGGTTCGTGCGCGGCTACCTGCTGCGGCTCGGCTTTCTCGATGGCTGGCGCGGGCTCGTGTTCGCGCTCGTGGAGTCGAGTTACGTCCGCCGCAAGTACCTCAGCCTCTACGTGCGCTCCCGTGGATTGCCGAGCTAGGACGCGGCAGATAGTGTCCCCGACGAGACCGGTCTCTGCTGCGAGCATGAGTGTGCGGCAGTAGAATCGACCCCTGTCGTCCCTGCTTGCCACCGAAAGGGAGCCGCACATGGCCTTTACGATCACCGTGAACGGCAAAAAGCGCGTCGTCGATGTCGACCCGGACACGCCGCTTCTCTGGGTGCTGCGCGATGCGCTCGACCTCAAAGGGACGAAGTTCGGCTGCGGCATGTCGCTTTGCGGCGCCTGTACGGTGCACCTGGACGGCGTACCCACCCGGTCGTGCATCACACCGGTGTCGCGGGTCGGCAATGCCTCGGTGGTCACGATCGAGGGCATCGGCGACTCCGAAGTCGGCAAGCGGGTCAAGACTGCCTGGCTCGCACTGGATGTCATGCAGTGCGGTTACTGCCAGTCGGGCCAGGTGATGGCGGCGACGGCGCTGCTCTCGCAAAAACCCAAACCGACCGATCAGGACATCGACTCGGCGATGAGCGGCAACCTTTGCCGCTGCGCGACCTACACCAGGATCCGCGCTGCCATCAAGCAGGCCGCCGGGCTGTCGACGGCCGACACGAGGGAGGTGTGACATGGCGAGCCTCAATGCTTACGAGCCGAACGAGAGCGCTCGCGCCGCCGGTGAGCCCGCAGCGGCGACTCAACTCTCGCGGCGCGCCTTCCTGACTACCGGCCTCGCCGCAGGCGGCGGACTGCTCCTCACGCTGAATGTAGGGTGCACCCCGAGCGCGAGCCAGCCGGTGAGCCTGGGCGCGGATGCCGGGGCGGAGCTCAACCCCTTCATCACGATCGCGCCCAACGGCATCGTCACGATCGTCGCCAAGAATCCCGAGATCGGGCAGGGCATGAAGACGACTCTGCCGATGTTGATCGCCGAGGAGCTCGATGCCGACTGGTCGAAGGTGCGGACCGAGGAAGCCCTGCTGAATCCGATCTACGGTGAGCAGTTCGCCGGCGGCAGCATGTCGACGCCCCTCAACTGGGAGCCGATGCGGCGCGTGGGGGCTGCCGGCCGGCAAATGCTCATTGCCGCTGCGGCGAAGACCTGGGAAGCGCCGGCGGCCGAGTGCGAGACCCGCCAGGGGATCGTGCGTCACCGGCCGAGCGGCCGTACGCTGACTTACGGCGCGCTCGCCGCCAAGGCCGCGGCCCTTCCTGCTCCTGACCTGCAGGCGGTCGCTCTGAAGGATCCGAAGGACTATCGGATCATCGGCAAATTCACCGGCGGGGTCGACAGCGCGCGGGTCCTCGACGGCGAGCCGCTTTTCGGGATCGATACGGTGCTGCCTGGCATGGTGTATGCCACTTACGAGAAGGCGCCTGTGTTTGGCGGCAGGGTGGTGAGCGCCAACCTCGCGGCCGTCAAGGCGATGCCTGGCGTACGTGACGCCTTCATCGTACACGGGGCGGATCCGCAGGCCGTGTTCGAGATAGGCCTCGTCGACGGTGTAGCCATCCTCGCCGACAGCTGGTGGCAGGCGCAAAAGGCGCTCGAGAAGCTGCGCGTCGTCTGGGATCGGTCGTCCGATCCCAAGCAGAGCACGGCGGAGTTCGAGCGGCAGGCCGCGGAGCTTTCGCGGCAGAAGCCGCAGTCCGTCATCCGCAGCGATGGGCATGTCGACAAGGCGCTGGCTCACGCGCACAAGGTGTTGGAAGCCGCGTACGCGTATCCTTTCCTGGCGCATGTGGACCTCGAGCCACAGAACTGCACGGCACACTACAAGCGCGACGGCAGCGTCGAGATCTGGGCGCCCACGCAAGACCCCAGCAGGGGGAGCGAGCTGGTGGCCCAAGCGCTCGGAGTAAGCGCGAGCAGGATCACGGTGCACATGACGCGCGTGGGCGGCGGATTCGGGCGGCGGCTCCAGGGCGACTACGTGGTCGAGGCAGCCATGATCTCGAAGCTGGCCGGGCGGCCGGTGAAGCTTCTCTGGAACCGGCGCCAGGACATTCAGCACGATGCGTATCGGCCTGGCGGTTTCCACTACTTCAAGGCAGGGCTCACGGCCGAAGGCCGGCTCGACGCCTTCCGCGATCATTTCGTTACTTTCGGCCAGGGGGATACTGTCGCCCGCTCGGCCGATCTCTCCCCGGAGCATTTCCCGGCCGGTTTCGTTCCGAGCCTGGAGTACGGACAGTCGCTGATCGAGCTCGGTGTCCCGACCGGTCCGCTGCGCAATCCGGGCGGCAACGCGCTCGCCTTCGCCTTCGAGTCCTTCATCGACGAGCTGGCGCATGCTGCGGGGCGCGATCCGCTCGATTTCCGTCTCGACCTCTACGGTCCGCCGCGCGTGATACCGCTGCCTTCGCGTCGGGGCCGCCCGCAGCCGCCGTTTGACACCGGGCGGGCGCGTGGGGTCCTCGAGCTGGTTGCCGAGAAGTCCGGGTGGCGCAGTCGCAAGGAGTTGCCGCGCGGTACGGGCATGGGGCTCGCGTTCTACTACAGTCACTACGGCTACTTCGCCGAGGTCGTCAAGGCGAGCGTCGCACCGGATGGT
This sequence comes from Steroidobacteraceae bacterium, assembly GCA_035652555.1. GTDB lineage: Bacteria > Pseudomonadota > Gammaproteobacteria > Steroidobacterales > Steroidobacteraceae > 13-2-20CM-66-19. The sequence continues at coordinate 61,013 of DASRDO010000031.1, read as the reverse complement.
ACCCCCAAGGTCCACAAGATCTGGGCGGCAGGCGATGTCGGCCGGCAGATCATCAACCCCGCCGGCGCCTACAACCAGGCCCAGGGCGCAATACTCGATGGGCTCGGCGCCGCCCTTCACCAGGCGATCACCATCGAGGGCGGCAGGGTGGTGCAGGAGAATTTCAACACCTTCGGTCTGCTGCGGATGAGAGAGGCGCCGCCCGTGGAAGTGCACTTCCGCATCACCGACAACCCCCCGACCGGGCTCGGCGAGCCGCCCCTGCCGCCGGTGTTACCGGCGCTCGGCAATGCACTCTACGTCGCAACGGGCAAGCGGATCCGAAAGCTGCCGCTCATCGTTTGATCGGCTCAAAGTCGCCTGCGGCGCTTTGCGCGGCCCCATCCCCTGGGGCCGCGCACTCAGTTGCTTTCGGGCTGCGCTCATGTCGCTTCCGCGAATGCCTTGAGTCTGCCCAGGGCGACTTCCCATTGCCGGCCGATGATGTCGAGCGTCCGTTTCGCCTCATCGATCTGCGCGGGGTCGAGCTGCCAGAGCCGCTCGCGTCCGGCTTTCATGTCACGTACCACGCCCGCCTCAGCAAGCACTCGCAGATGCTTCGTCACTGCTTGACGGCTGATGTCGGTATTCGCGGTCAGCTGAGCGATCGAGAAAGCGCCTCCAGCGCACAACACGACGACGAGCCTCAGCCGCGTCGGGTCACCTAACGCGGCGAAGACGCTCGCGAGCGCTGCATTGGAGCGAATGAGGGCGGGCAGAGTGGCAGCGTGATCGCCAGTGGCCGTGGCTGCCGTCTTACGGGGTGACATGGCGAACGATGTTCTCCATCTGGGTGCTCCAGCCGCGGCTGTTCATCCGAAAAGCCTCCAGACGGCGGCTCGGCGGCACCTTGTCGAACCCGGATTCGACTACCGTGAGCATGGTGGCATTTCCCGGCGCGTCCTCGAGCGTGAAGGTGACCAGCGTCGGCTCCTCCTTGCTGTAATCGGTGTTGGGATCGATGGCATAGGGATGCCAGCGGAAGGACAGCAGATTCGGTGGCTCGATCCGATCGATGCGAGCTTCCCAGGTGATGTGCTCGTATCCCTTGATCGCGATCGGTCCGCGCGTGGTCAGTCCGGGCGAGAAGGTCTGGCCGGCGAGATTGACGCCGAACCAGGTGCCGAACTCCTGGGGATCGGAGAGCGCGCGCCAGACCCGCTCCCGCGGTGCATTGATGATGACGCTACGCTCGATGCGATCGGTCTCGGAAGATTGATTCATCCGTGCTCTCCTGTATGCAACCAAAAGGTTGCGTATGACCATTATGCGCCGTTTCCTTGAAAACGCAACCCCGGGGTTGCATGAAATCAGTCGCGGACGGCTGTCGAATGCGCCCGCGGCCATTCGGTAAAGGGTCGAGACACACGATTCTTCCCTGCGACAGGAGACTCAACATGCTTTTTCTTTCGCTCTTCACCCCCGCCGTTCCGCCGAGCGGACCGCCCTCTGCCGAGCACATGGCCGAGATGAACCGGCTGATCGAGACCATGTCCAAGGCCGGTTTTCTCGTCACGACCGGGGGCATCAAGTCACGCAACACGGCGATGAAAATCGCCCGGCGGCAGGGCCGCGTGACGGTCGAGGATGGGCCGGTGGCCGGCTCGAGCCTGATGCCTGCCGCTGGTTATGCGCTGCTACGCGCGAGCTCGCGTGAGGAGCTGGCGCGTGAGGTGCAGGAGTTTCTGCAGCTCGCAGGCGACGGCACGTGCGAGCTCATCGAGGTGTTCGATGAGCAGCAGGAGCAGTGCGCGGCAGCCTGATCGTTGACGCAGCGGCGGCCGCCCCGCTCTAGGCTGGAGCGGCCGCCGCACTGTTGGAGCCGCGCTGTTGAGCTAGCGAGGCGGCGGCGTCGTATTCGCGGGATGGTGCGTGCGCGCGTGCATGTGGCTGCGCGCGTGGCGCGCGCCCTTCTTGACCCTATGCTCGGCGCTCGCGACTCGCATCTCCTTGGCTCGCGCCTGGTTCATGCGATGGGTGGTCTCTTTGAGCTGCGCAGTCGCGTGATTCAGCTTGCTCGTGGTCTGCCGCATCTGCTCGTTCTGCTGCTTCACCTGGGAAGTCAACTCCCGGACGCTCTTCTTGCTCGCGGGTTTATGGCTTGCCGCGGAATTGCTCTGATCGCCCTGCGATGGCGTCTGCGCCATTGCCGTGCCGGTCGTCAGGCCGAAAGTCGCAGCCACCAGCGCGGCGATCACGTACTTGGAGGATGAGCTCGGTTTGCGCATGTAGGCACTCCTGTTGTTCCCGTTCATGAGGCGAACGCTTCCCCCTCTGGGCTGCGGATCGCCTGGGCCGATGGATCATTTGACCGGGGCTCAAGCAAAGGCCGTTCCAGCCCGGCCAGAGCGGGCAGTTGAACGAGCGCGAGGCGCAGCTAGGCCGCTCGCTCCGCTGCGACGCTGGCGCTCGCGGGCGGGCGCACAGCGAGCCAGGGCACGCCGCAGTAGGAATCCGTCAGCACCCAGGCTGCCGTGGTCAACATCCAGGACACGATGAACTCGCCGCGTTGCCCGGCGGTCATGGTGCCCGCAAACATGAGGGGCGTCCAAACCAGCAGCGTGAAGAGGCCCATCTGCCACGCCGAAAGTGCGGCCGCCAGCCGGGCGTAGACGCCAATCAGTATGGCCAAAGCCGCAAGGAGGTAGGCGGAGCCGGTGAAATACGCCCAGAAGACATGCCATGGCAGCCAGGCCGGCACGAGCGGTGCGGTGTTGCCGAGATAGGCGAAGTGGGACAGGCCGAAGGCGATCAGGGCGAGGGCGTAGAGGATCCTCGCGCTGCGTACCCCGGTCTCCCCGGTCGCGAAGGCGAGCCGCTCCCGGTCCCAGGCCGGGGCGAACCAGGCATACAACACCCAGGCGCCCGCAACCAACACTGCGGTCTCACCCCAGCTCTGGTAATAGACTTCGACCGTGGGCGAGCGGACGATGAATGGGACCTTGAACGACAGCATCCACAACAGGAGAAATGCGACCAGCAGCCGGGCTGCCGCACCGCGGCCACGCGGCCAGAAGAGGCCGAGGCCACAAGCCAGGTAGACGAAGGGGCGCAGATAGACCAGCACCACCATCACCTCGCGCAACGGGATATCTTTCGGCAGCTCGGCGAGTATCCGGACGAAATCACCCGGGATCAGCCCCTGGATGCCGAGGACGATGAAGGTCGCTGCAAAGACCGCATGACCCACGCTGGCAATGCGCATCGCCGCCCCTCCCGGAAGATTGCAATGAAGCCTTGCTATTCTAGGCGGTAATTCCCCTGCGGCCAGCGACAAATTTCGTTCCGTCGCAGGTAACGCAACCGCGTGCCCTTCATTCCGCTCCACGCCCTTCACGGCTCCCCAGGCGGCAAACCAACCCTCTTCGGGAAATCTCGTGCGGCCCCCGAGGCCGCGGATCGGGCATTGACTTTTTATGTAAAATCGCCTTCGTTGACAATTCATGGCGCCTCGCGTACAGGTAACGCATAAGAATTACTGGGGAGGAACGCCGTTCCGAGGGTGGCCTCTGTTCGAAGGGAGCAGTTGCCACGCCATGCCCTGGCGCATGAGCGCCCGGGCCGATCATGAAGTTCAACGATTCCGTCGAGCCCGAAATGCGCGGCGAAGCGCTCAGCTCGATTCGATTAGGGGAGCAAATGATGAAACGCTGCAAGAGTCTTTACACACTCCTGCCTACGGCGGCGATTGCCTGCGGCATCTGTGCCGGGTCGCTGCCGGCTGGCACGGTGCACGCAGGCGCAATTGCGAAACCTGCATTGGTGTTGGGTCCGGCTGCAGTCGCATCCGACCAGGTTGCATCGAACTCTTTTCGTCTCTTCACGTGTCAGGTCGGAAAGGTTCCGGGTGTGAACTGCTACGACCCGTTCGAGATCCGCCATGCCTATGGCACTGACTCGCTGATCAACGCGGGCTGGGACGGGAGCGGAAGGACCATCGTCATCATCGATGCGTTCCAGAGCCCGAACATCCAGACGGAGCTGGGCACGTTCGACAATTTCTATGGGCTGCCGGCCCCACAGTTCACCCAGATCGCGCCGCAAGGCCTGACGCCCTTCGATTCCTCCAGTAACGATCAGCTCGGCTGGGCTGAGGAGATCTCGCTCGACGTCGAGTGGTCCCATGCGATCGCGCCGGGGGCCAACATCGTGCTGGTCCTCTCGAAGTCGGACCAGGATGCCGACATCCTGGCTGCCACCAAGTATGCGGTGGATAACAATCTGGGTGATGTCATCTCACAGAGCTTCGGCGAGAATGAGGCGTGCATGGACCCGAGCCTGCTCGCGCAGCAACACGAGGTGTTTGCCGAGGCCACGCGCAAGGGTATGACGATCTTCGCCTCTTCGGGCGACAATGGCTCCGGACAGCCCACTTGCGACGGCTCCTCGCTCGTGCAGGCAGTCTCCACGCCGGCCGTGGACCCTCTGGTCACTGCCGTCGGCGGTACCGAGCTGCATGCGGCCGACTACACGACTTCCGACCCGGGCGCGTATCAGGGCGAGATCGTGTGGAATGAGACCGGCATCGGAGCGGGCGGCGGCGGCTTCAGTCTGTTGTACTCCGAGCCCTCTTATCAGAAGGGAACGCTCCATGGGCACGGTCAGCTGGGGGTTCCCGATGTCTCGTACAATGCCGCGGTAGAACACGGCGTGCTGACTTTCCTCGACATACCCGGACTGCCGGTGGCGTTCTTCCTCTTCGGCGGCACGAGCGCCGGCTCGCCACAATGGTCGGCGATCACGGCGATCGCCGATCAGAAGAATGGCAGGGACCTCGGCTTCATCAACAAAGCGCTTTATCACATCGGCCAGGCACCGCCACACGAATCGCAGTCGTACCATGACGTCACGGACGGGAACAACTCCTTCGCCGGCATTCCCGGATTCAGCGCCGGACCGGGATGGGATGCAGCGACCGGCCTGGGAACGCCGCAGGCGCCTGGACTGGTCGATCTGCTGCTTCAGCTGGTCTCGCCCGGAGACGGTCAGTCTGCGATCGCTCAGTCCGCAGGCGCCAGCACCAGTCATGGTCAGGGACACATGAAGGCTCACTAACCAACAGAGGCACGCCCCGGGGAAGAGGAGGATGCCTCTTCCCCGGAGGCTGCGGTTGCAGAGCTAGGGCTGCCTCCGCAACGTACGAAATGTAATCGAGTAGCGCAGGGCGGCCACTGGAGGCACGCTGTGCTGCCAGCCCCAGCGCGCTTCGTCCTGAAGCCGATAGATCGATCGGGGCGCGATCTCGAGCGCGATCGACCTCTCGCGAAAGCGAGGAGGGTAGTGCCGGAAACGCATGCGGCAGGGACCTGCGAGGGATATGCCCACCACGAGCTCGAAGTCCGGGACGTCGCGATGCCAGCCGAGCTGCGATCCCGGCGGGTATTGCGCGATCAGCGCGTGAGTGAAATCGTCCGCGGGCCAGCCGACCCACGCGGCGGCTCTGGCCCGCAGAGGATGAAGGAACGGGGCGATCGGCTCGCCCGGCTGCAGGCTCTGCGCCGAGAAATCGTATCGTCCACCGTAGCTCACGATGCGCCGGTGGGCCAGATAGCGCTTGTACTCCGCCTGCTTCAGCGGCAGGCGCGCGATCTCGCCGATGAGCGCCTCTTCGTCTGCCTCAGAGAGAAAATCGGGCTCATACGCATATCCGCGAGCGAACGCCGCGTCGCTAGCCGGGAATAGGTTGCGCTGAGCCATGCTCCCTATGTGGGAATCCGCGAGGTCGTTCTCAACCTGCCGATACTGAGCTCACGTTTTATAGGGTATCTGTCGGAAAAGTGGTAGCAGGGGCGTGGCCTGCGCCGTTCGGGTGCCACCCCTTCAACGCGGCTCCGACGCGCCGCCCCCACCGGTAGGGCGGATCACCGGCGATATGCTGGGCAACTGCGTCGACAATGCGCGGTTGGACTATGTGGTGGCCGATCTCAGCACGAAGGAATCCAGCCTGGTCACCACCCAGCACATCAACACGCAGTATGGCTTTGGCGGCGGATTCACCCCCACGCTGATTCACCAGGAGGATGTTGCGACCCGTTCCGGCTCGGTCTGAAGTGCCGCCAGGCGGTAGAGCGTGGCCCGCCGCCGGCTCTGGGGAGGAGGGTATAATTTCTCTTCCCCGGGGCCGCGCGGGGGCTCGATGCAGCGGCCGGCCGGATCCGGCGATGAAGCTTCAGACCGAACGCTACGAGACGCAGGCGAGCTGTTGGCCGCCGACCGGAAGACACATCCTGGCGTACTTCGACGATTCGTCGATAGTCGTGTACCAGGCTTATCGCCCATCCATAGGCAGATTCGCCGTCGCGAACGGGAAGCTGGGCGGGCCGGAATTCAGTTTCTCGCGAATGAGCTGGATAAAAACGAGCTTCCTGTGGATGATGTATCGCTCAGGGTGGGGGACAAAGGAAGGTCAGGAAGTCACTCTCGCCCTGCGAATCCGCCGTACCTTCTTCGACAGCCTTCTTGCCCGAGCCGTGCCCTCGACGTGCCCTGTCGACTACCCGGGCGGTCATGGCGCGTGGAAGGCGGCAGTAGTCGCATCTGAGGTCCGTCTGCAGTGGGACCCGGATCATTCGCCGACGGGCGAGGAACAAGAGCGCCGTGCTATTCAGCTCGGCTTGCGCGGCGCGGCATTGAAAGCATTCGCTGGGCCGGAGATGATTGAGGTCATGGATATTTCCGACTTCGTAGGGGCCCAGCGCCGTCCTGTCGGGCAATCAGAGCTCGGCGCCGTTCGCAGTCCGGTCGAGCGGACTTATCCCTTGGGCGAAGCTTTGTCGTCCCATTTGCACGCCTCTCCCCGATAGCCATGAAAGATTTCGGAATCCGCTTCGCGGTCACGGATCAGATGCAGTTCGAAAGACTCGTTGCGCTGATCGACCGCGTGAAACGGCACAAGGCTGCGGGCATTCGAAGCAATCCGGAGCTCTGGACAGCTCTGGTTCCCGGCGACGTGAAATCCCGCTTCCGCTCGCCCGACGACGAGGCACGAAAGGCGCGCACAGCGGCGAAGCCGCCGATCATCATTAGCGACCCGTCAGACCAACTTGGGGCGGTTTGGGATTTCGACCGGGTTTTCGAATCCATCGAAGAAGGAGACTACGACCTGATGGGATGCGAAATGGTTGCCCGAGATACGGCTGAGATCCGCATCAATCCGCATGGCTATCCCTATGGCGGGCTCGGCCCATTCATAGCGCTGGCAGAGGCTTACGGATTTGCTGTTATCGGGGTCAATGAATGTGGAAAGTTCCAAGGCCGCGAGGAGCTCATTGACCAAGCCGGGCACCCATGATTGCGCGGAAGGCGCATACCTCACTATGCTTCATCACATCTCCTTCGGGGTGAGAGATTTCGAGGGGGTAGCGGTCCTACATTTCCGCCGTTAACAAGCCTAACCCCAGGCGCGGCTGTAATTCGCCGAATGAACGAACGCGGTTGCGGCGATTCGAATGACTGCGTCTCCCGACGGTGCTCCCCTTTACAGCGTTGAAGGTGAGTGCTTAACTGCGCTCACAACCACGCTAATCCCGCAGCGCCCTTTCCGGCAGCGCCCCTTCCGGGCACATTCCCTCGTTCCGCCAATGAAGTTACGGTGACGGCGCGCGGCCGGTTCCGCGAATCTGGGAGGAGACCGTCAATGAACACAGCCGTCAAGGGCCGCATCGAGCGGCTCTGGTACCGCGCTCTGAAAACAGTAACGTCCGCTGCGCTCGCGCTTCTGCTCGGTCAAGCGACGGCTGCGAGCGCCGGGAGTTGGACTCCGTTAGTCAACCGGCCATCGGTCAGCAGCATTCAACTCATGGTTCTCTTGACTGACGGATCGGTCATGGTGCATACGTTTGACGACATCCAGACGTGGGTCAAATTGACCCCCGACGCCAAAGGCAGTTACGTCAATGGAAAGTGGGTCACACTCGGCAAGATGATCACGCCGAGACTCTACTTCGCCTCGCAGGTATTGCAAAACGGCAATCTCTGGGTCATGGGCGGCGAATATACCGGGCCATTTGAGGATCCGAACTGGGGTCCGCAAGCCGAAATCTATGATCCGCTCACCAATACCTGGGCCGAAGCCGCCAGTGATCCGCCGCAAGCCGGCTGCGGCGTCGTGCCCGTCACCTCCAGCGTGAATCTGACTACGGGCTCCGCAACCGTCGATGGTATCTACTCGACTTTTCGAATTCTGCCCGGGTGGACCGTGGCAGGCCATGGAATACCGGCCAACACGACCGTTGTCAGGGTGAATTCCTCAACGAGCGTGACCCTGTCGGCTCAGGCAACGGCCAGCGGCCCGGCTGTCGTTCAGTTCGCCGGGAACGCCACGAGTTGCTTTGGCGATGATCCTTCGATCCTGGTGCCCGGAGGCAAGATCCTGGCGGGCGATCTGCTCGGTCCGCAGGCCTATCTGTACTCGATTGCGGAAGATACGTTCGCGCCGACGGCGACCAAGGTTTATGACGACTCCAGCGACGAAGAAGGCTGGGCGGTTCTTCCGCGCGGACAGATTCTGAATTACGACCTGTTTCAGAGCATAGCCACGAACACCGGGTTCGCGGAGGAATACAACCCTTCAGCCGGCGTTTGGACCAGTATCAGCCCGGCGGACGGAACGGCTCGCGGCACACTGCCCGTCTTGAGCGATACCGAAGTCGGTTTCGAGCTCGGCCCAATCCTCCGTCTCCTGGACGGCCGTGCGCTGGTCATCGGCGCCAACCAGCATACCGCTCTGTATACGCCCTCGGGGAATACCTGGGCGCCCGGACCTGATATGCACGCCGATCTCACCGGCCCGGGCGGAACGATCCCGAACGCCTCGTTCGGGGCGGACGATGCTGCCGCTGCCCTCTTGCCGAGCGGGCACGTGTATCTGACGGCTGATCCGGGTCCAAACCCGGTGTCGCTGAATGCGAGCACGAGAGCAGGGTCCGCCTCGGTGAGGCTTCCCACTACCGCCGGGCTGCAGTCCACTTGGACCGTTGCGCAGGCTAACGGCAAGAATACGACCATACCGCCATTCACGGTCATCTACAGCGTCGACAGCCCTACATCCATTACCCTCGGTACCTTCGATTCCAGCGGCAACCTGGTACCCATCAAAGCGCTGAAGACCCAGGGGAACATCGGGCTGGTGCTCGGCGGCGTTTTCAGCTCTCCGACTCAGCTCTTCGACTTCGACCCACATGCCGGAACCATGACTCCGATTCCCGGTCCGGCAGGCTCGTTGCTTCCGACCGAAGGCGCGTTTGTCACGCGAATGCTGATACTGCCCACGGGACAACTGCTGCTCAGCGACAGCTCGAATCAGCTCTACGTCTATACTCCGGACGGGTCGGCCCCTGCATCACTGCGGCCCGCGATTTCCGCTGTTGATTACCAGGGCGACGGAGTGTTCAGGTTGAGTGGCACGCAGTTGAACGGTCAGTCTGCCGGCGCCTCGTATGGCGATGACGATCAGATGAACGAGAATTACCCCATCGTCCGCCTCGAGAACCCGGCGACCGGCAACGTGTTCTATTGTCGCACCACGAATTGGAGCTCGGTCAGCGTCGGCGGCAACAGACCCGAGACGGTCGACTTTACGCTCAATTCCGCAGTCACGCCGGGCAGTTACGAGCTGACCGTGGTTGGAGCGGGAATAGCCTCCCAGGCGGTCAGGTTCCGAGTCAGGGCCAATGAGATTGTGGAGACTGGCGTCGCGGCTGCGGCTCAAGTGGCCACCGCGTCAAGTACGCTGGCAAGAGCTCCGATCAAGCCGGCGCGGATCCCGAAGCCGATTCATCGGCGGAACTGACACGTCAGAGTCAGGTCACCTGCTATCGGGTCGGGATGCAGAGCGTAGCGGACCGAGCCAGGCTACCCTACTCGACGGGAGCTCCGGTTCTGCTCTACGAAATTGGGCCGCACAGGATCATCCCCATTTGAGTAGCGAGCTCGCAATATGCGTGCGGCGGCTGTGCCTGGCTTTCCCGGAAGCCGAGGAGTTTGTTTCGCACGGGATGCCTAATTATCGCGTTCGGGGTGGAAGGGTTTTCGCAACGTATGCTGTGAATCATCATGGGGATGGTCGCATCGCGTTGTGGTTGAACACGCCTGAAGGTATGCAGGACGCCTACGTGCGCGCGGAGTCAAAGCACTTCTTCGTCCCGCAGTATGTGGGACCAAGGGGATGGCTCGGCGTGCGCCTGGACACTGGTCTCGCGTGGAAACGCATCGTGCAAGTTGTGCGGGCCGCGTATGAGCGCGTGGCGCCGGAGAAATTGCGCAGCCAACTCGAGGCGACACCGTCGGTACCTGCGCCGAAGCGCAGGATAACGGTGGCGGATGTCGATCCGAAAAATACACCGCGGGGGAGTCGCGTTCTGACGAAGATGCGGAAAGTCTGCCTCGCTCTGCCGGCCACTTCCGAGGGACTGCAATTTGGTCAGCCGGTATGGCGTGCGGGGAAGAAGGTCTTTGCGCGGGCACACTGTTACGATGGGGTTTGGCGTGCTGCTTTCTGGGTCGGTGTCCACGCGCAACTGCTGATGACGGACGATTCGCGTTACACGATCCCACCGTATCTGGGACACAACGGCTGGATCGCGCTCGATATCTCCAAAGTACTCGACGAGCCCGAGCTCGAGGCGCTCGCTCTGGAAAGCTATCGTCACTTCGCATCGAAGACTATGTTGGCCAAGCTTTAGAGAGAAACATACAAGCCGTGGTTGCGACGTGGCGTCGAATCAGCGGCCGCGCCGTTTCTTGGCTGATTCACGACCTCGTCGGGTACGGTGAATGCTCGTCGTTTCGTCACCGACACGCGCAAGGAGACGACAGTGGCAGAGAATCGGGAGCGGAAGCATGACCAAGCCAGGAAGGCCGTTATCGGCGAGAAGCACATACCCGTGAACGACGACGAAAGCACTGCCGTCGCAGAGCCTTCGTCCCGTGGGCATGAGCCCCGGGGCATCCAAAAAGGAATTGCCGATGCGGACAAGGTGGCCAGAACGGGCTCCACGAAAGAGACTGTCCGCAATACACCACCGGCGGGAGCCTGGAACGACACCTCCGCGGATTGAGGACTGACCAGGGGCGGGCAGACTCGGACTGCGCGTCCGAAGTTGGAGGTCCCCGATGACGGTGCAAAGCGCTGCCGTTCCGAATCCGGACACGGCGCGAATTCCGCGGCCTCCGGAGCCGCCGCGGCTTGCGGTTCGACGCCGTCCCAGGCGTAGGACGCGGAGGGGAAGGGCCAATAGTTACGCCCAAGAATAGGCTTTAGCCCCGTATCGGCTCAACGAGAAGCGGCCGATGGGTGATGCCCCGCAACCCAGACTCAACTACACTGCCGCGTGCGCACAGCCGATCGGGGGGGGCCGTGGCGATCACGAGAACTACCGCAGAGATTCTGCCGCGGCCGCTCACGCCGTTCCCCGCGCGCCATCCGTCGGACCATAATTTTTTCCTAGCCTATGTGGCGCTGATCTGGTTCGCGGTGCTTGCGGGCTTCGTTCCGGATGTCGTCCGGCACTTGCGGACGCACGCGGCGCCATACCCGATCGCCGTGCATGTGCACGCAGCCGTTTCCGTTGCGTGGTCGGCGCTCCTGACGAGTCAGGTGCTGCTGATGTGGACGCGTCGGCGAATTCATCCCGCGTGGGTCATGGGCGCGCTGTGGGTCCTCGCGGGCCAGTGGACGGCGAGCTGGCTCTATTGCGATCCCACCTGCAAGGCGGTTGCCACGTCCATACTTCGGATGTGGGTGAGCTGAAGGAAATACGGCGCTACAATAACCACCTTGTCTCGCAATGCGATGGTCTGGTCGGAGAACGGGTTCCTGAGGAAGGGTGAATGGTACACCGTGGCATGCCCGTAGTTGATTTGGTACTGTCCTATCCTCAGTGGCAAGGGTCAGGTCGCTGGGAAAATCTGCGCAAAGGGGCAGAGGCCGCGACGGATGTATGTCGTCGATACGGGCCAGTCGTACAAGTCCCCGATGCCGGACCGGGCGAAGCCGGATGCGGGATCAATCGCTGGACCGCGATCCTTGAACAGTTCCGATCGGCTCGATCACTCCTCATTCAGCACCAGCCCAAGCGTGTCCTGACCGCAGGTGGAGACTGCGCGTGCGACATCGCCGTGATCGACTATTTGCACGGGAAACACCCGGGCCTCACCGTCCTCTGGATCGATGCGCATCTTGATGCGAATACCGTTGAAACCACGCCCAGCGGCAACTTCCACGGCATGCCAGTCGCAGCAATCATGGGCTCGCCACCCCCGGATCTACAGACCATGCTCGCGATGCCTTTGTCACCTGCGCAGTTCCGCTATGTGTCTGCGCATGTTGGCGATGACGGGGACTGGTCCTTTCAGCGAAGGAGGGGCCTAAAGTGGTACGAGCCGGGGCAGAGTTTGTCGGGCGCTGTACATATCCACTTCGACCTTGATGCGCTTGATCCGGGCGAGTTTCCGCACGTTGCATATCCAGATGGAAGACTGAAGCAACAGGATGCTCTTGCTCTCGTGCACAGCGTTGCTTCCTCCAGCACTCTCGTCGGGCTGACGATCACCGAGTTCGCCCCGACCGACGAACGCGGGGCGATTGATGGCGGCGACTTCCTCGAGCGGCTGTGCAACGCGGCCTGGATCGCATAGCGGGACTCAACGCGGTTGGGGTCCGCGCACGAGAATGCGCGGCGAATCGTAACCAGTTAAGGCACCAAAGGCTTCACGGCGAATGGGTCCCACACGACGGATCCACAACGTCGTAATCCTGGTTGTAGGCTTCCGCATATCAGACACTCGAATTGTCCGCCTCGGGTTGACAGGCACGGTGGACGGCGCGCGATCATCCATGCCCGGGCTGCAAAGAAGCGGTCCGACGAAGCAGTCCGGTGCACGACGGTATGTCGCAAGAAGTAGCGGGGCACTTGGTGCCGCGCCAATCTGCGCTAGCGCTTCGAGTCCAGGAGCGCGAGGTGTCAGAGATGCGACTGACGCTTCCCGATTCCCGGCCGTGGGCATCGGGAGACGAAGGCCACCCTTGAGGGGGGCAAGGTCAGCCTCGTCTCCCGCGCCCGTTGACTGACCCGTCAGCTCGTCGGCGCCGGCGCACCGGCCCGCGCCACTTCGCTCCGTGCCTTCGCCTGTGCTACCTCACCGTGCGTCTCGAGCGCGGCGAGGTTCTGCGCGACGAAGCTCGATTGCGGCGCTATCTGCCGCGCCTCAGCGAGGTCCTTGCGGGCCGCCGCCTCATTGCTCGACATCCACTCCAGGACGGCGCGGTTGGCATACGCCAGGGCGAGATAATCGTCGTCGGACTCATGCGACTGGCGCCACCATACGGATGACAGATTCCGTTGTATGCTCGCCGCGCGCACCGCGGCGTCACATGCCGCGTGTGCTTTCTGCCACTGCAAGGTCATCGAGTATGCGATGCAGCGATTGGTATCGACGGCCGATGGATCGAGGGCCATGCTGCCAGGGTCGCCACTCAACTCCTCGAGTGCGGCACGGTAGCGTCCCGCTACGACCTCGGCGCCGCCGGCCACATCGATGTAGGCCGTAAACACGAATTGATGTGATCCTTGAGCCAGCGCGCCGCCGCTCGCCAGCGCGAGCGCGAGAGCGACGCCGAGGATCCGCGGGCGTGGGCTGGGGTCCGGTCGATGAGTGTTATATGTGTGTGACGACATGACTTCAATCTCCTGACTGGGATACGATCCGATGGTGTCAGGATAGGAAGCACGATGCGCCGCGACAAACGAAAAGACTTGCGGCGAAGGATGAGCGCTGCTCATGCGCATACCGGGTCAATACGCGAATACTCCGCGGAAGCGCGGAATTGCGCCAGCGCCCACTCCGCCAGAGCATGAATCTCGGGCCTTGCCGCGTCCTTGCGGCGGCTCACCAGGAAGTAGGTGTCGGCGGTGGCGAGCTCGGTGGCGAAGATTGCCACCAGCGAGCCGGAGCGGAACGAGCGCTCGCATAGCCTCGATGGCACGAGTGCAATGCCGACGCCGCGCTCGGCGGCACGCGCCACGGAATACATGTTGTCGAGCTCGATCACGTTTCTGGGCTCGAGCGGCTGGAGACCCACTTGCTCCGCCCAACTGGTCCAGGCGTAGGGTCGCGGCTTGTGAACGATGAGAGGCATGTCTCGCAGCACCGCGCTGCCCAGGCGCGATACCGCGCCAACGTGCTCGGGAGCGCAAACGGCGGTCAGCGATAACGCGAAAAGGCGCGTGGCATGGACTCCCTGCGGCTCTGCGTCGGCGAGCAGGATCGAGACGTCCGCGGTCGGCGGATGGACGGAGGGCCGTGGATCGCGGGTGTCGATTTGAATGTCGATCTCGCGATGCTCGGCGCAGAAGCTCTTCAGCCGCGGAATAAACAGCTCGGTGGCGAAGAAGGGCGGCAGGAGTATGCGCAGGCTCCGCCGGCCGCTGCGGCGGGCGACCTGGGCGACGCAGCGGTCGAGCGCCACGAGCAGCGGCTGGATCTCCTCGAGGAGGGTGGCGCCAGCCGTGGTGAGCTCCAGGGCGCGCGACTTGCGCACGAAGAGCTCTACGCCGAGCGCCGCCTCCAGCTCCTTCATCTGGTGGCTGACCGCGGATGGTGTCAGATACAACTCGTCAGCGGCGAGCTTGAAGCTCCGATGACGTGCGGCGACGCAGAAGACCCGCAGGTTCCTGGTCGGCGGCGAGCGGGAGAGGCGCACCATGCGGGTAACTGCAACGCTGTTCGGATGCATCGAGCGGTGCAAGAACCATGCCCCATCACTCCGCTTGGAATTCGGGCAATCCTTCAGATTTCAACGCACGTGGAACGGTGCCCTTGCATCGCAACGGGCGGCGATTGGCAGTGCCCGCACCGGCGCGGTGCATGAATCGCGCCGCGTCGCCTCTATCCCCGGCTCGATTGTGATCCTTCGCCCGTCCACGCATCATGCAACCATGCTGCCGCCCTGGGCGTTGCGATTCAGATCCGGCGCGAGTCGACGGCGTCGGTGGATCTGCAGATCGTGCATGCAGTCATCGACGCCGGTGGGTCTGCAGATCGTGCATGCAGTCATCGATGAGATCCACCGCGGGCGCTTGTACATTGCCGATACTGCTAGAGGCCGGAAGGACGCTTTGGGAGGCTGATGCGATAGCACGCCGGCTCTCGCACCATGCCCGTTCGGACTTTTGGCGCACAGGCGGCGACGTCGAGCCCGATATGATCCGTTGGCTCAGTTGGGGAAAGGAGAACTTCATGCGAGCCTGCGACATCGTGCACTTCGAGCGCGGGACAAAGCAACGATACGGGCTTGGTCCCATCGATCCAGCTCGGGTAGAGCAGGGGCTGAACAGGTTCCGGGTGGCCGCTGCCATACTCGAGGCCGGGGTTTCTGGGCGAGAATGGTTGGTCGGAGACTCGGTTTCATACGCCGATTTCCGAATGGCGACGTTTCTGCCCTTCAACGATGTAGCGCGACTTCCTCTCGATGATTATCCTTCGATCGGCCGCTGGTACCATCAACTGGAGGAACTCGATGCGTGGCGGTATCCCTTCAAGGAGCTGGACGCACCAGAACTGCCTCCCATTCCTGCGGGCAGGGTGACGGCCCGGGCCGGTCTTCCCCAGGAGCCGTAAATTCATACAACACGCAAAAGGATGTGGCTGTGTAAGATCAAAAGTCAAGATTGGGTCGCGAGCGGGCAGTAGCCTCTGGGCAGATGGGTCGGCCTAGTTCCGATGTTGCTTTACCTTGTCATGGGCTTCGGGAGGCGCCGCATCGTCGGATGGTGCATCGGATGGTGCATCGGATGGTGCATCGCACGCCGCGACTCACCGCAGATCGCCGCGGAGCTGATCACCAACTTGCGATAGTCGTCTAATTGGATCAAAGTGCGTCACTGCGCTGGCTCGCCTTCGGCAACGGGGATTCCGCGCACTACGAAGATGAAAGTCATTTTTGGGAGTGGGAATGCGCCTCCCCCGGGGTTGCCTAACCCGCCGTCCACCGGATAACAGAAAACGCCATGACTATTCGCCCCTGGCTATCGTGGTCCTTGCTGGCCCTGGGACTCGTGTTCGTCCCCCTGCTGCAGGCACAGCCGCTCAATCCATCGCTGTATTCCTCGCTGAGCTGGCGGCTGATCGGTCCGTTTCGCGGCGGCCGCGTGACCGCCGTGACCGGAGTGCCCGGGCAGCCGAACCATTTCTATTTCGGGTCGGTAGGCGGCGGGGTGTGGGAAAGCCGCAACGCGGGGCGCACCTGGGATCCGATCTTCGACAAGGAGCCGGTAGCCTCGATCGGCGCGATCGCCGTGGCGCCTTCCGATCCGAAGGTGATCTACGTGGGTTCGGGCGAAGCGGACATCCGCTCCAGCTTCAGCACGGGCAACGGCATGTACAAGTCCACGGACGCCGGCAGGACCTGGACGCACATCGGGCTCGAAGACACGTTCCAGATCGGCTCGGTGCTGGTGGACCCGAAGAACGCGGACGTTGTCTACGTCGCGGCGCTCGGACACGGCTACGCGGCGAATCCGGAGCGCGGCGTGTTCAAGAGCACGGACGGGGGCCGGAGCTGGAAGAAGGTGTTGTACAGGAATGCCGACACCGGCGCGGTCGCGTTGGCATTCGGAGGGGACTCGAGGACGATCTTCGCGGCCCTGTGGCAGACGCGGCGGCCGCCATGGAGCGTCTATCCGCCATCCGACGGCCCGGGCAGCGGCCTGTACGAATCGACCGACGGCGGCGCCAGCTGGAAGCCGGTGACCGGGCACGGCTTTCCCAGTGCCGGCCTGGGCCGCATCGGCCTCGCCGTGGCCCCGAGCAACCGGCAGATCGTCTACGCCAACGTATCGGCCAAACAGGGAGAAGGCGGCCTGTATCGCTCCGACGATGGCGGCAGCAACTGGAAACACGTCACCGGCGACCCGCGCATCTGGACGCGCTGGTGGTACTTCGGACACGTGGCGGTAGACCCGAAGAATCCGGACATCCTCTATATCCCCAACACTGCCATGTACAAATCAACCGACGGTGGGCGGAGTTTCGAGCCGTTCCGCGGCTCGCCCGGCGGGGACGATTATCAAAACGCCTGGGTCGATCCTGACGACGGCGGGCACATGATACTCGGCGTCGACCAGGGCACCACCATCACCCTGGATGGGGGCAGGACCTGGAGCTCCTGGTACAACCAGCCGACCGGGCAGTTCTATCACGTGACGACCGATCATCAGTTCCCATATCGCGTCTATGCCGCGCAGCAGGACTCGGGCGCAGGCGTGCTCCCGAGTCGCACCAGTTTCCTGAGCGGAATAACGCAGCGTGATTTCACGCCCATCATTGCCGGCGCGGAAAGCAATTATATCGCGCCTGATCCGCTGGATGCCCGGTATGTCTATGGAACGTCCTTTGATAGCCCGATGGTCAAATACGACATGCTGAGCACCCAGGATCGATGGGTGAGCCCGGTGCTCGCCTATCCGGGCGTCACGTATCGCAGGACGTGGACGCTGCCGGTAGTGTTTTCGCGCCTCGATCCGCACGTCATGTATTTCTCGCACCAGATGATGTTCCGCACGGACAACGGCGGGCAGAGCTGGACCGTGATCAGTCCGGACCTGACACGCGAGAATCCGGGCGTGCCGTCGAACCTGGATCGCATCACCGCGAAGGACGTGGAGATCCAGGGGCCGCGGCGCGGCGTGATCTACACCATCGCGCCCTCGCCGATCCAGAAAGGGCAGATCTGGGCGGGTACCGACGACGGCCTGATCTGGGTGACGCATGACGAAGGCGGGCACTGGCAGAACGTCACGCCCAAGGGCCTGAGCGCCTGGTCGAAAGTGGGCATCATCGAGGCCTCGCACTTCGACGCCAATACTGCGTACGCGGCAGTGGACCGCCATCGGCTGAACGACTACAAGCCGTACATCTACGTGACGCACGATGCGGGGAAGACGTGGACGTTGACGGTCAACGGCATTCCGGCGGGAGACTTCGTGAACGTGGTGCGGGAGGACTCACAGAAGCGGGGGCTGCTGTATGCGGGCACTGAGAAGCACGTGTACGTGTCGTTCGACGGCGGCGCGGACTGGCAGAGCCTACAGCTGAACCTGCCGGTGACGTCGATGCGCGACCTGGACGTGCATGGCGACGACCTGGTGCTCGCCACCTTCGGGCGTGGACTGTGGATATTGGATGACGTCACGGTCCTGCGGCAATTGGACGGCCATACCAGCCAGTCCCCGGCCATCCTGTTCAAGCCGCCTGGGGCATACCGGATGCGCCGCGCCAATTTGAGCTTGTACGGCGCGCAGCTCACGAAAGACGAGCCGCAGGCCTCGAATCCGCCATTCGGGGCGATCATCGACTATTACCTGAGAGCCGATGCTTCGGCGCCGGTGACGCTGGAGATCCTGGATGCGGACGGGCAGCTGGTGCGGCGGTATTCGAGTTCGCAGAAGACACTGCAGCCGGATCTCCAAAAGCTGGTCATTGCTCCCGACTGGGTGCTGCCGATCACGTTGCTTTCTTCCGCGGCCGGCATGCACCGCTTCGTATGGGACCTGCACTATGCGCTGCCCCCGCAGCTGACCCGAAAAACCAGCGGCGAGGACGAGGACTACGGCCAGGATGGCCTGTGGGCGCCTCCCGGCCATTACACCGTGAGACTCGCGGTGGACGGACAGACTTACAGCCAGCCGCTGGAGGTGAGGCAGGATCCCCGGATACGGATCTCATCGGAGGTGTTGCCGAAGCAGTTCGATCTTGCGCGGCGTATCGAGGGGCAACGCGTGAAACTGGCCGTGGCTGCGGCGCAGGCGCACCGCGTGCGTGCACAGCTCGACGGCTTGCGCGGCAAGGCCGCCGGCGGCATCGCCCGGCAGGTCGCCGCACTGATCGTCAAGGTCGACGCGGTGGCCGGCGTGGAGCCTGCGGCGAATCCGGCCAACTCGGTCGGGGTGCCCGCCGTGGACTTCTCCACCATGCGCTATCTCGGGAAGGCCTATGCCGACCTGGACGCGTCGGTGGAGAGCGCCGATGCGGCGCCCACTGCCGATGAAATGCAGGCCTTTTCCAAGTACGCGAACCAGCTCGACGGGATCCTCGCCACATGGGAGGATCTGGAGAATTCGGATATCCCAAGGCTCAATGACGCGTTGAGGCCGGCAAAACTCGAGGAAGTCGCCATACCCCACTGAACAGGGTGAACCCCGTGCATGGCGGGCTAGCCCTCTGAGGCACAAGCCCTGGACCTCACGGGCTCCGGGGGGCGCACCCTGTCCGGGTACCCTGCGTCGCAGAAAAAATAATTCACCTGCCAGTGTCCCTCGGCCCTGCCGAAGCGCTCTAATGCCGTGGGATGAACCTTTTCGGAATCTGCGGACCTTGAGCACCGAAACCCAGCGCACTTTCCTCACCGACCTGGAGAAGACCCATGGTCGCCGGCTGCACCGTTTTATCTCCTCCCGTGTGCGTATTGGCGCCGACGTCCCCGATCTCGTCCAAGAGGTCTTTCTCAGGCTACTGCGCGTGGAGCGCCACGAAGCCATCCGAAATCCCCAGGCATACCTCTACACCGTCGCGAGCCACGTCTTGAGTCAGCACACCCTAAGAAGCGCTGCGACGGACGAGGTTCTCCGCTTCTCGAATCTTCTTGCTGCTGATCTTCGCGGCAGTCTCGATTCCGACCCCGCCGCCGAGGTCGAAACCGAGCAGCTCTTCGAGGAATTGGCCCGGGACCTCGAGCGGCATGCGCCGCGCGCCTACGCCACACTCGCCCTCCATCGTTATCACGGGCTCGAGCTCAAGGAGATCGCCCCGCGCCTTGGCGTCTCGTACAACATGGTCAAGCGCTATCTCGCGCAGGCGCTCACCTTCTGCCAGCAACGACTCGCCGAGAGGGAGTAATCAGCAGGGAACCGTATGAAAGTCCTTACCAATAGCCAGATTCTCGAAGAAGCGTCGACCTGGTTCGTCGAGTTGAGCGAAGGACACCTCACGGAAAAGGTGCGCGAGCAGTTCAGCGACTGGTTGCGCGCCTCTCCCGAGCACGTTCGCGCATACCTGCAGATCTCTGCCCTCTGGGAAGACGCGCCCCTATTGGGGAAGGGGGCCGAGGACGCCGAAGCGCTCATTGCGCGCACGCGCGCCGCCGGCAACGTCGTGAGGGTCGGGAAGGATCGCCAGCCCTTGAGCGCAAGATCGCGTCGTTTCGTGACTCCGCTGCGTTCAGCGCTTGCCGCGAGCCTCGTCCTCGTCGCCATCGGCATCACCTTCTGGTTACAGCAGCGCGGAGTCTATGAGACCGCCATCGGTGAGCAGCGCTCGCTCACCCTCGCCGACGGTTCTACGATCGAGCTCAACGCGCAGTCCCGAGTGCGAGTCCACTTTACGGCGGCGGAGCGCTCCATCGATCTTCTCGAAGGCCAGGTTCTGTTCCACGTCACTCACGACACCGCCAGGCCTTTCGTCGTCCATAGCGGCGCTGCCAGTGTCCGCGCGGTCGGCACGCAGTTCGACGTCGACCGACGTTCGGGTGAAACCGTCGTGACCGTAGTCGAAGGCCGCGTCGCCGTTCTCCCTTATCCGCTCCTCCAGCCGGCATCGGCGAGCGCTGTCGATAGTTCGGCCCCTTCCATCTTTGCGCCGGACTTCCCCCTGACAGGGCCGGGCGGGGCCCGTGGCCTTCTTCTCACTGCGGGTGAGCAGGTCACCCTGTCCGCTCAGGCCACCTCGCGCCCGACCCGAACGGACGTCGCCGCAGCCATTGCCTGGACGCAACGCAAGCTCGTGTTCGCTTCCTCACCGTTGACCCAAGTCGCCGACGAATACAATCGGTACCATCAGAAGCGCATCGTCATTCGCGATCGCCGGCTCGCGAGTTTCCTCGTGAGCGGCGTATTCTCTGCGACCGATTCCAGGGCGTTCGTTGCCTTTCTGCGCGCGCAACCGAATCTCACCGTTCATGAGACCGATACCGAGATCGAGATCTCCGGCGCTCCGCCAAAATAATTTTCAGCTTCAGTGTACTTGGCTGAACTCCCCACGCTCTTATCAGCATGAGACCGTCACCGCACCGATGACGGCACTACACGGCCTTCTACGAGGCGGGGGAGCTCTCATGCGTCTGAGTGTCGCAGCAACGGCTATTTGCCTGTCGATATTGGGTGTGGCGCTTGCCGATCCGGCGAAGGCTGTGATACGAAAGCCAACGAATATTCCGGCGCAGCCGCTGGGCAGTGCGCTCGAGGAACTGGCGAAGGAGCGCGATCTTCAAGTCATCTACCGCTCCGAAGTGGTCTCCGACCGCAGGACAGAAGGGGCGGTGGGAGAGTTCACGCCGGACGAGGCATTGAAAAAGCTGCTGACCGGGACTGGGCTGTCGTACCGCTACTTGACCGCAAGCACCGTCACTATAGTTTCGGCTACCCCTGCGCAGCATCCCGAGCCCGTGGCGACGACTCCACCGTCGAGCAACAAGGAGGTCGGGAAGAATTCTTCCCAGAACTTTCGCCTGGCTCAGACGAGCTCTGGACAGGCTCAAGGCGCTTCTTCGGTGACGCAGGAGACATCGGCATCGCCTGCGGAAAAAAAATCCGAGACACCGCCCGAGGAGGCCAACACACCCTCGCAAGCCATCAAGTCCCTGGACACAGTCGTGGTCACGGGCACGCTGCTCCGGCGCGTCGACAAGGAGACCGCCAGCCCGGTGGTGACCTTGGATCGCGCCAACATCACCAATTCCGGCAAACTGACGCTCGGCGATGAGCTGCAGCAGTTGCCGAGCGTGTCGGGCACGCACACCAATGTGCAGAACAACAACACCGGCGGCGGCGGCGCCAGCCCCTTGCTCGAGGGCGGTGACGGTGCGGCCCGCATCTCGCTGCGGGGATTGGGCATCAATCGCACCCTGGTCCTGATCGATGGCCAGCGCATGGCCAACCCGGATCTCAACATGATTCCGCAGAACATGGTCGAGCGCGTCGACGTGCTGGCGGAAGGCGCCTCCACGGTATACGGGTCCGATGCCATTGGTGGCGTCGTCAACTTCATCCTGCGCAAGGATTTCAAGGGCGTGGAGCTCAGCCTGAACGACGGTATCTCCAGTCACGGTGACGGCCAGCGCAAAGGTTTCGACCTCACGCTGGGCGCCGCCGGAGACAAGGGGAACATAATCGCCGGCGTGAACTACAACGCCCAGGACCCCGTGACCAACGCTGAGCGCCCTTACCTGGCCTTTGCCCACCAGTTGGTGAACGGCGTGGTCATACCGTCCGGTTCGAGCGGCGTGCCGACCGGACACATCCAGGTACCGGCCTCGGTCGCGGCCCAGTACGGTTGCGCCACGACCGGCGGTACCGCCTATGTCACCCTGCGACAGGGCACCGGCAACGCCCTGGATGACTACAGCTGCTACAACAGCAAGACGGACAGCTACAACTTCAATCAATTCACCTACATCATGACGCAGCAGAAGCGTTACGACGGCTTCCTGCTCGGCAATTATCAGCTGACCGACAAGGTATCGCTCTTTACCGACATTTTCTACAACCGTACCAAGTCGAGCGGGCAGGACGCCCCGGCGGGAACGTACTCGACCGACGACGGCTGGTATCTGCTGGCCAGCAATCCGCTCAATCCTTTTGGCATCACGTTCGGCACTGACCCCAATAACCCCAATGACCCCAACGGCGGCTATCTGCTGGCCGAGCGCCTGACCGGCCTGGGCACGCGCGTGCACTCATTTGCCACCAGCAACGCACAGATCAACGCCGGTCTGAAGGGCAACGTCGGAGATAGCTCCTGGGCCTGGAACGCGAGCATCGACTACGGCTATTCCCAGCGCGTCCAGTCCGACACCAACGAGGTCGACATTGCGGGCCTGCAGGCGGCTCTCAACGCTGGCGCCAACATTTTCAACCAGGCCAACCCGGCGGTGGCGGCCCAGTTGAGGAATGGCGTGACCACGCCGGTCTACACCATGACCCAGATCATGCGGCAGTTCCAGCTGAGCGCCAACGGAGAACTGTTGCAACTGCCGGCCGGCGCCATAGAGCTCGCGGTCGGCGGCCTGTACCGCAAGACTTACATGAACTACGAGGTCCCCGCGGACGCGACCGTGAACGTCAACACCAGCCAGTGCGCGATCGCCCAGGAGGCATGCGGTTCACCGGGGCGCGGCAGCGACGACGTCAGAGAGGCCTTTGCGGAAACGCTGATACCGCTGTTGGCACATGTTCCGTTTGCGCGTTCCCTGAACCTCGACCTAGGCGTCCGCACTTCCGACTACCACAGCACGGGCAGGACGACCAACGGGAAGGTTGCCGTCGAGTGGCGGCCGGTGAGCGACATGCTGGTGCGCGGCACGGCGACCCAGGTGTTCCGGGCGCCAGACCTGGACGAGCAGTATGACGGCTACGTGATCGGCGACCCGAGCATCGCCGACCCCTGTATCGGACTCACGGCTGCGCAACTGGCGCAGCACCAGAGTGCCTGCCAATTCGTGCCGGTGAATTGGGGTGGCAACCCGAATACGTCGGTCAATGCGTTCTATTCGGGCGGAGCCGTAGCCGGTGTTGCGTTAAAGCCGGAACGGGGCCAGTCGTACGACTTGGGCCTGGTATACAGCCCGTCCGGCATCCCCGGCTTGTCCGGCACCGTCGACTTTTGGCGCATCAACCTCAACAACCTGCTGACGCCGCTGGGCGCGCAGACCATGCTCAATGCCTGTTTCGCCAACAATGCCAGTCCCTACTGCTCGTTGATCCATCGCAACAACAATACGAGCAAGCTGCCCGGCTCGGTGTTCATCCTGTATACCCCGACGGTGAACCTGGGTACTCTCAGCACCTCGGGCGTGGACTTCACGCTGAATTACCGGCTTCCGCACTTCAACCTGGGTAGCCTGGATCCCGGTGCGTTCAAGGTAGGACTCAACACGACCTATACGGCGACGTACAACAACGACGCCACGCCCGGCCAGCCCGGCGCGACGACCATCAACTATGCCGGCACCTACAGTGCGCAGTTCGGCAATATCTCGCGGTGGCGCGGCGAGGCGACGTTCAATTGGGCCAAGGGCAACTTCAGCGCGCAGTGGCAAACGCGTTGGATCGACAGACTCGTCGCTCTGAACATAGATCAAGCCACAGGCGCCAATGCGATCATGGGCGGGACCATGTACCACGACGTCGAGCTGGACTACGCGGTGCCGACGTTCCACGCCCGTTTCAGCGTCGGCGCGGACAACGTCTTCAACAAGAGGCCCCCGCTGTCCTACGTGTTGGATACGTCGACTTACGACACGCTCGGTCGTTACTACCACGCGCGGATCACCGTCGACTTTTGACCCCGGGCCGCCGCCCTGCCGAAGTAGTGCAGGGCGGCGGCTGATCGTCACTGGGGATGGCCGCGGTCATTCACGGGCCCGGATTGAATCGAATCCACGTCGGTTTTCGCGTACTGACAACTGGAACTGCCCCATGATCATTCGTCGCTGGCTCTTGTTGTCGATTCTGGCGTTGCCGATCGTGAGTGCGGCCTCGCTGCAGGCGAAGCCGGTCGATCCGGGACTCTATTCGGGGCTCAATTGGCGGCTGATCGGTCCGTTTCGCGGCGGCCGCGTGACGGCAGTGACCGGAGTGCCCGGGCAGCCGAACCACTTTTATTTCGGCTCGGTAGGCGGCGGGGTCTGGGAAACCCGCAACGCGGGGCGCACCTGGGATCCGATCTTCGACAAGGAGCCAGTGGCCTCGATCGGCGCGATCGCCGTGGCGCCTTCAGACCCGAAGGTGATCTACGTGGGTTCGGGCGAAGCGGACATCCGCTCGAGCTTCAGCACCGGCAACGGCATGTACAAGTCCACGGACGGCGGCAAGACCTGGACGCACATCGGGCTCGGGGACACGTTCCAGATCGGCTCGGTGCTGGTGGACCCGAAGAATGCGGACGTTGTCTACGTCGCGGCGCTCGGCCACGGGTACGCAGCGAATCCGGAGCGCGGTGTGTTCAAGAGCACCGATGGGGGCCGGACCTGGAAGAAGGTGTTGTACAGGAATGCCGACACCGGGGCGGTCGCGTTGGCATTCGGAGGCGACTCGAGGACGATCTTCGCGGCCCTGTGGCAGACGCGGCGGCCGCCGTGGAGCGTTTATCCGCCATCCGACGGCCCGGGCAGCGGGCTGTACGAATCGACTGACGGCGGCGCCAGCTGGAAGCCGGTGACCGGGCACGGCTTTCCCAGTGCCGGCCTGGGCCGCATCGGGCTCGCCGTGGCCCCGAGCAACCGGCAGATCGTCTACGCCAACGTGTCGGCCAAACAGGGAGAAGGCGGCCTGTATCGCTCCGACGATGGCGGCAGCAACTGGAAACACGTCACCGGCGACCCGCGCATCTGGGCGCGCTGGTGGTATTTCGGACAGGTGACGGTGGACCCGAAGAATCCGGACATCGTCTATATCCCCAACACCGCCACGTACAAATCCACCGATGGCGGGCGCAGCTTCCTGCCGTTCAAGGGCGCGCCGGGCGGCGACGACTATCACATTGCGTGGGTCGATCCGGACAACAGCGATCACGTCATCCTGGGTGTGGACCAGGGCACCACCATCACCCTGGATGGGGGAAGGACCTGGAGCTCCTGGTACAACCAGCCGATCGGCCAGTTTTATCACGTGACCACCGACAACCAGTTCCCGTACCACGTCTATGGTGCGCAGCAGGACTCCCTCTCGGTCATGCTCCCCAGCCGCACCGATTACGGCGATTACACCAACGGCATCAGCTTCATGGATTTTCTGCCCATCCCCACCGGCGGCGAGAGCGGCTATATCGCGCCGGACCCGCTGAATCCCCGTTACATTTTTGGCCCGGCTATCGTGCGGCCGTTTGATGGCGACATGACCCGCTTCGACACCGTGACCAAGCAGCTCGAGGACGTGAGCGCGGTGCTTGCCTATCCGGGTGTCACGTATCGCAGGACGTGGACGCTGCCGGTAGTGTTTTCGCGCGCCGATCCGCACGTCATGTATTCCTCGCACCAGATGATGTTCCGCACGGACAACGGCGGGCAGAGCTGGACGGTGATCAGTCCGGACCTGACGCGCGAGAATCCGCGCGTGCCGCCGAACCTGGATCCCATCACCGCGAAGGACGCAGAGGTCCAGGGGCCGCGGCGCGGTGTGATCTACACCATCGCGCCCTCGCCGATCCAGAAAGGGCAGATCTGGGCGGGTACCGACGACGGCTTGATCTGGGTGACGCATGACGAAGGCGGGCACTGGCAGAACGTCACGCCCAAGGGCCTGAGCGCCTGGTCGAAAGTGGGCATCATCGAGGCCTCGCACTTCGACGCCAATACTGCGTACGCGGCGGTGGACCGCCACCGGCTGAACGACTACAAGCCGTACATCTACGTGACGCACGATGCGGGGAAGACGTGGACGTTGACGGTCAACGGCATTCCGGCGGGAGACTTCGTGAACGTGGTGCGGGAGGACTCGCAGAAGCGGGGGCTGCTGTATGCGGGCACTGAGAAGCACGTGTACGTGTCGTTCGACGGCGGCGCGGACTGGCAGAGCCTGCAGTTGAACCTGCCGGTGACGTCGATGCGCGACCTGGACGTGCATGGCGATGACTTGGTGCTCGCCACCTTCGGGCGAGCCTTCTGGATACTCGACGACATCAGCGCGCTACGGCAGATGGACGGAAGCGCCGGCCCGTCGGCGGCCACCCTGTTCAAGCCCGCGGTGGCTTACAGGGTCCGCCCCGGCGGCTTTCTCAGCACGCCGTTGCCGAAAGACGAACCCCAGGCCGACAATCCTCCTTATGGCGCGTTGATCGACTACTACCTGAAGGCCGATGCCGCGACGCCGGTGACGCTGGAAATCGTGAACGCGCAAGGGCAGTCGGTACGGCGGTTCTCCAGTGCCGACGTTCCACCGCCGTTGAATCTGCAGACCATGCCCATCACCCCCGACTGGACACCCAAGGCCGTCACGCTGTCCAACCAGGCCGGCATGCACCGGTTCGTGTGGAACCTGCACTACGCGCTACCGGATGCCCTCGCGGGCAAGGGCATGTACCGGTTCACCCTGGGCGACGGTCTCTGGGCGCTGCCTGGTGAGTACACGGTGAAACTCACCGTCGGCGGCCAGACCTACAGCCAGCCTCTTGAGATCAAGGCAGACCCGCGTGTGCAGGTTTCGCCGGAGGCGCTGCGACAGCAATTCGACTTGGCGCGACGCATCGAAAGCCAGCGAATGGACATCGCCAGGATTTCCAGCCAGGCTGCCGGCTTGCGTTCCCGGTTGACCGCGGCGCGCGGCAAGGC
Source organism: Steroidobacteraceae bacterium (assembly GCA_035652555.1). GTDB lineage: Bacteria > Pseudomonadota > Gammaproteobacteria > Steroidobacterales > Steroidobacteraceae > 13-2-20CM-66-19. Next base: position 33,658 of record DASRDO010000031.1, on the reverse strand, counting down.
GTCCGGCAGCGTCTCCAAGTCGATCTACGCGGTGATCAAGAAGATCGACGACGTCGCCGGCGTCAAGCCCGAGAACAATCCCGCCAATTCCATAGGTAGGCCTGCCACGGACTTTGCCAGCCTGCTCTATCTGCAGGGCGCATACGCCAATCTGGGCGCCTCGGTGGAAAGCGCGGACGCCGCGCCCTCCAGCGACAAGACGCAGGCGCTGGCTAAATACCAGCAGATCCTCGACGCCGCCCTGGCCAAGTGGGAGCGCGTGAAGACCAGCGATTTGCCGCACCTGAATGCCGAGTTGAAGTCGGCCGGCCAGGAGCCGATCGAATTGCCGCCTCTGAATGCCGAGTTGCACCCGATCGACCTGGGGTCAGGCGGATTGACCGATACCGAGTGACGAGGGACTGCGCGATACGGCATGAGGCGTTGACCGTCTCGCGCATCCGCTTTGTTGACCGCGGCGATAGCGGTACCTGACGAGCTTGGCGTTGACACGCACGGCTCGCCCTTCACCCCGAGGAAATGCCCATGTTCCGATCGTTGCTTGCCGGAGCCCTGATGCTCGCCGCCGGCGCGGCGGCTGCCCAGACGGTGCCGCCGTCCCTCCTGAACTCTTTGTCCTGGCGCGAGGTCGGCCCGTATCGCGGCGGACGCGTCGATGCCGTCGACGGTGTCGCCGGCAAGCTCAATGTCGCCTATTTCGGCGCCGTGGACGGCGGCATCTTCAAGACGACGGACGCGGGCGGCACCTGGCAGCCGCTCTTCCAACACGAGCCAGTGGGCTCCATCGGTGCCATCGGCATCGCGCCGTCCAATCCTCAGATCATCTACGTCGGCACCGGGGAAGCGACGATCCGTTCCAATGCCACCTACGGCAACGGCGTGTACCGTTCCGACGACGGCGGCAAGACCTGGCGGCACTTGGGGCTGGACGATACCCAGCAAATCGCTCGCCTGCTGGTGGATCCGCAGGACCCCGACCGCGTCGTGGTCGCTGCCCTCGGCCACGTCTGGGGCCCGAACAAGGAGCGCGGGATCTTCCTCACCACCGATGGTGGCAAGAGCTGGCAACACACGCTCTTCGTGGACGAGCACACGGGCGCGGTGGACCTGGCGCGCGACCCCGCGCAGCCCGCGAGCCTGTACGCGACGACCTGGAATGCCGAGCGTACGCCCTGGTATCAGTATGCGCCGGTCGATGGCCCAGGCAGTGCCATTTACCATTCCGCCGATAACGGCGCGACCTGGCAGAAGCTTTCCCTGCAGGGGTTGCCCGCGGACATGGGCCGCATCGGCGTCGCGGTGACGGACACGGCGTCGGGCCCGCGCGTGTACGCGATCGTCAGTGCCGGGAGCGCACACCCGGTGGGAGAGGGTAGCAACCAACTGGGAGCGGGCAGTGGCGTGTACCGCTCGGACGATGCGGGCAAGAGCTGGCACCTGATCGATCGTGATCCCCGCCTGGCGGGCCGTGGTTGGTATTTCGGGCGCATCTATGCCGATGCCAAGAACCCCGACCTCGTCTACATCCCGAACACGTCGCTATATCGCTCGCGCGACGGCGGCGCGCATTTCGAATCCATCAAGGGTTCGCCCAACGGCGACGACATGCATGAGCTGTGGCTGGATCCGGGGGACGCGGATCACCTGGTCCTGGTGTCCGATCAGGGCGCCTCGATCAGTCTCGACGACGGCGCGCACTGGTCGAGCTGGTTCAACCAGCCCACGGCCCAGATCTACCACTTCGGCGTGGACGACCAGGTGCCGTACAACCTCTACGCCACCCAGCAGGATTCTGGGGCCCTGATGATAGCGTCGCGCGGCCCCACCGGCATCATCACCAACCACGACTGGGACGCGGTCGGCGGCGGCGAATCGGGCTACTTGGTCCCGCGCAAGGGGGATCCTTCGATCATCTTCGGTGCCGGCTCCGGCGGCAACATCACCCGCTACGACCTGCGCGCGCACGTCACCATGAGCATATCGCCGGCGGCGATCAGGCCCTTTGGCGGCACGCCGACTGCCACCGGCTCCTACTACCCCTGGAACACCGCGTTCGCACCCTCGCCGTTCCAGGCCGACACCCTGTACATGGGGGGTCAGAAGGTCATGCGGACCACGGATGCCGGCCAGCACTGGCAGGTGATCAGCCCCATCCTCACCTACAAGAACCCGAAGGCGAAGTGCAAGGGCCAGCCGACCCGCAGGACGGGCGCCGCCTGCGGCTACTCGGTCATCTATGCGCTCGCGGCCTCGCCCGCGAAGAAAGGCGTGCTCTGGGCCGGTACCGACGATTCGCGGCTGTGGCTCACCGAGGACGACGGGGCGCACTGGGGCAACGTGACGCCGCCCGGACTGGGTCCGTGGAGCAAGGTGGACACGATCGGCGCGGATCCGCGCGATCCGGCCAGCGCCTACGTCGCCGTCGAGCGCCACCAGGTCGATGATTTCAAGCCCTATGTCTACATCACGCATGATGCGGGCAAGCACTGGCGCCAGGCCGCCCAGGGCATTCCGGACGGGGACTATGTGCGCGTGGTGCGCGCCGACCCCGAGCGCAAGAGCCTGCTCTACGCGGGGACCGAGCACGGCATCTTCGTGTCCTTCGACGATGGCAACTCCTGGCAGTCGCTGCAACGCAACCTGCCCACGACCGCGGTACGCGACCTAACCGTGCACGACGGCGACCTGATCGTCGGTACCAGCGGGCGTGGCTTCTGGATACTCGACGACATGGAGCCGCTGCGCGAAGCCAGCGCTGCGATCGCTCAGAGCCAAGTGCACCTGTATGCGCCGAAGCCGGCCATGCGTTTCCGGCTCGGCACCTACGAGGGCGAGGCGCGACCACCCGAAGTGCCGCACGCCGCGAATCCGCCTACCGGTGCCATCATCGACTACTGGCTGGGCGATGGCTCCAACGGCCCGGTGACGCTGACCATCTACGACGCCGAAGGCCAGCGGGTACGGCACTTCTCCAGCACCGACAAGCCCGCCACGATACCGGCTCCGAACTACCCCGACTACTTCACGTCGCCGCCCAACATCCTGCCGGCCGGGAGCGGGGCCCATCGCTTCGTGTGGGACCTGCGCTATACGCCGCCTGCCGGCGAGCCGCACTGGGGTGAGCCGGCCGTTCTCGGCCGCACGCCACGGGCTCCCATCGGGCCGCTGGTGTTGCCGGGCCAGTATCGCGTGGTGCTCACGGTCGGCGGCAAGGAATACAGCGCCCCGCTCACCGTGCAGGCCGATCCCAACGCGGGGAGCACGCCGACGGCGCTTGCCGCCAATGTCCACTTTGCCCTCGCGCTGGAGTCCGACATCGACAGCAACGCCAAGGTGCTGCAGGCCGCCGCCAATGCGTCCGGGGGCGGTGCCAGCAGGCAGCGGATCGAAGACCAGGTGAAGAAAAGCGACCTGGATGGCATCAACCGGCAGCTGTCCATGCTGCTAGATGAGGTCGTGGACAATGACGCGGCGCCCCTCCCCACGGTGGTGGATGCCGCCAACCAGCTGCGCGCGAGCGGCGGCAAGGCCCGCGACACGCTGACGGGCATGCTGGCAGGAGATTAAATGCTCCGCCCGTGGGCTCGTGAAATGCGCACCGCGCCAGGACTGAAGGCCGGGACATCGCGCCGGGCACTTAGATGGGCAGCAGCAGCCCCGACTGAAGCGGTGACAGGCCGAAGCCGACCTCCAGCATGAGCGGCAGGAGGAAGGGCGTGGCGCTGATCGCGGCGCGCGATATACCGCCCCCCGAGAAGCAGGAGACGAAGAAGGCGCGACCGCGCAGCGGGCCGAGACTGCCCGCGGGCGGGCGCGCGGCCTGAAGGAGTGGCGCCAGCGAGATCGAATTCGGCGGCCGGTGCGTCATTTTGATCGTGGACACGGCTCCTCGCATCTGGCCAGCCTTGATCAAATTCTTGTGGGGCCAGCGCGACAGAATACGTCACCAAATTACGGGCCAGAGCGGGCTTGCGGAGAAATGTGCTCTCCAGTGTCCGCAAAAAAATAGTTGTCCGCCCCCGCGCCCCTCGAACGTAGATAGCCGGGGATGGCCAAACCATGGCTTTGATGCCACGGGCTCCGCCATCTCAAAGGTATTCCGTTCACCTGGAGCGCCGAGCAGCGCTCAGCGAGCGACGAACCGGCCAAACGGGGCGGGCGCTCGGGAGGCACGATAATGAAATTCAGAGCATGGTCAGGCTGGAGATCGACCAGATTAGCCGCGAGCTTCGTAGCGCTGGCGCTCGAATTGTCGGCTGGAGCATCGGCCCTGGCCCAACTCGCGCCCGCGGGCGCCAGTTCGCAGCCAGCGATTATGAATCGTGAAAAGGAGATAGCGCTCGCGCTAAGCGCCTGCCCCCCAAGCATCGCCGGCAGGGCCGCTGTCTACGTCTTGGGGAAGTCCGGCTATGTCAAGGTCCGGGAGAGCGGGAATGGCTTCACAGCCATCGTCCAGCACTCCTTACCGGGGGCGCAAGAGCCGCAATGCATGGACGAAGGGGCTGCGGGCACCTTCCTCCAGCGCGACTTGATGGTGGCTGAATTGCGTGCCCAAGGGAAGAGCTCCGAGGAGGTGCACCGAGCAGTCGCGGCGGCGATGGCAAAAGGCGCATTGCGGTCTCCGCATCGGCCAGGCGTTATCTACATGCTATCGCCGCAGAACCGGATCCCCAATGAGAAAGGAGTCGTTGTCCCCTTTCCGCCGCACGTGATGTTTTACGGAACATCCCTGACCAACGCCGACATCGGTGTCGACAAAGACAGCCTCGGTGCGGACGGGAACCCGATGGGGCCGGCATTCGTTGCCGCCGAAGGCTCGCCTTTCGCGCTCGTCATTGTCCCGGTCGGCAAGGACGGGGGCATGACCCATGTCATGCCCACCTGGGGCAGGTAGCAGGCGTTCAAAACGCGATCTGACGGCAAACACGAGATGTGCAGCGGGTCGAGTAACCGCTCAAAGTAGGAGAGCCGACGACGATGCGTAGGGTCATCGAATACACGTTGATATCCCCTGACGGGGTCTTCGACGACCCCGTTCGCCTGGGGTTCATGGCATACCGGGACCCGGCATATCTGCGAGACGGTCTGGGTCTCCTGATGGCGTGCGAGGCCATGCTGATGGGCAGGGTCATTTACGAGGCCAACGCCAGGATCTGGCCTGCGCGCGCACATCCGTGGGCCGACCGATTGAACAGCATGAAGAAATACGTATTCTCATCCAGCCTTGGAAGCGCCGACTGGAATAACTCGACGATCATCCGAGATGACGCCGCCGCCACCGTGGCGAAGCTGAAGGAGCAAGGGGGCGGCGATCTTCTCATCTGGGGCCACGGCCGCTTCGCGGAGTCCTTGCTGCAACACAAACTGATCGACGCGCTGGATCTTTCCATTCATCCCTTGCTAGTCGGGCACGGGAAGACGGTCTTCTGGGGAGGTCCACGTACCCGGTTGAACCTCGTCGCGACCAAGAGCTTTTCGAATATCGTGAAGCTCAGCTACGACGTTCTATACTCGCGGGAAGCCGGTGAGCCGCGGGAGAGCGCGCCATGACCCCTCTCCGAAATATCTGGATGCACGAACTGAACCGCGGCCTCGTTGAGGAGGTCTTCAACTCATGAACGACTACATGCTTTTGTTCCGTGGTAGGAACCGGTCTCTCTCCCCCGAACAGATGCAAAGGAGCATCGAGAAATGGCGCGGATGGTTCGATGAGCTTCGCAGGTCCGGCCATCTGAAGGATCGCGGGCACCCGCTGCAAGACAGCCGCAAAGTTGTCACCGGCAGACAGAGAACCGTGACCGACGGTCCTTTCGTCGAAGTGAAGGATCTGATCAACGGTTACACAGTCGTGACCGCAACAGACCTGACCGAGGCTGTCGAGCTCGCCAGGGGATGTCCCATGCTCGACATTGAGGGCTCCGTTGAGGTGCGCCAAATAGAGAACGGCTCTCCGTAAATGGAGCTCGAGGACCATCTGTTTCGGCACGAAGCCGGGCGTATGGTTTCTGCGCTCACCCGAGTGTTCGGTCTGCACAATCTGGCTCTCGCCCAGGACGTCGTTCAGGAAGCCTTCTGCCGCGCCTTGGAGGTCTGGTCGGTTCATGGTGCGCCGGAAAATCCGGCGGCATGGCTCATGGCCACCGCTAAGAATCGGGCATTTGACCTGATGCGTCGTGAGAAAACAGCCCGCACGTTTGCACCGGATGTTGAGTGGATTCTCCAGAACGAATCGGCTCTGGAGCCTATTGTAGAGGAGCTGCTTGCCCCGGATGCCATCAAGGATGACGAGCTTCGAATGATGTTTTCTTGCTGCCAACCAAACCTCGCGGAAGGGGTGCATGTTGCGCTGATCCTCAATGTTCTCTGTGGCTTTACAGTGCGAGAAATCGCCAGCGCCTTTGTGAGCTCGGAAGCGGCAATCGAGAAGCGAATCAGTCGTGGAAAGAAGTCGCTTGCAGCCTCAAACAGGCTGTTTGACGTGACCTCTCGCCAAGACTTCTCCGCCCGTCTTGCCAGTGTTCAGCGTGCGCTCTACCTTCTTTTTAACGAGGGCTACCACGGCGCGTCTGCCGAGGCCACGGTGCGCGCGGAGCTGTGTCGCGAAGCAATGAGGCTCGTAACGATACTGTTGGAGCCTCCATGCGGCGGCAGCCCGTCCCCGTCCACTTATGCGCTGGCCAGCCTGATGCACTTCCACGCGGCACGCCTTGCGACGCGGGTAGATGCATATGGACAACTGACCATGCTGTTCGACCAGGACCGGTCACGGTGGGACGGACAACTCATTGCGGAAGGCTTCCGACTGCTGGATCTATCTGCGACAGGGGCAGAGCTCAGTGAATACCACATCGAATCGGCGATCGCGTCGATGCACGCGAAGGCTCCCACGGTTGAAGAAACCGACTGGAGCGCAATCATCTCTCTGTACGAGGCCCTGATGTCCTTGCGACCCTCGCCAGTCATTGCGCTGAACCGAGCGGTCGCGATAGCGCAGAGAGATGGGCCTGCGCGGGGAATCGAGGAAATACAGGCCATCGCTGACCGCGAGCAGCTAAATGCATACCCGTTCTATGCCGCAGCGCTCGGAGAACTCGAGCTGCGCAACGGGAACCGCGCTATCGCCCGCGACCACTTCCGCGAGGCCATTGGCATAGCGCGTAACGCCATGGAGCGCGAGTTCTTTGATCGCCGTATGCGCTCATGCGAACTGCCCTGAGCTACGATGTTGACGTGCCCCGAGCGGTCACGGCCTGGCGGCGGCAGCTCAACGCATCGATATTTGGACGTACCTGAGGATCGAGGTGTGAATGTCGGCTGCCGGCATGGTCAAACGTCTTTCCCTAGCGAGGCAGTGAAAGACCTGGATCGGCCAGGTCTGACGCTTCGCGGAAGATGGAGAACATTATGAGCACTCATCTCCTGCGGCAGAAGAACGCAGTCATTTTCGGTGCCGGCGGCAGTATCGGCGCCGCGGTCGCCAAAGAGTTCGCATTGCAAGGCGCACGCGTCTATCTCGCAGGTCGCACCGAGGCAAGTCTGGATGCCGTCGCGAAACAGGTAGCCGCCAATGGCGGCAAAGCGGAGTCGACGGTGATCGACAAGCTGGATGACATAGCCGTCAACCAGTATATGGATGAGGTCGCAAGGCAGGCAGGGAAAATTGACGTCACCCTCGATCTCGCAGGCCCTCGTGCCAGAGAGTATGGCAACGGCAAGAATGCGGTGGATCTCCCTGTGGACGAATTCATGGTACCGATGATGGCGATGGTACGGTCGCGCTTCATAACCGCCCGCGCCGCGGCTCGACACATGGCCAAGCAGCACTCGGGTGTGATCATTTTCGTGACCGGTAGCCCGGCACGACCACACGTGCCCGGTGCGACGGCGATCGGCGCGGCATTTGCGGCGATGGAAAATCTCACTATGAACCTGGCATTTGAGGTCTCTCCGTTCGGTGTTCGCGTCGTTTGCCTGAGAACGCTCGCGAATTTCGATAGCCGCTCCATTCAGGACACAATTGCGTTGAAGGAGGTCTACAAGGATCAAGCGAAGGCGCGATTTGAGCAATCCAATTTCCTGCGGACCCTTTGCACTGTTCAAGACACGGCGAATGCGGCTGTGCTGATCGCATCGGATCGAGGACGGATGCTGACGGGAACCGTGGTTAATGCAACGGCAGGGTCCGCCCTCGACTGAGGCTAAAGCGAGAGTGGTCGGCGGAACCGCTAACGTCAGGCCCAGCTCTTCGGGGGAAAAGCTAAGCTCGGCGCCCGCGTTGCTCACTTGCTGACTGAACGAAGAAGTGACGCCATGCCCTTCGCCGCGCCTGTGATCAGCAGGATCGGCGGGGCGAGGAGTCACCTCGGCCGGCTCGATGGATAGGACGGCGGCGAGCTCAGTCGCAGAAGGCGCGCCCACCCGTCGATCTTCTCCGAAAACGTCAACGTCCCGGTACCCAGGACGAAGGTCGTTTCGCCGAAATTGAATTCGCGGGCGATCTTCTGCGTGCCCTCGGTCGAAATGCCGGTTGCGTCAGGCAGAACCGCGATTTGACAGCCGCCGAACGGGGTCGAACTAAAAACGTCGACGATGTGAAATGTGTACTTCATGGGATTCCCCCGTGCGGTTCCCCTCAAGCCTTGACGACCATGTCGATCTCAACGTGGGCCCCAAGCGGCAGCGCCGCCACTCCGATCGTCGTCCGGGCGGGAAAGGGCTGACTGAAATGCTTTGCGTAGATGCCATTCATCGCGCCGTAGTCACCCATGTTCGTGAGATACACGCCGACGCGCGCAACGTGGTCGAAACCCTTGGCTGCCGCCCCGAGAACCGCCGAGAGATTGCGAAAGAGGCGCTCTGTCTCGGCCACAATGCCGCCCTCGACCAGCTTGCCGGTCGCCGGGTCTTGGCCGATCTGACCGCTGAAGTAAATGAAACCGCCGACTTCGATCGCCTGGGAAAATGGGCCAGCCGGTGGCGCGAGCTCGGGCGAGGTAATTGCTGTCTTGGTCATGGCGAGCTCCTGTTGATTCTGGGTCGGAGGGCGAGGATGGTGGAGCCCGAAGTTGCACGCGCGTCCAATGCCGTGGAAGCCTCTGCGGCATCCCTGAGTGCAAAGCGCTGATTGACGTTGATGCGCACCTTTCCCGAAGCCACCACGTCGAACAGCTCGTTCGCCGAAGCTTCAAGCGCGTCGCGTCGCTCTATGTAGTGGACGAGGATTGGGCGGTGAGCTGTGGCGCCTCTATCTCGGCGGTCATGTCGATTTCGACGCACGCGCCAAATGGCACCTGCACCACACTGACGGCGCTGCGCGAATGGATGCCTCGCTCAGCCAATACCTGGACGAGGAGCTCAGACGCCCCGTCCGCAATTCGGTGAGGCTCCGTGAAGTGCGGTGCACCGTTGACCATGACAAAGAGCTTCACGATCCTTCGAACGCAGCCAAGATCGCCGATGGCGGCTTTGAGCACGGCCAGCAGTTCAATTGCCGCTTGGCGCGCGGCTAGCTTGGCTTGATCCACGCTAATCTCATCGTCCACCTTGCCGCAGAGGAGCCTACCATTCTCCTTGCCAAGGCGGCCGGAGAGGTGAATTTGGTCACCTGAACGAATGAACGGCGCGAACGCCGGCACATACCCGTCGGCGACTGCCGGCATGACATCGGGTATGGACATGAGCAAAGAATGCGGAGCCGGACCCCTGCGCACGTCAATCCCATTTCCCCGCAACGGCATGAATTCCGTAATAGTTATGACAGCCGGGGGATAATTCTACAACTTCATTATTCTCACGATTATAATGCGGCTAGAGCACGTTTTGCCCGTCGGAGAGCGATTGAGGAGAGCCCCATGTTCGAAGATTTACGCGCCCTTGTAGAGTTCGCCCACGCCGGGTCCATCGCTGGCGCAGCTGATAGGCTATTCCGGACTCCCTCTGCGATTACCCGGCAAGTGCAAAGACTGGAGGCTGCATTGGGTGCCGAGTTGCTCGACCGCTCGGTCAAGCCGCCACGTTTGAATTCCCTCGGCTCCAGGGTGCTCGAACAAGCGCGAGATCTGCTGCAGCGCACCGAGGCGCTGAAATCTCTGCGGTCTCTTGCGCATCGGGCTCTCGCATGCCCTAGCCGAGGGGACGCTAATCGAACCTATTCAGGCGCTGACTGAGAAGTACCCCAAGGTTCGAGTGCGGCTGTCGAGCGAATGACCCCCGAGCTCATCAAGCGGCTGCTCGCGGGCGAGCTCGACGTTGCTGCAGTGCTGTTGCCCGAAGGGAGAACCGCCCCTGCCCCTCTTCTGACGAATGTCATCGCTACCGACCGCATGGAGATCGTTCAAGCCGCCACAGGCAACGTTGACAGTGACTGGAAAAGTCTGGGCCGAGCACCCTGGGTGCTGAATCCACCCGGGTGCTTTCTGCGGGCGAGCCTTATCGATCGGATGGAGCGTGCCGGTTTCACCCCGATGATTGGGGCTGAAATACACAACATGCATATGCAGCTGGCGTTCGTTCAGTCCGGGTATGGTGTCGGGCTGCTACCCGCTCGCTTCATTGCCAGGAATGACTCGTTCAATCCCGTGAAAGTCTTGCGTCCCCCGTCATTTGACCTGTGCCGATCCGTCGCGATAGTTCGGGTTGCGCAACTCGGGGCCCTGGGAAAGGCCGTCGAACTGTTGGCACATGGGCTTCGGCAATTGTTTGAGGCAGCCGAAACCGAAACCCCGAAGCCCGTGGCGAGGCACCGAAGAGGCGTGCCGGCGAATCGGCGGGGGGCGCGAGCGCCCAGGTAGTCAGCGAGCCCCGGGGCGGGCGACGGGTAGGAGGACGTAGGCCCCATTACCGGTGACGTGCCGCAGCGGGAGCCGGCATAAGCGAACTCTACGAGGGCGCGCAAACCGGCGCGCAAATCTTCGAGCACGGAAGATCTCCTAAAGCGCTCTGCGGGGGATCCCGAAAACGTGCTCCAGCGGCATTATAATCGTGAGAATAATGAAGTTGTAGAATTGCCGCTCGCGCATCAAAGTATTACGGAATCGATGCGATTGCGGATATCGGCGACTATTCCGGAGGCCGGCTCATACGAGGCCGATGCTCGAGCTCGCGCCCCCGGCCGGCCCGTTTTGGCACCTCGACCGCCAGCGTGGATGAAGTGACGCAAAACCGCGCGCAGACCGTGGCTGTTGGGGGCCGTAAATTGTGACGGATAACCAAACCAGAAGATTCACGATAGGAGTCGACATGAGAACAATCGCTCTGTTGATCGCAGTCGTCACGCTTGCTTCCGTGGCGGTTGCCACGGACAACCTAGGCAATTCAGGCGCCGCTACCACGGCGGTCGCCGATCCGTCGCGCCCGGTCTCTGACGCCTCACGGGATGCCAACCGAAAGCCGGTGCAGACTCTGGAGTTCGCGGGAGTTAAGTCGGGGGACAGGGTCGCCGACTATGTGGCAGACACAGGCTACTTTACGCGCCTGTTCGCAAGCGTCGTCGGCTCCGACGGTCACGTTTATGCGGTGCAGCCCACCGGCTTCTTTAGGTTCCCGAGTTTCGTCAAGGGGGTCACGGATCTGCAGACCTATCCCGTCGCCCATCCGAACGTAACGATCACGATTGCGGCGGCGCTCGAGGGACTGAAGTTCCCCGAGAAGCTCGACGTGTTCTGGATTTCCCAAAATTACCACGACCTCCACGATAAGTTCATGGGCCCGGTCGACATCGCTGCATTCAACAGGGCCGTATACAGCGCGCTGAAGCCCGGTGGCTTATATGTCATTCTGGATCATTCCGCCGCGCAGGGCGCTCCGGCAAATGTAACCGAGACCTTGCATCGCATCGATTCCGCGACTGTGCGCAAGGAGGTCGAGGCCGCGGGATTCAAGTTCGACTCCGAGAGCTCGATTCTCGCCAATCCGGCGGATCCCCGGACGGCCAGTGTGTTCGACCAAACGATTCGCGGACACACCGATCGGTTCCTCCTGAAGTTCCGCAAACCACAGTAATGAGCAGGGGGGTCTCCCCCGGGAATGTTCGGCACGGAGCGGCGGCGCTGCTGAGCAATGGGGTGGCTCGATGATGGACGCAGAATATCCAGCCGGCTTCATCGGCCTGGGTACGATGGGCGAGGCCATGGCGCTGACGCTCGTAAAGGCCGGTACGCGGCTTCTGGTCTGGAACCGCACGCGCGCCAAAGCTGAGATTCTTGCAGCGGCAGGTGCCGATGTGGCTCGAGAGACGGCCGACGTGTTTGCACGTTCCGCAACTATCTTCCTGATGCTCGTCGACGGTGGAGCGATTGACACAGTACTCGACCGCGGTGGCGCTGCCTTCGCGGCCCGGGTGGCGGGACGCACGGTGGTCCATATGGGTACGACCTCGCCGGCTTATTCGCGTAAGCTCGAGGCAGACATTCGCTCTGTCGGGGGATACTACGTCGAAGCGCCGGTCTCCGGGTCGCGCAAGCCCGCTGAGGCCGGTCAACTCGTCGCCTTGCTGGCCGGCGACGCAGACGTCATCGCGAACGTTCGCCCGCTGCTGACTCCAATGTGCCGCGAGACGGTGATCTGCGGGCCGGTACCGAACGCCATTCTGATGAAGCTCTCGGTCAATCTGTTCCTGATTTCACTGGTCACGGGTCTCGCCGAAGCTGTACATTTTGCCGACCGCCACGGCCTCAACCTCGAGCAGTTCGTGGCAGTTCTAAACGCCGGGCCGATGGCAAGTGACGTCTCGCGCATGAAGGCGCCGAAGCTCGTTGGCCGTGATTTTGCGGTCCAGGCAACGATCTCGAATGTCCTGGAGAACAATCGGCTCATTGCGGAAGCGGCGCGCGAGGCGGGCATCGCCTCGCCGCTACTCGATGTCTGCCACGCGCTCTATGGCGAGACGCGCACGCTCGGTTTCGGTGACGCTGACATGGCTGCCGTTCTCAGCGCCATCGAGGCACGCAGCAACCGTGAGTAGATGAGGAATGTCTTCCTGCTCAGCAATCGTGCGTAAGCAGCAGGATAAGCGTGATAATAATGAACTTGTGTTATTACCTGACGTGCATCAGAGTATTGGGAATTCGGGCTTTTTGCGGATTGGATGTATCACAAGAGAAAAGAAAATGAGCAAGGCCATTATCTTGTCCATGTGTCTCGCAGTTTTCTCACTTGCGCTCGATGCACATGCCGCGGATGCGCCCCGGTACAAATACGGCCCGGTGACGGAGGTGGACTACATAGACGTTGAGTACGGGCATTTTGATGACTACATGGCATGGGTAACTTCTACATGGGTGCCGACCATGGAAGCTGAGAAGAAAGCCGGGTTAATTATCGATTACAAGGTCTTCAGGGCCTCTCCAAAATCACCGGATCAGCCCAATGTATACCTGGAGATCACCTATAAAAACATGGCGGCCTATGCCGGCGACATCGGGGATGCTGCCGGCGCGTTTGAAGCGGTGACCGAAAGAGTGATCTGCAGCAGCGTGTGTCAGGACCAGGCGAGACTGCACCGGAATGAGTTCAGAAAAGTCCTGGGCACTGAAGTGACTCGCGAAATTCTTTTTAAATGAAATTGCTATTGGCGCTGCCGGCGCCACCATCGCTATTGCGACCATGAGACTGTGGTGCACTCCGCGGAGGGCTTCACCCACGACAACTCAACCGGCCGGGACCTCTTCCATTCTGTCCGCCGCGGCACGCCCAAATCGACGGCCCAGGGTGCGCAGTAGATCTAGGTTAATGGGACCTGGAGCCGCCTGATAGGCTGACCGGGCGTCACCATATGCGTCAATGGCTTTATCTTCTGTGTTTGACTCGCTTAGGAAAAGTTCTTTCCCTTAAAGAAATTTGCGCGACTCGTGGAGAGATTGCGGCGGGGCTGCTCAGAGCGCCTCGTGACCACACGGAAGGCCGGGCCATCGAGGGACGGTTACGCACGATGTGCGGCTGCGACATACCCGCTCGCGCGATATCCGCGCAGCCGGTAGCTTCGAGCTGTACTCACCAACGGAGCTGTCTTTTGATTCAATCGTCAGTTCAGCCGACAATTCCGTGTCGGGCGCAAACTATGTCAACGCGTCTGTTCAATACACGACCGAGCTACACGGCGCAGCACTCGTTATCTACGCCAATGTAAATAACCTGCTCGACGAGGATCCACCTATCGACGTGGCCGATTTCTTCGACCCGTTCGGAACAAACGGTCTCAAGGCTCTGGACGATGTTATCGGTCGCGACTTTGCGGTTGAGGTGATAATCAGGCTCTAGTATGGCCTGACTTCCCGAGGGGCGAGCAGGTGCATTCCTCGCGAGTCGGCGAACGGCTGGTCATTTCGCCCTGCCGACCCGGAAGCTTCCCTGGGCGGGCCGCGGCAAGCCCGCGGCGGAGAAGTTGAGCTTGGCGTCGAGGTCTGACAGACTCGCTCACATGGAAAGCGACAGTTCGGCGTTGCTGGGCAAGCGGGCGAAGCAGATCCGACTTCGCAAGAAGCTTCGTATCGTGGACGTAGCTGAGCGCGCGAACTTGGCCATGTCGACCATCTCCAAGGTGGAGAATGGCCAGATGGCACTCACCTATGACAGGCTGCTGCGGCTTTCGCGGGGTTTGGGGGTGACGCTGTCGGAACTGGTGAAAGCAGATCGAAACGCCGGGGCCCCCACGGATGCGCAGGGTGCGGAAGCCGCCCAGGGCACGACAATTACGGGCCGCCGAGCGATCTCTCGCCTCAATGAGGGTCTCTACGTCAAGGCGGGCCCGAAGGAGTACTGGTACCTCTGCAATGACATTGCGCAGCGGGCGATGTTGCCGATGCTCGGCCGCTCGAATGCCAAAACCCTGGATGAGTATGGTCCGCTTATCCGCCACCAGGGAGAGGAGTTCGTCTTTGTCCTTTCGGGCGAGCTCGAAATGCGCACTGAGCTTTATCAGCCGGTTCGCCTGAAGCCCGGGGAAAGCATGTATTTCGATAGCGGTATGGGGCACGCCTACCTCTCCGTCGGAAAGGAAGAGTGCCGGTTTTTGGTTGTCTGCTCGGGCCTGACTGACGCGGACGACCACCGGCGCTGATCGGTGCCTTGGCGGTTACGGATATCTTGCCGACCCCACACTCTTGGGTGCTCTTTCCGACAGGTATAGCGACTCACCGCGCGCTGCAGCGCTCCTTGACGTACATAAGAAAATGTGATTTCTTATAGGAAAATAACGGGGACGGTGCATGCCACTGCAAGATCGCGACTCGGAAATGCTCGGAATGGACCGCCGTCGCTTTCTCGTCGGCTCTGCGGCCGCTGATTTCGGGTCGACGGTCTTAGGCGGGCTTGCGCCCCGAGAGGGCAGTGGAAGAGGCCTATTCATGTTGAAATGGGCGGCCGCGACACTCGCTCTCGTGTGTGGCTCTGTCGCAGGAGCGGCGCAGATGGACCGGGTCCTGCTGCGACATCCTGCCATGTCGAAGACGCAGATCGTCTTCGAGTACGGCGGGAACCTCTGGAGCGTGCCGCGCAGCGGCGGTCAGGCGCATGTGCTCGCCAGCGGCTTCGACCTCGAAGCCGACCCGATCTTCTCCCCCGATGGGTCGCAGATCGCATTCACCGGCACTTATGACAAGAATACCGATGTCTACGTCATTCCGGCCACGGGCGGGCAGCCGCGACGGCTGACCTTTCATCCGGATCCCGACATTGCTCTGGGCTGGACGCCCGATGGCAGGAGCGTGCTCTTCAGCTCCCACCGCTACAGCTACTCCGATGGCGACCAGCTCTTTACCGTGCCGGTTACGGGAGGGTTTCCGACCGAGCTGCCGCTGCCCAGCGGCGAGCAGGGCACGTACTCCAGCGACGGCAGCCGCATTGCCTATGTTCCGGGCTTCCAATGGGAACCCTACTGGAAGGGCTACAAGGGCGGCCAGCACACCGAGATTTGGATCGCGCGCCTTGCGGACTCGAGCACGGTACGGATTCCCAATCTCAATTCCAACGAGGCCAACCCCATGTGGGTCGGCCATACGATCTATTTTCTTTCCGATCGTGACGGCCCGGAGAGCTTGTACGCATACGATACGGACAGTACTCAGGTCAAGCGGTTGATCGACAACCACGGATTCGACATTGCCGCGGCCTCGGGCGGTCCCGGCGGCATCGTCTACTCGCAGTTCGGCAACCTGTCCGTATATGACTTCGCGACGGGCACGACGCATAGCGTACCGGTCACGGTGACGGGCGACCTGCCGCAGCGCCGCCCGTACTTCGCGGATGCCGCGACAGACATCGTGCAGGGCCATATTTCGCCGAACGGAGTGCGCGCGGTGTTTGAGGCGCACGGCGACATCCTGACGGTGCCCGCGAAGCACGGCAGCATCGAGAACCTCACCCACAGCCCGGGCGTGATGGACCGAGATCCGGCTTGGTCGCCCGACGGCCAGTCCATCGCCTATTTTTCGGACCGCGCGGGAGAGTACGACCTATACGTCCGGCATCAGGACGGCACTGGCGCGGTACGGCGGATCCCGCTCGGACAGGATGATGCCTTCTACGACGACCTCAGATGGTCACCGGACAGCAGGAAGGTCCTTTTCGACGACCAGAAGCTCAACCTCTGGTACGTCGATCTGAGCGCCTCCGACGCGCGTCCGCTTAAGGTCGCAATCGATACCTTCGTCAAGCCGCTTCGCAGCTTCGATGCCCGCTGGTCACCGGATAGCCGCTGGATCGCCTACACGAAGCTCATGCCGAATTACCTGCATGCGATCTTCATCTATTCTGTGATCGGTGGCGCCACTCATCAGATCACCGACGCCGCGAGCGATTGCATGTACCCGGAGTTTGATCAAGGCGGCAAGTACCTCTACTTCACCTCGAGCACGGATACAGGTCTCGCCAACGGCTGGCTCGATATGACTTCGGAGGAACGGCCGCTGACGCGTACCGTGTACGCAGCGACGCTGCAGGCAAATATCGCCTCGCCACTGGAACCGCGCAGCGGCTTTGAGAACGCCGGTCCCCCGTCCTCGAAACCCAGGGCGGGCGCGCGTTCGGCGAGGCAATCTGAGAACCCTACTGCGGTGGATATCGATTTCCAAGGACTTCAGGCCCGTGCCGTGCCGCTGCCGATCCCGGCAGCAAATTACGTTGGACTCGCTCCCGGGGCCAGCGGAACGCTCTATCTGATCAAGAGGCCTCTCGTCGTGCTGCCCTCGGCGGCAGGTTCGAACGAGCGGCTAGCGGATGTGCTCGAGTTCGACCTTGCGACACGGCAGACACAGGGCATCGTCGATGGAATTGCGGACGCCGTTTTCTCTGCCAACGGTGTGAAGCTCCTCTACCGAAAAGGGCAGGACTGGTTCGTTGCGGATGCGCAACCGCACGCCAAGCCGGACCACCTCGACCCGAGCGACATGCATGTATTGGTCATGCCTCGCGAGCAGTGGGCTCAGATGTACCGTGACGCCTGGCGAATCCAGCGCGCGTTCTTCTACAACCCGACCTTTGACGGACTCGACGTCGCGGCGGCCGAAAAGGAGTTCGCGAATTATCTGCCCGGCATCGCCAGCCGCGACGGACTCACGTTCCTCTTCCAGGAGATGATGAGTTACGAGGCGGTCGGACACATGTTCATCGTTGGCGGGTACGCGCCCAAAATGGAAGAAATCACCGTCGGCCTCCTCGGGGCCGACTACAGCATCGAGCACGGCCATTACCGGATCACCCGCATCTTCACCGGCGGCAAATGGAACCCCGAGCTGTATGCGCCACTCGCGCAGCCCGGACTCAAGGTGAAGGAGGGCGATTACTTGCTCGCGGTCGACGGCAGCCCTCTCGATGCGAGCGTGAGTATCTACCGGGCGTTCGAGGACCTGGCGGGGAAGACCGTAACCCTGACGGTGGGTCCGAATCCAGGCCCGGACGGCTCCCGCACGGTCGTCGTCAAAACAATACCAAGCGAGACCGCACTGCGCAACGCCGCGTGGATCGAGCACAACATCGAGCTCGTGGACCGCCTTGGCGGGGACAAGATCGGCTACGTCTACCTGCCCGATACCGGCGAAGCCGGCCTCACGAACTTCAACCGCTATTTCTTCTCCCAGCTGGACAAGCAGGGCGTGATCATCGACGAGCGCTTCAATGAAGGCGGCAAGCTACCGGACTACATGGTGGACTATATGATGCGCAAGCCCCAAGCGCTCCTGGTCTCGCGATGGGGGCGCATGCAGGTGAGCCCTCTGGAGGGGATCTACGGCCCCAAGGTCATGCTGATCAATCAGTTTTCGGGCTCGGGAGGGGATGCTCTGCCGTGGTTTTTCAAGATGAACAACATCGGCACCCTCGTTGGTGAGCGTACCTGGGGCGGATTGGTCGCCACCGGCGTCTATCCGGAATTGATGGATGGGGGTGAAATCACGGCGCCGCTCGTCGCGATAGAGGGTCTCGACGGAACTTTCCCCGTGGAGAACCATGGAGTGAGTCCGGACGTGACCGTGTGGGACGATCCCAAGCTCGTGCGGCAGGGCCATGATCCACAGCTCGAGCGCGCCGTCGAGATCGCGCTGCAGCAAGTCGCCTCGCATCCGCTGCCCCGGTATGCGCCGCCGCCGTGGCGGAACTATCACCTGCGGTTGCCGCCGCTGCCACAGCCGACGAGCTTGGGAGGGAGGTAGGTGATCGCGCGTCGCGTTGGGCGCGTCCTCGCCCCAACGCAGGTGCTGCGTCCGAGCTGCACATCAGCCATCCCATGCTCCGCATGGATCTGCGACTCGGGAGGACATATGTGTCCGACCATCCGGACTGACGCAATGAGAAGCTTTGACAGCTCACCAGACCGGGCGCGCACAGGCCAACGGCTCCGCCACGCGGGAAATACACTTGCACTTTGGGCCAGCATGGCCTTGCTGGTTCCTACATCGTCGACTGCCGCTGCGGCGCCCAGGGCGACCTTTGCCAAATCGAGCGCACCTGCCGCTCAATTGCAAATCCCAGCCGGTTATCAGCTGACCCCGGTGCGCATCCCCATGCGGGATGGCGTGCGGCTCAACACCTTCGTTCTGGCCCCCACTGACACGACGCGCACGTATCCCATCCTGCTGCAGAGGACGCCATATAACCCCAAAAGAATGCGGCCCATAGCGGCATTTTCAAAGGCGGGTTACATATTCGCGTTCCAGAGCGTCCGTGGCCGCTACGGGTCGGAAGGCACATTCGTTCACATGAGGCCGGAGGATGCCAGGCACGGCTCGGCGAGTGACGTCGATGAAAGTACTGATACTTCCGACACGATCGCATGGCTCACCAAAAATGTCCCGCACAACAACGGGCGGGTGGGCATGCTTGGCATCTCTTACGGGGGATTCTACGCTGCTGCTGGCTTGATCGATGCGAACCCCGCTCTGAAGGCGGTATCGCCGCAAGCGCCGCAGGCGGATTGGTTCATTGGCGACGACACTCACCACAATGGGGCCTTTCTGCTCGTTTCAAATTTCAATTGGCTGTGGGCGTGTGACCGCTCGTCAACCTGCACATCTCAGGATTTCCCCTATCCGCGCAGTACCGATGGCTATCATTTCTTTTTAGCGGCCGGCCCGCTCAGCCTTTTCGATGCGGAGTTCTTCCACCGCCAATCGCCGGAGTGGGAGATCATGATGCGCCATGGGACATACGATAGACTATGGCGGCGGCGCGACATACTGCCGCGTCTGCGCAACGTCATCCCAGCTGTCCTTTCGGTCGGCGGCTGGTACGATGCCAACAATCTGTACGGTGCCTTGCACGTTTTTGAGGCCGTTCGCCATCAGAGCCCGGACACGCCTGCTACGCTGGTCATCGGTCCCTGGACTCATGGTCAATGGGCGAGTGGCACGGGCGAATCGATAGATCATCTGCAGTTCGGTTCGGCCACATCGGCTTACTTTCTCGAGCACATCGAGCTGCCGTTCTTCGAGTCTTATCTGAAAGGGGCGGGCCGTCCGGACCTTCCGGTCGCCGAGGTCTTCGATACGGGCGCCAATCACTGGCGGTCGTTCAATTCGTGGCCGCCAAGTGCGAGCGCAATGAAGAAACTATATCTGCGCGCTCACAACTCCGTCAGTTTCGAACCACCAGCCGCGCGGGAATCCTCCGAGGGCTATGACCAATACGTGAGCGATCCCGCGCATCCCGCTCCCTTTCTACCCAATGATGACTTCGACATGGCTCCCGACTACATGGCGCGCGACCAGCGCTTCGCAGCCGACCGCTCGGACGGGTTGAGTTACGAGAGCGGAATCCTGACCGCGGATATCACCATTATCGGTCCCGTGTCGCCCCACCTCGTCGTGTCAACAAGCGGGACGGATTCGGACTGGGTTGTGAAGCTGATCGATGTTCATCCAAGCGGCTATCAGGAGCTCGTGCGGGGCGATGTGATGCGAGGAAAATTCCGCCACAGTTTCAGCCACCCCGTACCCATGAGGCCAAACCAGCCGACGCGCGTAAATTTCACCATGGACGACGTCTATCACACCTTCAAGAAAGGAGATCGCATCCTCGTCCGCGTGCAGAGCAGCTGGTTCCCCCTCGTTGATCGGAATCCTCAGAAGTTTGAGGACATCTACACAGCTGAGGCCGCGGACTTCCAGCGCGCGACGGAGCGCGTGTTTCATACGCCGAGGAACGCCTCGTACGTCGAGCTGAGAATGCTCCCACGCGATGAGCACGGATTGCCATAGGCCAAGGATCCGAGTTGGTTCGGAGGCGACTCCGCAAAATCGCCTGTACGCAATGAACCGCCGCCTCACGCCTGGAGCCGCCTCATAGGCTGACCGGGCGTCGAGGAGATCCTGCGGGCTGCCTGCACATGACGAATGCCATGCGACGGCATTTCGGTCTGACGCCCGGTTCTCTCTTGAGACCCTGAGCCGGCGCGCCATTGCCAGGGGGGCGCCGCAGGGCTGCCGAGGCGCCCTCAGCCTCCATGTCCCCTGGAGTGGGCTGATGCGACTCGCCGAGATCGAGCGGGACGTCGCGAGCATGCAGGAGCTGCAGCGCACGCGGTGAGATTGTGCGCGCGGAGGTGTCTTCAGCCGACGTCGCCGCAGCGGTGAGCTCGTCATCGAACGCCGACGGCTCTTACCGATTGAGCTCGCGGTGGCTCGCGGCCCGCGGCGCAGGCTTGCGCCGCTGCACGATCTGCGGGCGCCGCAACTGGTGGAGGGACTGACTGCCGAGTACATGTTGGCTCAACCGACGGAGGCCGCGGCAGAGGCGCTCGCCGCGGAGAACGCGGCACGCTTTGCTGCGATGGAATCCGCCCGGGGACAACGTGGGCGCAGACTCCGCACGCTACACCTGGATGCCTCTCGGGCGCGACAGGAAAAAAGGCTAAAATTGCGTACTCATTCAATACTTACGACTTGATCAAAAGACGTTGCGGGTGTACGCTTTAAATATGTACACAGGAGAAGTGCCATGCCTCGAGTCGCTGTAGACGACAACAAGCGGATGAATCTGCGGGTGCAGCCTGACCAGAAGGCGATGCTGTTGCGCGCGGCCGCGCTCCGGAACACGGACCTGACCGATTTCGTATTGCAGCAGGCGTTGCGCGAGGCGCGGGCCGTGATCGAGGAAGCCGAGCGCGTCGTGCTCACGGGGCGCGACAGTCTCCGGGTGCTCGACATGCTCGAACACCCGCCGGTACCGAACGCCAAGCTTCGCAAAGCAATCGCAGCGCTGCCGAAGCGGAGATGACAGTCTCCGCCTGGCGCGAAGAGGCGATCTCAAAAAAGCACGATCGCAAGTCCTTCGATTGCGGCGAGCCCGCGCTCAACGAGTTCCTCCGGAGGTACGCGCGCCAGAGCCACGAGGCGGGCGGTGCCAAAACCTTCGTCGCTGTCAAAGAGGCCGACGGCAAGATGATCCTCGGCTATTACAGTCTGGCGCCGGCGGCGCTCGCTTACGCCGAAACGCCCGAGTTGATGCGACGTGGGCTTGCCCGTCACGACGTGCCGGGCTTCAGGCTCGCGCGCCTCGCAACTGACCTGAAGCTGCAGGGGCAGGGCCTCGGCGGGCAGCTTCTCGCGGCGGCCGCGCGCCGTTGCCTGCGCGTCGCTGCTGAAGTGGGCGGCGTGATTCTCATCATCGACGCCAAGAGCGAGCGGGCGGCAGCGTGGTATGCCAGCTATGAGGCCGTGCCGTTGGCGGACAAGCCGCTGACACTCGTGATGGCACTTGCGACCTTCGAGGCCAATCTCAAGGCCTGCGGCCACCTCTAATGTCTATCTTGTTCGCCCGTCTGGCCGCCGCCTGAGCAGGTACGGGTTGGCCAGTACGAAGACGGTGAACAGCCGCGAGGTGTTCTTCGCTAGCCTGCGGTAGCGCATAACTCGCACCACACGATCAGAAGGGGGTGGGCTGCGAAGAGGGGCGGCCGACGCGGCAATCCGATGCACGACGGTGCAAACCGTTGCAAGTGGTAGCGGGGCGCGCTTTGAAGCAACCAAAACTGATGTGGTGTGCTTTTCCCTGGAACGTACCCTCGAGCCCACGGCTGTACCCGACATCCGCGGCAATGGCCATTTGCTCACGCCCGACAACCTTGTAACGCGCAGCCGCGTTCGGCCTTCGATCGCGGCGCGTAAGAGATCGCGAAGGCTAATGAACGGGAGAGCTGGACGATTTCAATATCCAGATTCCCTGATTCTTGTCACTGATGTAGATGAATCCTCTGCGATCCACGACTACATCCTCGGTCTGCAACACCAGTTTGTGTTCAGGCATTGGGCCGTATCGCTGCCTGGGCTCAGGTGGTACAAAGAAACCGTATTCGGTCGGCAGCCGCTTGTTCGAAATGTCGTAGACGCGCAACCCTGCGTTAAAGTGAGCTACATAGAACAGGTCGCCGATCTTCTCCACATCAGGATGGTATTGATGATGGTTCATGTTGTGTGGTCCACACCAGCCGCCCCGAGTTGTGAAGTCTCGGTACGGTGCATCATCGGGCGGTAGAGGCTCCGGCAGAAGCGAGAGGAGCCATGGATCGCTCGGATCGGAGATGTCTATGATGGATGCGTGGTGGGCGGGACCGTTCCCGTAGGAAACGTCCTCGGAATTTACGAAAGCTATACCCCTTTCCGGGATTGGAAGGACGCCGTGCACACCGAATGGCGAATGGAATGGAGGGCTGAAGCTCAGGCGGCCGATCTCCTTCGGCTGAGAAACATCGCTGATATCGAGGACTATCAAGCCGGCCGCGCCGTATGGCAAATAGGCGAGAGAGCCGACTACGTAGGGCGGCCCATGCAAAGAGACGTCTACGCCCTCGCGAGCGCAAAAGCCGAAGCAGCCACCGTGTGAGGTGGAGGTCAGTCGGTATTGCTTGGAGCGGATCGGATTACTTGACACTGGCGGCTCTTCGCCGGCTTTCTGCCCGGGAACCCACCAGCGGCCCGCCTCCCGCGGATTTTCGCGGTCCGAGATGTCCAGGATGACATAAATGTTGCCCTTGAAGCCTGGCATGCCGGCCGCGAGGTGGGCATAGGGGCCCCCGGCGTAGAGGTTGCGGTGCGTACCCGTGCCTCCCGTTTCCCAGTGGCCGAGACACTTCGGTGAAATCGGGTTGGAGATGTCCCAGATCAGGACTCCCTCCTCGAACGGTCCTTCTTGATCGCCTCCGAATCCGGGAAAGACCTTCTCGAGCGCAGTGAGCATCGTATCCCCGAAAACCGTCATCTGAAGCGTGAAGGTGTTCGCCGGTCCTTCGAGGAATCGG
Source organism: Steroidobacteraceae bacterium (assembly GCA_035652555.1). GTDB lineage: Bacteria > Pseudomonadota > Gammaproteobacteria > Steroidobacterales > Steroidobacteraceae > 13-2-20CM-66-19. The sequence goes on along the minus strand of DASRDO010000031.1, from coordinate 9,936 downwards.
ACCAGGCTTGCGCGCGAGGGCTCCGTCACGTCAAGGATGCTCCACCCCCGGTGCCAGAAGTGGCCAGCGTAGAGGTACCACTTTCCGCGGACTTCGCGGATTGCCATTTTGAATGCCGGCCGATCGCCGACTTCGCAGTAGCCCACGACGTCTATGTTCTTGCGGTAAGATCCATGCAGATTCATGCATTAGCCTCACACCACATAACCGTTCGGTGCCTCCCGCACGTCGCGACTTAGCGACGCGGGACTTAATGGTCGGCTCGAGTGCTACGAGTCAGCATGCGCCGCGCCTGACGCAGCCAAACCTGGGCCAGCGCGTCAACCAATCGGCTGGGCGCAAATCCAGCAGCTTTGGGTGATATTCCAGATTCTGGAATATGGAACACGCCGATGGAGCCCAAACCTCAAGATCTCTATGTCCTCTACAAGCAGGCAGCGAACCCAGGTCAGCCCTGGACTTACGCTACGCTCGGTGCCGCTCTCGGAATGCGCCCATCGCAGGTGCATTGCAGCGTGCAGAGAGCCGTCGCCGCCGGGCTCGCAGGTTCGAAGAGCCGGGGGGAACGGCATGTGCTGCCGGAGGCACTGATCGAGTTTTCGGTCCATGGCGCGCGGTACACCTTTCCGGCGGTTCTTGGCGCCGCGCAGCGAGAGGTGCCGACTTCCTTCGGCGCATTGCTGCTGTCAGCTGAGATCAGCAGCGCGCAAGGGGAGGCGCCAGTGTGGTCGGTTCCGCGCGGCAAGGTCAGGGGGCCGAGCGTGAATCCGTTGCACCGCGAAGCCCCTGAGGCGGCGCTGGCCGATCCGGCACTTTACGAGTTGCTCGCGTTGCTGGATGCCCTGCGTGTGGGGCGGAGCCGCGAACGCACGCTGGCGCAGCGGCTGCTGTCGGAACGTCTAAGCAAGTCCAATGGGTCCTGATGACCCAAACTACGAGTATTTGCTGCTACGAATCCCGGAATGTTCGGGCGCTCGCTCGTGAACCACCTGGCAGCTCAAATGCGGCTGCGCAGTTGGAGCGTCGAGGGTTTCATTCCAGAGAACTTTGGTTACTGCGTTATCCTCGCACGTAAACCATTCCTGCTTTGGATTGGTTGGTGACCATACTGACGAATGGATTGCCCTTACCGTTGCGGAGGGAGCGCTCCTAAACGAGCTCTGAGAATCGTGAACCCTGCGGAGCAGATCGGCCGCGTCTCAGCGGCCCTTGGGGAAATTATGAAACCAGCCCCGGGAGCTACTGCTTACACCATGGAGCCGTAACGCAGCCCGGGTGGACCCGACTGCCTGCGGCCATTAGCGGGCACTCAGCTGTTCAGGTAAGCTTCCGGACACCGGACGTACGGTGGAAGCGGCGGATCTTGAGGCAGAACATAAGATGGTCTCTGCGGCTGGCGTGTGCTGCGAAACGATGCGATCCCAACTCAGCTGGTCTTGCGCGGAGCACCGCCTTGCGTCTGACTGCCCGGACGCGCTTGTGGGACAGTTTGGCGTGGATCGCCGATACGGACTCTATGTCCATGATGGTGGGTCGTCATATCGGGAAATTCACTTCTGCCCATGGTGTGGTACTCGCCTCCCGAATCGGTGTTGAGCAACCTCGGTGCGCACTATGAAGAGTGTTTGGCTTCTGTGCCATGTGCATGCATTCGACGACGGCCATGAAGACGTGAAATTAATTGGTGTCTTCGAGACTGCCGCGGAGGCTGCAAATGCGCGTGCGCGAATAGCGAACCTGGCGGGGTTCAAGGATTCCCCTGAAGGCTTTTCTATTGACGAGCACAGGCTTGGCGTGATCGGCTGGCTCGAGGGCTATGTGACCCTGAATGATGACACCTGATTTCCTCCGGCACGATCCCTTCGGCACCGGAACGGCGAAGCACGGCCAGGACCGGTTAGTTCGCGGCTTGAGTAGACGCTCTCGATAGCGGACATCCCCCATGGCATGATGAAGGCCGTGACTCAGACACGACATGGTCCTTTGGGGGCGCATTTATTGCGGCAAACAGATTATTCGGCGCGGGAGCATTCTTGGCGGGAATAGTGCTTTCGGGTGCCTTCACGGTCACACTGCTGCGTGGAGTTCCACTTGAAAAGTCATGGTGGCTGGGCGTGTTTGGTCTCGCCTGTATCGCGGGCGGGGTCGCTTACCTCCGGGCGCCCCTTACAAGGGACTGACTAGATTCGATCTGTGCCCAGCAACTCAATGGGATCAACCAGTGCGAGGTCGGTCAGACTGGCAGCAATGGTGTGTCCGTTACTATTCGCAGCGTCAGTTGCCTTTGCTTGCAACGGGCCGCCGCCGCCGAGCGTCTCGAATGCATTTCGGGAAGCCGACTTCGTCGTGATAGCGAAGACGATTTCGATACATCAACAGCGGATCTCAGAAAACGGTGTTCCCTACGTTGTCGAAAAAGACACATTCAAGGTGCTACAGGCCTTCAAAGGTCCCTACGCACCCGGCGAGTTCCTGTCTTATATCACGACGATCGGAATGGGGAGCTGCGGAGTGAGTGCACAAGGCCTTAAGGCTATGGACAGACGTGGAAAGGTCCGATTCTATGATTTTTCAGGAACGTGGCTGCTTTATGGCGTTGGATCTGAGCCATACGAGCTGGACCTAATGGGGCGGACTGCGCCGATGGAATACGGTGGCAAAGCACAGATCAGGGAACTGCGGCGCTTGGCTACGCCGAGAGGCGGCGAACCATCATCTTGTGAGAAGGATATGCAGCCCGTCAAAATGGGAGCGGCGGCCTCCCCGGTTGGAGAGGCCGCGCGCCATCCGCCGGGACGCGTGCTACTCACGTTTCTCGTCAAAGCCGATGGGTCAGTCTCGAATGTGAGAGTTATGCACAGCAGCGACGATTGGTACAACAGCTCCGCGGTTGATCTTGTTAGGGGATTCAAATTCTCCCCGAGGTCATCTCCTTGTCAGGGGCAGTACCAGGTCCGCTTTACGCTTCAGTGACCTTGTGCGGCCAAGCCGCAAGTGGAGTGCCGCAAAGCGGTCAGTCATGACCGGCAGCTCAGCCAGAGCGAGCGCCAAATATTTTGCAGGAAACATGCAAGCCACCGTTGAAGCTGTCAAAAAGAAATCAGAATTGAATAACGCGCGTTCAGGCCCTGATGCCTCCGTTCACTGCTTCAGCTCACCAATCGCTATGCGAAACGCATCCATGCTGGCGTCAACGCGAGTCGCCACACCACGTCCAACGATAGGACCAGCGACGGTGTCCCACAACCGAACACGGGATGCAGGCGGCGGTGGCGCACCGTATCGACGGTGGCGGGAACGAACAGGCATAGTCCGTATACCAGCCAGAAGAGCGGCTCGGCGGGGAGAAGCAATCGCCCAATGGGGAATGGTGTCAGGCTGATCGTCCCGAGCAGCATCAGGCGCTTGTGCACCTCGCCGCGCGCCTGCGCATCGCGATCGCGGTTGCAGTCAAGCCGGCGAAGACAAGCAGGAAAAATAGGTGCGAGGGTGGCCGCGGCATCACGGTGGCTGCCATGGAAGTGGCGGCCAGGCCGATGATTCGGATGATTGCAAGGGGCACGACGCAGGTATGAATCTTCATTGGAGTAATTCTGGTGACTCGCTCAAAGGGCTCGGCCAAATGCTGCGGAGGCTCGGCAAGTCCTTCGAAATAGGCCTTGCATCTAGTAACCGGAAACGAAGCCGAAACCCGCCAGCGATGGCCCCGGCGGCATCGCACCCCGTGAAAGGCCAAGTGCCGTGACCGAGCAATAGGTCATAAGGCCGAAGAGCGCCTCGAGTGCGAGCGCGAATGGCCGCAGCTCTTTGTATCCATCGAATGGCAGCCGCGCAGGCTTGGGCCGGGAGGCTACGCAATCACCTCTTCGAGCAACACGCGAGCGGGTGTCCGAATGGCCCTGAAGCGAAAGCATGGGCGCTGATGATCCTGGTCGATACCGGCCCTTGGGTAGCGCTTTTCGACCCGGTTCCTCACCCGAGCGCGTAGAGCTTTGACGCCGCGCTTCAATACCTCAGATATTGGCCAGCCAGTGGCTGCGCGCACCTCATCCAAGGCCTTCTCGGTATCGTCATCGAATCGCACAGTACGTGTTGTTGCCATCGGTGCGCATTTTCACGGTGGGTCGTCTCTATTGGCGCGGCAGAATGCTTGCAATTGACGATGACGGCCGGTACGCTGCGAAAACGCAAATAAATGGTAGCGCTATCGTCGCGACATAATCCCGACGAGAAGCGCGAACAACTCCAACGGGCTCGGGTCAGGGGCGGCGAGAAACATGAAGTTTTCATTTCGGATCGGTGGCGCGTGCTCGCTGCTGATACTGGCTTCGCTGTTGTCTTCTTGCGGCGGTGGCGGAGGAGGCAGCGGAGCCGGCACGGGTGGCGAGGGCGACGCCGGCAGTCAGGGTGGCGGCAATAACTATCCCCTGACCCTATTGATGACTCCCGCCAGTCTCACCGCCACCTTGGTCCAAGGGGTTTCCGAGCAGTTCGTGATCAATGTTCAGGTGGCGGGCACGGTATCCACCGGCAATACGGTGTACGTCGTCATCGATGACACTTCAGGTGTCGTGCAGGCGGACAAATTCAGCATAGGCCAGAATTCGGCGACCGCCTATGTCGCGCAAGTGGTTACGAGCACGACGCTGCCAGCGGGCGAAGACAACGGCAGCATCAACGTCAAGGTGTGCAGTGACCAGTCGTGTGGGACGGTGTACGGAGAGACGAACCTTCCCTATGATTTCACCGTCGAGTCCACGAGCAACGATACCGTCGTCGCCGCCTTTTCGGGCCTTTCGGACTGCCAGACCGAGCGCGGTGATGTCGCCCAGGCGAACTACGTGCCGATCACCGTGGATCCGTCCAGCTTCACTGTTCGCTGGCTCCAGAGCGACATGGCGCAGCTCCTAATGGCCGGAATCGTCCCTGGCGCATCCCTGGTGACCGATTCCGCCGATCGGTTGGTCATCATCGGGCTTCCGCCGACCGCCGATCCCAACACCTTGGCGCCGTCAGATGGCGGGCTGATCGCCTTCAGCGAGAACGATGGGTCCCCGGTCTGGCACGAGACGCTCACCGATTTCAGCGGCGCGCAGCAGGAGAACGGCCCGCTCTCCATCTCGAATGGAACCGTATATGCGACGCAAGGGCCGCAGATCGGCGAGCGATTCGGGGGCGATGTCAGCTTTACCGGCCTGAACGCCAGGACCGGAGCGGTCGTATTTCAGACCCCGATGTCCGATTCAGGGAGTGTCCAGCTGATTGGGAATTCAGGGTGTGGCCCTGGAGCACCCGTGGTCCAGGGGGGCATGGTGCTCGTCAGCCCCGGGTGCATTGCCTCATCGGATGCCGCCGTCCCGGTCACGGCCTTTGATGCAGGGACCGGACAGGCGCTTTGGACCAGCAGTGCTCAAGGCGGCGGTGTAAGCGCTACTCTCGCCTTGGACGGCAGCGATCTCTACTACATCGTCCCCAGGGGAACCGGCGCCCCCAGCTTGACCGCTTTGTCTCAGACGAATGGTGCGGTGCAGTGGCAGACGACATTGGCCGATGCTGCGGCAGTTGGATACCAGTATGCGACCCCCGCGCTTGATGGCGTGGGCGGGGCTATCCTGGTAGCCGACACTTCGAGCGGTGTGACCGTGGACCGGTACGACCTGACGTCCGGACAGCAGGCGTGGACGATCGCGATCCAGTCCCCCCAGCCCCCCCTGTCGCCTGGCCTGCAGGGGCTTGCGGTGGCGAACGGGATGGTCTATGTCGCCTATGGACCCGGTATCGTAGCCCCCGGCAACAATGCGACGGTTTCGGCCCTGAACGTGGCGGACGGCAGCACTGCCTGGTCATGGTCGCCACCGGCCTCGGATTATTCCTCGATCCGAGACGTGATCGCGACGAACAATCTGCTGTTCGTCAGCACTGGTACCGCCGTGTATGCGGTGGATCTCAGCAGCCACAATGTGGTCTGGACGTTGTCTGCGCCTGGCGGCGCAATGGCCATCTCTCCGTCGGGAATCCTGTACGTCGTGACATCGGTGGATTTCAAGCTCGAGTCGGGGGCGTATATCCCGACGGGCGAAGCGCTGCTCTCGGTGAACCTGCATTGAGGCAGTGCGATCACTCGCGGCCGAACCATTGCGAGTAAGTCGGCTAGGACGTCTTCCAGTCTGCCATCTCGACGACATCGAGGAGTAGAGGGCGGATTGCGCGCCTTTCTTAGTTCTCACCGCCTGAGCGACGCAAGACGCAAGGGGCAAGAGCGGTGCTTGAGTGGCACGACCCGATTCACGCAGCTCGCTCGCGAGCTGACAGTGCTCGACAAAAGGCGGCCCGACGCGGGAGCTCGAATGTATCAGGAGTCAGAAGCGGACAACGCTTCAACGTCGCCCGTTGTAAGGAGTACCGACTCCGGGTCCTCGACGAGATGGTGGAGATACTTTGAGCGGAGGAGCCGTTCGACTCTCGATCTTTCCTTTTGGAAGGCTTCGAGTCGCCCCTTTCGATCTGAGTGATTGGCTCCGAAGTGATCTTCGAGCGCTTCACGGCTCACGGCACATTCGACCGGACTGCCGAGTGACTCGCCAACGAATCTGACGATCTCCCGATGGGTGTCATAGATCACGGGGGGACTTCTGAACGTGAGATCGATCTGCGGAATGATATCTCGGGTGCGGCCTATGGTTTTCAACGTGAGGTCGCGAGCATGTGCACTCAGGTGGCGCATGCCGTCAAGCAGTAATTTGCGCCACGTTGGGCCGCGCTCATGGGCTTCTTCCCAGACATGTCTCAGCTCTTCAGGGCGTCTTTCCGCGAGCACCTCCAGCAACCGCGCCGCCTGCCCGAGGTCCTTATCCCGCTTGGCGATTCCGACGGGTCGATCCAGCGCCAGAATGAGTTTGTGGACGGCGAAGCGCTCGGGCGTTGGGACCTGAACGTAGGTTCCGGGGCCATGCAAGACCACAGCTTGAGCCGGCTCGTGAATCAGGAAATCGAGGAAGCGCAACGGTTGCGCGTCGGCCTGCAGGGCAGGGAGCTTTTGGGGCTTGTCGGTGTCGGGTCCTTCGTTCGGCGTTACGAAATCCACGCGCAGACCAGCCTTTGCGACGTAACTGGTCGTGAACCGGTGACCCGCCGTATGTGGGACTTGCCGAAAAGTCTTGTCGACCTCCCTTAGGACTGCAAGCATCGACCTTGTGGTTTGATCTCCCACCGCGATCGATACGTTTGTGAAATGCGCGATATCTGCGACGCTCGTTTGAAGTAGTGCGCCGGGAAGCTTGAAACCCAGCATGGCAGGGTAGCACTGATAGGCTACTGTCCCGATCAGCGCTCCACGGAGCCTGAAGACGCCAGTCCTAGCCAGGGCCGCCACAAGCCCGCCAACCTGGGGTAACGGTGGCGGAAATCCGTAAGATCGGACGAGCGCGGATACGAGTGTACGTCGTTCGCGCTCGTCATCCCGGGCCTGTTTGTGATGTGCGATGCGCTCGAGTAATTCTGGAGATTCGGGCCCTACGCAGCGCTGGGAGCGTCGCAACGCAAGAGGACATCTGCAACAGAGGAGGTGGGCTGCGAAGAGGAGCGCTCAACGAGGTAACCCGCTGCACGACGGCGCAATCCGTTGCAAGTGGTAGCGGAGGTTGCTTTGATCTTTGTAGCCTCTACCCGATTTGCCTGTGGGCGGTGCAGCTAAACGCTTGCACCGTCTCGCATCGACCACTTGTGCAATTTATCGTAACGAGTTACGATAAATGATGCCTGCGGCAGTTCATGAGAAGCCGAAGCGCGGCCGCCCAAAGACCGGTAACGCACTGACCGCGGCCGAACGCATGCGACGCTTGCGGGCCCGCCGCCGGAAGGCGGGTCTTCGATCGATCTCCTCGTGGCGGCCCGTTGAACTTGCGGCACCTTTGGTGTATTCGCCACACCATCTGCTCGAAGCTCGCAGTCTGGCAATGCATGCCCTAATCGCTGCGAAGATCGCGAACGACCCTGCGCTTTTGTCCAAGGCGCGGCGAAACCTCGAACTTTGGAGCGCGCGTTGGGGGGGCGAAGTTCCTCGATGGGCAGTGGAGTGGCGGCGCATCCTGGACCGACCGTGGTCGGAGATTGCGGCACTGATCAGCGAGCCCAGCGAGAATGCAGCACGGCTGAGACAATCTTCCCCGTTCGCAGGGGTCCTGACGGCAGAAGAGCGCAAGCGGATCTATGAAGCGTTCCGAGCTTGAGCATGTAATTCGCGCGGCCGGGTCGATCGCGGACGATTCGGAGATCATAGTCATCGGCAGCCAGGCGATCCTGGGTCAGTTTCCCGACGCGCCAGTGGCGCTACTCGCCTCCGCAGAGGCGGATGTGTTTCCCCGAAACCGGCCCGAGCTGGCAGATTTGATTGACGGCAGTATCGGCGAAGGCTCCGCGTTCCATGAACTCTACGGGTACTACGCGCAAGGCGTCGGGGAAGGCACCGCAGTTTTACCGGCCGGTTGGCGCGATCGCTTGGTGCGGGTGAGCAACCCTAACACTTCTGGGATTACCGGCTTGTGCCTCGAAGTGCATGACTTGGCGATTTCAAAGTATGTTGCGGGACGCGAAAAGGACCTCGAGTTCACGCGCGAGCTCGCAAAGCATCGAATGACCGAGAAGGCCACTCTGCAGGCCCGGCTGCGCGATACGAAAGTGGTGGACTCACTTCGCAGGGTGATCGTCGGGCGAATTGAGCGAGACTTCCTCGGGCGGGCAGCCACCACGGCTCGCGGCAGCCGCTCGCGGAAATGAGAGAGGGCTGCTTCGAGCCAAAACTGATCCGGCGTCATCGTTAAGAACGGGGGGTTTCATTTGGAATTCCATAGGCCAAAACCATTACACAGCCTGCGCGAATTCCTCAGCGAAGTAGCCGTCGTACTCCTGGGCATCGTCATCGCCCTGGCCGGCGAACAAGCGCTGCTGAGTCTCGAGTCACGCCACAAGATACGGCTTGTGGCCGAGGAGATGCGTCAGGAGTTTTCAGGCGATGATGGGCCGCAGGCTCTCGAGCGGATTGCGCTGTCGAAATGCGTCGATACCGCATTGGATACGATCCGCGGTTCAGCTGAAACGAATGCAGACCGCTCGGCGATCCTGGCCTCCATTGGTCGCTTTGGGACACCTCGACATACCTGGGATAGCATCGCATTTCAGGACGCACTCTCCGCCGGCATCCTGGCGCAAATGCCTACGGATCGCGTCGATGCAATGTCGCGCTTCTATTCGCTCATGCCTGTGCTCGAAAGCGCAAATGAACGAGAATTTCGTGACGGGGCTTCCCTTGCCGCAATCAGTCGCGCTGGAGGACCACTCACGGAGTCGGAGCGTGGCCAAGTGCTCAAAGCGGTGGAGACGCTTCGTCGCGACAACGCTGAGATCGTGGGATTTTCCCTTCTCGCCGAGTCCGCAATGAAGCAGCTCGGCGTCAAGATCGCCGACTATCGTCCGCACGCTGGACGTGTTTCCTCGCTATATGACCCGCGGCGTGTCATCAACGAAATGTGGGCGATGCCGATGGCCCAGCAGTGTGTCAATGTCGCTAGGGCGTTGCTCGCGGACAGTCGCTGACTCACGGTCGGACGTGGCAATCCGGTGCACGACCGGGGGACATCATCCCGGAATCAGCTGTCAGTGAGTGTCTGTCCCAGGCTGAATCCCTGTCATGCAGCCGCTTGTAATCGGCTGAAGGCGAACAAGCCCAACCTGCTGTGAGATCGGCACGGGTGCTCCAGGGATGGCTCGCGCAGCTCTCGCTAAAAACTGAAGTGCTTCGTAAGCGTCCGCTCTATACCGTCTTTACTCCGGGCTTCTGTCAGCCTTTCTTGGGTCGAGGCTTAGCAAAGTACGCTGCCGAGCCGCCGGCGACCCCAATTACGATACCCATCATGACGCCATCAGGTAGTGCAACCCCGT
>DASRDO010000030.1:0-12211 GCA_035652555.1 Steroidobacteraceae bacterium | reverse complement strand
CCCGCAACGAGTAATATTCACCTTGACTCCCCCTCTCTGCGATTGAACGGGTAACAGCTTTCAATCTGGCACATCCGATGCCGTAGGAGCAGGGGGAGTCCATGTCATTAAGTCGCCTGCGGCGCTTTTAGCGGCCAGCCGCATGACTAATTCGACAACGCGACCCGGGGGCGGCCTCGGGTCGCTTAATCGTTTGCTTTCGGACGCCGCCCGACCTGAGATCAGCGTAGCTCGAGCGGGACGCGCTGGCTGACGCCGCAGAGGAGCTCGTAGGGGATCGTGCCCGCGTGGCGGGCGATCTCCTCGACCGGCAGGCCTCTACCCCATAACACCACCGGCGTGCCGACCTGCACGCCCGGCAGCTCCGTTGCATCCACGGCGATCATATCCATCGATACCCGGCCGCAAAGCGGAGCACGGCGGCCGTCGATGAGAACGGGCGTGCCGTTGGGAAGTCCGCGCGCCAGTCCATCGCCATAGCCGGCTGCGATGATGGCTATCCGGGAATCGCGCTGCGCCTGCCAGGTACCGCCGTATCCGACTGTCTCTGCACGTGGGACCTGGCGCACGGCAATGACCGAAGTCTCCAGGCTCATCACGGGCTCGAGGCCGAGATCCGTGCCGGTGCGGTCGGCGAAGGGTGAGGCGCCGTAGAGCGCGAGCCCCGGCCGCACCCAGTCGCACCCGAGATGCAGCCCGCTGAAGAGGCCGGCGGAATTGGCGATGCTGATGGCACAGTCGAGGCCGCGGATCGTCTCCTTGAAGCGGGCAACCTGCTCGGCGGTCATGGGACTGTCGGGCTCGTCCGCGCGCGCGAGATGCGTCAGCAGCCGGATCTCCAGGGGAGCGGGCTTGAGCTTGCGCAACCGCTCGAGGGCGGCGGGGAATTCACTCGAGCGGAAGCCCAGGCGGTTCATGCCGGTGTCGATCTTGACCCAGAGCACGAACCGATGCGGCCCGGGATTTTCCTCCAGGATCTCGATCTGCAGCGCATCGTGCACCACGAGATCGAAACCGTGGCGCGCAGCCTCGAGCACCTGCTCCGTCGCGAACACCCCTTCCAACAGCACGATGGGATGGGTGACGCCCTGAGCGCGCAGCGCAAGGCCTTCCTCCAGCCGGGCTACCGCAAACGCGTCGACCTCCGCCAGCGCGAGCGCCGTCGGCACGAGGCCGTGGCCGTATGCGTTGGCCTTGACCACGGCCATGACCCGGGCGCCTCGTGCGCGCTCGCGAATGGTTCTGACATTGTGCCGCAGCGCGCCCGCATCGATCACCGCTCGGATCAGACGGCTCACCTGAGCACGCCCTCCGCATAGGCATCCGGCGCATAGTTGGCGAAGCGGGTGTACTGGCCCTGGAAGGTGAGGAGGAAAGTGCCGATCTCACCGTTCCGGTGCTTGACGAGGTCGATCTCCGCGATGCCCTTCTTCGTGGTGTTCTTGTCGTAGACTTCCTCGCGATAGATCAGGAGGATCATGTCTGCATCCTGCTCGATCGCCCCGGAGTTGTGACTGACAACTCCATCCGACAACCAACTTGAAGGGCCGGGAACTGTTAGATCGTAAACGTCTTCCTCGTCGCTATGGACAACACCTGTCACATGGCTCCAGCATAGATCCGGAGTCACCGGTTTCTTGAGCTCGGGAATCGTCAGCAGATGATCGCCCATACTCAGGTCCGCAGCTCTCACCCAACCATTCCCGGTGAGCAGCCGGTGCTTCGCAGTGACCCTGATGGAGCGGCCGCTGGCGAGGTTGATGCTGGCCACCGGGCGTCTGCCGACCTTCCACACCAGATCGGATCGGGCCGCAACGACGCGCTGCTGCTCATCCACCGCCCAGACTTCCGGTTGCGTGCCAACCAGGCTCGCGATGGGTACCTGCCGGCCATCCGTGAGCCAGACGAGCGTATCGCCTGTCACGCATTCGCGCAGGTCCGACATCACCGGCTTCTTGTTCTCACGTTGCTCGACTGCGCGATTGAGCTGCGAGAGCGCGATGACCGGCACCGCCAGCTCCTTCGCGAGGACCTTGAGTCCGCGCGAGATTTCGCCGATTTCAGTTGCGCGATTTTCCTTGGTGCCGGGAACCGTCATGAGCTGCAGATAATCGACGAGCACCAGGTCGAGGCCGTGCTCACGCTTGATGCGCCGAGCTCTGGCGCGCAGCTCCGTCGGAGTCAGAGCAGGGGTTTCATCGATGAACACCTTCGATTCCGACAACTGACTCGTTGCGCTCGTGATCCGCACCCAGTCGTCGTCAGAGATGTTTCCACTGCGCAGGCTCCCCAGGTGCACGCCACCGATCGAAGCCAACATGCGGGTCACGACCTGGTCGGACGGCATTTCCAAGCTGAAGATCGCGACAGACGCGCGTTTTGCGTGGTGTACGGCAGCGTACTCGGCCATGTTGACCGCGAGAGTGCTCTTGCCCATTGACGGCCGGCCAGCGACGATCACGAGATCGCCGGGTCGCAGGCCGCCGGTAATCTTGTCGAAATCCGTAAAGCCGGTCGGCAACCCGCGCAATTTTCCCGGGTTGGCGTGCCACTCATCGATCTGATCGATGACCTGCGGCAGGAGATTGCGGACCGCAACCGAGCCCTGCCGCCCGCGGAACCCCTGCTCCGCGATCTCGAAGACTTTCTGCTCCGCGCGGTCGACCAGCTCGCGGGCGGTCTCCCCTTCGTTGTTGAAGACCGCGGAGGCGATCTCCGTGCCGGCCTGGATGAGCTGCCGCAGGAGCGAGCGCTCCCGCACGATGTCAGCATAGGCGCGGACGTTCGCGGCGGTGGGAGTATCCCTTGCCAGCGAGCTGAGGTAGGCGAGACCGCCGGCCCCATCCAGCTTTGAGGTGCGGTCGAGCTGCTCGGAGACGGTAACGACATCACAAGGCTTACCGGCCCCGGCCAGGGTGCCGATAGCCTCGAAAATCAGCCGGTGGTCGGGACGGTAGAAGTCCCCTTCATTGATCGCGTCGGCCACCTGATCCCATGCAGTGGCATCCAGCAGCAGGCCGCCGAGCACGGCCTGCTCCGCCTCGATGGAGTGCGGGGGTGTGGGGGCATCCACCGAGGTGACCGAGCCGCGCTCGCGACGCGCTTTGGCGGGACCGGCCACCGGCGGGATATTCCTGGTGAGTCGGAAGCTACTCTTCCGCCACGATCGACACCGCGAGCGGCACGTCGATGTCAGCGTGCAGATGCAGCGTCACAGAATGATCGCCGAGCGTGCGAAGTGGCCCGTTGGGCAACCGAACTTCGCTGCGCTGCACCTTGAAGCCCGCCTTGGAGCAGGCTTCCGCGATGTCGCTGGTGCCGATCGAGCCGAAGAGCTTGCCTTCGGTGCCGGCCTTGGCGGAGATCACCAGCTTGAAATCCTTCATTGCCGTCGCACGCTCCTCCGCGGAGGAGAGGTGCTCGCGCGCCGTGCGCTCGAGCTCCGCGCGACGCGCCTCGAAGCGCGCGATGTTATCGGGCGTCGCGAGAGTCGCCTTGCCCTCGGGCAGCAGGAAGTTGCGCCCGAATCCCGACTTCACCTTCACCCGATCGCCGATGTTGCCGAGATTGGCGACCTTCTGCAGCAGAATGATTTCCATTGCGCAGGCCTCAGTGCTGATCGGTGTAGGGCAGCAGCGCCAGGAAGCGCGCGCGCTTGATCGCGACCGCGAGCTGGCGCTGATAGAAGGACTTCGTGCCGGTGATGCGGCTGGGCACGATCTTACCGGTCTCGGAGACATAACCCTTCAGGGTGCCGAGATCCTTATAGTCGATGTGCGTGACGCCTTCGGCCGTGAAGCGGCAGAACTTCTTGCGCCGCGAGAAGCGACCGCCACCCCCGCCGCTGCCGCCACCGCCGCCTCTGTCGCCTCTATCGCCCCTCTCGCCTCTGTCGGAGGAGCCAGGTGCTCTGCTGTTCATGATTTCTGCTTCCCGTTACAGGTTGTCGCCGCCGAGATCCCCGTCAGGAACGGAGCCCGAGTCATCGCGCGGACGCTCGCGCCGCCGGCCCCCGGATTCGCCCTCCTCATCGGCCACTTTGGCCATGGGCGAGGGCTCGATCACGGCGGCGTCCATGTTCACGACCAGGTGGCGAAGCACCGCATCGCTGAAGCGGAAGGCGCCGGTCAGATCACCGAGCGTCTTCTGGTCGCACTCGATGTTCATGAGCACGTAGTGCGCCTTGTGGACCTTGGCGATGGGATAGGCGAGCTGCCGCCGTCCCCAATCCTCGAGGCGATGCACGCGGCCGGAACCGGCGGCGATCATGCCCTTGTAGCGCTCGATCATGGCGGGCACCTGCTCGCTCTGATCGGGATGGACCAGGAATACGATTTCGTAGTGCCTCATATGTCCTCCTTACGGATGGAAGCCGCCCGTCGCGAGGCTGATGCGGGGTGCGGCAAGGAGATTCCGCCCACCGGAAAGCGCGGGCGCGACCCCTCAAAAGGGGGCGCGCAGGATACTGAAACTGCGGCAGAACTGCAACGAGGCTCCCGCCGGTGACGGCAGGATCAGCTCGCGCGCTGGCGCAGCACCTCATAGAGCAGCATGCCGGCCGCCACGGAGACATTCAGGCTCTCGACCGACCCGAGCTGAGGCAGGCGGACGACCCAGTCGCACGTCTGCCGCGTCAGTTGCCGCAGGCCCGCCCCCTCGGACCCGAGGACCAGCACTACCCCACCCCTGAAATCCGCCTCGTGCGCCCGCTTTGAGGCATCAGCGTCCGCCCCGATGACCCATAAGCCCGCCTCCTTGAGGAGCTTCAAAGCGCGCACGAGATTGGTGACAGTGACAACGGGCGTCGTCTCCGCCGCCCCCGCTGCGACTTTCCGAACGACGGGCGTGACGTGCGCCGCTCGATCTCGAGGCACGACCACGGCAAGCGCGCCACAGGCATCCGCTGTACGCAGGCATGCACCCAGATTGTGAGGATCCTGCACTCCATCGAGTGCCAGGATGAGAGGCTGCTCCGCTACCTGAGCGGCGGCTTGCACAGCGGTGAGGAGGTCGTCTTCCGACCAGGGCGGCAGCGGGCTGATCTCAGCCGCAACTCCCTGGTGAGCGACATCGCCCAGCTTCTGTCTCAGGACCTTAGCGTCGACTCGCTGCAGCGGGATCTGACGCCGGCGGGCAAGCTCGTCGATTTCGCGGACCCGCGGGTCGTCGCGGCGCTCGGCTACGAGCACGGTACTCACGCGCTCCGGGTGCTTCTGGAGCATCACCCGCACGGCATGCAGCCCATAGATGGTCTGTGAGCCCTGCGCCCTCGAGGAACCAGAGCCCTTCACGGCTCGACGGCCAGATCGAGATCGACCAATCCCTCGATGGGGTTGACGGCCGTGACGATGACTCTGACATGGGAGCCGGTGCGCAGCCGCCGCCCCGTCCGCCTACCGCGCCAGCCGTGGCCATGCTCCTCCATCTCATAGTCGTCGTCGCGGAGGTTATCGAGGTGCAGCAATCCGTCGACCGTGACATCGAGGATCTGCACGAAGCAGCCGAACTCCACCACGGTGGTGATCAGGCCCTGGAACGTCTGACCGATACGCTCGCGCAGGTAGCTGCACTTGAGGTAGGTGGCTACGTAGCGGTCGGCCTCATCGGCTCGCTTCTCGAGCTTCGAGGTGCCCTCACCCAGGCCGGCGAGCTGCGGCAACTCGTAGCGCTGTGCTGCCCCGCCCCGCGCACCTATGAGCGCCTTCAGGGTGCGATGGACCACCAGATCGGGGTAGCGCCGGATGGGGGAAGTGAAGTGCGCGTAGTGCTGCAGTGCCAATCCGAAATGCCCGATGTTGGTCGGCTGGTACACCGCCTGGGGCATGGCACGAACGATGAGCGATTCGATGAATGGGCGCTCCGCGGTGTGTCCCAGCCGTCGCGCAATGGCCTGAAGGTCCCGCGTCGTGACGGTCTCCGGCAGCCGCGCATCGATGTCGAGCGCCGCGAGAGTGCTCGTCAGTCTGTCGAGTTTCTCGGACTCGGGCTGGCCATGCACCCGATACAGAGTCGCAGTACGTGTCTTCTCCAGCTCCTCCGCAACCGCGACGTTCGCGAGGATCATGCATTCCTCGATCAGGCGGTGCGCATCATTACGAGTGCGCAGCTCTATTGCACGGACGCGCTCCGCGGAGTCGATCACGAACTCCGCCTCGGCGGCATCGAAGTCGAGTGCGCCGCGTTTGCTGCGGGCCTTGTGCAGGGCCCGATAGACGTCCACCAGTACGAGAAGCGGCTCGAGCAGCTCTCCCAACTCCGAGCGCGCAGCAGGCCGTCCTTCGAACAGTGCCGCGTTGGCCAGGGTATAGGTGAGCCGCGCCGCCGATCGCATGACCGCGGGATAGAACCGCGTGGACTTGAGCGCGCCCGTCCTGCTGATCACCATGTCGGCCGCGAAGCAGAGCCGATCGACCTTCGGCGCCAACGAGCAGAGATGATCGGACAGCGCCGTGGGCAACATCGGCAGCACGCGCGTGGGGAAATACACCGATGTGCCGCGCGCCAGCGCCTCCGTGTCGAGTGCGGTACCAGGCCTCACGTAATGGCTGACATCGGCAATCGCGACGATCAGGCGAAAGCCGGCGGGATGCGGCTCGGCATAGACGGCGTCGTCGAAGTCGCGAGCATCCTCGCCATCGATCGTGACGAGCGGCAATTGCCGCAGGTCCTCCCTCTCTTGCGCTTCGCGCGGATCGACGCAATCGCCCCATGCCTGAGCCTCGCGCAGCGCATCGGCTGGGAACTCGTGCGGCAGATCGAAACGCGCAATGGCCGCTTCCGTGGCGAGCTCGACCGGCCGGTCCGGATCGAGCCGCTTCTCGATACGCGCCTGCGCACCTCTCGCCGCGCCCCCATGTCTCGTGATGCGCGCGATGACCCACTCGCCGTTTCGCGCCCCGTTGAGCGCTTCGTGCGCGACGGCGCATCGAAGCTGCAGGCGGCGATCGGCTGCCGTCACCCATGCGGTGCGGCCAAGGATTTCCACGGTGCCGAGGAACGCGCTGACGCCGTGCTCGACGACCTGCTCCACGGATCCCGACCAGCGGTTGCTCGCATCGCGCGAAAGTCGAACGCGCAGGCGGTCCCCGTGCATCACCCCGCGCATCTCAGGGGGTGGTAGGAAGACACTGTCTTTCATTCCATCGACGCGCAGGAACCCGTAGCCCGCCCTGTGAGCGCTGACCTGACCCTCCACGACCCCACCGTGGTGTGCCGCACCCGCGGCTCGGCCAGCGTGCGACACCCTCACCGGCCCCGCTCCCTGCGACCCGCGCTTGGTCTTCTCCTTTCCGCGGCGACTTCCCGCCTCCGTCTTGTTTCTGCCGTCGGCGCTCCCTTCTCCATGTCGGTCGCCCACGCCTTTAGGCAGCGTCGAGCGGGTCTTGGGATGAGGGCCGACCTTACGGTCGCGGCGCCCGAATTTGCCTCTACGCGCTTTCAATTGACAGCTCCCCACCCCCTGCGTAGATTGCGCGCGCCCGCGACGGGCATTCCGATTGGCCCTGCCCGGGTGGCGGAATTGGTAGACGCACTAGTTTCAGGTACTAGCGGGTAACTCCGTGGAGGTTCGAGTCCTCTTCCGGGCACCAATAATTCTTTATTTTTCAATAGATTAGATCCTAATTACGATTGCTTTCCAGCGCTTCGGAGGATGGCTGCGGCCGAGTCATTGCTTTTATTGTTCATCGGACCGCGGCGACATCCTAGCAGGGCTTGATCGGGGCGGGGCGGGGGAAATTCAAATCGAGACGCGCTCCAGGCGGGTGCTGACGGGCGCACGCAGAACCCAAAGGCGCCGAGCAGATCGACTAATAAATTCCTGGGATTGAGAGGAATGGATTTCCCTGCTTTGCCGCTAGCCTGACTTTCCACCACGCACCTTTCGACTAAGCGTCGATCGCCCGCCGCACGGCCGCGCAGGCGGACCTGATCCCCCAACTAACCTGCATTCTCCTGCTTCGGTGTCTGCGCTCCTCCAGGGACCCGGCGGCATCGGACTGTGACGATTAGGTCATATGGTAGACTCTCGAATGAGTTATCAAGTGCGTGCTCAAGTCACTCCTGCGACTCATCGGGCGCCCGCATAGACCGATCTACGGCTTAACCCTTAATTTTAGCCTCCATGGCAATACCAGCTATTGGGTCGATCTGCGCCCTTGACCACGATAGCTGGTGGTATTTAATTTGATATGTGCACGAGAAAGCACCAAAAGACCTAATCGACTGTCGCCGCTTCTTTCTTGAGCCCACCTCGGCCAAGCACCGCCAATACGAGGCTTTGCGAGCGTACTTCGTCGAACAACGCCCTTCGCGGGAGGTAGCCCGCGCCTTCGGTTACAGCCCTGGCTCTTTCCAGGTGCTCTGTCACCACTTCCGCCGCGAGCTGGATCCGCAGTTCTTTGTCGCACCCAAGCCCGGGCCGCGCGACCAACCGAAGAAGTCGGCCGCGCGCGATCTGATCGTCGAGCTGCGCAAACGCAACTACTCCGTCTACGAGATCAGCGAGACTTTGAAGGAGCGAGGCCGGCCGTTGAGCGCCACCGCGGTGCGCGAGGTGCTCAAGGCCGAGGTTTCGCGCCGCTGCCCCGACGCGGCGATGAGGAGCGTCCGCAGCGCCCGCGTGCCACTATCGAACCGGTGGCCGATGCACGACGCTTCGTACTCACACCCGGGCAGTTCCACACCCGCTGTGGGGGCCTGTTCCTGTTTGTGCCGCAGCTGCTCGAGCTCTCCCTCGATGTACTCAGCTCAAGCGCGAACCTGCCAGGCTCGAAGATGATTCCGGCCACACACGCCTTGCGCGCTTGTCTGGCCTTGAAGCTCTGGTCGATTGAGCGCAAGAGTCACGTGATGCCGCTCGTGGCCGATGAGGGACTGGCGCTGTTTGCCGGGCTCAACGCCTTCCCTAAGAAGAGCTACCTGTCAGAGTATTCTTCACGGATCACCCATACGCAGACCCTCTCCCTGCTCGGGGCATACCACAAGCAACTCGGCGGCAAGGAGCTCTTCCCTGGCCACTCCTTCAACCTCGACTTCCACTCCGTGCCGTATTACGGCGAGCATCCGGCGATCGAGAAGCACTATGTTTCCATGCGTTCGCGCAGCCAGCCGAGCATCCTCGCCTTCCTCGCCCAGGACCTCGATGGACAGGCGTTCTGCTATGCCAACGCGGACCTGCGCAAGGGCGAGGAAGCCGAGGAGATCTTTCGCTTTATCGCGTTCTGGAAAAAGCTTCGCGGCGAGCTTCCCCGACACTTGGTGTTTGACTCGCGGTTGACCACGTACGCCAATCTTGCGCGCCTGGAGCAGATGAAAATCACCTTCATTACGCTGCGCCGACGTTCGGCAGCGCTGCTGAAGGAGATCGCTTTGCTGCCGCGCTCGGCTTGGCGCACCGTAGAGCTGGACGTCCCTACGCGTAAGTTCCGTACGCCACGAGTATATGAACAGGCGGTTGCCTTGGACGGGGCGAAGTTCCGCCAGCTCTTCATTCTGGATCTTGGACACGAGGAGCCGACCATCCTCCTCACCAACGACCAGCACAGCTCCGCAGTCAAGCTCATTACCCGCTATGCTCAGCGCATGTTGATAGAGAATGCACTCTCGGACGCCGTGCGATTCTTTCACGTCGATGCGCTTTCCTCCGCCGTCGGTCTGAAGGTCGACTTCGACATGGCGCTGCTGGTGATCGCAAGCGGCCTGTATCGACTGCTGGCCCGTAAAATGCGGGGTTACGCCGATGCGCAGGCACGAGTCATCTTTCGGGATCTCATCGACATGCCCGCCACCGTCGATATCACTGAAAGCGAGGTACAGGTGCGCTTCCATCGTCGCGCGCACCTACCGATCGTGTTGGCCTCTGGGCTTCTCAATACCCCGGTCGCCGTTCCATGGTGGAACGGCATGCGGCTGCGCCTGATCGTCTGATGCCTCCCCCGTCACGCACGGGCCGCGCGGCAGCGCTGGACGGCGATCGGTGGCGTGGTGGAAACTCAGGCCAGTGACATAAAATGACATCGATCTCGTGCGGGAGATCGGATCCGGACTGCTTTGACCTATGCGCAAAATCATCTCTTCGGGATCAGCATTCGAGCCGCGTATCGGGTTTTCAAGGGCTGTGCGAATCGGGCAACTTGTTGCCGTAGCCGGTACCGCTCCGATAGCCCATGGTGGTGGCGTTGCTTGCATGGGGGATGTCTATGGCCAAACGCGACGGTGTCTAGAAATCATTGCAGAGGCCATTGATGAGGCCGGACTATCTCTCGATGCTGTCATTCGGACACGTGTCATGTTAATCGATATTTCCCAATGGGAAGCTGCGGCTCGCGCTCATGGTGAATTCTTTGCCGCGATTCGACCTGCCACGACCTTTGTCGAGGTCAAGGGTTTCATTAATCCCGACTGGCTGGTGGAGCTCGAGGCGGATTGCGTAGCGGAGAGCTAGGCGGGTCACATTCGCAACGAAGTGCCGCTCCGATTTCCCAGTGCACGGGTCGCTGTTCCATCGTGAGACGGAATGCGCCTGCGGTTGACCGGCTGAGGCCCAAGAACCGGCCGCACTTAGGCGAATTCGGGCGGGTGGAAACTCAGGCTAGGATAAGTTCTTCTTTCTGCTTGAGCATCGGCCCCGCAAGTCGGCCAGCGTAACGAAGTGCCGCCATTTGAGTGCACGATTTCCTCCGATTGGACCCACCTGGTTTCCCGGGATAGGCCCCACCTGAATGGAAGGGAGTTGCCGGCCTCTGCCAAGATTGGGGGGGTCTCGGTCCGGTCCATTAACCCAGGGGGAAAGTTCATGAACCCAATTGCCACCGTCGGTGCAGACCTTGCGAAGGCCGTTATTGTGGTATGCGCTGCCGATATAGAGGGGCGCGTGCTGTTCTACAAGCAGCTCAGCTTTAACGGCTTTGCTCAATGGGCGGCGACGATATCCCCGTGCACGTTTGGCATGGAGGCCTGCGGCTCGGCGCATCACTGGGCGCGGCGGTTGACGGCTTACGGCCATACCGTGCGCCTAATGGCACCTGAATTCGTAAAGCCATTTCGCAAGAGTCAGGGGGCGAAGAACGACCGGAATGATTCACAAGCCATTCTCACGGCCGTGCGGCAGCCCGATATGCGTTTTGTCAGCGTGAAGTCCGTCGATCAGCAAGCAGTGCTTGCGTGGCATTGCATGCGCAGAGGGTGGAGCGATGACCGTACGTCGCTGATCAATCGAATGCGCGGATTGCTGGCCGAGTTCGGTATCTGGTTGGCCCAATCGCCGGAGGCTCTGAAGCGCAGCCTGCCGCGATTGCTGGAAAGCGAAGCCCTGCCATCCCGGATGCGCACCCTCCTGACCGTTGCCCGCGAGGAGCTCCGGGAACTCGAGGAGCGGATAGAGCTTTGCGAGATGGAGATCCGCACCCACGCTCGGCAGAGCGAGGAGGCGCAGCGTCTGGAGGCGATCATCGGTGTGGGTCCGATGACCGCAAGTGCTATCGCGGCCACGGTCACAAACGCTCGAGATTTCAAGAACGGTCGTCAAATGGCGGCGTGGCTCGGCCTGGTGCCGAAGCAGTTCAGCTCGGGAGGCAAGAGCTCATTGGGGAAGATCACTAAGCGCGGAGATACGTATCTGCGGGGACTGCTCACAGGTGGCGCACGTTCGGCGCTGATGGCGGCAATGAGAAGGCCGCCGGCGGAGCGCACGCGACTGCAGCATTGGATGGTAGAGGCGCGTCTGCGGCTCGGGTTTTACAAGACTCTGGTGGCGATCGCCAATAAGCACGCCCGGATGATATGGGCCCTCCTCGCCAAGGGGGAAGCCTACGACCCGCAGGCGTGGAAGCGGCCGCTGCCGCAGGCTGCCTGAGCGCCCCTCCTGAATCCGATTTGCTCTTCGAGATGTGACTGTGCAACGAAGATAGACCAAGAGGTTAGACCGAGCGCTGTGGGAACCTGACAGGAAATCTGGCGCACATGCAACATGCAAGCGATTGATCGTCGCTTCATGGTGTCGCCGTCACTTGAATGAGGACACAGCGCGCGGCTTTTATTTTGGCCCGGATGGCTTCGAGGCGTAAGCCAAGAGGCATCCAAGACAGGCCGTGTAGAGAGATGCAGTCTGTTCCTCGGGTTGTCTGTCGAGCTCGCCTTGGTCACGCGCTGTGAAGAAGAGATCCCACAAACACTACTTGCTAATGAGGGCAACTCCGTAGAGATTTCCTGA
>DASRDO010000029.1:0-36139 GCA_035652555.1 Steroidobacteraceae bacterium | reverse complement strand
AAACCTGTCCGCACCCAGCGCCGCCGAGGAGAATCCCGCCGGTCGCCGTCCCCTGCCGCCTGGCCACCGCCTCTCTTGTCAGGCGCGCATCCAGGGCGACCTCGTTGTGGACGTGCCGCCTACGAGCCAGGTGCACCGGCAAGTCATCCGCAAAGAGGCGGAGGCGCGCGCCATCACACTGGATCCGGTGGCGCGCCTGCATTACGTCGAGGTGCGCGAGCCCGGCATGCACGATCCCTCCGGCGACCTGCAGCGTCTCGAGGAGGCCCTCGAGCGCGAGTGGCAGCTGACTGGCTTGAGCTGCGACCTGCACATGCTGCAGCGGCTGCAGCCGGCGCTGCGCAAGGGAGACTGGAAGGTGACGGTCGCCGTGCACGGCGGCGAGCGGATCATCGGCGTCTGGCCAGGCTTTCACGAGCTGGCGCTCGGTCTCGCCGTCGACATCGGGTCCACCACCATCGCCGCCCACCTCTGCAATCTCGAGTCCGGCGAAGTGCTCGCCTCGAGTGGCGTCATGAACCCGCAGATACGCTTCGGCGAGGATCTGATGAGCCGCGTCTCTTATTCCATGATGCATCCGGGCGGGGCGCAGCAGATGACGGCCGCAGTGCGCGAAGCGCTCAACCGGCTCGCGGCCGACGTTGCACGTCAGGCGAAGGCCCACACCGACAACATTCTCGAGGTCACGCTGGTCGGCAACCCGATCATGCATCACTTGCTGCTCGGCATCGACCCGGTGGAGCTCGGAGGCGCGCCCTTCGCGCTCGCGACCGACGAAGCCTTGGAGTTTTGGGCCACGGAGATTGGCCTGCACTTGCACCGCGGTGCGCGGGCGTACGCGTTGCCCTGCGTCGCCGGCCATGTCGGAGCTGACACAGCCGGTATGGTACTGGCCGAGCGGCCCGACCTTGGCGAGGAAGTTACGCTGCTCGTCGATGTCGGCACCAACGCCGAGATCGTGTTGGGCAACCGGGAGCGCCTGCTCGCCTGCTCGAGCCCGACCGGCCCGGCGTTCGAAGGTGCACAGATCAGCTGTGGCCAGCGCGCCGCGCCTGGCGCGATCGAGCGCGTACGGATCGACCCGACGACGCTCGAGCCGCGCTTCAAGGTCATCGGCTCCGACCTGTGGTCCGACCAGCCGGGGTTCGAGGAATCCGTGCAAGCCACCGGCGTCACGGGGATCTGCGGCTCGGGCATCATCGAAGTGATCGCCGAGATGTTCCTCACGGGCATCATCAGTCAGGACGGTGTGGTCGATGGAGAGCTCGCCGCACGCAGTCCTCGCGTCGTGCCTCAGGGCCGCACGTTTGGCTATGTCGTCTATCAGGGCACGCAGACATTGACGGTCACTCAGAACGACGTACGCGCCATCCAACTCGCCAAGGCCGCTCTTTACGCCGGCATCCGATTGCTCATGGACCGATTCGGAACCGAGCTCGTCGCTCGCATCCGGCTTGCGGGTGCGTTCGGCTCGCACATCGATGTCAAATACGCGATGGTGCTCGGGATGATTCCGGACTGCGATCTCTCTCAGGTCTCGTCCGCGGGCAACGCCGCGGGAACCGGGGCGCGTATCGCACTGCTCGATTTCGGCTCGCGCAAGACGATCGAGACCCTGGTCCACCAGGTGCAGAAGGTCGAGACGGCCATCGAGCCGCGGTTCCAGAGTCACTTCGTCGAGGCGATGGGTATCCCCCACTCCACCGCGCAATACGTGCACCTTCGCAAAGCAGTCGCGTTGCCGCAGCCGAAACCGCCGACGCCCCGTACGGGCGCTCGCGGCGCACGCCGTCGGGCCGCACCGCCCGTCTCGAAAGGCTCCTAGCGCGCCGCCGCGATTCCGGGGCGGCATCGATATAAGAGGAGTGTGGACGTAGGGGGCCATTTTTGGCTCATGCGAAGGTCTCGGTGCAATCGCACAATTGCACCGAATCCTTTGCCTCAATTGCACCGAGCCTGTGCGCGGACCTCAAATCGCGGCCCATGAGGCCGGGGGTCGGGCATCATCCGAGTCGTCGACGAGACTTTCTGGAGGGCTCCTTGCCCACGCGAGTTTCCGAATCCACGCTCGAGCAATTCCGCCATGCGGCAGCAAGCCAACAGCCGACACCGGCGGGGGTGGCAGTAGCCGCCGTTGCCGCCAGTTTCGCCCTGGGATTGCTCGCGAAAGTGGTCGCGATCACGGGGCGCCGCAAGGAGGTCTCGGCCGCGAGCGTTTCCAGGCTCGAAACGCTCACCGCCGCTGCGCAAGCCGCTTCGGAACGCATGTTGCAGCTCGCTGGCGAGGATAGCGCTGCATTCGATGCCTACCTCTCTGCGCGACGACTGCCGCACTCGACCGGGCCGGAGCGACAGGCGCGAGAGCAAGCCATCAGTTCCACCGTCCGCCGTGCTATCGATCTGCCGCTGGCCGCCGCGCAGGAAGCCGCGGCAGGCTTGCAACAGTGCAGCGAGGTCTGCGCGCTGACTCCGCCGGCGCTGATCGCCGATCTCGGCCTCGCCGCCACTCTTCTTGCGGGCGCGCTACGCGGCTTTCTGCTCTGCGCGGAGTCGAATATCCAACAGCTGGCGCCGGACGCTGCTTCGTACCGTGAGCAGCTCGCGGCTCAATCGAAGCAGCACGAAAGGGCGCTTCGTCACGCAGACGCCGTGCTGGCGTGCGCCGGGATGGCTCTGGAATCTGCCGCGACTTCGGGCGGGGCGCCCTGACGCCGGCTCACGAGAGACCGAGTACACGCCCCGTTTCGGTATCGAGATCGATATCGTAGTACCCCGGACGCGTTGGCAGACCCGGCATCGTGCTCATCGTACCCAGCAGCGGATAGAGAAAGCCGGCCCCGACGCTCGCGCGAACGTCCCGCACGGGAACCGTGAAACCCGACGGGGCACCCTTGAGGCTCGGGTCGTGGCTCACGCTCAGGTGGGTCTTGGCCATGCAGATCGGCAGGTTGCCGAATCCCAACCGTGTATAGAGATCGATCTTCTTCTCCGCTTCCGGCAGGTATTCGACGCCGCTGCCGCCATAGATTTCACGGACGATCGTCTCGATCTTCTGCTTGATGTCCATCTCCAGCGGGTAGAGGAACCGGAACCTGCCCGGCAGCTCGCATGCCGAGATCACGGCTCTGCCGAGATCCACGGCCCCCGCCCCGCCTTCGGCCCAGTGATGGGTCGCAACGGCAGCATGCGCGCCGGCCTGCACGGCCATTTTCCGCACGAGCTCGATTTCCGCCGCCGTATCGTGTGCGAAGCGGTTCACCGCGACGACCACGGGAATTCCAAACGCCCGCGCGGCCTGAATCATCTTGACGAGATTCGAGCAGCCCTTCTCGACGAGCCCGAGGTGCTCCATGGTGTAATCCGGATGCAGCGGCTGCCCGGCCGTGACTTTGGGGCCGCCGCCGTGCATCTTCAGGGCACGGATCGTCGCGACCAATACTACGCAGTTGGGAACCAGGCGGCTGTAGCGGCACTTGATGTTGAAGAACTTCTCCATCCCCATGTCGGCGCCGAATCCCGCCTCGGTCAGCACGTAGCCATCCGGCCCCACGAGTTTCAGCGCAAGCTGATCCGCGATGATCGACGAATTCCCATGCGCGATGTTGCCGAAAGGGCCGGCGTGCACGAAGGCTGGCGTTCCCTCGAGCGTCTGCAGCAGGTTCGGCATGACGGTGTCCTTCATGAGCACGGTCATCGCGCCGCCCACACCCAGATCGTCCGCAGTCACGGCATCGCCTGCGCGGTTCGTGCCGATCACCACGCGGCCCAACCGCTCGCGCATGTCGGCGAGGCCGTTCGTCAGGGCGAGGATCGCCATGACTTCGCTTGCCGCCGTGATGTCAAAGCCGGTGACACGCGTCATTCCCTTCTCTTCCGGCCCCTGCCCTACCGTGATCTGACGCAGCACGCGGTCGCTCGTATCGAGCACCCGCCGCCAGGTAACGGTCCCCGGATCGATGTTCAGGCGCGCGAAGCGGCTGCGCTCCTCGGGTGTCAGGTCGTTGGGATCGGTCGCGCGGATATCGAGCTTTCGCAGCCGCCGCAGCATCACGGGCGAGAATCGCCGGCTGCCATCCTTCCCCGGGGGACAGAGCCGATCGAACAAAGCCTCGTCGGTCTGCGCCGTCTCGTGCAAGAGGCGGGCATCGATCGCGGCCGCCAGCAGATTGTTCGCGGCGGTGATCGCGTGGATGTCGCCGGTGAGATGGAGGTTGAGATCCTCCATCGGAATGATCTGGCTGTAACCGCCGCCTGCCGCCCCGCCTTTGATGCCGAACGTGGGTCCCTGACTCGGCTGGCGGATGCAGGTGAAGACGTTCTTGCCAAGATGCGCGCCGATGGCCTGACTCAGTCCCACCGTGGTCGTCGTCTTGCCTTCACCGAGCGGTGTCGGCGTGATGGCCGTGACGACGATGTATTTTCCGTTCGGCGCATCCTTGAGCCGCTCGCGCACCGCGAGGCTGACTTTGGCCTTGTACCGCCCAAACGACTCGAGCTCCCCGGGAAGAATGCCGGCCTTCGCCGCCACCTCCCCGATGGGCAGCAGCGTCGCGCTCTGCGCGATGTCGATATCGCGCGGCACGGGTACAGAGGTTCCCCTAGGCCCAACGTCGGTCTTAGCCATCGCGGAGCTCCAGCATCGGGAGGCGAGAGGCGTAGTTTGCTGGCCGCGGCCGCTGCCGCGCAACCCGGAGGTCGCGGATTTCCCTCAGCCCGCCTCGGGGACTCGAGCGCCCGTCGCAGGACGTCCCGTCGCCCGGCCACGGACGGTGGCTTCCGCAAGATAGGTGTCGCCGGAGCTCGACGCAGCGCGCCGCTCGGTGACGGACGTCTCCACGTGGGGGTTGGCCGCGCCAGCGCGGCGGGCAGCCGCGAGCGCGAGCTCACGTGCGATGGCCCCTGCCGCGGCAATTGCCTCATCCGCCGCGGCAAAATCCCGGATGCCCGCCGGATCGTGCACCCGGTACACCTGCCACTGCGGCTGATTTACGAGGATATCGACCGTCTCCGAGACGACGCCGGTGACGGCGCCTACGGCATTGCAGACCGCGGCGTGCTCGGGAACGATGAGCCAGGCGCCGAGGCGGCGCGCAACTTCGGGATAGAACGCCGCGGCGGGCGCACCGATGGCCACCAGCGGATTCGCCAGGCGCGGCTGGGCATCGAGGAGTCTCGAGACGGGCCGGCCCTCCACCACGCGATCGATCAGGATGCCGAGCGGCCCCCAGCGTCCATCGTGCGGCTCGACACCCGGATCCTGTGCGAGCGCACTCTCCAACACCACACGCGCCGCTTGTCGTATCACGAGCTCTTGAACACGCTCGGACAACACCTCGGGGGTGTCCTTGCCGTTGCGCGCGGTCACATTGCGCTCCTCGGTGGCAAGGATGGCCGCCCCCAACCGTGCTGCCTCACAGCTCCAGTTGCCGTGGCGGCCGAGCACGTGCAGCGCATCGCTCGGCGTGAATCCCGCGAGAGTCGCAAGCCCGCGGTCCACCAGCCGGCGCAGCGCCGCGACCCCTTGGGGGGTATGCGCGACCTCATCGAGCCGCCGCGGAGTCGTGCCGAGGGCGTCCCAGACCCGCAGCTCCAGTCGATCGAGCTCCGGCCCCGCCTCGCGGCCGGGATTGCGATGGCCGAACTGTCCCGCAAACAACGGCAGCCGCTGCGCTGCGGCAAGCCGGGTGAGCTCCGGCAGCACCTCGGGGAATTGATGAGCAAGCAGGCTCAGGGGCATGACCCTGCGCGGTCCGACTCGCAGGCGTGCTTCCCGATCGAAATGCACCTCGCTGTCCCCGCCGAGACCGCTCGTGTGTACGTCGATGGCCTGAACCATCGTCCGCCAGCCGCCGATCACGGCTCCATCCGGTCGAACCACCGGACGCGCATCCATGATGATCGCCACGTCAGTGGTCGTCCCGCCCATGTCGGCAACCGTAAAATCCTCGAGCCCCGTGAGGAAGGCCGCGCCCACGACGCTCGCCGCCGGCCCCGAGAGCACCGTCTCGATCGGATAGTCAATGGCGACGCTCGCCTGCATCAGGGTCCCGTCACCCTTCACGACCATCAACGGAGCGCTGATCGCCTCGCGCGCGAGCGTCTGCCGCACGGCATCGAGCAGGTGCCGGATGTGGGGCACCAGTCGGGCATTGAGCGCGGCGGTGAGCGCCCGCTTGGGCGCATTCAACTGTGCGCTCAGCTCGTGACTGCAGGTGACCGGCTTGCCGCACA
This sequence comes from Steroidobacteraceae bacterium, assembly GCA_035652555.1. Classification (GTDB taxonomy): domain Bacteria; phylum Pseudomonadota; class Gammaproteobacteria; order Steroidobacterales; family Steroidobacteraceae; genus 13-2-20CM-66-19. The sequence goes on along the minus strand of DASRDO010000029.1, from coordinate 29,908 downwards.
GGGCCCGAATGCGCTCCCGCGTCCGCAGCTCATGCTCGGGATTGCGTACGGAGAATTGCGCTGCAACGGCGAACGCCTCGACCCGCGGCCCGAGCTCCCGTACCGCCGCCTCGACTACCGCCTCATCGAGCGGCTGCTCCTCCACGCCGGTCGGGTCATGTCCGCCCTGCACGCGCACCACGACGCCTCCCAGCTGCTTCTCGATGCCCGTCTCGGCCGCCATGCGGTCATTGAAGCCCACGAGCATCGCGCAGATCGAGCTGAAGCGGTTCTCGACGACTGCGTTGGTCGCGAGTGTCGTCGAGACGGAAACGAGCGAGATGCGCGGCTGTGCGCCGTCAGGCAGCGCATTCAGAACGGAGCGTAGTGCCGCTCCCAGTCCGACCGACAGATCCCAGTGGGTGGTGAGCGCCTTGGCGCTGGCGATCACCCGCCGGCCGCCCTCCAGTGCAACCGCGTCCGTGTACGTGCCGCCCGTGTCGAGCCCGATCCAGACCTCGCCGCTCACCCGTGTCGCGACTCCGCTCTGCGCGAGGCAGCCTCCGCTGCGTTCGACAGCAACATCGCGATCGTCATCGGACCCAAGCCTCCGGGGACCGGCGTAATCCAGCCCGCGCGCTCGGCTGCCCGCTCATATCCAACATCGCCCACCATCCTGCCGGCGGCATCGCGGTTGATGCCCACATCGAAGACCGCAGCTCCGGGCCTGATCCAGTCACCCGGGATGAAGTGCGGCTTGCCCACTGCGGCGACCACGAGCTCCGCACGTGCCACTTCGGCCTCGACATCGCGGGTGCCCGTATGGCAGACCGTCACCGTCGCGCCAGCCAGCATCAGCTCGAGTGCCATCGGGCGCCCAACGATGTTGGAAGCGCCGACTACCGTCGCTCTCAAGCCCCTGAGCGCGATGCCGTACTCGGCGGCAAGCCGAATGACGCCATAGGGCGTGCACGGCCGCAACGCGGGGCGCTTCTGCGCCAGGAGGCCCGTGTTCACCGCGTGAAAGCCGTCGACATCCTTGCTCGGATCGATTGCATCCATGACACGGGTCGCATCGAGCCCTTTGGGCAGCGGCAATTGCACGAGGATGCCGTCCACCCGCTCGTCGCGGTTGAGCCGCCCGATGAGCGCGAGCAGGTCCGAGTCGCTCGTCGTCGCCGGCAGGTCATGGGCGAAGGAGGCAATACCGGCCTCGGCGGCTGCTTTGCGCTTGTTGCGTACATAGACGCTGGAGGCGGGATCCTCTCCCACCTGCACGACCGCGAGCCCGGGCGGCCGGCCCATGCGGGCAGTAAGCTGCGCGGCGCGCGCCGCTACCTCGCCCCGCACTTTTCGGGCGATCGACTTGCCGTCGAGTAGGATTGCCGTGCCGCTCACTGCGTAAGGACCATCGCTGCCCGTACGTTACCCGAGGGCGCTAGACATTGGAATCGGGGAAAGAGGCCTTGCGGCGATTCATGTAATCGAGCAGCGCCTCGTCGGTCGCTGGATCTAGCGGCGGCGCCTCGTACTCCGCGAGCTGCTTCTTCCACAGGGCATTGGCGCGCTGCGCCATGTCCGTCTCACCCTCCGCCAGCCACTGCTCGAAGCTGTTGTTGTCGGCGAGCGGCGAGCGGTAGAAGGCCGTCTCGAAATTGGCCTGGGTATGGGCACAGCCGAGGAAGTGCTTGCCGGGTCCGACTTCGCGGATCGCATCCATCGCCTGACCGTTGTCGCTGAGGTCGACGCCCTGCAGGAGGGTGTGCATCATGCCCGCCTGGTCGGCGTCCATGACGAATTTCTCGTAGCCCATCGCAAGACCGCCTTCGAGCCAGCCGGCGGTGTGCAGCACGAAGTTGACTCCGCCGAGACAGGTCGGCACCAGGGTATTGGCCGACTCGAAGGCGGCCTGAGCATCGGGGATCTTCGAGGCGCACAGCGCCCCGCCCGAGCGGAACGGCACGCCCAGCCGCCGCGCCAGGGCCGCCATCACGTAGAGCACCAGTGCTGGCTCGGGAGTTCCGAACGTGGGCGCCCCCGATTGCATCGAAAGCGAGGACGCAAAGCTGCCGAGCACCACGGGCGCGCCGGGATTCACGAGCTGTGCGACCGTCATGCCCGCGAGCGCCTCGGCCAGGGTCTGCGCGACGGTGCCCGCGACCGTGACGGGTGACATCGCACCCGCCAGAATGAACGGAGTGACGATCGTCGCCTGATTCGCACGCGCATAAGTCTTCAATGCACCGAGCATCGTCGCATCCCAGGTCATCGGGGAGTTGGCGTTGATCAGGCTCATGACGCAGGTCTTCGGCTTCCCCGTAGCCGGATCCAGGTACTGGTCCCCGAAGAGGATCCGCGTCATCTCCACGGTATCGGCCGCCCGCTCCGCATGCGTCACCGAGCCCATGTACGGCTTGTCGCTGTACTTCATGTGGCTGTAGACCATGTCGAGATGGCGCTTGTTGACCGGCAGGTCGACGGGCTCGCAGATCGTCCCGCCGGAGTGATGCAGGGACGTCGACGAGTAGGCGAGCTTCACGAAGTTGCGGAAGTCCTCGATGCGTGCGTATCGCCTGCCCTCATCCAGGCTGCGGATGAAGGGCGATCCGTAGGCGGGTGCAAAGACGGTACGGCCACCCCCGATTACTACGCTGCGAGCAGGGTTGCGTGCGTGTTGCGTAAACTCCTTGGGAGCCGAACGAGTCACGATGCTGCGACACATGCCGCGTGGGAAGCGGGCGCGTTCCCCCTGCACGTCGACGCCAGCCTCACGCAGGATCTTCAGAGTCTCAGGGTCATCGCGAAAATCGATCCCGATCTCTTCCAGGATCGTATCGGCATTGTGCTCGAGCAACTCGAGACCCTCCGTACCGAGCACCTCGTAATACGGAATGTTGCGGGTGATGTAAGGGACCGAAGAGTGGCTGCGTGCCGTGCGCGCGGCTCGCTTGGCGTCCCGTCCGCTGGGACGGCGAGAGCGAAGAGTCGGGGCTGGCTGCTCGTCCATGGGGACTCCGCATCATAGGGTTTGCCGTGGCGGCGCTTGGGCAAAGTATGGCTGCCGGCTATCCGGCTGGCTAATCGAATTGCGGCATCCACTTGCCGGGATACGTCCACCCTCCCCCTGTCGCCCGCGGACACGCCTATGTCGTAAATCCACCGCCCGCGGCAGCCAGCCGGCATTACCATGCCCCACATGCCCACGGGACTCGAAGAATTGACGCCCGCCCAGGTCCGCAAGGCGCAGGAATCGGCGGCACCCGCCGCCGCCGTGCAGCGCAGTGCCGGTGCCCCCCGCCTCTACATCCTCACCACTCGATGCCCGGATACGACCGGAATCGTCGCCGGCATCGCGGGCTTCCTGGCGGCACACAACGCGACGATCGCGGAAGCGCAGCATTACGACGACCCTTACAGCCGCACGTCTTTCATGCGCACCGTGTTTCATGACAATGGACAGGGGATGCCGTCCGTGGAGGAGCTAGATCGCAAGTTCGCCGAGGCCGTCGGCCACCGATTCCGGATGGAATGGCAGTTCAATGAAGTGCGCCGCTGCCGCGCGCTGATCGCGGTCTCTCGCCAGGGACATTGTCTCAACAGCATCCTGCACCGCTGGAGCACCGGTACGATGCCGATCGAGGCGGTTGCCGTGGTGTCCAACCATCAGGACATGCGCAGCCTCGCCGAATGGCACGGCGTGCCCTATCACTACCTGCCGATCATCGACGGTCGCAAGCAGGAGCAGGAGCGGCGGCTCATGGAGCTCTTCGAGCGGGTTGAGGCCGAGATCCTGGTGCTCGCCCGCTATATGCAGGTGCTCACCCCCGAGGCGTGCCGGTACTTCGAGGGCCGCGCCATCAACATCCATCATTCCTTCCTGCCCGGCTTCAAAGGTGCCAAGCCCTACCATCAGGCGCACGCCCGGGGCGTGAAGCTGATTGGCGCCACGGCGCATTACGTGACGACCGATCTCGACGAGGGACCGATCATCGAGCAAGAAGTCTCGCGCGTCGATCACACACAGTCTCCCGACGACATCACGGTAGTCGGCAGCGAGCTCGAGACGGTGGTTCTCAATCGCGCGATCAAGTGGCATGCGGAGCGGCGCGTGTTTCGCAACGGCAGCCGAACCGTCGTACTGAAATAGGCGCAGCCAGGCGCCTCACAGCTTTACCATGACGTGCCGAGCGACGGTGTAATCCTCCAGTGCGAACACCGAGAGATCCTTGCCGTAACCGGATCGTTTGAATCCACCGTGAGGCATCTCACTGATCGTGGAGAAGTGCGTGTTGATCCACGTCGCGCCGTACTGCAGGCGCGCCGCAACCTGCATGGCGCGAGCGACATCGCGAGTCCAAACCGATGAGGCCAGTCCATACTCGGAATTGTTGGCCCATTGGATGGCCTCCTCCACCTCGGTGAATCGCGTGACGGAGACGACCGGACCAAAGACTTCCTGCTGCACTATCTCATCGGCCTGCCGGGCCCCGGCGATCACGGTCGGCTCGTAGAAGAAGCCGCTCCCGCTGCGCAATCGCCCGCCGGTGGTGATCTCGATGTGAGGAACAGCCGCAGCACGCTCGACGAACCCCGCGACGCGATCTCGGTGGGATGAGGAGATCAGCGGCCCCATCTCCACTCCCGCCTCGCAGGGCGTGCCGAGCTTGATCCGGCTGACGGCACTCGTCAGCTCGGCCACCAATCGATCGTAAATTCCGGCGGCGGCGTAGAGGCGGCAGGCCGCGGTGCAGTCCTGACCCGAGTTGTAATAGCCAAAGGCACGAATACCCGCGACCAGACTCTCGAGGTCTGCATCATCGAACACCAGCACCGGCGCCTTGCCGCCGAGCTCGAGGTGTGTACGCTTGAGGTTGCCGGCGGCGAGCGCCAGCACTTTCTGACCGGTCGATACGGCACCCGTCAGGGATAACATGCGCACTTGCAGGTGCGCTGCCAGCATCCTGCCCACAGGTTCACCGCGGCCGCAGATCACGTTGACCACTCCCGGCGGCAGCAGCTGCGCCAGCGCCGCGGCCAGCTTGAGAGCCGTCAGCGGGGTCTGCTCCGAGGGCTTCAGCACCACGGTATTGCCGGCGGCGATCGCCGGCGCAATTTTCCAGGCCGCCATCATCAGAGGATAGTTCCACGGCGCGATCGAGCCCACGACGCCGATCGGATCGCGGCGAACGAAGCTGGTGCAGCCGGGGAGGTACTCGCCCGCGGCAAGCCCCGTGGATGTTCGGCACGCGCCGGCATAGAACCGAAACACATCGGCAATGGCAGGCATCTCATCGCTCAACATGGCCGCGAGCGGCTTGCCCGTATTTGCCGACTCGAGCGCTCCGTAAGCGGCCGCGTCGGCTTCCAGGTGCTCCGCGATACGCAGCAGCAGGGCAGCCCTGTCCTTCGGCACGGTCGCCGCCCATCCTGTAAACGCGTGGTCCGCGGCTTGCACGGCGCTGTCGACCTGCTCGGGGCTCGCACCCGGCACCGTCGCGATGCTGGCGCCAGTCGCCGGGTCGAGGATGGTCTCTGGCGGACCCTGCCCCGCGGTGAGCCTGCCAGCGATCAAGAGTTGAGTTTGCATCGCAGTCCTCCTGTCGGCGCTCGGTAGCGTCATCCGTTCCTGTGCGCGGGTCTGAGCCTCCTGCCGAGCGTGCGATACAGGCTCCTTGGACCGTCAAGATCGATGTAACATCCCTGCAGATGCCGCCGGCCTTCGTCCGGGTCGTATGCAGTCCTGCCGTGCAGCACGCGGCTGTTGTTGAACATCATGAGCTCCCCGGGCCGCAGCGGGAAGCGCACCTCGAAGCGCGGATCGGCGAAGAGCTCGCTCAAACGCCGCCGCGCCCGCTGAAACCGCTGCGTGGTGGCCGCATCGAGTAGCGGCATAGAGTCGAGCCTCGGGCTGTAGTGCACTCCGGTCATCCGCCCGGTTCCGTCCCGCTGCACGATCGGTCGGTATTCGATGAGCTCCTCGGTCGCATCGATGAACCGGAACCGCACCGGCGTCGAGGCCAGGAGCTCCAAGCCCTGCGGATCCTCTTCCTGCAGGGCTTCGGCGACGGCCAGGCTGTCCGCCAGCGTGGACCACCCGCCCGTGGTCTCATTCACCAGACAGTGCAGGAGCTGAACGCCGGGCACCGGCTCACGATAGGGGTTGTCGGTATGCGCTCCGAGGGGAACCGGGCGATAGGCGAGGTCGTTCGACCCGGGCCGGGAATAGACTTCGAAGAGACGCCCGAAGTTGGTCTCGCGCACGTGCCCGAAGCGGCGCGCCACCTCGAGAATGCACTCGGGATCGGTGGCGAGGTCCTGGATGATGACGAGGCCATGAGTCAGGAGGGTCGCCACGGCCTGCAGACGCACCTCATCGCTGTCGAGCCTGCGGCCGTCCACACTCACCGCTGCCAGGGGCAGATCGGCGCGCCAGGGAATCTCTCGTGGAAGATCGTCGTCACAGGCGAGCTCGGCGGCGAGCCGGCTCAACTCGTAATCGCCCGAATAGCCGTCGCTGAAGGAAAGTCGGGCGCGACTCTCACCGGTGCTCTCGATGCGCACCAGGGTGAGATCATCCGGCAGACGGTGCGGATCGAACAGGCGCTGCTGGGTCTCAGGATCGAGACTCGCCGGGTCCTGGCAGCGCTCCCGCAGCCACAGCGCCGGCAGTTCCAGGTTGCGCGTCGCGACTCGAGCCAGGATCCGGGGCGGATCGGATTCCAGCCTGATGCGTACGCCACTCATCACGCGCCTCGCTTGAGAAGGAGCTCCGGCGGCACGATGTTCGCCAGGGCCAGCGTTTCCGCGCGCTCGGCATCCCCCGAACAGATGCTGTCCACGAGCTCGCGATGGGACTCGCAGATCTCCCGCGCATCCACGTCGCGGTTCGAGAGCGCGATGTAGACTCTGAACTGGTTCTCCACGCGCATGTAGTGATCCAACAGGCGCTCGTGGCCGCAAAGCCGCACGATGAGGTTGTGCAGCTCGCGATCCAGCCGGTCCGCCTGGTCGTGATCCTCTGCGGCTGCCGCTGCCAGCAACTCCGCAAATGCCGCGCGCAGTTGCCTGCGGCCGCTTTCCTCGATGCGCAGCGCCGCCAGCCGCGCCGCGAGACTCTCGAGCGCGCCACGCAGCGTGTAGAGCTCCCACAGGTCGTGATCGCTGAAGTCGATGACCTGGTAGCCCGTGTAAGGGACGTGGCTGACCAATCCCTCCTGGATCAGGTGGCGCAGGGCCGCGCGGATGGTGCCGCGCGACAGCCCGAGGCGCTCGGCGATCTGCGCCTCGAGCAACCGCGCGCCGGCCGTCAATTCACCGCGGAGGATTTGCCGCCGCAGCAGCTCGGCCGCCTGGGACTCCAGGCTCCGCTTGTTGATGGTCTCCGTGATCCTGGCTTCCATGAGGACTCATCGCCCCGCGGTGGCGAACACGTAGCGGGTCTCGGAGGCGACCACTTCCTCACCGGGCTCCTCGGGCTCATGATCGGTGAGTTGTGGCGGAAATCCGGGTGCGCGCACCTGGATGCCACAATCGTCCTCCAACCGCTGAATGACTCGCGGCGACAGGGCGCGCGGGCCATATCGCGATTGCGCATCGCGGAACATCGCCGTCACGGTGTCGGCCACTTCCGTGGGCACCTCATATCTTCGGGCGAGGCCGAGAAACAGTCCGATGTCCTTCAGCACCAGATCGATCGTGAAGTTGATGTCGTAGCTGCCGTTGAGGATCACCTGGCTCTCGGTTTCGTGCACGAAGGAGTTGCCCGAAGAAGCCTTGATCGCCTCATAGGTCGTTTTGGGATCCATCCCCGCCTTGTACGCGACTGTCCAGGCTTCGCTCAGAGCGGCCAAATGAGCGAACGCGAGGTAGTTGGTGATCACCTTGAGGACGGACGCGCTCCCCAGGGGCCCGATATGAATGATTCTGCGGCCCATGATCCGCAGCGCCGGCAGCGCCTGCTCGAATGCCGCACGCTCACCGCCGACGAAAATCGAGATGTTACCGGTTGCGGCGCGATGACAGCCGCCCGACACGGGCGCATCCAGCGCTTTCGCCCCCGTTTGCATGACCCGCTCGCCGAGCCGCCTGACTTCACTCTCCTCCGTCGTGCTCATCTCCAGCCAGAGCTTCCCGGGCGAGAGTCCGGCGAGAACGCCGTCGGGCTGCTCGAGAACCTGCGCGCTGATGCTCGGTGACGGCAAACACGTGATGGTGAGGTCCGACTCGAGCGCGAGCTTCCTGGGAGTCGATGCCCATTGCGCGCCGTGCTCGACGAGGGGTCTTGCGGCCGCCTCGTTGAGGTCATGAACGATCAGCCCGCGGCCGTTGCGCAGGAGGGTCGCCGCCAGTTTCGAGCCGAGGTTTCCGAGGCCGATGAAACCGATGATCATGGTGTGCGCCTCAAGTTTTGCGGTCCACGACGGACGGGTCGAAGGCGTGGCGGCAGAAAATCCGCCGCACGAGCGGCTCGAAGTGCTCGAGCGGGCGCGTCGCATAGTCCGGATCGAAGGCCGCCTGGTCCCAGCTCTCGCAGAACCGGACACAACTCTCGTAGTAGGGATGACCGCGCAATGCCGCCCGCGACTCCGGGTCTTCACCGAAGAAACGAGCGTAGTAGACCTTCTGAAACAAGCCGTGGTGCGCGACCACCCAGGTCACCTCGGCCCGCACGTACGGCCGGATGATCTCCGCGGCATAGTTGGAGTGATTTTCCGGGGCCAGAGCATCGCCCAGATCATGGATCAGCGCGCCGGCGATCATGTCTTCGTCAGCGCCATCCGCCTCGGCCCGCGTGGCCGTCTGCAGCGAATGCTCCAGGCGCGTGACCCGGTAGCCGCCCAATCCCTCATCGAGAGCACGGAGTGCCGCCAGGATACGATCGGGCAATCGCCCGATGTAGTCGCGTTCCAGCTGGCTGAGGAACAGGTATTCGGCCTGGGTTCCGTCCTTCATCTGCCGGAAGCTGACTCTACGCATGGCTCCCCGACTGAGTTTGGGGAGATTCAAGCAGCCAGATTGTTAATTGTCAACAATCTCAGTCGTCGTCCGCAGGGCACTCCGGCCACTGCGGCCACTGCGGCAGCCCGTCCGTAATCTCGTAGTAGTCGCCTTTCTCGGCGACGAAAATGTGCATCGACGGCTTGAGACCCGTCGGCGTATCCAGCGTGCCCGCCCAAATGCTCATGTGATCGCGCTCGGCAGGCTCCCAGAACAGCTGCGTGCCGCAGGTACAGCAGAAGCCCCGCCGAGCCGTCGCGGACGATTGATACCAACGCAGGCTCTGGGCGGACAGCAGGCGCAGGTGCTCGGACGCGCAGGCGGTGGCGGCATCGAAATGGCCACCTGAGCGTCGGCACATGGTGCAGTGACAATAGACGATGGGACGAAGGGGGCCGTGAACGTCGAACTGCACTCCTCCACAGAGGCAGCGGCCGCGCGCGACGGCATCCCGGGATGGCTCGGCGATGGGTGATCCAGACATATGAACCTCTCTCAACAGATCCTGCTCGGATCGCTCGCGGGCATGCCGTCGTGAATCAATCGAACGGTTTGAGGCGCTCCACCGCCCGAATGGTCTCAGGACCGGCATCCGACCTCACCGTTTCACTCGGAGCCAACTCCAGGGCTTTGGCGATCACGATCGAGATGCAGCCGTTCGGATAAAGGATCACCTCGCTTTCGCCCGCGCCCCACATCGTGGGTAGAGGGTACTGCTTGCCTGCGGCGGTGGTGTAGCAGCGGAAGTGAAATCCCATTTTGTAGAGCTCGCCACCGGCTCGAGCGGCGCCGCCCGCCTCGCCTCCAAGGGACAGATCGGCCGCCTTCGGAATGGCACCGCGCCCGGTGAGCAACTCTTCGGTGAGACTGCGGTGCAGGATCTGCTCGCCTCGGTGTGCGCCGTGGCTCTGGTAGAGGAGCGCGATCTTCGCAAGGTCATCCAACGTCGGGTAGTAGCCGGCATTGAACCAGGGGAGCCCGCGCTGGCCCCTTGGCTCTCGAGTGCGGACGATGGGAGCATGCGAGATGCCGATCGGCTCGAATACCTCGCTTCGCAGCATATCCCAGACATCAGCGCGCGGTCCCCGCACGGTTTTGACGAACCCGTCTATCGCGGCTCCGAGCAGATAGAAATCCTGATCGCGGTAACGCATCACCGTACCGGGCTCCCAGGGATACGCGCGCAGTGATCGCCTGATCTGTTTCACCTTCTCGCGATGAGAAGGCGCTGCGTACCACGCGTCGTAGTCACCCTCCAGGTACCCGTCGAGCGGGTCATTCGGTTGCGTCGTCCAGCTTCCGGTGCCCCCGAATCCAGTCGCCATGTTGGCTGCATCGATGAACCGGACCGCGTGATACTTCGGCTCGAGGCCGGCGACGAGATTCCCGATTTTCAGCGTTAGGACGTAGGGTCCGTACACTTGTGCGAGCCGCAGGAGCGCCAGCGGCGCGCCGATGCTCTTCATGACGGAACGGACGCCAAAACGCATCTCGAGCGGATAGGGATAGTCTCCGTAAGGGGTCGATGATCCCTGGTAATGGATCGTGCCGTCCCGGACGAGGGCGCCGGTGACCCGCCACTGCTCGAGCACCGGGCCACCGAATCCGTCCAGCGAGTGGGCAGGCGCTTCTCGCAGCAGATCCACCCACGGCCGGTGCGGCAGGCGCCGCGCCAACTCCGCCTGCGCCGAGGCGCGGTGCCGCGCCGCCTCCCGGGCGGCAAGCGGCGCTGACTTCATTCGCGCCCGCCCCCAGCCGATGAAATGCTGATGCAGCAGATAAGGCGCGGTCTGTTGCACGAACTGGAACTCGAGCTGTCCGACCTCGCGGCCCCGGTACTCGAAGGTGGCCATACCCTGATGCGCGTGATTCTCCGTATCCGACACCAGCATCAGCGGGAAGGCCGCGCGCGACCACGGACCCTCCTCATCCGGGTCGCGCCAGATCCGGCCGAATTGCGGGATGATGGACCAGTAGCTCCGAGGCTCACGCGAGCGTTGCTCGGAGACGATCTGTCCGCGCTCAAGCGGGATCAGGACGTCCCCGCTCGACACGAAACCGAGAGTGATGCGCGGAAAGAGCAGCGCGTCGCGACCTCCTATCCTCGGAGTCGTGAGCCGGGGCCGCGTCTCGATGCGTCCTTGCGCGATGTGCACCAGTCCGGAGAACGCCGACGCGGTGCGGGCGCCCGCAGGCGGCAGGAAGCAGCCGTTGGGCGCGGGAAGCTCGGACTGACGACGGACTGGCATTGAGCGGATGGCTGATCCAGAGCCGAGACTCAAGCGGGCTGAGCACTCGCGGCGGCCGCAGCCGCGGCCGTTCTCGCCAGCTGCTCATCTTCCAACAGGTCGCGTCCCGACAGCCAGTAATGCCACGCCGCCCAGAAACCGGTGGGCACGAGACAGAGCATCGCGAGCCGCAGCGACTCCGCATCGGCAACGTGGTGCGGCGCAAACCAATCGCTCAGGATCCCGACCATCTGCGGGGCGATCACCAGATTGCAGACGTTGGCGAGGAAGAGCAGCGTGGCGCAGTACATGGCGCGCATCTTCGGCTGCGCGAGGTTGTTTAGGATGCCGAAGCCCGGGCCGAGATATATGTAGATGGACGGCACATACAGCCAGAAGAGTGCCTTCGTCAGGGTGAGGGAATGCGTCGAGTAGATGATGGCCGTAGCGACAGTAGCAAGCGCGATGTCGAGGGCGAGCAGCCGCATGACACGCTGCTCGTCGGAGAGCCACCGGCGGGAGAGCAGCCATGTGCTCCCGATCATCGCAGCGCTTCCTCCGATCAGGTGAATGGGCCCGAGAATCCCGCCGGCCTGCGCGACGTCGAGCGAGTAGCTGCGCATCAGGAATGCGGGTGTCCACCACATGAGCCCCCACCCCCAGAGGGCGGTGACCGCCTGGGCGAGGATGGAATGCACGGCGGAGCGCTGGCGCAGGAGGAACCGCATCGTCTCGAGGAAGGATGGGGCCGCACCGCGATCCTCGCATTCATCCAGGCAGCCGCGCCGCGGCTCGCGAATGCTGATGAGGACGATGAGGCCCGCCAGAACTCCCGGTATCCCGAGGGCGAGGAACATCGCGCGCCACCCGAACCGGTAGGCAATCGCTCCGGCCACCTGCGAGCCGAGCCAGGCGCCGATGGGCGCACCCAGGGCAAAGACCGACAATGCCATCGGCCGGCGCGGTGCCGGAAAGAAATCCGACAGCATGGAGTTTGCGCCAGGTGTGCCACCCGCCTCACCGACGCCCACGCCGATCCGTGCCCAGAGCAGCTGCCAGTAATTGCGCGCGAGCCCGGTGGCGGCTGTCAGTGCGGACCAGATGATGAGGCAAACGCCGATGATGTTGCGGCGATTGCGGCGATCGATCAGCCAGGAGAGCGGAAAGCCGAAAGTGACATAGAAGATCGCCAGCGACACACCGGTGAGGAAGGCGATGTTCGCATCCGAGAGATGCAGCTCCCGTCGGATGGGCTCGAGCACCGTGGATATCGAGTAGCGATCGCAGATGCTGAGCGTGTAGACGACGCACATCATGATGGCGGCGTACCAGCGCTCCGCCAGCGAAGCGGTTTGACGGTACCCCGTGTGCTCGTGCGGTGCCAACACCGGGCCCGTGCCGGCTTGTATGTCGCTCATGCGGGGTGCCTCTTGAAGCCAAACTCCGCCGCGCTGTGGGAGATTGCCTGATGTAGGCTCACGGCGAGGCTGCGTCCGACCCAGATCTCGAATACAGGATCGCGCTGCGGAGTGTCCTCCAGGCGCCACAAGATGACATTGAGGTATCCGCAGACCGTCTGCGCGACATCACCCGCCTGAAAGCTTCGGTGGTGAACGTCGATGGGAACCAGCTTGGCGAGGGTCTCGCGCACCTTCGGGCCTGCGAGCCGGAGGATGACATAGGCATCACTCTGGTCCGATACCGACGCGCAGTCACCGAGCAGGGACCGCAGGGATGCCGCAAAAGCGTTGCCCGCCTGGTTGCGGGTGGCGAGCCAGCTGCCCGGGCCGATACCTGCGATCCTGACATCACCGCGGCTCGTGCACGATGGCCCATCCGGCAGCTCCAGCCCGAGCTGCGCGCGCAGGAGCTCCGCCATGCCGGCCGCCCGCCCGCTGCGCGCCGCGATGCGCGCGATTCCCAGCCCGATGCGCTCGGTGGCGATCACTCCGTCACCGCTGCCGATGATCGCAGGCATTCCCGCGAAGGCCGAAGCTGCAATGTCCGCTGAGTCCGCGTGCATGCTCAGGCCCTCAGCCGCTTGCCGTCGGCGTCGTAAAACACGGGATTAGTGACCTCGACCTCGAGCTCGCCGCGCAGCAGCGGATTGTGCGCCCGGACGCGCTCGCCGATGCGCTTCCGGCCGCTGCGCAGAAAGCCGAGCCCGATCCAGTGACCGAGCGTCGGCGAGAAAGTCGTCGAGCTGATGAAGCCCTCATCATTCTCGAGGCTCGGCTGCGCGCCGAGGCGCAGGAAATGGGCGCCCGTGGTGAGCTTTGCGTCCGGTGTCAGCGGCTTCACACCGATCAGCGCCGGCCGCTCCGGCGCGCTCAAACCGGGCCTGCCGGCGAGTACCCGGCCGATGTAGTCCTTCTGTGCCGAGAGCATCCGCCCCAAGCCGAGGTCGTGCGCAGTCGTCGTGCCATTGAGCTCGGCGCCGGCGATGTGGCCCTTCTCGATGCGCATCGCCCCGAGGGTCTCCATGCCGTACGGAATGACCCCCAGATCCTCACCGGCCGTCATGATCGCCCTCATGGTGGCCTCTCCCCAGCGCGCCGGCACCGCGAGCTCATAGGCGAGCTCCCCGGAAAAGGAAATGCGGAACAGTCGCGCGGGCCGCTCCTGCCATTCAAACTCCGCGCAGGCCACATAGGGAAAAGCCGCGTTCGAGACATCGAGGGCGCCGCCGAGCAGCCGCTCGAGGAGCGCTCGCGAGCGGGGACCCGCGACGGCAAACTGGGCCCATTGCTCGGTGATCGATGCGAGCTGTACATCGAGCTCGGGCCAGAGCACCTGGCGCGCATGCTCGAGGTGCTGCAACACCTTGAGCGCATGAGCGCTCGTCGTCGAAAGCACGAAGTGGCCGGGCGCGAGGTGAGCCGCGGTGCCGTCATCGAATACGATGCCGTCCTCACGCAGCATGATGCCGTATCGGGCCTTTCCCACAGGCAGACTCGAGATCGTGTTCGCATAGACCCGGTCGAGGAAATCGCCGGCTTGCGTGCCCTGCACGTCGATCTTTCCCAAGGTCGAGACATCGCAGACCCCGACACCGCTGCGGACACCACGGACTTCCCGTATCAAGGTGGTTTTCCAGTCACGCTCGCCGCTCAGTGGGAATGCTTTCGCCCGCCGCCACTCGCCGAGATCGACGAAGGTCGCGCCGCGGCTCTCGGCCCAGCGATGGCTCGGCGTGAGCCGGCAGGGCCTGAATTGCGGGCCGCGATGCATCCCCGCGAGCGCTCCGATCGCTACCGGCGTGTATGGCGGCCGGGAGGCAATCGTTCCGAGGTCGGCGGGCGAGCGTCCGGTGAGCGCGGCCACGAGCGCATGCCCATTGAGAGCCGATGTCTTGCCCTGATCCGTGGCCATCCCGAGGGTCGTATACCGCTTGAGCAGCTCAGCGGAATGAAAACCCTCGCGCGTCGCGATGGCAACATCCTTGGTCGTCACGTCGTGCTGGGGATCGACGAACGCCTTCCCGCGGGAGCCGGGTACGAACCAGAGTGCGGCGCCGCCGACCGCCTCGTCATCGACGCGCGCGAGAGTCTGCGTCGGCCCCTCAAACCCCGCTGCCCTCGCCCCCTCCCTGCCGGCCGCTGCTCCGCCGTCCAGCGCCCCCGCCAGCGAGAAATCGCCCGCCGCGGCGCCCACGGCAGTCATTCCCCGAGGTAAGCCGGCGGGCACGAACGCGGCGATTGCATCCGACCACTGCGGCCGCGCCCCCAGGTGGGTGGACAAAGCGGTATTCGGGTTCCAACCGCCGGCCACCGCCAGGGCGTCTGTTGCGATGCGAGTCGTGCGTCCCTGTTGGTCGCGGACATCGATTCCCCTCAAGCCCCTAGCTCCGTGAGCATCGAGGACCTGCGCCCCCAACATGACGCGCAGGCCGCGGCGGGCCGCCTCGCTCGCGATGGCTGCCGGAATTTCCCTGCGCGCATCGACGATCACGGGTACATCGACATCGCCATCGCTCAGATCGAAAGCGGTCTTCCAACCATCATCGCAGGTCGTGAAAATCGCGGTCCGCTGCCCCGGCGTCACCCTGAAGCGATTGAGGTAGGTGCGCACAGCCGCGGCGAGCATGACCCCGGGACGGTCATTCCCGCCGAAGACGATCGGCCGCTCCAACGCGCCGGCGGCGAGCACGGTCCGGCGGGCGACGATCTTCCAAAGTCGCTGTCGGACCTGGTGCGCAGCAGGTACGGGCAGATGGTCCGCCACGCGCTCGAGCGCTCCGAATGTGTTGCCGTCGAAGGCACCGAAGACCGTGGTGCGAGTCATGACCCGCACTTCCGGGAGCGATGCCAGCTCATCGGCGACTCGCCGCGCCCAGAGCGCGCCGTCCTCACCGTCGATCCGATGCCGATCGCCATTCAGTCGGCCGCCGAGAAGAAAGTCCTCGTCGCAAAGGATCACGCGCGCGCCGGCCCTGCCGGCGGTTAGAGCGGCGGCGAGGCCAGCCGGCCCGCCGCCAACGACCAGCAGATCGCAAAAGGCGTGTGCCTTCTCGTAGGTATCCGGATCGGCCTCGAGGCTCGCGCGGCCGAGACCCGCGGCACGACGGATGGCCGGCTCGTACACCCTCTCCCAGAAGGCCGCCGGCCACATGAAGGTCTTGTAGTAAAAGCCGGCGATGAGAATGGAAGACAGGAGCGAGTTGATAGCGCCGAAGTCGAAAGCGAGCGACGGCCAGCGATTCTGACTGCGGGCTTCGAGGCCGTCGAACAGCTCCACGACGGTCGCCCGCGTATTGGGCTCGCGCCGCGCCCCGGTCCGCAGCTCCACCAGCGCGTTGGGCTCTTCCGAGCCGGCCGTCAGGATTCCCCTCGGCCGGTGGTATTTGAATGAGCGGCCGATGAGCCGCACTCCGGATGCGAGCAGTGCCGAGGCCAGCGTGTCGCCCGGATGCCCGGCGTAGCGCTTGCCATCGAACGTGAAGGAGAGGATCCGGTCGCGGCGAATACCTCCCTCGCCTCTCACCAGGCGGTTGGCGCTCATGGGTGGGGGGTCTCGGTCGCCGGCTGCACGCTCAGAATCTCATGCGAGCGCGTGTTGCGAGTAACCCGCATCCAGGAGAGGCACCCGCCCGCGTGACACCACAGCTCCTCATGGACCCCCGCCGGGTTGTCGCGCAGATACACGGCTTCGTAGAAGCGGTCAGCGAGCCCCTCGGCATCCGCCGGCGGACGCCTGCAACCGGCATCACCGAGATAACTGAACTCGCTGACATCGCGCTCGCCGCAGAAAGGGCATTCGATGCGCATGGCGACTCAGTGCAGATTCGGCTGCGGTCCCTGCCCTTTCTCATCGAGCAGGTTGCCGGTTGCGAAGCGGTCGAGGCGATAAGCGCGCGCCACTTCCTGAGGCTCTTCGTGTGCGAGCAGATGGGCAAAGCAATAGCCGGAGGCCGGCGTCGCCTTGAACCCGCCGTAGCACCAGCCGCCGTTGAGGTACAACCCCTCGATCGGCGTGCGGTCGATGATCGGTGAGCCATCCATGGTCATATCCATGATGCCGCCCCAGGAGCGCAACATGCGCACCCTCCCGATCGCCGGCATCAGCGCCATGCCGCTCTCGCACACATCCTCGACGGTCGGGAGATTGCCGCGCTGGGCGTAGGAGTTGTAGCCGTCGATGTTGCCTCCAAAGACGAGGCCGCCCTTGTCCGACTGGCTGACGTAGAAATGTCCGGCGCCGTAAGTCACGACGCAGGGAATCATCGGCTTGATGGCCTCGGACACGAAGGCCTGCAGCACGTGGCTCTCGAGCGGCAGGCGCAGTCCGGCCATGCGGGCCACCGTCGAGGTGTTGCCGGCGACCGCCATGCCGACTTTTCGCGCCCTGATGTCACCGCGCGAGGTGCGCACGCCGGCGATCCGCCCGCCCTCGAAGATGAATCCGGTGACCTCACAGTTCTGAACGATGTCGACCCCGCGCCCGCTCGCGGCGCGCGCATAGCCCCAGACGACGGCATCATGTCGCGCCGTGCCGCCGCGAGGCTGCAGCAGCCCCCCCTGGATGGGGAAACGCGCACTCTCGAAGTCGAGAAAAGGCAGCATGCGCCTCACGGCGCCAGCGTCGAGCAACTCGGCATCGACTCCGTGCATGCGCATCGCGTTACCTCGACGCACGTAGGCATCGCGTTGCGAGTCCGAGTGATACAGGTTCAAAACGCCCCGCTGACTCACCATCGTGTTGTAGTTCAAGTCCTGCTCGAGCCCCTCCCAGAGTTTCATCGAGAGCTCGTAGAACGGATTGTTGCCGGCCAGCAGATAATTCGAGCGGATGATGGTGGTGTTGCGTCCCGCATTGCCGAGCCCGATCCAGCCCTTTTCGAGGACCGCCACCTCGGTGATGCCATGCACTTTGGCGAGGTAGTGGGCGGTCGCGAGCCCGTGGCCGCCGCCACCGACGATGATCACCTCGTAGGCGGGCTTGGGGCTGGCATCGCGCCATGCGGGCTCCCACCCTCGGTGCCCCGCCAGGGCCTGTCGCACCAGACTAAAGAGCGAATAGCGCATGGGACCTCATCTTACCCGCCTGCAGCCCCGCTCCGCCCCGCGCCCGGCGTGCTACATTAGCGCAGCGGTCCGGCATCGCACCTGCCGGGAAGGCGGCACGATGGCACTCGGAACCTCCGGCAAGCCTGTTCGAATAGCATTCCTGCTCGTTCCCCGCTTCTCGATGATGGCGTTCGCAGCCGCTGTCGAGCCGCTGCGCGCTGCCAACCGTTTGAGCGGGTCGCAACTCTTCGAATGGCATCTGGTCTCGGCCGACGGCCACCCCGTGGAAGCGAGCAACGGAATCTCCGTTGCCACTCATGGCTCGCTCGCCGGGCTGGACAAGGCCGACATGGTCATCGCGTGCGCAGGTCTCGAGGCGCCCGAGGTCGAGCGCAGCATCAAGGTCCATCACCAACTGCGGCGGCTCGCACGTCACGGCACGATCGTCGGCGCCATCAGCAGTGGCTCCTTCCTGCTCGCCGAGGCTGGAGTGCTCGCCGCGCGACGCTGCACGGTGCATTGGGAATATCTCGAAGCCTTTCGCGCTCGCTATCCACAGCTCGAGGTCACGGAGGATCTCTACGTCATCGACGGCAATGTGTTCACCTGCTCCGGCGGAACCGCCGCGCTCGACCTGATGGTGCATTTCATCAGCCAGGTGGCCGGCAGCCAGCTCGCCCTGGCGGTTGCCGAGCAGTTCATCCACCCGCAGGTGCGGACCCAGGAAGAGCAGCAGCGTCTCGATCTGCATGCGCGCTATCGTATCGAGAACCCGAAGCTCATCCAGGTGATCTCGCTCATGGAGGGCGCACTCGATGAGCCCATGGAGCTGCGGGAAATGGCGCGGCGCGCCAACATCTCGGTCCGTCAGGTCGAGCGCCTCTTTCGGGAGCACATCGGCTCCTCGCCCAAGGCGTTCTATCTCGATCTGCGCCTCGCCAAGGCGCGGACGCTGCTGCGCCGCACCCTGGACTCGCTGCGCACCATAGCGCTCGAATGCGGCTTCGGCTCGCCTTCTCATTTCTGTCATGCGTACAAGCGCCGCTACGGCATTCCCCCTACGCACGAGCGGCGCTCATTCGCCGGCGCAGACGGCGCTGGGCAACCATCCCTGTAGCCTCTGCCAGTCCCTTTCCAGGCGCGCAAAGCGGGCGAGCGTCAGCGTCGAGAGGTCGGCGAAGCTGCAACTCCCCGTCATGACGAGATCGCGGATCGCGCGGCCGGCCGCCGGTGAGAGCCCGAATCCCACGCTCGAGAGCGTCGCAATCGTCAGATTCTCGACCGCGGTGGGCCGGTCGATGATCGGCCGCCCGTCGGGCGTATTCTCGATGAACCCCGCCCAGCTGCGTATCACACGAGCGTGAGCGGCCTTCGGCAGGAGCTCGCTCAGCCGGCGAGCGATGCTGGCCAGAAGCGGCGTGGAATAGGGCCGGCCGTCCTCCACATCGGCGACATCGATCCATTCATGCGGGCCACCGCCATACGCAAGGTTACCGCGCAATGTCTGTCGGCCATAAAGGCCGTTGCCGTCCACTCCGCCCAACCTCATCAACGGCAGCGGCTCCGTCACGATCATCTCGGCTCGGGCGCTCATCAGGGGCACCGTGACTCCAAGGAGGGAGGCGAGCTCTCCGGTCGCAGGTCCCGCGGCGATGACGACATGGTCACATGCAAAGGTTCCGCGGCTCGTCCGTACGCCCACTACACGGTTACCGCACGTGTCGAACCCTGAGGCGCGAGTGTGTTGCAGAAGCCGCCCTCTGCAGTCACGCATTGCGCAGGCATAAGCCTGAAGCGTGCGATGCGGGTTCGCGTGTCCGCCGAAATGATGGTAGTAGCCGCCGAAGACATTGTCGCCAGCGAGCGGCACGAGCTCCCGGACCTGCTTCGGATCCAACACCTCGGAGCGGTAGCCCTGTCGGGTGCCGTTCTCGAGCGCACGCCGATAGAGCCCGAGCTGTCGCTCATCGAGTGCAATGCGGATCCGGTTCGGCTGAAACTCGGTCGGGTAACCGAGCAACTCGTCCATGAGAGGCCACAGGCGCTGCTCTTCCTGAAAGAGCGGACTGTGATGATGCGAGCAGCCACCGCCGTTGCGCCCCGAAGCGCCCCACCCCGCGGCAGCCGCCTCGATGACGAGGGTATCGACTCCCTCACGGGCGAGCCACCAGCCGGCGCTCAGCCCGGTGACGCCCCCGCCGACGATGATGACCGCGGCACCCGCTCCGTTTCGCGAGCTCATTCGCCCGCCACTGGCTCGTCCGCGGCGCATTCGGCCGCCGAGTATCGGGGCTGGAGACGCCAGAAGGGGATCCATTGCGAAGGTATCCCGAACCAACTCTCCCACCCCTCCCTCATTGCCGCCGCTTCCGGCAGTCCGGCCAATTGCGCAAGCCGCAGAGGGCGCACCGGAGGGCGATACGTCGCAAGCGGAATGTCAGCGAGCGCCCTGCCGGAGCCCAGGGCCATGAGCGCCGCAATCTGCTCGCGGCAGCGCCGCCCCTGACACGGTCCCATGCCGGCCCGGGTGAGTCGTTTCACCACATCAGGATGGGGCGTCCCTTCCGGATCCACCGAGCCGAGGCGCCAGCCTTCGGAGGCACCCCGCCAGCGCAGATAACGAGGCGGATTCAACTCGAGAATGTCGGCCGCCGTCACTTCCTCGCACTGGCACACGAATGGGCCGGCCGCTGATCCCAAAGTCATCGCCCGTACCCACGCCTGGCGTTCGAGCGCGATATCCCTCACCGCCGGATCGGGCGATACCGGCTCTCCATCAGCCTCATCCAGGTCCACACCGAGGGCCCGAAGGGCGGCAATCGCAGCGATTCGACCCTCGCGGCGAGCTGTGTCTTCGGACAGTGTCTTTGACGGCCAGACGCCGGCGCAGTCGCCGATCACATAGAGAAAAGGCAATGAGCTTCGCTGCAAGTCGTCAATCACGGCGACGTGGCCGCCGCGTGCAGATTGGAAGCTCACCCGGCACCCGGCCGCTTCGATCAGCTCGATGGCCGGAATCGCGGCCAGCCCGAGCAGCACGGTATCGCACTCGATCCGCTCGAGGGCGTCCGACAGGCGCTGCCCCTCCCCGTCGATGCGGGCAAGCCGGACTGCTGCGACGCCTCCAGGATCACCCACCGTCTGTTGGACGATGTGGCGTGTACATACACGTGCGCCGCCCGCTACCAGTCGTGACAGCAGCCCCGCCGGGCCACTGATCGCCTCCGCCTGCTCGACGATCGCCGCGATCCGCACGCCGGCATCCATCAGTGCATTGCCGATCTGCAGTGCCTCAGTGCCGCCGCCTACGAGCACTGCCGTCCTGGAGTCCAGTGCCTCGTAAATCGCCGTCAGCCGGTACGCTGCGCTCGCGCCCATCACCCCCGGGCGCTGCCAGCCGTCGAACGCGACTCCCATGTCGCGGCAGCCCGCGGCAACGATGACCTGCTTGAAGCGCAAGAGGTATGCGCGATCCTCATCGGCGAGTCCCGCGACATGACCGTCGATCCAGCCAGCGGTGCGGCGTCGTGGGAACACGCCCCAGGCCGCCGTGCCCAGGCGCACGTCGACCCCGGCCTCGATCACCTCTTCGAGCTGCGGTCGGGCTCGCAGGACCGACTCGAGAGCCGCGTTGCGATTCCCCGCGCTCGCAGCCATGCGGCCGCCGAAGTGCAGCGGCACCTCCTCCCCCATGGTTTGTAGAGGAACCGGATTCTCGTCGACCAGCGTGACGCGCACGCCACCGCCTGCGGCGGCGGTGAGCGCGGCCGAGATCCCGGCCGGCCCCGCGCCGATGATGAGCAAGTCGGTCGTTTCGTCGATGGGCGGCTGTTTGCCCGCGACCGAGGCGCGGTCCCGCCCGATGGGCGCTTGCGATTTCATGGGTCGGCCTCAGCATGGCAGGCGTGCCCTGGCCGGTATGTCGCAATCGCGACAAGCGCTTGCGCAATCCCGACAGGAGGAACGATCCCCGGCGAGGTCGCGCAGACGATGAGCGGCGTCGGGTTTCCGCAAGGTGGGCCCGAAGGCCTCCGCTATCATTTACCTCGCCGTCACCGGAGTGAGTATGAGCGCGATCAGCAGCCGTGTGCTCCGCAGCCTGCACGAGCGCGTGCCTGGCACGAGCCTGCCGCGGGAGTTCTATACCGACCCCGAGATCTTCGCGCTCGATCTGGAGCGGATCTTCTACCGGGACTGGCTGTTCGTTGCGCACAGCGCCGAGCTCCCGGAGGCGGGCAGCTATCTCACCCTGCAGGTTGGCGCATATCCCATTCTGCTCACGCGCGCGGCCGATGGTGACATCCGCGCCTTCGTCAACTCCTGCCGGCATCGCGGCGCACGCGTCTGTCCCGAGGGCGCTGGTAAGGCCGCAAAGCTCGTGTGCCCCTATCATCAGTGGACTTATCACCTCGACGGGCGCCTCTTTGCGGCCCGGCAGATGGGTCCGGGGTTCGATCGCTCGCAGCTCGGACTGAAGCCGCTGCACTGTGAAACGGTCGCCGGCTACATTTTCATCTGTCTCGCGGCCGACGCACCCGACTTCACGCCTACCCGCCGGCATCTCGAGCCTTATCTCCTGCCCCATCGCCTGTCCGAGGCGCGCGTGGCGTTTGAGTCGACCATCATCGAAGAGGGCAATTGGAAGCTCGTTTGGGAGAACAATCGCGAGTGCTACCACTGCGCCGCCAACCATCCCGAGTTGGCGCGGACCTTCCCCGACACGCCTACCGTGACGAGCGTGGAGGGTGCCGAGGATGACCCACAGATCACCGAGCATTGGCAGCGCTGCGAGTCGGCCGCGCTTGCCAGTCAGTTCCAGCTATCGCCCGACGGTCAGATGCGCACGGCCCGCATGCCCCTGATCGGGCCGGCGGTCAGCTACACGATGACCGGCCACCCGGCCGTCCAGCGGCCGCTCAGCGACTCGATCCCGCGCGACCTGAACATCGGGACCCTGCTTCTATTTCACTATCCGACCACCTGGAACCACGTCCTTGCGGATCATGCGATCTCCTTCCGCGTATTGCCGTTGAGCCCGACGCGCACCGCGCTCACGACGAAATGGCTCGTGAATCGCGACGCCGTCGAGGGAGTCGACTATGATCTCGGGGAGCTGACTCGGGTATGGCTGGCGACGAACGAGCAGGATCGGGAAATCGTGCGTGAGATTCAGATCGGCGCGAGCTGTCCCACCTACGAGCCGGGGCCGCTTTCGAACGTGACCGAGGGCGGAGTCAAGCAGTTCATCCACTGGTACTGCAGCCGGCTCGAGCAGACTCTGTCACCGGGCGCCCTGCGCGAGGCCAGTTAGCACAATCTCACTCGCACCCATGCCGGCCGAAGCCAGCACGTCATGGAATCTCCCCGAGACCTTCCTCTTTGAGGGTCAGGCGGTCCGGTTTGGCAGACTCGGCCGGGCGGACCGGCCACCACTCGTGCTCGTGCACGGAACGCCGTTTTCTTCGGTCGTCTGGCGTCGGATCGCGCCGTACCTGACCGAGCACCGTCAGGTGCTCTATTACGATCTGCTTGGCTATGGCCGCTCCGAGATGCGGCCCAACCAGGATGTCTCGCTCGAGGTCCAGGGGCGACTCTTTGCGGCGCTCCTGGCTCACTGGGGCGTCCCGAGACCCGATATCGTCGCGCACGACTTTGGCGGCTGCACGGCGCTGCGCGGCCACCTCCTTCATGAGTGCGAGTACGGCTCGCTCACCTTGATCGACCCCGTGGCGCTTGCGCCTTGGGGATCACCTTTCGTGCGCCACGTACGTGAGCACGAGGCGGCCTTTGCCGGGCTCCCGCCGTATATCCATGCCGCCATTCTGCCCGCATACATTGGTGGCGCCGCTTTTCGTCCGCTGTCTGCATCGGCTCTGCAGCTCTATGTCGACCCGTGGGTCGGCTCAGCGGGACAAGCGGCCTTTTATCGGCAGGTCGCGCAAATGGACCAGCGCTACACCGACGAGATCGAGTCGCGCTACGGGGAAATGCGCTGTCCCGTGAGAATCATCTGGGGCGAGCGGGACGGCTGGATACCGGTCGAGCGGGGACGCGAGCTGGCCAAGCGAATCGCAAACTCGAGTCTGCGCATCGTGCCTGAGGCCGGTCATCTGGTGCAGGAGGATGCGCCGGAGGCCATCGTTGCCGCACTCCTGAGCGACCTTACTTAAGGCTCGCCGCTGCCGATCTCGCCGCGACGGCGCTCGACGTACTCATCCAGCGCCTCGGAAATTCCGGGGTCGAGCGCCGGCTCCTGATACTCGGTGAGCGCCCGCTTCCAGATTTCGGTCGCGCGCTCCGTGGCATCGCGGCCGCCGGCAATCTGCCAGTTCTCGTAGTTCTGCCAGTTCGAGACCAGCGGCTCGTAGAAGGCGTGCTCATAGCGCTCGAGAGTGTGCGGCTCGCCGAAGAAGTGGCCGCCAGTCTTGACGCCGCGAATCGCTTCGAAACCGAGCTCGGCCTCATCGACCTGCACCGGCTGGAGGAACTCCATCATGAGTTGCAACATCTCGACATCGAGGATCAGCTTCTCGAACGAGGCGGTGAGTCCCCCTTCCTGCCAGCCGGCCGCGTGATAGATGAGGTTCGCGTGGCCGAGAACGGCCCCCCACAGAGACATCTCGGTCTCATACGCGCCCTGGGCATCGGCTGCATTGGAGGCGCTGGCGTTGGAGGTCCGATAAGGCAGCCCGTAGCGTCGTGCCAACTGTCCGCTGGCGACGTTCGCTTTCGCATTCTCCGGCGTACCGAACGCGGGAGCACCGGAACGCAGATCGACGTTCGATGTAAAGGCGCCATACACGACAGGCGTCCCAGGGCGTACGAGCTGCGCGAGAACCACCCCGAAGAGCGCCTCGGCGTTCTGCTGCGCCAGTGCCGCGGCGAGCGAGACGGGCGCCATGGCGCCCATGAGGGTGAAGGGTGTGATGACGACCGGCTGCCCGTGAGCCGCCATCGCTACCAACCCTTCGCTCATCCCTTCATCGAAGCGGCGCGGGCTGTTGACCGAGATGATGGTGATCACACCCGGGCTCGCAGCCATCTCTTCGAGCGTGATCCCGCGTGCAATCGCCATCATCCTGATCCCGTCCAGCGCCCGTCCGGCGCCGATCGCGCTCACGTGAAATGCGAGATCCGAGTACCGGATGTTCGCGCGATAGGCATCCATGTGGCGCGAGTTCGCCGGCAGCTCGACCGGCGCGCACACCTGGTTGCCGATCAGATGGATGGCATTGAAGTAATGTGCCAGGCGGATGAAATCGCAGTAATCGGCAAGGTTGCCCGACCGGCGCCCCCGCTCACGATCGTGGACGTTGGGTGGTCCCGCCACCAGCCCGAAATTGACGTGATTGCCTCCAAAGGTAACCTGTCGGGCGGGATTGCGCGGAGTCAGCGCGAAGGAGCGCGGCGCCCTCGCGAGCGCCTCCGCCACCAGGCCGCGATCGATGCGAACCATGCTGCTGGCGTCGTCGACCTCAGCGCCTGCGGCCCGCATGATGTCGCACGCCTGCTGCGACCTCAGTTCGATACCGAGCTCCTCGAGGATGCGCAGCGAGGTGAGATGAATGGCCTCGAGCTGATCGGCCGTGAGCACTTCCATAGGCGCGAACGGATTTCTGACCGTCCGCCAGGGCAGCTGCCGCAGAGGGCCGGAGACCGAGCGGCGGCCCCTCCCCCCTTCGCGTCGTCGACGGGTTTCCATCGCAGGATCATCACGCAGGCGTTCCGGCCACGCTTGCGGAAAGCCGACACGGCCAATGCGCGAGTACGACTCGGCCGCCCGGGAAACCTGCTACCGCCGCAGCCCGCGGCGCCCCGCACATCCAAATGCTCGCGGCGTTGGCCGGCCCGCCGGCGCGTCAGCCTCGACCGGTCCGGGTATTACCGGACCCGATGGCCATCCTGCTCTTGAATGTGTCCCTTCGTGTCATCGAACCGGACATGCATGGTCTTCCCGTCGGGCCGGACGCTCCAGGTGTCGATCTTCACCACCTTGCCATCCTTCAAATCCGACTCCTGGATGGTCCGGCTGTCGATCATCTTGAGCGACACGCCGGTGAATTCGGGGTCACCGTTGTAGGGCGCTTTGGTGCCATCGAGTTTCGCAGAGAAAGACCGGCCGAAACCATCGGACATGCTGAGCGTGTTGTTGCTCAGCTTGTACGTCGTGTCTTCTTCGTGATTCACGAGATCTGCCTGGAGCTCTCGCCAGCTTCCCGAGAGCGCATGCGATCCGGAAGGCCCTGCGGCAATACGGGAATACGTGCGGGCAAAATCGACGGTGCGAGGAGCCATGCCGATGAGCGTCTGCACCTGCGTACGGCCGCGGCCGTCGGCAGACACTACTTCCTTGATGCGAGCTACCGTCCTGCCGTTCCTTTTCGCCGTTTTGACCACGGTGTGTCCATCGACGATCGATACGCTGAGGCTGGTGTAGTAAGGACTACCCTTCACCTCGTGATCCTTGCCATCCACGGCAATCTTGTACGGCGGCTTACAGGACTGGCATTCATATTGACCGCCCATGAGCGTCAGCTCTTCGGGTGGTTGATTCGGGCTCGGCTTCTGCGGATCCGGTCGCCAGATCCCGTCGAACACGCTCTGGGCCAGGCAGAGTGCCGGTGCGAGCATCAATAGCGAGCACGCAATTCTTAGTCGTTGTTTCATGGGCGGCCCTCTTCGCAGAGAGCTCCATTCTAACTGCCGGAACGAGGAAATGGGAGGTGGGCCGGCTGGACCGCGCTTGTGACCGAATCAGGCCATGCTAGGATGCCGCGCGACCCCAAACCACAAAGAGGATGCGGCACATGAAGCCAGTGGTGCGTGTATCGATTCTGCGGTGTGCCCCGGAACGCTTTGCCGAGATACGGCAAATGGCGTTGGAGGCCGACCCCGTGCTGCGCCCCGGCATAGAAGCCATGCCCGGATTGCTGGCCTTCTACTTCGGCGCGGACGAGGCGACCTCTTCGCTGACGAATGTCAGCCTCTGGACCAGCCTCGAAGCCGCCAAGCAGTTGGACACGTTCCAGCCGATGCTGGACCTGGGAAAACCGTTCATCGCAAAGGGCGCGACCTTCGAGCGCCCCATCATGAACTACGCGACGCTCTGGCAATTGCAAGGCGCAGCGGCGGCCGGCGAAGCAGCGGCGTAGAGGTTCCGGCCGCTGTCTAAACGATTCGCTCCACCATTACGGTCTCCATTTCGGCGCCTTCCGTCCACAATCGATGATTTACACCCGCGGGCCAGACCACGCGCTCTCCAGCGCGAAGGGGAAAGACGTCGTTGCCGACCGAAACGAATCCCGCTCCGCTGATGCAGATCACGTCTATCTCGATCGGGGCCGAATGCTCATCGATGCTCGCGTTCGACGCGAAGCGCAGGTTTGCGATAGCGACTCCAGCTCGCTTCAGCAATACTCGACCCGTTACGCCAACGGCTCCCGCTCGTGTGAGAGGCTCCCAATGCGGCCGTGGCATCTGTTCGATCACTGTCGGTGCTCCTCGATGCGAGGATTGGGCGGCCACAAAATCCTGGATCGGACGTGCGTCGCGCGGGTCGGGCATGATACTACAGGCGCCGGCAGACTGCGGAATGGAACGCGTCGGCGGCACCCGATCTTCGGCCGCGGCGAGCGCTCCGATCCCAACACGAGCGCCAGCCCGCGGGCTACCAGCGCGACTGCAGGTCAATGATCTCGAAATGCTCCACCCGCTGCGGCAAGTCCAGCAGCGCTGCGCGGTCCTCGGGGTAGTACTGGGGCTGCTCCGGATTACCGCGAGCATAGCGCTCGATCGCATCCATGGAGTCCCAGAACGATACGAACATGAATTCCACCGAGTCAGCCAGCGGACGCCTAAGAAGCATCCAGCCGCGATTGCCGCTCACCTCGCCGTAATCCGGGTAGGCGGTCTCCTTCAGGAATCTCATGTATTCGTCGGCTTTGGCCGAGCTGGTGCTGCCTCGCCATACTCTGACGACCATCGATATTGCTCCGTTTGGCGTGGATGCTCGCTGCAGGAGCGGCCCGCCTGGGGTCTCCCGGCGAAACGAGAATGAGAATGACGCTCGCGATCACCAGCGCTGAGGCGATGAGCATGCTCGGAGTCAGGGTCTCGCCGGCGACGAAATACGCGAGTATCAGGGCCACCATCGGATTCACGTAAGCATGACTGGCTACCCGCGTCACCGACATGCGCCCGAGCAGCCATACGTAGGCGGTGAATCCGAGCAACGAGCCGGCCACGATGAGATACAAGAGCGCCACGGCCGCCTTCAGCGTAACGTGGGGAAGCGTGTGTAGCTCGCCCGTCGTCTTCGACAGCATCAGCAGTACCATCCCACCCAACATCATCTGCCCGCCGGCAGTGAGCGGAAGAGAGCGAGGGCGCTTCATGGAACGGGTCAATACCGCTCCCAATGACCAAGCCGTGCCACTCGCCAGGATCACGAGACAAGGAAGTGTCGGGAACGAGTGCTGGTTCCTGAGCAGCAGCCACGCGACGCCGAGAAATCCGAGCAACACCGCCGCGCACATTCGCCAACGAAAGGGCTGCTGACGGAAGAGGACGACCTCGAGCACCATCGCAGTGATGGGCAGCGTCGCCTCGAGCACCGAGGCGACGCCGGAGGGCACGAACTGCTCGGCCCAGAAGAGCGCCGCGTAGGTTGCGACGAAGAGGCACAGCGAGGTGACGGCGATGGTCCGCCATTCTCTGAATGTCGGACTGGGATGGCCGCGCAGCCGCATGAAGCTGTAAAGGACGGCGCCCGCAATGAGGAACCGCGCTCCGCTTGCAAAGAGCGGAGGCAGCTGCAGCACCGCGACTCGAATCGCGAGGAAGGTCCCTCCCCAGAGGACGTAGATGGCGGCGAAGGCAAGCACCACCTGCGCTTCCAGGCGAATCGGCCCAAACTTCAGCTGCGTCATAACCTGCAAACCGTATATTGAAGGTTACTATAGCTCTGGCGTCCCTCCGTTTCAACCTGTAAAATATAAATTGATGGTTAGTGGTACGGATCCGGTGACGTTCGTCAGACGCGTGACCTTCGACTTGTGCGGCGGCCACCCGGCACTCGATTTCGTGAACTCACTGGACAATCGTTTCAACGGCCGAGGCTGCATCGAGGGCCTGCAGAGCTACGATGATCTGCTGCGATTCGCGCGTCAGGCGCAACTGCTCGATTCGGCACGCCTGGCGCAACTCGAACGGACAGTCAGGGCGCCCGCGGGACTGCGTGCACTGCGGGCGGCCCGAGCGCTGCGCGAAGCCCTGGGGGCGACCCTATACGCCCTGGTCAGCGGGCGACCACCAGCCCCAAATGACTTACAAACACTCGAGCGCCACTTTCATACCGCAGACCGTCAGCGCGAGCTGCGTTGGCAGCAGGGCGCAAGCCAGCGACACACCCTGACGTGGTCCTGGCGGCCCGATGCTGCCGATGCAGAGCTGCCCGTTTGGGCGCTGGCGCACGCAGCGCGCGATCTCCTGACGTCCCCTGAGATGCAGCGTGTGCGCACGTGTGAAGCAGAGACCTGCCGCTGGCTTTTTCTCGACACCAGCAAGAGCCACACGCGCCGCTGGTGCAAGATGAAGGTTTGCGGCAACCGCATGAAGGCGCGCCGCTACCAGTCGCGCCATTCAGGCTGAGCGCGATCGCGGGGTGGCCCGAAGGGCAAATGGGTGGGAATTGACGGTCCGGCAGGCTCGAGGAGCCGAAATGCTTCGGGTTGAGCGATCCTATTCACTCGGGAGCTGGCTCTAGCTTTAACTACGGCGAGATGAGGATGGGGGCACGGGTGCTTTCCACTCGCTCAATGCGACGACGGTACCCTCCCCGGCCATCCGGTTTACATACCGGACGTCGGCCGTGACGAATACCCCCTTCCGGGTAATCGCGAGCGCATGGTAAGCCGCATCGTAGAACGACACCTCGTAGGTACGTGTCAATTCGAGTGCCGCTGAGAGCCACGCGTCCGACGGCACCGCCTCCGTGAGCCCGAACTTCATGAGCGAGGTCAGCCAGGCGGACGCATGCGCCGGAAATCGTCGCGCAACTGTGTTGCCGACCTCATAGAGCCACAACGCCGGCACGATTGCGCGTACGGCATCGTTCAGGATCGCCGCACGCAGCAGAAGCGCCTTGTCGACGTCCGGTTCATCGTCCGACGGGAGGACCCATTTGAGCAGAACCGATGC